>CAJJAA010000001.1 GCA_905182025.1 uncultured OM182 clade bacterium
GCCCCGCTCACAGGCGGGCATGCTTTGCCGCTGGTCATCGTCTCCCATGGCTCTCCCGGTAATCGCTTTCTGCTTGCACACCTGGCCGAAAACATCGCCTCCAAGGGTTATGTCGTCGCCTCGATTGACCACACCGATTCCACCTACCGCACCCGCGCGGCTTCCGGCTCGACCCTGATCAACCGCTCGATCGACCAGATATTTGTGCTCAATGAACTGGCGCGTCTTGCGGGTAAGGATGGCAACTTTTTGAATGGCCTCGCCGATACCGGCAACGCCGCCATCATGGGCTTTTCAATGGGCGGCTATGGCGCCATCATCACGGCCGGCGGCGGCGTCACCCAGGCAGCTGTTGATCTGAGCTGGGGCGGCCCGCATGGCACGCTTGGCGTGCATCTAAGCGGCAGCGACAGCCACAACGCGCTGACCGATTCGCGCATCAAGACCATCATTGCCTTTGGCCCCTGGGGCATGGAGCGCGGCTTCTGGGACGCCGAGACGCTCAAGGAGGTCAAGATTCCGTCGCTGTTCATCGCCGGCTCCATCGACGATGTCTCGGGTTATGAAAAGGGCGTGCGCGCTATCTGGCAGGGTGCTGTCAGCGTTGATCGTTCGTTGTTGACCTTCGACAACGCCAACCATAATGCCGGTGCCCCGATGCCCGCACCGAGGGAGGCCGACAAGGTCGACGAGGAGTTGGGCTTCAATCTGGCCGAACATTACAATGACGCTGTCTGGGACTCGGTGCGGATGAACAACATCTCGCAGCACTTCGTCACCGCCTGGCTCGGCTACCATCTCAAGGGCGACAAGGCGATGAGCGCCTATCTCGACCTTGCGCCGAACGCCAACGACGGCGTCTGGGCCAAGGAAGACGACGGCTCCCAAAAACCCGAACACACCCATTGGACCGGCTTCCAAAACCGCACCGCCAAGGGCCTGCACTACGAAGTGCTGAAGGCCGGCGAATAAGGTTTGGCTTTGACGGGACTTGAAGGCGGTGCATAACAAACGACCCGTTTACGTTGTCTTGCCTCGGGGCCGCCTTCAGCCCAATGCGAAGATGAGAAAACGCATTGCGCCGAAGAACAACAAGCGACTCGCGAGAGTGTTTGAACGGGCCGCGATCGGCTCGATATTACTGGGCCAGACCTAATTCAGAAAATTCTAGGTGCTATCGAAGCACAACCACCATCGGTTAAAACGACTACAGCAAGTCAACCCTACGACATGGACGAATTAACCAGTCCGACCTTTAATGCTTCTAAACGATCAACCCAGCAGACTGCAAGTCAAGATATCAGCCCCATGACAGTCATTGACCCTAAAAAGGTCGCCACGTCACAGAGTCTTAAATTTAGTGTCTTAAATCTAAATGATCATCAGCAAAAACACTACATAACCGCGCTTCAGTAAATGTGGTTTATACTTCCTATCTTCTAAAGTTGTTAGGCGTCAAAATGACACATAGCTGCTAAAGTGAAATACGTTGAGAGGCTTCTGATATGGAATTCGATATTGCGCAATACCTCACTGAGTTAACTCGATACGAGCTGTTGGAGTCCTACTACCTTGCTCGAGGCGCACTTGTCAGCGATGTGACTATTTTTATGACAATCCTTTTTGCCTACGTCACTGTCGCGTATTTTGTGAGTGCGAAAATGACCAAGTTCCAGGCAATTACTATTTCTTTTCTGTACAGTTTTTTTGCTTTGTACATTGCTTCAGCTGCTTACAACTCATCCTTTATTTTGTCGAAGATCGGATTGGTAATGAGCGGCGTTGATAGTTCGAGCGACTCGCTCGTTTTAGTGGTGTTGTTTTTGGTGACTTGGATATTCAGTATCATTTTATTCATACAAACACATAGAACCAGAGACGACTAGCATGCAGCCGCTGACGCGCCTTTCATCATTTGGCTTGGCGTTCTGCGGTCTTAATCCAAATCGGCGAACCCCACGCCATTTCTGTGCCCGTCACGGCCTATAAGTTGATCCTTCTCGCGCCAACGGGCTTCAAGCCACGTGCGCGCATCTGTAACATCCGCAACCGTGTAGTTGTTAATCACAACATCGATAGTTGGACAGGCACCATGCAGGCAGCGCCAAAAATGGGTAACTTGGTTGCGATAAACAACGCTTAATGCAACCACCGGCGTATCAGCTGGCGCGGACTCGAGCGCAATTTTGAGACCACCCGGTTTTGGTTTGAGTAGATGCTGGTAGGGTGATGCTTGAGCCTGATGTTTCGCTGCCGTAAAGCGTGTGCCCTCTGCAAAAATGAGCAACGCGCCCCGTTCTGTCGATAAGGTATCTGAAGCTGATTTAATCGCAGCAAAATCTTTCTGCCTAGCGTTGTCGCCTTGACCGCGATTCAAGCGAGGAAAATTCAATGCGTAACAGATCCAGCCAATAATGGGCACCCAAACCAATTGTCGTTTGATCAAAAATTTCAGTATGGGACCCTGGCTGGTCACCGTATGTTGAATGATGGGGATGTCGAACCAGGACTGATGATTGCTAACGACGATTGGCGAAGGATGATCAGGCAATTGACCGATGATATTAATGCGGATTCCAATGACCCTCGTCATCCAAAAACTGTCGACCAACACCGCGGAACGATAGATAAACTCTAAAACTCGCTGGCAAAACTTGGTCACCAAAGGAATTGGCAATAGAATCTTTAATAATGAAACGGTCAGCAGTGGCATCAACCAGAATGACAAGTTCGCGACAACCCACAGGGCAGACACGAGGCTGATTGCTTGACGGATGAACTTTTGCATAATCTGTATCATTTTTTGCCTATTCTAACATCAGCTATGAAAAAACGATTGCTGGAATCAAAAATCGCAATAATATTGATAGGGATAAACCCGCCATTACTTAGCAGATGTTAGTTATTCTCGATATTGTTGCTTCAACGCTGCAATATTCGCTAATGAAGCAAGCGGCGAAATGAAGTATTATTGCGCGTCATAAATATGGAGTGGATCATGAGTCAACAAGACGACATCAAAGCGAATGCCGAAGCAATTGCAAAAGGCTTGCGCGCATTGGGGAAAAATAGGGTTGTTGCCCTTTCCGTACACAAGAGCAAAGAGCTAATCGCTGAGCTTGAAGCGCGTTCAGTCAAGTTGCTCGAACAACTAGAAGCTTCTAGCTAGTTTAGCGATGCTGAAGCTTAAACCCTATGCAGGTGCACTAGGCGCGGTTGTCGAAAACCTCGACCTTACCTCAACGATTAGCCCATCTGTCTTCGATGAGCTGAATCAAGCACTGCTCGAGTACGAGGTGCTCTTTTTTAGAGACCAACCGCTTGAACCGAAAGATCATGCGCAGCTTGCGTCGATGTTCGGTGAACCGCAAATGCATGAAGCCTACCCACATGTTGAGGGTTTTCCTCAGCTGACCATTCTTGAAAACGACGAGGCGAACCCCTCCAAGATAGAAATGTGGCATACGGATATGACATTTCGTGCCAGCCCGCCGTTAGGATCAATTTTGCATGGCGTGATTGTTCCTGAGAAGGGTGGCGACACAATGTTCGCCAGTATGTCGGCCGCATTCGAAGGACTATCACCTGCTATGCAGGATTTCGTCAGTGGGCTGACGGCGATCCATGATTTCAGCTTTGGCTTTCAAGAGAGTCTTAACGAGCCGGGTGGTAGGGATCGTTTGGCACAAATGGTGATAGATAACCCGCCGGTCGAGCATCCTGTGGTCAGAACACATCCTTTGTCAGGTAAGAAGGGCTTGTTCGTCAATTCTCTTTTTACCCTATCAATCAAAGAGCTAAGCAAGAAAGAGAGCGACAGCCTGTTAGCTTTGCTTTTCAATCATGTCGTGACACCGGAGTACACCTGCCGTTTTCAATGGCAACCTGACTCGATCGCAATGTGGGATAACCGCATCACGCAACACAAACCTGTCAACGATTACTGGCCTGCACATCGCAGGATGCAGCGTATTACCATCGATGGTGATCGTCCTTTTTAGTCATAAGAAAACGGTCATCGTCTCAACCGAATTGAGTGTCTGCGCGATTTAAAAGCGGTGTTCGCCTTCAGTGAACTTTTCAAAGTGCTTTCTCAAGTGCTTTCTCAAGTGCTTCCCCAAGTGTTTACTCAAGCACTTACTTAAGTAGTTTTGAAAGTACATGGCCAAGCATCTGGGTAAATTCCACTGGCCTGTCGAGAAAAAGATGATGATGGGCAGCATCGATTCGAAAGATATGATCGGGCCCTAACCAGGATTCGAGTGAGGCAATACTCTCTGGAGGAAAGAATCGGCTCTGTGTCCCATAGATTTGAAAAACAGGACAACTGATTTTCTTTACCATCGTCGCTGCGTCAGGCAGTGATATGTCTGTATCTGAATCAATATCTTCAACCATTTTTGAGAATAAATGATGGTCCAGCTTAAAGCTGAAGCTTCCTTGTATCGCTTTGAATGAATGTCGTGAGATGTAATCAAACAAATAAGCAGGGGGTTTAGGCTGAGGTGGCTTGAGTCGAAAGCGTTTCATTGCGGCTTCAATAGATGCGTAATGATGCTGTTTAGACTTTGCCTGAGGGTGACTGCGACGCGCGCCCTTGGAGTCACTTATCAGCGAATCGACTAAAACCAGACCTTTTAGATCAGCCCCTTGGGTGAAGGCCGCAATTCTACTCATGGTTCCACCGAAGCTGTGGCCGACAATCGTCGTCTGTGTGCCTAGCTGATCAGCAACAGCGCTTATGCAGTTCGCGATGCCAAGCACTGTATATTCATCTTGGTGATCACTGTCGCCATGACCTGCAAGATCCATCGCGGCCACCCTGAAATCCTTTGTAAAGGCAGGCGCGATAAAGTCCCACCAATGACTCTGTGCGGCATGTCCATGTACAAAGAGTAATGCGGGCTTGTTCTTGTCCTCAGCATTCCACATTTGGTAATGGACGAGGTTTCCCTGCGAGCGCAGAAAGTGAGATGTTCTGGGTTGAGAGACATATTGTCTGAACCATGCGGGTGTTTGTTCATTTGTCACGATATTTGTTGATACCTTTTAATCCCAGTGTTTATTAAGTGGTTCACTAAGTTGTTCTACAAATTGTTCGACAAGTTGTTCGACAAGTTGCTCGATAAATTGTTTCATTGAGTTGCTTAGCGTTGGTCAGGGACCCTTGACAGGCTGATAGTATACAGGTCATTAACGACGATACAGGTACTGGTAGCAAGCTAGTTGGAGACGTTATCATGTGCTGGATCTTCAAAGTGAAGATGCGGTGGATAATTCAAGGCGATGCTAAGAGCGGATCTGCGTATAGTGCGGTAACAACGTTAAAAAAGTTATTAAAAAAGTTCAGTGCGGCTGTTTAATAAGACAGTGCGGCCGCAGTACCCTGTGACATAGCATCACTTATGGGTGCTGTAAGAAGAATAAGAGGTTTATATGCCGGTAAAAAACCCATGGAATAATCGAACAGCATTGTTTGCCGTTGTGGTGGCTTTTAGTATTGGCGTTCTCGGTGCATTGGCGTCGCGGTCTGAGAGTGAAGCGGCAAAAGCGGCCGCGGTTGGATTACCAGGAACAGTTGGGTCAGCTAAACCTATTACCTGGCGAGTGCCTGTTGCCTTCGGGACGAATCTGCCAGCGTTAGGCGATAATATCTTGTACGTTACCGATACGCTCAAGCAGGCAACTAACGGGCGTGTTGCGTTTAATGTTTTCGAGCCGGGCATGCTGATCCCTGCGTTTAGTATTACTGAAGGCGTGAAATCAAAGAAGATCGATGCTGGATATACCTGGCTTGGGTACGATCAAGGCAAGATTCCAGCGACGCCCTTATTGTCCGCGGTCCCTTTTGGTATGGAGCCCTGGGAGTTTACCGCTTGGTATTACGAAGACGAAGGTCAAGCGCTGACCCAAGAAATTTACAAGCAACATAATGTACATCCGATACTTTGTGGCGTGATCGGCCCGGAAACAGCCGGTTGGTTTCGACAGCCAATAGAGACGCTTGACGATTTTGATGGGTTGAAAATCAGGTTTGCAGGACTCGGTGGTCGTGTTCTACAGGAACTCGGCGCCTCGGTGACAATGATACCGGGTGGTGAAATATTTCAGGCTTTGGAGAAAGGCGCAATTGATGCGACAGAGTTCTCACTGCCAGTGGTTGATGAAATGCTGGGTTTTGACCGCGTGGCTAAATTCAATTATTTTCCTGGCTGGCATCAAACCTTCACTGCGGCTCATTTGGTTGTGAACCTTGATACCTGGCAGGCATTACCAACGGCTGATCAAGTAATGATAGAAATGGCTTGTACAGCCGGCGTCATACGTAATCTGTCACGAGCCGAAGCCTTGCAAGGTAGCGTTATGCAGGGCTTTGCGGACAAGGGCGTTACAACCGCTAAGTTCTCCAACGAAATATTGAAAGAACTTGAAATAGTAACCCAGCGAGTATTACAGGAAGAGGCTGATGCTGACCCCGACTTCGCGCGTATTTGGGCATCTCAGAAAGCATTCCAAGCGACTTACCAGCATTGGAAGCGTAACGCCTATCTGCCAAGGGATTTTTAATTAATGCAGTTACCTCATTCCCGTTTTTCCTTGTGGGTAGATCGGTCTATTACTCGATTGGGCAATGCTCTTTCCTGGATCTGGTTGGTTTTACTGACCGTCATCGTAACGAACGTGACCATGCGATACCTCTTTGAAATGGGAAGTATTGAACTTGAAGAGCTGCAGTGGCACCTCTACGCGGTTGGTTTTTTAATGGGGCTTTCCTATGCCGTCGTCTCAGACTCGCACATTCGAGTCGATGTCGTGCGGGAAAAGTTATCTGAAGTCACCAAAGTTTGGGTCGAGTTTTATGGGCTTATATTGCTCTTGATACCGTTTGTGCTACTTGTTTTGTTTGCTTGTATACCATTTGTTGAATACTCATTTCGCCTGCGTGAAATATCCGAAGCACCCGGCGGTTTGCCTTTTCGCTGGATAATAAAGGGCATGCTATTCATGGGTTTTACGTTGCTACTTGTCGTCTCCCTGGCGAGACTCACTCGGGTTTGGCTCTATCTGTTTGGATGGCCTGTTGATGGCCCTAGCCACAACGACCAGCCCCCTTCGCTTAAGATGACAACATCTAGCCAAGGAGCGAAATCCTGATGCCGGTTGGTGACATTCTTTCGCTGTTGATGTTCGCGAGTTTTATTCTTCTAATTTTTTCAGGTTTCCCTGTCGCCTGGGTGTTGGGTGGTCTCGCTGTGCTATTCACCGCCATCGGTATCGTTCTAAAGGTTGATTTTTCTTTACCTGTTGAAATGGACTGGGATTATAGCTTTCTGGTTGTCGATCGCATTTGGGATGTGATGAACAATTGGGTGCTAGTTGCGTTACCGATGTTCATTTTTATGGGCTTGATGCTCGACCGTTCAGGCGTCGCACAACGATTGATGGAGAACCTGGTCAAACTGTTTGGCAATGTGAAGGGGGGCATGGCGGTCACTGTTGCGGTCATCGGTATATTGCTTTCCGCGACAACGGGCATTATCGGCGCCTCGGTTGTTTTGTTAGCTCTATTAGGTCTGCCTCAGATGCTCGATCGAGGATATGAACCCGAGTTAGCAACAGGCACGGTTTGTGCGGTTGGCACCCTCGGCATACTCGTGCCGCCAAGTATTATGTTGGTGCTCATGGCGGATCGCTTAGCGATTCCTGTCGGTGACCTGTTTTTAGGTGCGTTGTTCCCTGGGTTATTGCTTGGTGGGTTGTTCGTCGTCTTTATTTTAGTTTATGCCTATTTGAATCCTGAGGCTGCACCGGTTCCTGAGGAACAAGAGCCAATCACCCTTAAGTTGGTGTGGGATGTGCTCTTGTCGGTTATGGCGCCAGCGGGATTAATTGTTGCTGTTCTGGGCTCGATTTTCTTTGGTATCGCAACGCCGACAGAGGCGGCAGGGGTTGGTGCGTTTGGTGCACTGTTACTTGCCCTGTGGAATAAACGTTTGGATTACTCTGTGCTAACGAGTGTTCTGCAGGAGACGACACGCACCACGGCCTATATATTTGCGATCTTTCTTGGTGCCACGGCTTACTCTCTTGTACTACGCGGACTAGGTGGTGATGAACTGATTGAAGGCTTGCTTAGAGGTCTGCCTTTTGGTCCGACAGGTATTATTATTGCGATACTCTTTTTCACATTTTTAATTGGTTTCTTTCTCGATTGGATCGAAATCACATTGATAATATTACCTCTGGTAAGTCCCGTTGTGATCCATCTTGGATTTGATTTGGTGTGGTTTACGGTACTGTTTGCAGTGTGTCTTCAAACATCCTTTTTGACACCGCCCGTTGGCTTTGCCATTTTTTACTTAAAGGGCGTCGCGCCCGATTCGATTCCCGTCACGACGATCTATAAGGGTGTTATTCCTTTTATCTTGTTGCAACTGTTGGGATTGGTTATGATTTTTGTCTGGTCAGACATAGCCACGTGGTTGCCGAGTCAAGCCTACTAGTTGTCAAAAAGAACGGTTTGTCAGAACGCGCTAATCATCAAGACGCGCTAATCGTTAAATAGGTCATCGAAGGGGTTTGTTGATCTATTCTGATCAGTGGTGTCCGGGTTTTTATCTTCCGCTACAACATCGTCCATGTCGTCATGAAATAAAGCATCAAATTTTTCAGTTGCGAGTGATTGGGGTGCCCGGTTTTTTGATTTAAACGCCGTTGCGCAAGGCTTGAAATATTCGCAGAAGTTCGCCGTTTCTTTGTTCGTCGGGGCTTCCGCTCTATCATTGTCGCAGTCATCCGGTCGTCCCGGTGCGTAGTGGCGACACAATCGACAGCAGTGAAGCACTTCAAAACAATTCGAACAATTGGCATGGCGGCTGATAGGTTGTGGGACGTCTTCAAGGGAAGTCCCGCAGTTCCAACACAATAGTGGCTCACTCATAGGGCAACCTTTTGTACGGATTGAGTGTGCGTCCCATCATTGCCACAGCAACGTAAAGTCGTAGGTCATATTGAATTCGCATGGCGCTATTAGCTAACCCAAGAAGGCTTTCGCTTTTCTCTGAAGGATGCCATGCCTTCTTCGCCTTCTTTTGACTTGAACATCTTTACGCTCCAGCTTCCCGTTAGATCAAAGCCTTCTTGCATAGAAAGTCCGGGTACCTGGCGGACTAGCTTTTTGCATTCGATGATGGCGTTAGGACCGCCCAAATTGATCATATCGATTTCTTCCTGAACAGCTTCGATAAGCTGCGCTGCTGGAACAGCCCGATGTGCTAGACCGAAATCAACAGCTTGTTGCCCAGTGAAGCGTTCGCCGGTCAGAAACAATTTCATGCCATGATGTGTTCCCAACTTGGGCAGGCATACGACTGAGATGACAGCGGGAATAACGCCGATGCGTACTTCAGAGAAACTAAATTGAACATCTTGTACTGTTATAACAATATCGGCGGCTCCGACCAAGCCTAAACCGCCGGCGAATGCAGCACCGTTCACAGCTGCGATAACGGGTTTTTCGCTATTGACGATTTGCTTTAATACATCTGGATAAGGAACGGCTTCACCGCCGCCATCGATGCTCGCGCCCGGAGGGCTTTTGAGATCAGCGCCGGCGCAGAAAGCAGTGCCATTGCCGGTGATAACAATTGATCGGACCGCAGGGTCTTTGTTAGCCTCCAATAGATGATGATAAAGTTCGTTTACCAGCGCCGCAGATAGTGCATTTCGATTTTCAGGTCGATTAAGCGTGATCCAGGCAGCGCCATCTTTGACGTCATAGAGGGTAGCTTCTAGTTGGCTCATATATTTTCTCGGTCTTGTGTTGAAATAATTTTTAGACAGTGGGCGTAAATTAAGTGATTTAAGTCATCGAGGCTAGTACAAAATTAGCGCCGATTTGCATTCGGCCAAGGCTGAATGGGTTTATCGGGAACGTCGTCTGTAAGGTCTTCTTGATTGAAAATGGTGAAGCCCCTGGATAGATAATTTTGCAGTGCGCTCGGATGGTCGAGACTACAGGTATGTAACCAGACGCGATTTCCGCCGAGTGACCAAGCTTTGGCGATAGCATCTGCGAGTAGCTTTTTGCCAAATCCTTGGCCAATAAATTCCGGTAACAGGCCGAAGTAACAAATCTCGGTTGTACCCTTGGGCTGCTTTTCAAGCTCAAAGTAGCCAATAGGTGTCCCTTTTCGATAGGCAACCCAAGTCTGAATATTTACGTTGTTTAACGCCGTGCGCCATTGGTCGTAGCTCCATGGCAATCGCATATACCAAAGGCAAGAGGCGCCAACGGCGACATAGAGGAAGCGGCTGAACTCTGGCAGGGGTGTGTCTACAAGCCTAAGGGCGTAAACATCGGTATCGCATTCGACAATTTCGGGGCGCTGAGCGTCGGTTATTTCCAAATGCCAAACATGAATGCTCTGGTTCATTATCAGGCGCTCATTTTTTCAATGCTAGTTTCTATTGGATCAAACATTCGTCGCCCAACCGCCGGAGAAGGGTATTGCCTGTCCGACGATAAAATCACTTTTGTCCGATGCAAGGAACAGAGCCAGCTCTGCGGATTCTTCGGAACGCGCGACACGCTGTATTGGCACATTGCGTTGTAGATGTTTTTGAAAACGCTCGGATGCGACGAGTTCAGGTGGAAAGTAAACGGGGTTGCTTACATAGTTTTGTGCGACTGCGTTGATTTGAACATTCGCGGGTGCAAATTCGAGACCAGCAGCTTTAACAAATGAGTTTTGGGCGCCGCGAGCGGCGCAATATGCTGTTGATCCAGGCATGCCTCGTAGTGGTGCGGCACTGGTGATCGCGACAACCTTACCGTGGCCACGAGCAGCCATTTTGGGCGCGAAATGTCTAACAAGCAACATGAGGGGATGTACCATGACGTCGAACATGCCCAGCCAATCTTCGCTTTTAATCTCACCTACCGGCATGTTGCAGGGGTCATGGGCTAGGTTAGCAATCAGGATATCGATGTCGTCGATCTTGCTGACGTATTTCTCAAAGTCGTCACCGTTTGGTACGGTGCCGGGTATCGCTATAACTGCGGCACCTTCAGCGGCAAATAATTCACAAATAGCGGGGCCCATATAGTCATCACATTGGGTGACGAGTACTTTTTTGTTTTCGAGTCGCATATTTTCTCTCATTTCAATGTCAGTCGTTCGAATATAGAACCGCAGTCCAAAAATGGGGACTGGCCTATTAGCTAACAGTAACGGCGTATTGCTTTAGTAGTTCAAGAGGCACGATATCAAGGGCTTTGATGTGCGTGTTGTTTAGAAAGACCCTCGGTGCCATACCTTTTTCGTGAGCTTCAAGCCATCGGCCGGCGCACAGGCACCATCGATCGTCCGCCTTGAGGCCGACGAAGCCAAATTCTAAGTGGGGTGTCGATAGATCGTTACCTGCAAAACGAGAATATTCAAGGAAAGTGTCGCTGACTTCGACACAGATCGTGTGGGATCCAACGTCTTCAGCGCAGGTGTTACAACATCCGTCTCGGAAGAAACCAGTGATTGGTGCCATGCTACAAGGCGCGAGCTCGGTGCCTAGTACGTTTACAGGCTCGTCTATTTCGATACTATTCATTGTTTAAAAGTTCCATCCTTCGAATTTTAGGGAGTAAGCCAACGGTTGTTTGTAGTTACCCAGATAAGACCTTGATCTTGCGTCATGCTGCCGCCGGAATCAAATACACGAAGAGGTATTGAAGGGATTAGTGTGACTAGACATGCACGGTATTACGGGTGGTTGAAGCATCCTAAGGTGTGGTTGCCAGTGTTGCTGGTATTGCACGGTTTTTAGAAGTTTAGTGAGTTGAACCGGTTCAACTCGTTCCAACCAGTTCAACTACAGGGTTTGATTTATAGGCGAACCGGGGGGGGTTATTTTTCTGGCGGCTTCAGGTCGTGCAAATGCTGCATGTCTACGTAGGATTTTTTGCCATGTACGCGGTACATTTTTCTATTGATGCGTGGGTACTCGCAAATGTCTATTTCGCTTCGAGTTCCACCCATCAGATAGACGAGGTCTTCATCGAAAGGGTTGCTTAAGCTATGGGGCAGGGAATGCTGTGCGAATGCCATGACGTCTCCCGCATTGACTTCACATCGCTGCTCGCCAATGTCGGCAATACCTTTACCTGACATTATGTAGAGAAATTCCTCGTCACAATGATGGAAGTGAAATTGAGTCGATTCGTCACCCGACTCAAGTCTAACGATATGAAGACCAACATGCTCTAAGCCGAGGTAGTCACCAATAGAGCGTGTGTGTCGAACGGCTTTTGCATTAAATTGATGGATGTTGGCGACCTCAGGCATCGCCTGGATTTCGCCTGAGGTTAGTAGAGGAAAGGGTTTATCTGCCACGGGGTCTTCTAGGTGCCTGTTCTTGTTTGGGTCTGCCGCGTCTCTGCGGTGCTGGCATCGGCGCAAGGAGTTCCTCTGGCGGCTGCTCGCAAACAAATGCATCACCAAGTAATTCTTGAATATTTGGCAACATAAATGAATCGTTCTCACAGGCTAGGCTAACGGATGTGCCCTTTGCACCTGCGCGACCTGTTCTACCGATACGGTGCACGTAGTCTTCAGCGTCTTCAGGGAGGTTGTAGTTGATGACATGAGAGACGTCATCGACGTGAATACCGCGTCCTGCGACATCCGTTGCAACCAAAACTTTAATCTCACCTTCGCGAAACTGCTCGAGTGTCTTAATTCGTTTCTTCTGTGGCACTTCGCCGGTTAACAAACCGCATTCAATACCTTGCCGATAGAGTTTGTTCTCGATGTCTCGAGTTTGGTCGCGGCGATTGACGAAAACAATAACGCGTTTCACGTCATCGCCCATAATAATATTGTACAAAACGTTGAACTTTGATTCTTCACTGGTGAGATAGACCAATTGCGTGACGCTATCGATAGCGACCTTATCAGGTTCTATTTCGATTTTTACTGGATCAATCGTCCAACTTGACGCAAGTCGTTTTATATCTTCACTAAAGGTTGCGCTGAATAGCTGTGTCTGTCTGTTTTCCTTCCGTGGTGTCCGAGCGATAATGGATTTCACATCTGGAATAAAGCCCATGCTAAGCATTCTGTCCGCTTCATCAATGACGAGTGTCTCAACAGCAGATAAATTGACGATATTGGAGCGAATGAAATCAATCAATCGGCCAGGTGTGGCAATGATTAAATCTATCGGTTTTTGTAGTTGGGCCTTTTGTTTCTCGTAGTCCATGCCACCCATCACCGCCATAACTTTTAGGTCGGTGTAGGCAGAAAGCAGTTCTGCATCTTTTGTGATCTGCATCACCAGTTCACGAGTTGGCGCGATGACCAATGCAAAGGGTTTACCCTTGGTCCGCTTTTCGAACTCTGGATTTTCTAAGTGGTAGGTAATGACGGAAATAAGAAACGCCGCGGTTTTACCTGTGCCTGTTTGTGCCTGGGCAATGATATCTTCGCCATCAAGGGAGTGGGGTAACACTTCCTTTTGCACCGGCGTACAGTTTTGGAAGCCAAGGTCGATAATGGCATCGTTTAATTCAGTAGGTAGTTTCAGCTCCGCAAAGTCCGCAGGCACCGGCTCAGACTTCTTGGGTCGCTGCTTAGGTTGCTTTTCAATGGCCGCAGTAGCATTAGCAGTTTTAGTGGCTTTGCTATCTTTGTTACCAGGTCCAGAAGAGTTGCGACTCTTATTACTCGTACCGCCGTCGTTCTGAGCGGGCTGAGATTTGTCGTCTTCAGGTTGGCTTGGGGAGAATATACGTTTTAAAAACTTCATTGATTAATTGCTCTCATGGCCCACTCTAACACGTGTCAAGTGATTCTGCTTGATTCAACGCTTGAGTAGCTGCTGAATAGATGCGAGTTCTAGACAAACCACAAATACTTCCAACGCCTGCCTTAGTGCTTCCATTGACGGGAATGTGGGCGCAATCCTTATGTTCTGGTTGCGGGGGTCATCGCCGTTGGGGAATGTTGCGCCAGCCGGCGTAAGTTTTACGCCAACATCACCCGCCATTTTTATCACCGTGCTAGCAAGCCCAGGTAGGGTATTAAGGGAGACGAAATAACCGCCCATTGGTTTAGTCCAATCGGCGATACCTCTATTGCCCAAGTGCTGATTAAGCACATTGTCTACCATGTCGAATCTGGGTCCGATGATATCTTTATGCTTGCGCATATGAGCTTGAATACCATCCGCGTCGACAAGGAAACGTACATGCCGTAACTGATTGACCTTGTCCGGACCGATTGCAGAGGCAGACAGAAATTTCTCAAAGGCTTTCAGGTTGTCTTCGGACAAGCCAATAAAGGAGATGCCAGAGCCCGCAAAGGTGACTTTTGAGGTTGACGCAAACATGATGACGCTTTCAGCCGTGTCGGCTTCGCGCGCTGCATCCATTAAGTTCGAAAGCTGATCAGGCTGATCATTTAGGTGGTGCACAGCATAGGCGTTGTCCCACATAATTTTGAAGTGATCGCCGGCGATGGTCGGTAATTTTGCAAATCGCTCGACTACCTCTGCGCTATAAGTCGTGCCCGTTGGATTGGAATATTTAGGTACACACCAGATACCTTTGATCGAAGCATCCTGTGCTAGGAGCTTTTCAATGTGGTCCATGTCGGGACCATCGTCCAGCATGTTGACTGGGATCATTTCAATGTTAAAGGCATCACAAATCGTAAAATGGCGATCGTAGCCAGGTACGGGGCAGAGAAACTTGATGGTTTCATTATTAGACTTGGATTCTTTCAACCAAACGGATTCCATCATGAAGTGTATGTAGTTGTACATCAGCGTTAAACTGCTGTTGCCACCGACCATTACTTCTTTGGCAGGCAAATCCATAAATAGACCGCCCAATTCGCGTGCTTCCGCAATGCCAGTCAGTCCACCATAGTTTCTAACATCTGTACCATCTTGGAGTAGATAGAAGCCTTGTAATATACCGTCGAGGCTATTTGAAAGGTCAAGCTGCTCAGCACCCGGTTTGCCCCGCGTCAAATCAAGCGAGAGCCCCGCAGATTTGTAAGCATCATATTGCTTTTCGAGTTGCAGTTGGCGTTCTTCGAGTTGTGTAATGGAGAGTTGTTCAAGTTTCATGTTGTATTCCTAGAGCTTGAGGCCTGTTAGCTCGTCGATGCCCAGCATCAGATTTAGGTTCTGTACGGCGGCACCTGCAGCACCTTTGCCAAGGTTGTCTAATTGAGAAACGAGGATCATTTGTTGCTCATTTCCAAACAGGTGTATGTCGAGTTTGTTGGTGTCGTTATTGTCCTGCGGGTCAAGAAAGCCTTGATCCAAGGCGTCCTCTGAATTAGGCGTATGCACCGTGATGCAGGGCTCGTCAGTATAGTATTCGCTGAGCAATTCGTAGATTTCATCGACTCCGACAGGTCGTTCGAAAAATGATTTTGCGAGTGGCGTGCTGACGAGCATGCCCTGGGGGAAGTGACCAACCGAAGGCATAAACAACGGTAATGCTTTCAGCCCAGCGTAGTGTTGCATCTCGGGTAAATGCTTATGGCCAAATTTGAGTGCATAAGGTCGGCTATACCATAAGGCGGATGGTGCATCACTGGCACGCTGCTCATATCTCTCCATCATCCCGTGGCCGCCACCGGAATATCCGGATACCGCGCTTATGGACAACTGTGAGTCGGACTTGAGGATATTGTTGCTACACAGTGGCGCAATGGCGAGTAGAAATCCTGTTGGGTAACAACCGGGGTTCGAAACATACTTCGCAGCGGTGATTGCAGATCGCTGACCCGGTTTTAGTTCTGGTAATCCATACGCCCAATCGGGGTCAATACGAAAGGCGGTACTCGCGTCGAGGATTCGTGCTTTTGTGTTGTGCGCCAAAGCGACTGTCTGTCTCGCAGCGTCGTCGGGAAGACAAAGTACAACAATATCTGCTGAGTTGATGAGGTCGAGTTTGGCGGAGGTGTCCTTTCGCAAGGAATCATCGATCTGCAGCAGTTCGAGATCATCTCGCATTGCCAGCCTATCCTGAATCTGCAGTCCGGTCGTACCGGTGTGTCCATCAATGAATATCTTGTACATTTGGTCTTCTATTTATTTGTTCAATTAAAGTCTGTTTGTTTGCATCATCTGAAATGTCTAAAAAAGACTCTTAAGTCTTCCGCTAACAAAGCAGGTTGTTCCAAAGCCGCAAAGTGCCCGCCTTTTGGCTGATGTGTCCAATGTTGTATATTGTAGAGCTCTTGCGCCCATACCTTCGGCGGTTGATAGAGTTCTGCGGGGAACATCGTGCAGCCCGTCGGGGTTTCAATTCTACCATGTTCAAACAAATTGTTATCCACATGATTCGATTCAAAGTACAAACGCGTCGAAGAGGTAATTGTGCCGGTAATCCAGTAGAGCATGATGTTTGTCAGCAGCTCATCCTTACCAACAACGGAGTCAAGCTCGCCATTGCAGTCAGTCCAGCCATGAAACTTTTCTGTTATCCAGGCAGCCAATCCAGCGGGTGAGTCATTAAGTCCATAACCCAAGGTTTGCGGTTTGGAGCCTTGAATAGCTTGATAGCCGGTACCCTCTGCCATACGCATGCGACATTGTTCGAGGGTTCGTTTTTCTAGATCAGTTACACCGGCAAAAGGGTCTTGCCAATGTTTAGGATAGTTCGCGAAGACCAATGTGAGATGCAATGCCATGACACGCTCAGGATCGAGTAGTGCCGTCCAACTGCTGATGGCGGAGCCCCAGTCGCCACCTTGGACAACATATTTTTCGTATCCCAATTGTGTCATGAGTTCTATGTGACCTTCGGCAACACGTTTTTGATCAAAACCCTGTTCCGCTGGTGCATCGGAAAATCCATAGCCCGGAATGGACGGGCAGATCACATGAAAAGCATCCGCTTGGCTGGCGCCAAATTTCTCTGGTGATGTCAACATCGGAATGATTGTTGTGAATTCGGCGATTGATCCGGGCCAACCGTGCGTCATTAGCAGAGGTATGGCGTCTTCTCGCTCGGATCGTTGGTGGACAAAATGTACTTGCCGGTCTTCTATGCGCGTCTTGAACTGAGGCAATGCATTGAGTTTGGCTTCCTGCGTACGCCAGTCAAAGTCATGTTGCCAATAGTCACAGAGTGATTTTAGGTAGCCGAGATCGGTGCCATATTGCCAGTTCGTACCCACTTCATCGGGGAAGCGTGTATGCGCGAGTCTATAGCGAAGGTCTTCCAACAAGGCGTCGGAAGTTTCAATTGTGAAAGGTGTAATCATTGTTTAATCCGCATGTTTTTCCGAGTCGACTGTGGTTTAGATAATGCCTAGATAATACCTAGATGATCACGTGATCATTACTTCAAGAGTATGAATCCTGGATAGACTTGTCGAATACCTGTTCCTGCAGAAAGTAGATGACATCTTTAAGAGGCTTATCCGCCAATGATTTAGGTAAAACGGTGTCATCGAAACATCTGCGCAAGGGAACTGAATGAAACTTTTCATCCCTCAGATAGTGTATATATTTCAATGTCCTGAAGCCATCAAACCAATCGAACACAAATTTATTGAAGACCTTTTCCGATTGAGATTGATGTTTCAGAAGCTCCCTATTGAAACCCGATATTTCGCACCATTGTTCGGTTAGGGTTGATGAAAAGTAACCGGTCAGATGAGTAGCCGCTTGGTAAAAACGCAGCTCCATCAAAAACACGCGTAAATGGTTAAAAACTTCCGGGTGGTAAAAGAGATGTTCGGCAAGTGGGTTGTGGTGTGCTTCTACTGCAGCTATACCTTGTCCCGTGCCGAAAGGTACGCGAGTCGAAAGGCGCCCAGAGAGTTCTATCGATGGTAGCGAGCGGGTGTTAAAGGGGCCGATTTTTGCGAGCTTGTTAAGAAGGTAAAAATCTTCACCGGCACTTCTTTTTGGATAACCTCTCACCTTCGCATAGTCGGTGGCATTAATACTTATGGTGCTGCCGATGGAACTGTGTGCATAGCCAGACCGAGCAAACTGTAAACCTGCGACGTAGTATAGTAGTGTCGTTTCGTAAATATGGCAGGACTCAGTGTGCCCCTTTATGGGTTTGTGGCTAAACGGATAAATGATCGCTGATTCTGCGTCCGCGAGCTTTGGCTTGGTAAAGTAGTCGACAGGCAAGTGTGCGTCAGCATCGGTGGAGAAAATCCATGGAACCTTTATCGTGCTTGAGGCAATCAGTCTTAGCGCCAAGTCAGAACCTATTTTCCTTGCTAATCCAACACCGTATTTCTCCTTGATTGGCTCATTACATCGATCAACGATAAGTAGATCCGGCTGTCTGGAAAAGCTTAGGTAGTCACAGTTCTTAAAATTTGACACCGTTGTTGCTTCATTAATAGCGTCGCGCTTTAGTTCGATAGTGGCTTCATCTGAAGCCACCGGTGAGTTGATAACGACAATGACGAGTACACTTGACGCGGAAATTGATCGCCAAACGTCGGTCAGAGACAACCATTTTTCACGATAGGCTGGAATAACGAGAACGTAGTCGTACTGTTTGTTAAAGAATGTATCGGGTGGCGTTAAAGTCTCGGCATAGTGTGCGAGATACTTCTCGATGATGGTCGTTTTTTTTTGTTGTATTTTATTGCGCACATTTGTCTCTAATTGCTCAGCGCTGTTGATTTTAGCTCAAGGCTGTGGCGTGCATTTTGGTTAGTGAAGTTTCGGATGAATAGGGCAGTTTGCTATCGCGGTGGCTTCATATACGAGCCAGTCCTCGAATCGCGTTTCAACTTCGGTAGCGGGAAAATACTGTTTGGCCAGATTGAGAAATAATTCGAAATGATTACTCTCTGATTTTGCAAGGGACTTGTAAAAGCTCGCCAATGCCGGCTCTTGCAGATGTTGACCGAGCAAAGTGAAACGTTCAGCGCCCCGCGCTTCAATAACAGCAGCTGACAAGAGGCGATCGATAAAGTAGTGATCAGAACCTTTTCTGATTTGCTTTACTAATTGATTAACGTACATATCTTTTTCATCTGGCAGGGGTGTTATGCCGCGTTTAAGCATGATTCTTAATACCTGCCGGTAGTGATTGAGTTCCTCAAGTGCAAGATCGACCATATTCTCCAACAGCTCGATTCTGTCAGGATAGTGAGCCACCATCGACATAGCCATTGATGAGGCCTTTTTCTCGTTTGCGGCATGGTCGTTTAGAAATCTATCGAAATCACTGATGACTGATTCAACCCAAGCACTTGATGTTTTAATTTTTAATGGGTTACTCAAAACATCTCCGTAAAGTAGCGTGCTATTTCTTCAATCTCTTCCATGCACACCTGATGACCCATTGGATAGTCGAACCATCTCACATCGTAACCTAGTCGAATGAGGTTTTCGCGGGACGTTGCTGCGCGCATGATGGGTATCATGGGGTCCGTCGTACCGTGTGCCATCATGATCGGCATAGCGAGGTTTGCGTCTGTCCGCTCCGCTTCCGTGCCCGTGTAGTCATGCAGATACGTTGACAATGCCAATACCCCGGCGAGTCTCTTGGGAAAACGTAAAGCAGTGTGCAGGGCGATAACGCCACCTTGGGAAAATCCCGCCAGTAGGATTCGTTGGCTATCGATTCCCCTTTCGATTTCTCGATCAATAAAAGCAGTGATCTGAGCCGTAGATAAGTCAATGTCGTCACTACCGCCTGTTTCCGCATGGGGTACAAAGTCGTACCAAGCACGCATTTCAGCCCCGTCATTGATACTTACTTGGCGTATGGGTGCATGTGGAAAAATGTAGCGAATCGGTAAATCAAGACCCAGTTCAGGCACGATGGGTTCAAAATCATGCCCGTCGGCACCTAAGCCGTGAAGCCAGATGACAGTTGCAGTGGCGGGCACCTCGGGCTCCAATTCAATGTGCTCGAGTAGTTCAGGTTCGATATCTGTTGGCATGTTATTCCTTTGGCAGCTGATACAGCTGTATATAAAAATCCGCTGAGGGCTCTAAACCCGCTGAGGGCTCTAAATCCGCTGAGGGCTCCATTAAAGAGTCATCGAAGATTAGGCAATAAGCTGCCTATTGTACGGCTGATTGATTTGAAGCACGAATCATATCCACACAGAATTTGATTTCAATAGGGACGCTTGATAAGAGGTCTGCACAATATTTTGTTTGCGAGCATCGATCACCGTTCAATGATGCAAAGGTATATGATTCTGAGCAGCGAGTTGCTCGTCATTACTGAATATGACTAAATAAGATGATATGGATGAAACACATTCATTAGTTATCTGTAAAAATCAAAATAAATTATTAGGAGAAAGCGCGTGGGACCACTGTCGGGAATTAAGATCATTGAATTAGCCGGAATCGGACCAGGACCTTTTTGCGGCATGTTGTTGTCGGATATGGGTGCGGAAGTCATTAGAGTTGATCGTGCAGGTGCCGTTCTACGGGGTCAAGATGTACTGACGCGAGGCCGTAAATCCATTGCTGTGAATCTTAAGAGCGAGCAGGGGCGCGAGACGATACTCAAACTTTGTGAATCAGCGGATGCGATTTTCGAAGGGTTTCGACCTGGTGTAACAGAAAGGCTCGGTTTGGGGCCGGAAGATTGTATGGCTCGTAATGAAAAGATTGTCTACGGACGCATGACCGGTTGGGGTCAAGAAGGTCCAATGGCTAACGCAGCAGGCCACGATATCAATTACATAGCCTTATCTGGCGCGCTAAGCGCGATCGGTCCGAAAGATGGCAAACCGGTCCCGCCTTTGAACCTCGTCGGTGATTTTGGTGGCGGCGGCATGGTGCTAGCGTTAGGTATTGTTTGTGCGATTCTTGAGGCAACACGTTCAGGCAAAGGACAAGTCGTCGATACAGCAATGGTGGATGGCGCAGCGCTTCTTATGTCGATGTTCTACACGATGACTGCAATGGGCGGATGGAACCCCGAGAGAGGCACAAATCTGCTCGATTCAGGCGCGCATTTTTACGATACCTATGAGACGAGTGATGGTGAGTATGTGTCTTTAGGTTCAATCGAACCTCAATTTTATGCGCTTTTGATTGAAAAAGCCGGCCTAGATCCTGAGCAATTTGCACCACAAATGGATCGATCACAATGGGGTAAACTAAAAGACAAGCTGACTGAGGTGTTCAAAACGAAGACTCGGGACCAGTGGTGTGAAATTATGGAAGGCTCCGACGTTTGCTTTGCACCTGTGTTATCGCTGACTGAAGCCGCAGAGCACCCGCATAACATTCATCGGAAAACCTTTTCAGAACTTGATGGTGTTTTACAACCTTCACCGGCGCCGCGTTTTAGTCGTACAGAACCTGAGCTAACACATAGTTCAAGGCAGCCAGGTCAAGACACCCTTGAGGTTTTGAAGGACGCAGGGATTTCACAAGAATCAATTGATTTAATGTTGGCCTCTGGCGCGATTAGTTTGGCGAATGGCTAACGATTTAACAGAAGTGAGGGCGAGGTGGTAAACGGCTGTAGAGCGGCCGTTTTGGTCGTAAAGCACACCTCATAACAAGAAAAGCTTGTTAAACGGTTATCCGAAGCCCTTCTTTTTAGGCATATTACAATTGTTTACTATAATAGAAGGTTATTTGCGCTCAGCTTGCTAGACAGTTTTGCAAAGCCTTGTATTACAAAATATTACAATTGATTACCAAAAAGGAAGGTTGGGCGCGTTTAATTGTCGTGATTATCAGTTAAGATTCCTTCTCTAAATTCCCTGACGACTTAGGTAAGTCTGCAAGCGATTTTAGAAGAGACATTCCTAGAAGATTCACATAATGACTTAGTGTTGTAGCGCGGCTTTTATCGGCCAGTTTTGTGATTCATGAGAGTTAAGGAACATCAATCACGTGATCAGTTTAAACACTGGTCAAAAAAAACAGGTAACTACTGATGAGCGTTGAATTACTAGATACTACTCGATTCCATGGGTTTAGAGTCAGACGACAGATTGCGGGAAAGACTTTCCAAGAGTACTTTTCACTAAAGGAAAATGGCAAGCGACTTCGAGGCGCACCACGAGCAGCTGTTAAAGAAAAAGCAGAGCTTCGAGATGCGGTTCTAGCAAAGCAACAGGCAAAAGCAAAAGCGGAAGCGGCCAAGACTGCACTATTTGATAAGACTGGAAAAGTGCGCGGTATCTTGTTTCGAATGAAGACCGAAAAAAGTGGTACACGCACGCCGGTATTTCAAATTGGCATTATGTCCGCAAAAGCTGAGAAGATTGTAAATACAACAGTGTCTATTAACTTGCATGGTCTGAAAGGCGCTTGGGAAAAAGCTGTAGAGTTCTATATCTCTCACAAGAAGATTTCCAAGCGATCAGATATCTACAAGAAATTGTTAAAAGCTCAGCCCTCTAAGGCGCAGCTTGATGCAATGAAGCGTAAACGCAAAAAGCGTTAATCGTCTGTCAGATGATATCCGAGAAGGGGCTGTAAGCCCCTTTTTTGTGCCCGTAAAAACTACAGAGATCAGACATGTGATATGGTCGGGAACAGTTTGTCCGTCCCTTACGGCCATGCTATTGCGGTTTGAAACGGTAGTTTATAGGTTGTGAGAGACTGTTTTTTTGCGTACTAGCCGTAGCTTTATAATAAGCTAGTCGTAAGTTAATCGATTCCACTCACTTAAAAGCATGTTGAAAAAGCTATGACCTACCAATCTGAATTCGAACACTCCATTGATAAGCCTATCGAGTTTTGGAAGCAACAAGCAGAATCGATTGATTGGTATAAGTTTCCAACGGATATCCTTTCCAAAGACAGCAATGGTAACGACTGTTGGTTCGCTGATGGCGAGCTAAATACCGCCTATTTGGCGTTGGACTATCACGTTGATAACGGACGCGGTGACCAGCTCGCTTTGATTTATGATTCTCCCGTCACCAACACTATTGAGCAGTTTACTTATCGCGAATTGCGGGACAAGGTGGCAATTTTTGCTGGCGCGCTGACCGAACTCGGTGTGGTTAAAGGCGATCGCGTCATTATTTATATGCCTATGGTTACTGAAGCGGCAATTGGCATGCTAGCCTGCGCTCGCATCGGTGCGATTCACTCTGTTGTGTTCGGCGGGTTTGCCTCGAAAGAACTTGCCACTCGAATAGATGATGCAGAACCTAAACTGATATTGGCCGCATCCTGCGGTATCGAGTTCGATAAGGTCATACCGTACAAACCTCTGATTGACGAGGCACGTGAGCTTGCGACGCATAAGTTGCAGCATTGTGTCGTGCTACAACGACCTCAGCAAGTTGCCCTTATGGGCGACGGGGATTTGGACTGGAACGAGATTTCAAAAACCGCAAAAGCGGTCGACTGCGTACCGCTAAAATCGACCGACCCTTTGTATATATTGTACACGTCCGGAACGACGGGAAAACCTAAAGGTGTCGTCAGGGATAACGGCGGTCACGCTGTCGCCCTCAGATATTCGATGAAATCCGTCTATGGCGTTGAGCCCGGTGAGGTGTACTGGGCTGCGTCAGATGTTGGCTGGGTAGTAGGGCATTCATATATTGTATATGCACCGCTGATGACCGGTTGCACGACAATTTTGTTCGAAGGCAAACCTGTCAGAACCCCTGATGCTGGAACATTTTGGCGGGTCCTCGATAATCATCGCGTTAATGTATTTTTTACGGCACCCACGGGTTTTCGGGCAATTCGCAAAGAAGATCCAGAAACCAAGCACCTTAAACAATACGATTTATCGCATTTAAGAACATTGTTTGTCGCGGGCGAAAGGCTCGATCCACCCACCTATGATTGGCTTAAGCAAACATTAAAAGTACCCGTCGTAGATCACTGGTGGCAAACAGAAACGGGTTGGCCTATAGCTTCAAACTTGATGGGAATTGAAGTCGTAGACACCAAAGCGGGGTCATCTACGTTTCCTGTACCTGGATACAATGTGCAGATTGTGGACGAAAATTCGAAAGAGCTTGGGCATTCCACAGAAGGCGATGTTGTTGTCAAGCTACCCCTGCCTCCAGGAGCCTTGCCGACGGTCTGGGGTGACCACTCAAGATATGTGAGCTCTTATTTATCGCAACATGAAGGCTATTTTCATTCTGGTGATGGCGGCTATTTCGATGCTGACGGTTACCTTTTTATCATGGGTAGAACCGATGACGTCATCAACGTTGCTGGACATCGGCTATCGACTGGCGAGATGGAAGAGATCGTCGCATCGCATCCTGCCTGTGCTGAGTGTGCCGTCATCGGCATCGCCGATAAAGATAAAGGTCAAATGCCGGTTGGTCTTGTATTGTTGAAAGATGGTGTGAATATTGAGCCAGAAGCACTCGAATCAGAATTAGCTTTGATGGTGCGTCAACAAATTGGTGCATTCGCGAATTTTAAGCGTGCGATCGTCGTTCAGCGACTTCCTAAAACTCGGTCTGGCAAGATACTGAGGCAGGTGATGAGAAAAATTGCGGATAAGGTTGAATTTGAGCAACCGGCAACGATCGATGACCCGCAAATATTAGTAGAGATTCAAGATAGCCTGGTGAGCAACAAAATCGGCTACGTCGGCAACCAATAAAATTAAACGCGTTTGCTGAAACAGTAGACGACTAATCAAGATTGTTAAGGACACACTATGACAGTGCTTATTACGGGTGCTTCATCCGGGTTTGGCGAAGCGGCGGCAAGGATTTTCTCGGCCAAGAATCAAAAGGTGGTATTAACCGCTAGGCGTATAGATCGCTTGGACGCGCTTGCAACAGAGTTAGGTGATCGGGCTTTAGCAATTGAGTTGGATGTACGTGACCGAGAGGCTGTAGAAGCTTTGCCAGATCAGTTGCCTGAAGACTTTTCGGACATTGATATCCTTGTCAACAATGCTGGTTTGGCGCTTGGTATCGGGGGTGCTCAGGAAGCGGATCTAGATGAGTGGGATACGATGGTCGACACCAATATTAAAGGGATGATGTACCTATGTAGAACGATGCTGCCCGGTATGATTAGTCGCGGTGGCGGTCATATTGTGAACCTTGGGTCGGTAGCAGCAAGTTGGCCTTACCCAGGTGGCAATGCCTACGGTGGCAGTAAAGCATTCGTACAGCAGTTTTCGCGTAATTTACGTGTTGATCTGCTGGGTAAAAACGTTCGAGTAACGAATATCGAGCCCGGTATGTGCGAAACGGAGTTTTCAGTTGTACGCTTTAAAGGTGACGAAGATAAGGCGCAGCAGGTATATCAAGGTATGCAGCCGCTGTCGGCTAGCGATGTTGCAGAAATCATTTATTGGACAACGGCTCTGCCAGCACACATCAACATTAATCAGTTAGAAGTGATGCCCACAGCTCAAGCCTGGTCACCTTTTGCAGTTCATCGAGACGCATCCTGAGGTTACTTGACCTTTTGTCGCGATTCCGACTGTTGGATATGAAGATTCCCTGTATAATGCCTTTCAGTTTTAAGAATACACCTCGTCTATGATTATTGTGCACGGCACCTTCCCAATTAAACCAGACCAGCGTAGCCAGGCGCTTGAACTGATGCGAACCATGTCATCAGCGAGCCAGGCGGAATACGGGTGCGTTACCTATGAGTTTTACGTTGGCCTAACGGATCCAAATACACTGTTGTTGTTTCAGGAGTGGGAATCGGTAGATGCGCTGCAGGGTCATTTTCAGACAGACCACATGGACGAATTTCTAAAGTTGCTTCCCGAAGTGTTAGACGGGGACGTTTCAACGCGTCGCTATGAAGTTCGCAGCAGTGATGAGATCGGCGATGCCGATATGTCGGAATTAGAGCCTGAAGTCGGCGCTAGCAACGCGCTACGTAATAAAATCATTCACTAAATATCTGTCTAAGAAGCTGTTGCCTAAAGCTGTTTTAGTGGGCTTTCTCATAGGTTTTTTTTAGGAAAAAATGCCAAAGACTGATTTTCTGGCTTTAGTAATCCTGCGATTTCAAATACCCTTGTTTTATCTAACTAGACGCAAATCAATCGAAATTTTGTTGCAGCGTACCGATTAAAATCGGCAATTAAGTCGGTTCATGCCACTTTTTAAAAGCCTATTTGTCACATGGTTATCAGCCGGTGGTACTTCGATGCGCTTGCCGATTGACTAAAAAGGCTCTTCTTCCTGTTTTTACTCGCCAGGCAGACCTAAATTATTTCAAGCACCGATTCGGGTGGTCGCCCGATTCTAGCTTGGTTATTACTGACGACAATAGGTCTCTGTAACAATTTCGGTGTTGCTATGATTGCCGCGATGAGCTCGTCTTGCGTTAACGCGTCATCTTCAAGGTTCTGCTCAGTATACTCATCTTCGGATGTTCTCATGATGCCTCGGGTCTCAACATTGAGTTGGCTTAGCAAGTCTTTTAGCGTTGATGCGTCAGGAGGCGTCTCAAGATAGAGTATGATGGTTGGACTGACGCCTTTATTTTCGAGTAATGCCAAAGTTTGACGAGACTTCGAGCATTTTGGATTATGGTAAAGGGTGACCGCAGTCAATGGACTCTCCGATAGAATTAGACAGGTAAAATTGTAGCCATCAGGGTTGTTCACAACAAGCGATAATAAAACCCTTTACATCAAAGAGCGGTTTTATCCAGTATAGAGCCGGCGATAAGAAAAGAATCAGGAACGCTATCACAATGCCAAAGCACACAGGTGAGCAAGCCACGTTGTTTAACAACGGCCCCAAAGAACTGGTTCGACAGGTTGCGCGTTTCGCGGTGTATTTGTGGGATCGATTTGTTGAAGATAACTGTCAGAGCACAGCCGCTTCACTGACCTATCAGACGCTTTTTGCTGTTGTACCTTTGTTGACGGTGACCTATGCGATCCTCGATACGTTTAAAGCATTTGGTGACCTGACTGAAAAAGTCGAAACATTCTTATTCAGTAACATTATCCCGGAAAACGTCATGATGGTTCAGGAGTATTTACTCTCCTTTTCACAACAGGCGCGAAACTTGAGTGGCCCCAGTATTGCACTGTTAGGCGTGACGGCATTTCTGATGTTGTTCACCATTGAGAAGACCTTCAATGAAATATGGCGAGTCAAAGAGCCCAGACAAGGTTTTCAACGTTTCCTCATGTATTGGGCTGTGTTAACACTTTCTGCGCCGTTTATGGGTATCAGTTTGGGTATTACGGGATATATAGAGTCTTTGCCACTGATCAGTGACGTTAGTCGCTCAACAACGGCGTTGCATGTGGTGCCAATTCTGTTGAGTACAGGCCTGTTTACATTAATTTATACGGTTGTGCCGAATTGCTTCGTGCCATTGAAAAATGCGGTGATCGGCTCCTTCATCGTTGCCTTATCGTTCGAATTAGCAAAAGCAATGTTTGCCGCCATAATGTCAAAATCAAGCTTCGAGGCTATTTACGGCACTTTTGCCGCTGTGCCGTTATTTCTTCTTTGGATCTATGTATCTTGGACGATTGTTTTACTCGGTGCTGAACTGGTCAAAAGCTTGGGCTCATTCAGATTAGTGAGTCATCGGCATGCCGAGGCACCGCTGTTTCAATTTTTGAGCATCTTGGAGTTGTTCCACCTTGCGCACAAAAAAGGTGAAGTGATCACAGATAAAGAAATCAGAAACTACCCTGATAGGATTGATTTGGGATTGTGGTCTGAAATTCGCTCATTGATGATGGAGTTAAATTTAATCAGACAAGTTGAGAAGTCCGGACTTGTGCTATCCAAGAATCTAGGCGAGCTTAGTATCTGGGAGCTCTATTCCCGTTTACCATGGCAGTTACCACGTGACGTAGGCGGCGATTCTCCCTGGGAGGCAAAACTTTCGCACCTCTTTAGTGCCTTATACGAACGTAATAGGGCTGAATTGAGTCAGGATCTTGAGAGCTTGTTTGAAGGCAAGTAATTCGTTTTTAAGGCGCGTGACGAGCATTGTTTAAAATATCCGATTCAGTTGTTGATTGGGTTGTAGCTTGTTAACGGATTGGTTAATAAATTGGTTGAGGAATTGAGACGTAAATTGAAAAGTAGATGGGTATCGCGGTTGAGAAATGGGTTGTTAGTGGTGATGTTTGTTTGTCTAAGTGGTTGTTCTAAACCGGACTTCACAGACACTAATGGCGCCGGTCTGTATATGGAGGATCTGCAATCAAAGTGGTTAGTGATGAATTACTGGGCCACTTGGTGTGGTCCTTGTATTGCTGAGATTCCTGAGCTGAATGAACTGGCGAAAAAGGAATCTGAGCACCTGAATCTTGTTGGGATAAACTACGATCAACCAATCGGTGAAGAGGCTAGCCGTCAGGTTAGTAAAATGAAAATTGATTTTCCTGTGCTAGCAGGTGATCCTACCGAGGCCTTTCAAATTAGCGTGCCGCTCGTTCTGCCAACCACTTTTATTTTTGCGCCAGGCGGAGAGCTTGTTGCCACCTTAACCGGCCCTCAAACTCAGGACTCGATTAAGGCTGTACTACAATCAAAGTAAGCTGCGTGACTTGACCTATTGCTGACTAGTTCATCTCTTGTTTGACAAGTTCTGCTATGTGTTCAGCAATGTTTTCTAAAGGCAGGTCACTGGCTTCATTGCCGCGACGTTTTACATACTCGACAACACCGGCTTTCAATCCACGTTCACCTATCACCAAACGATGTGGAATACCGATGAGTTCGGCGTCTGCGAATTTCGCACCTGGACGATGGCCATCTCGATCATCAATCAGAACCTCAATACCCAATTCCAATAAGGCAGTGTAAATATCCTCAGAGACAGTGGCCACTTGTTCCGACTTGTGACCATTAATTGGGATAATGATGACCTGAAAAGGTGCGATGATAGTTGGCCAAATCATGCCATTTTCATCATGGTTTTGCTCAATAATGGCGGCGACGAGTCTGGAAACACCCATGCCATAACACCCCATACTCATGACACACGCTTTACCATTTTCATCAAGTACGCTTGCGTTCATAGCCTTGGAATACTTGTCGCCAAGTTGAAAGATATGACCGACTTCAATGCCACGTTTGAACATCAATGTTCCTTGACCGTCAGGGCTTGGATCACCTTCCACAACATCCCGCAGGTCATAGGTCTGGTCCGCAGAACAATCTCTGCCCCAGTTTACATTGGTTAGATGATAGTCGTCTTCATTGGCTCCGCTAACAAAGTTTGTCATTGCCGCAGCGGATCGATCCGCATACACGGGTATGGACAAATTTACGGGTCCAATCGATCCTGGTTCGCACCCTATGGTCGCAGTAATTGCTTCGTTGCTTGCCATTTGCAGTGGGCTTGCAATACCACTTAGCTTTTCTGCTTTGAGTGGGTTCAATTGATGGTCGCCGCGCAGTACTAAGGCAACCAATGGCTGCTCGTCGCCAACAACGATGAGTGTTTTTACCGTATTTTTGCTATCAACTTGCAAGAAATTGGACACTGCATCGATCGTGCGCATACCCTTCGTCTCTATCTTCTCTTGATTGCGCATCTCGTCGGTCGACATGGCGGGTGCTATTGCTTCGGCCATTTCAATATTCGCGGCATAATTGCCTTCGGTACTAAAAGCTATTTTGTCTTCACCTGAATCGGCCAAGACATGGAACTCCTGAGAAGCACTGCCGCCAATGCTGCCGGTATCGGCCAAGACGGGGCGGAAATCGAGATCCATTCTACTTAAAATACGGCTGTATGCGTCGTGCATATCTTGATAGGTGGCCTCGAGACTTTCCTGATCAATATGGAATGAATAGGCATCTTTCATCAAAAATTCACGACCTCGCAACAAGCCGAAGCGTGGGCGGGTTTCGTCTCTGAATTTTGTCTGAATTTGATAAAAACTAACCGGTAGTTGCTTGTGGCTCCGAAGTTCGTTTCTGGCGAGATCAGTGATGACTTCTTCATGAGTAGGGCCGAAACAGAAGTCTCTGTCGTGTCTATCTTTGAACTTTAGTAATAAACCATCGTCGTACTGGTCCCATCGGCCAGACTCTTGCCATAATTCTGCAGGTTGCACCACTGTCATCAGGACTTCCTGCGCGCCGGTTCGATTCATTTCTTCACGTACAATCTGCTCAACTTTCTGTAATACACGTAGTCCCATGGGCAACCAATTGTAGATGCCAGAGGCGAGCCTACGGATGAATCCAGCCCTCAACAATAACTGATGGCTGGCTACTTCAGCATCAGAGGGCGTTTCTTTTAATGTGGCGACTGTATAGCGTGATGCTCTCATATTTCTTCTTTAAAATAGTGTAAAGGTTGATGTTAAATGTTGACCGATTGTACAGACTTTAGTGTTTAGATATTAACAATGTTCAGTGGGTCTTCTGCCGCGCTGTCGTTGGGGCTGGTTTGTCATCTTAATGCTGTTGGTCCTAAGTGGTTTCCAAATTTTATCCAAAAAAAAGACCGCTAATGCGGCCTTTTTTAACAAAAGAAGTGGATTAAACCAATTCTTTTAGACCTTTCAATGGCAACACTTTGACTTTAGTGCTTGCTGGCTTAGCAGCAATGTCCATAGTCTCTCCTGGACGGAAAGGGTTAGGTACATTTTTTCTAGCTTTAGCAGCTGGCTTCTTGACAGTCTTAATCTTTAGAAGACCGGGTAGAGTGAATTCACCCGCGCCGCCTTTCTTGATATGACGTTCAATAAGGTTAGTTAACTCGTCGAGAACAGCAACAACTTGCTTCTTGCTTAGCTCCGTATTAGTTGCAACTTCGCTTAAAATTGCGCTCTTAGTGTATTTGTCTTTAATCGCTGGGAGCTTCTTAGTAGGAGCAGCTTTCTTAGCGGCGGGTTTTTTTGCAGCCTTTTTTGCAGCCATTGGTATTCCTTTTTATAAATCGAAAGTTAAAGTGCGTGAGTTATTAAAGATATGTTTAGAAAAACACCTGAAATCTAGCGTTTTTATGCAAGTCTCTATTGGTGCTCTTTATACTTTATTGGTTTAGTGCTCGCAAGGGCGCAGCCGATTTTTTCTAAACTAATTTTCTGCATTGATCACTTTTGTTGGTAACGTTATCAAGGGGCATTCGGAAATGGATGTTCGATTTGATCGTCACCGTTTATGAAATGTTTGGAGCTTGTGCTTTGATGACGCTTGGTAATTCAATTTTTGCGTTTTATCAGACATATATCGCCATTTAAATCGATTAAGGTATAATGCGCCGCCGCATTTCTGCGGGAGTTTGCTATGGTTAACCTGTTGAGGAATCCACTGACATGCCAATCTATGAATACCAATGTGGTGCATGTGACCACAGAATGGAAAAAATTCGAAAATTTTCGGATGAACCTTTCACTGAATGCCCAAGCTGTCACAAGCCTGAGCTAAAGAAGTTAGTATCTGCCGCGGCCTTTAGATTAAAAGGTGGCGGGTGGTACGAGACGGATTTCAAAACAGGTTCAAAGAAGAACGTACTGCATGGGACGAATTCAGATTCGAATTCCAGTGGCAGCGATTCTAAATCTGAGTCGAGTTCAACAAGCGAAAGTTCGAAAAAGACTGAAACTAAGAGCGCGTCAAAGCCAAGCGAGTCCTAGGTTTTCGAAATCGTTGTTTGACAAGCATGCTTTAAGATGTCCGCGAGACTAGGTTGTAAGAAATATCGAATTTGAACTGAAAGTGGACAACAGACGTTAAGAATCGAAAAGGGCGCAGCGGCGTTCATCATTAAATCTCTGATATAGAGAAAAGGGGTATATGCAATGCGCAGCCACTACTGTGGTCAATTAAGAGAAACAGATATTGATTCCGAAGTCTCTCTTTGCGGTTGGGTTCATCGTCGTCGTGACCACGGCGGTGTAATATTTTTAGATGTTCGTGATCACACGGGTATCGTACAGGTCGTCTTTGATCCAGATACCGTTGATGCATTCGCGCTCGCGGATCAGGTTCGTAATGAGTTTGTTTTGAATATTAAAGGCCGGGTTCGCGCCCGTGATGCAGCGGTTGTTAATTCGAAAATGGCCACCGGCCAAATAGAAATGCTCGGTAAAGAATTAGAAATCCTCAACGCCTCTGAAACGCCTCCATTTCAATTAGATGAGCATTCGGAAGCGGGTGAAGATGTTCGGCTACGCTATCGCTATATCGATTTACGTAGGCCAGAAATGCAAGAACGTCTTCGACTTCGCTCCAAGGCATCGCATTTTGTTCGACGCTATCTAGAAGAGCTTGATTTTGTCGACATCGAAACGCCGATCCTTACCAAAGCGACACCTGAAGGTGCGCGTGACTATCTAGTGCCAAGTCGTACCCATCCCGGTGAGTTCTTCGCTTTGCCTCAATCGCCACAACTCTTTAAACAGTTGTTGATGGTTTCGGGATTCGATAAGTATTATCAGATCGCACGTTGTTTCCGTGATGAAGATCTAAGAGCGGACCGCCAGCCTGAATTTACGCAGATCGATATCGAAACAACGTTTATGAGTGAACAAGAAATCATGGCGTTGAGTGAAGACATGATTAGAAAGTTGTTCAACGAACTGATCGACGTTGAATTAGGGGATTTTCCAACGATGACCTACGCCGATGCGATGCAGTCCTACGGCAGTGACCGACCAGATCTGCGTTTTGACCTGCCACTTGTTGATGTGGCTGACTTGATGCGAGAGGTTGAGTTTAAGGTTTTTAGTGGACCCGCTAATGATGAAGGATCACGTGTTGCGGCGATTCGTTTAGAGCAAGGCGACAGACTGACTCGAAAGATGATCGATGGGTACACAAAATTTGTCGGTGTTTACGGCGCTAGGGGACTGGCTTACATTAAAGTGAATGACATAGAAGCCGGGATTGAAGGATTACAATCACCGATTTTGAAGTTTTTACCTGATGATGTGGTACTTGCCATTCTTGAACGTGTTGGCGCTCAGAACAAAGATATTATTTTCTTTGGCGCGGATAAGACGAACGTTGTAAACGACTCGTTGGGGGCGCTGCGGTCGAAATTAGCAGAGGATCTAGATCTTTACGAGAAGCAATGGGCGCCGGTTTGGATTGTCGATTTCCCTATGTTCGAAGGCGATGGAAAGGGTAATTGGAGTGCGGTGCACCATCCATTTACGCACCCGACGGGTAGTATTGACGACATGTTAGCAAACCCGGGTAAGACATTGTCCCGTGCCTACGACATGGTAGTGAACGGTCATGAGTTGGGCGGTGGTTCAATTCGTGTAAACAAGACCGAATTACAACAAAAAATATTTGAAGTGTTGAATTTGTCGGCGAGCGAAATTCAAATGAAATTTGGCTTCCTACTTGACGCGCTTAAGTACGGTGCGCCACCTCACGGAGGTTTAGCGTTTGGCCTTGATCGTATTGTTATGCTGTTGACAGGCACGCAGGCCATTAGGGATGTTATCGCATTTCCGAAAACCCAGACGGCCGCTTGTTTGCTTACCAGTGCGCCGAGTGAAGTTGATGCAGGTCAGCTAAAAGATCTGAGCATCGCTGTTAACAAAGCGACTAAACAAAACTAGCACTGTGGAGATGGACCATGGCAGGCCATAGTAAATGGAGCAATATCAAGCATCGCAAAGCAGGGCAGGATGCGAAGCGCGCGAAGGTATTCACTAAGATCATTCGAGAGTTGCAAATTGCTGCGCGAGACGGCGGTGGTAGCGTCGAAGACAATCCGAGTCTTCGCACGCTAGTCGATAAAGCCAAAGCCGCGCAGATGCCTAAAGATACGATGGAGCGCGCGATCGCTCGTGGTGCCGGTGGTGAAGATGGCAACGAACTAACTAGCCTGTCCTATGAAGGCTATGGTCCGGGTGGCGTTGCATTCTTAGTTGAGACGGTTACGGATAATAAAAATAGAATCGTTGCTGAAGTACGTCATGCTTTTGATCGTTTTGGCGGCAATTTGGGTACAACCGGCTCGGTCGCGTATCTCTTTGACAAAAAGGGTCAAATACTTTTCTCACCAGAATACGATGAAGACGTCATCCTTGAGGCTGCTCTGGAGGCTGGTGCCGACGATGTTGTCACGGAAGTGGATGGCTCTATTGAAGTTTTTACAACGCCTGAAGAGTTTATGAACGTCAAAGAAGCGTTGATAGCGGCGGGGCACGAACCGGAAAACTCTGAAGTTGGCATGGTTCCGCAAACTTACAGCCTTCTAGATGCCGAGATGAGTGAAAAGGTCATGCGACTGATTGACCATTTGGATGATCTTGACGATGTGCAGAACGTCTACACAAATGCTGAATTCCCTGAAGACTTCGTTCAAGAGTAAAATGAGCCTTTGCCTATGTTAGACTTTTTCCGGTAGCGCGATGATCGCGGTTTAGGGATATGGCGCGCGAGGATGGCGTAGCCTTAGAACTTAACATTAGGATCTCGAAAAATGGAACGCTAAAAGCGTATCTTCAGATCTAGGGTGCTAAAGCTATGTTGTTAACGCTACGGGGAAAACCATGGCAATCATATTGGGCATAGATCCCGGCTCCCGAGTGACGGGGTACGGTGTTATTGAAACACAGGGTTCAAATCAAACCTATGTTGATAGTGGGTGCATCAGAACCAAAGATAAAGCCAGTCTGGCAGAAAAACTCCTCGAGATTCACAGCGGCGTGGTTGAACTCATTTCCAGATATAAGCCGGATGAGTTCGCGATTGAGAAAATCTTCATGGCGCGAAGTGCCGATTCTGCTCTGAAGTTGGGGCATGCCCGTGGTGTCGCATTGTTAGCCGCGGCGAGTGGTGAGCTACCCATCTATGAGTATGAGGCGCGAAAAGTGAAGCAAGCTGTTGTTGGAAAAGGGTCTGCGAGTAAAGAGCAGGTCCAGCATATGGTTCAAACGCTGCTTAAAATACCGGGTAAACCTCAGTCAGATGCTGCTGATGCGCTGGCAATAGCCATATGCCACATCAACACACAACATAACCTTGTGCGAATGGCTGGTGCGAACCAGTTCCGTCGCGGTAGATTAGTGAATAACGACTTATGATCGGAAGAATTCGTGGCACGATAATTGAGAAGACTCCCAACCTGGTGCTGGTTGATGTGGCCGGGGTTGGTTATGAGCTTGAGATACCTCTGTCTACCTTCTATGAGTTAGGTCCGCTCGATGAGAGTGTTATTCTGCACACGCAGATGGTCGTTCGAGAAGACGCCCAGCTGCTTTACGGGTTTAAAACGCTTGAGGAGCGGGAAATGTTCCGTTCCTTGGTGAAAGTGAATGGCGTTGGACCGAAGTTGGCGATCACAATATTATCTGGCGTCAGTGCGAGTGACTTCGTGCGTTGTGTTTTAGACGGCGACGTTAAATCTTTGGTTGCGTTACCCGGTGTGGGTAAGAAAACGGCAGAAAGACTGATCGTGGAAATGAAGGATCGAATGCCGAAGGCAGAATCACTGCCCCTAGGCTCATTGTCGCCTCTGCAGGGTCATCTCTCCGATGCCGAGTCTGCTCTAGTTCAATTAGGGTTCAAACCCCAGGATGCGAGCCGCGCGCTTGCCGCTGTCGACGCAGCCGATAAGTCCGTCGAAGACCTCATTAGGGACGCCCTTAAGCAATTGTCATAACACGACATGTTGAAGACCTCCCTTATTCTTTGTGAATACTTGGCGAATGTCTGCTGCGAATTCCTCGTGGTTTTATGGCAAACTGCATCACAACCATCACCCTTTTTCTACCGTTCACTTAAAGCAAGCTAACAAGATGATTGAATCCGACAGTCTCGTGACGCCAGAACCAAAACCCCAAGAAACTTCGCAAGATTGGGCTATTCGGCCGAAATCCTTTGCCGAATATGGCGGACAACCTCAGGTGAGTGAGCAGATGAATATTTTCATCGACGCCGCACGCAACCGTAACGAATCCTTAGACCATACGCTCATCTTTGGTCCACCCGGTCTCGGAAAGACAACATTAGCGAATATCATTGCTTATGAGATGGATGTGCAAATTCGTTCAACCTCGGGGCCTGTCATTGAAAAAAAGGGTGACCTTGTTGCAGCGCTGACAAGCCTTGAAGAAGGCGATGTACTATTTATTGATGAAATTCATCGCTTGTCGCCGGCGGTCGAAGAGGTGCTCTATCCTGCTATGGAAGATCATCAAGTTGATATCATCATAGGAGAAGGGCCTGCTGCTCGTTCAATCAAACTCGATTTGCCCCGGTTTACCTTGGTGGGCGCCACCACACGCAGCGGTTTGTTGACTTCACCACTTCGGGATCGATTTGGTATTGTGCAGCGACTCGAGTTTTATTCCGTCGATGATTTGGCAAAAATAGTAAAGCGGTCAGCCGCGCTTCTTGGGGTTGCTACCGATAGTGATGGCGCCAGAGAAGTTGCGAAGCGAGCTCGTGGAACGCCGCGAATTGCTAATCGTTTGCTTCGGCGCGTTAGAGATTATGCTGAAGTTAAAGGACAGGGGATTATTGACCAACAAATTGCAGATAAAGCACTGGATCTATTGAAAGTTGATGTACATGGTTTTGAACAAATGGATCGCCGCTTGTTATTGGCGTTGATAGAGAAGTTTGATGGCGGACCTGTCGGTGTTGATAGTCTTGCAGCCGCCATTAGTGAGGAAAAAGATACCATTGAAGATGTTTACGAGCCCTTCCTTATTCAACAAGGGTTTATGATGCGAACACCGCGTGGTCGAGTGGCGACGCGACATGCGTATCAATATTTTGGTCTTAAACAGAAACAAGATGAGACTAATAACTAAGCTTAATAACTAAGCTCGATAACTAGCTCGATAACTAGCTCGATAAATAAGTTTAATAATCAAAATTAGTCACTAATTTTGACAAGTAAGCCACAAACGACCTGCAACGATGACATGAGAGAGTACCTAAATTGACTGAGCAGCTTTCGATAATTGACCTAATGTTAAATGCGACCGTGACGGTACAGATCGTCATGGGGATACTGATGTTGGCATCAATGGCATCCTGGGTGATGATTTTTCAGAGGGGATTTTCTCTGTCTCACATTAAGCGTGATTCAGCAGCGTTCGAAGATGAGTTTTGGTCAGGAAAAGATCTGCGTAAAATTTACCTTGAGCTTGAGGAACATGAGGGTGAGTTAATCGGCATGGAGCACATTTTTCATGAAGGCTTCAAAGAATTTACTCGGCTCAGGCAGCAGAAAGATACCGACGCGGATCGCATCATGCAAAATGTTCAACGATCCATGCGCGTTGCTATGTCGCGGGAAGAGGAACGTTTGGAAATGCATCTGGCATTTCTTGCGACTGTAGGTTCAACAAGTCCTTACATAGGCTTGTTCGGTACAGTCTGGGGCATCATGAATTCGTTTCGAAGCCTGGCCACTGTGCAACAGGCAAGCCTGTCAATTGTTGCGCCGGGTATATCGGAGGCGCTTATTGCAACGGCAATGGGCTTGTTCGCCGCGATTCCAGCCGTCATCGCCTATAACCGATTTTCTGCGCAGGTGGAGATAATCATGAATCGTCTTGAAGCATTCACGGATGAATTCAGCGGTATTCTCTCTCGTGCTATTCACGATTAAGCGGATCAAACTCGATGGCTAAAGTAAGCAGACGAAGACCGATGGCAGAAATCAATGTTGTACCTTACATTGATGTGATGTTGGTATTGCTCGTGATATTCATGGTTACTGCACCCATGTTGACCCAGGGTATTGTTGTTGATCTTCCGGAAGCAAACTTGGGGCCGCTGGATATTGATGAGAACGAAACGACTCTTGTTGTTTCCATTAAGGCCGACGGCAGTTACTACATCAATGTTGGAGAAGATGAAGAGGCCGTGCCACTTGCCAAAATTGAAGCGCAGGCAAAAAAAATTATTGCTGCAAATCCCAAAATCAAGGTTCTGGTTGAAGGCGATCGCAATCTTGACTATGGAACGGTGATTAACTTGATGAATATTCTGCAGACTGCAGGGGCTGCGTCGGTAGGTTTGATCACTGAACCGCCACAATCGACCAACCAATAAACCGACCAATAGACCAACCAATCTAATGACGAGAAACGCGCCAAGCATATTGTCACATGAACGCAATTAGCACTTACAGTCTGCCAATTTTGCTTGCCCTGGTTGTTCATGCCGGCATTGCCGCGTTGGTTATGATGAATTTTGAGTCAAAAGAGCTTCCTTCGGCAGTGGACGTCGAGCCTTATTACATTGAGGCGTCGGTTGTTGACAAAAATCCCCATACGGTCAAGAAAGAACAGAAAAAACAGAAAAAACAGAAAGCACAGAATGCGAAGGCATCACGAGATAAGGCGCGGCGATTGGCTAAAGCCGAAAAGGCCCGTCAGGACAAGATCAATCGAGATAAGTTAAATGCGGCCAAAATTAAGTCTGAAGCTTTAATTGAACAAGAACGGATTGATAAATCCGCAACAGCGCAAAGCTTTGCTGAGAATACAAATACGCAAGTTGAGGAACTTCGAGAGCAAGAACGGATCAAAATGGAAGATTCCTTGTCTTTGGCAATAATGGATGAGCAGGTTGGTATTCGAGCGGTTACTGATGATGAGAAGGCTATGGCCTTCGTTTCACAGATTCAACGCGAGATAATTCAAAACTGGTCTAGACCACCGAGTGCGAGGAATGGCATGCAGGCGCTTTTGCGTGTTTATCTGGTTCCCACCGGTGAAGTGGTTAACGTTGTCTTAGAGCAGAGCAGTGGTAATGATGCCTTCGATCGATCTGCATTGCTGGCGGTTAGGAAAGCAGAACGTTTTGTCGTACCGACCCAGTCACGACAGTTCGAAAGAAATTTCCGAGAATTCGAAGTGTTATTTAGACCAGAGGATTTGCGTCTTTGACACGGCTGCTTGACATTTATACAGGCGACTTGGGTTTTGGGTCGATACAGTTGGATATACCCGATGTACCGCTAGCGTGCGTGGGTGATATGGATGGTTATGGTGAGTATGAGATTGTATAAGCGTGTGAGAGTTTCATTGGTAGCATTGCTGCTGTCGATTTTAGTGCCTATCAATGTTGCCGTGGCAGAGCTACGGATCGAAGTAACAAAAGGAGTCGATGATGCCGTTCGGGTTGCCGTCGTGCCTTTTTCACACAAAAACCGTGGCCGGCTGCCGCTGGATATTACGGAAGTCATCGATTTTGATCTAACGTTGAGTGGTCGATTCGAGACCTTGCCTACATCACAAATGCTCAGTTTACCGAACGACTCCACCGAAGTGTTTAGTCGCGACTGGAGGCTGGTCAAGGTTGAGTATTTGGTTTTGGGCTACCTCGAATCACGAGGTGACAAAGTTCAATTGCATTTCGAACTCTATAATGTGTTTAAACAATCTGTCGAAGTGAAACAAGTCATTGAGGGTAGTCGTGATGAACTTCGGGACATGGCTCATTACGTCAGTGATGTTGTATTTGAGCAACTGACTGGCATTCAAGGGGCCTTTTCAACACAGATTATGTACGTCACAGCCTCGGGAGATGTGAATGTACAGGAATATCGCCTTAATATCGCAGATGCTGATGGCCAAAGAGTTCGGACTATTTTGGCGTCAAACGAGCCAATCCTTTCGGCTTCATGGGCGCCTGACGGTAAAAAAGTGGCGTATGTTTCCTTCGAGCGGGATAGGCGGCCGGCAATTTATATAAAGAATTTGGTCACAGGCGCAAGGCAACAAATTACTGATTATCCAGGTCTCAATAGTGCTCCAGCATTCTCGCCGGATGGTAAACAACTCGCGATGGTGCTTTCAAAGGATGGCAGTCCAGATATCTATGTGCTTGACTTAGCGTCGAGGAAACTGCGGCGAATAACGCGGCATTATGGTATCGATACAGAGCCCGCCTGGACACCGGACGGCAAATCGATTGTTTTTACGAGTGATCGTGGAGGAAAACCACAGATTTATTCAATGCCTTTAGTTAACCTCAAAATTGAGAGGCTGACATTTGAGGGTGATTATAATGCAAAGGCGAGTATGTTGGCGGATGGCAGCGGCCTTATTATGGTGCACCGTAGTGAGGGGGTTTTCCATATAGCGATGCTGGATCTGAATAGAGGCCGTTTAAGGGTGCTTACAGAGACCTCGTTAGATGAATCGCCCAGTATCGCACCTAACGGGAGTATGCTAATTTACGCGACTCAAAAACGTGGAGAGGGTATACTGGCGGCGGTTTCCATCGATGGCGGCGTTAAGTTCGATTTGCCCTCTAGTGAGGGCAATGTCAGAGAGCCTGCATGGTCACCAATGAAAAGGAAGGTATTCACTCCAGTCGAAGGCTAAACAAGCCGATGATAGACACGAATATGGAGTATGAATTAAAAATTAGTGGCGTTTTGTGATCTGGGAACGTGAATTTGCCACTTAAATTGTGTTCTAATTCGATTATTACATGCACATAGGAGCTAATCATGGGAATAACTAAAATACGGAATATATTGGCAGTGAGCTTAACGGCATTGCTGCTTGTCGGCTGCGCTAGCGATGAAACTGTCGACGAGACAGATATGGGACCCGATAGCGGTTCGATGACAACCGGTGAAGAGAACATGGCGCCTGCTGAAGAAACCATTGTTCAGCCTAAAAAACCAATGATTGATTCAAGTACAAATCGTATTACGATTTTTGACTTAGGTGATGCAGAAACACTAACAGGCGTATTCTACTTCGACTTCGACCAAGCGATTGTTAAGCGATCTGGTCACGTAGAATTAGATAAGCACGCATCAGCGCTGATGTCTGAAAGAACACTGCGTGTTCGACTAGAGGGACATGCAGACGAACGTGGTACTCGTGAATACAACTTAGCATTGGGTGAACGACGCGCAAATGCTATTCGCGCCTACCTAGTGGCACAAGGTGTTTCAAGATCACAGATCGAAGTGATCAGCTACGGTGAAGAAAAGCCTGAAGTTATGGGTACGGGCGAAAGCAACTGGGCGAGAAATCGTCGCGTTGAATTTTCATACCGGTAGACTCTTAAGTAAAACTTTAAACTGAATTGAGTTATTCCATGAGTAATATCCGCTCGCAAATTCGAGCGTTCAATAGTGGTGTGATCGGTATGAGTCTTCTCATCCTCGCACCATTTTTGTTTGCAGCGAATAACCCCATTGAAGTTTCTTCTCTTGAAACTCAATCACCTGAAATTCTGCCTTTTCAACCACCTGTAGATGATGGTCCGGCGACGGAGATAAGTGTCGGCGAAAGCCAGTACCAAATGCAGATCTTGCAGCAAGAAGTTCAGCAGTTGCGTGGTATTGTCGAAGAGTTATCTCATGCGTTGGACAGCTTGCGTGCGACTCAAGATGATCGCTATCTTGAACTGGACTCAAGACTCCAAGGGCTCGGCACAACAGTCGATCAAAATTCAGAGATTGAGTCGACGGCGGGGACACTTCCACAAGACATTGGCTCAGCGGGTAGTGACGAAAAATCTTTATATGAATCGGCAATCGCGCTTATACAGAGTCGTCAGTACGATTTGGCAATTGAGAAGCTTCAAGCAGTGATTGATCAGTACCCTGATGGCAGTCTGACACCAAATGCATATTATTGGCTTGGTGAAGTTTATGCGGCCAAGCCTACGCCGGACTACGAAAATGCTAGGAAAGCGCTGGCTCAAGTGATTACTTATTTCCCGGAGAATCGGAAGGTGCCTGACGCGGCGTTCAAGTTAGGGAAGATCTACCACTTGATGGGCGACTGTCAGCGGTCTGTTGAACTATTGAAGCAGGTAATCGATTCCCAGAAAGGAAAGTCTGTGTCGAAGTTAGCTGAAGCTTATCTTCGAGACAATGTGGGAAATTGCGAATAACGTTTAATTTGATCCCGTCTATGTGTTCTACCTCAAATTAGTAAATTAGTTAAAGAACAAAAACGATCGAACGCTCGCATCATGTTTAGTGTTGTTAAATAGCCTTTGATCAATCAAGGTAAGTAACCTACCCCAACGAATAGTTGTACTGCAGCAACAGGACCATGACGTGACGACGCTTAGAATAACTGAAATATTTTACTCCTTGCAAGGTGAGGCAAGAACTGTCGGTTTGCCGACTGCGTTTGTGCGTTTAACGGGTTGTCCCTTGCGTTGTAACTACTGTGATACAGCCTATGCATTCACGGGTGGTGAAATCCTTGCGATGCAAGCAGTGCTCGATAAAGTGGCGAGCTATAAGCCCAGATTCGTGACCGTGACAGGCGGTGAGCCGCTAGCTCAACCAGGTTGCATAGAATTATTAACGCTTTTGTGTGACGCAGGTTATCAAGTCTCGCTCGAAACCAGTGGTGCGATCGATATTAGTCCGGTAGACCCGCGCGTTTCTGTGGTACTTGATATAAAGACGCCTGCTTCTGGTGAAGTCAGTCGCAATCTGTATGAGAATATCCCGCTACTTAAGCCTATTGATCAGGTCAAATTTGTTATCTGCGATCGGCAGGACTACGACTGGGCCGCTTTCAAAATCTCTGAATACAAATTGAACCAAAGAGCCTCCGAAGTACTTTTTTCAGGTAGCCATGAAGAGCTATCGGCGGCGACTTTAGCGGATTGGATTATCGAGGATAATCTGCCTGTGAGGATGCAGGTTCAGTTACACAAATATTTATGGGGAGATCAGCAGGGTGTCTAGCAATTCATCAAACAAGTCATCAAGCAAGTCATCAAAGAACGAATCCGACAACAGGCCAAAGGCGGTTGTGCTGCTATCCGGTGGTTTGGATTCGTCAACGGTTTTGGCTATGGCGATTGCAGAAGGTTATGCCTGTTATTGCATCAGCTTTGAATATGGCCAGAAGCAGGTCGCTGAGATTAGCTTTGCGAAGCAGATGGCGCAAAAGCTAGGTGCAAAAGAACACAGAACAGTCCGGGTTGATATAGGTGCTTTCGGTGGTTCTGCATTAACCGATGCGGATATCGATGTGCCCGTTGGCGATACCGCTGAAGGCATACCGATCACTTATGTGCCCGCGAGAAATACAGTCTTTCTATCCTATGCATTAGGATTTGCCGAAGTATTACAAGCGCACGATATCTTTATTGGCGTCAACGCGGTCGATTATTCCGGGTACCCAGATTGCCGACCAGAATTTATTGCAGCATTTGAGGCCATGGCTAACCTGGCGACGCGTATTGGTGTTGAAGGTAAGCCAGTGAAAATTCGTACGCCGCTCATTGACCTACCCAAAGGGGATATCATCAAAATGGGAATTGAGCTTGGCGTTGATTACAGCAATACCGTGTCGTGCTATCAACTGGATTCTCTGGGTAATGCCTGTGGTGAGTGTGATAGCTGCCAAATCCGTATTGCTGGGTTTAAGCAAGCGGGTATCGCCGACCCAACACGCTACGCATAACAGTCAAAGCCAACGGTTAGGCCGTTGAGTCCCAAACGAGCTTAAGGCTTACTGTCAGCTCTGGACGTCTCTGTTAGTGGCTCCAACAGTCCGCGGGACTTCATTAGTGGATCAATTTTGGGTTCGCGACCGGTGAAATTCCTATACAGGGTCATGGGTTCTTCCGAGCCGCCTTTTTGTAGAATATTTTGACGAAAAGACTGCGCTGTCTTTTTATCAAAGATGCCGTTCATTTTAAATTCTTCGTAAGCATCGGTATCAAGCACCTCAGCCCAGATATAAGCGTAGTATCCGGCGGAATATCCTCCAGAGAATATATGTTGGAAATAGCTACTGCGATAGCGAGGTGCAATTTCCGGCACTAGTTTAATATCTGCCATCGCTTTCGCTTCGACTTCTGACGCTGAAATTTGATCGTTTACCGTTTGATCATGCCATTCAAGGTCCAGATAAGACGCAGCCAGATATTCGGTTGTTGCGAAGCCCTGGTTGAACGTTTGAGTTGCGAGGATCTTGTCGATTAGCTCGAGAGGGATCGGCTCGCCGGTTTCATAGTGCAGTGCATACTGTTTTAGCACTTCCGGCTCAACAGCCCAATGCTCCATTATTTGGGAGGGCAGTTCAACGAAGTCGCGCTTTACAGCCGTTCCACTTAACGACGCGTAATTTACGCGACTAAGCAGACCGTGTAATCCATGCCCAAATTCATGGAATAAGGTTCTCACTTCATCGGGGCCAAGTAAGCAAGGAGAGGCTTTGGGAAAGTTGCAGGTATTGAGAATGATGGGATATTGCTCGCCATCGAACAGCTGTTGTACTCTCAGTGCATTCATCCATGCACCCGCTTTTTTTGAAGGGCGTAGATAATAATCTGTGCAAAAAATTCCGATTAAGCTGCCATCAGCTTCTCTCACCTCGAATGTATCAACATCAGGGTGGTAGCTCGGGAAGTTAGTAATCTCGGTGAAGTTGATGCCATAGAGCTGCTTCGCAACATCAAATGCACCTTGTCGGACTCTGTGCAATTCGAAGTAGGGCTTAATTTCCTCAAGGTCCAAATCATATTCGTCCTGACGGATCTTTTCTGTGTAATACCACCAGTCCCAGGGTTGCAGTTTGAAATTGCTTCCTTCTGCTTGAATGCGTGACTGCAATGATTCAATTTCTTGTTTAACCCTAACTTGGGTTGGTTTCCAAAGCCGATCAAGTAGGTTTCTAACGTTGTTTGAGGTCGACGCCATCTGCTCATCGAGGGTGAACTCTGCGTGGGTTCTATAGCCAAGTAAGGCTGCACGTTCAGCTCTCAGCGTGGCTATTTCAACAGCGACATTTTGGTTGTTAGCATCATTGTCGTTGTTTGCGCAGTGCGTATAAGCATTCCACATCTTTTCTCTGAGTTCTCGCTGGGTAGAAAATGCGAGAAAAGGCGTAACGGATGATCTTGAAATCGAAAATACATAACTTTCAGGGTAGCCACGGCTTGCGGCCTCATCCTTAGCCGCGCTGATCACAGAATCAGGCAGTCCGTCGAGTTCCGTCGTGTTCGATAGGATGAGTTCAAAGTTATTCGTGTCAGACAGAACGTTATGCCCAAATTGGGTTTGTAGCGAGGCGAGCGTTTTGTCTAGTTTGCTGACGCGATTTGCGTCTGTCTCATTTAGGTCAGCGCCACTTCTAACCATGCGCTTGTAGATCTGACTCAATAATTGCTGCTGCTCTTTTGATAAGCCATCGGGCATGTTCTCAGTAAGACTTTTTACTTTTTTGAATAGCGCTTGATTGGAATAGATAGCGCTGTTGTGAGCGGCAATGCGAGGCGCCAATGTCGATTGGATCTTTTTTAACGCGTCATTGGTATCCGCGTGGGTTAAAACACCGAGCACTGGCGCGATTTTTTTCAGCACAGATCCGCTGCGTTCGAGATCTTCAATACAATTTTGAAAAGTGATTGGATTGGGGTTTGCAACAATTGCGTCGACCTCTTGTTGTTGTTGCTTAAAGCCTTGCTCAAAAGCCGGTATATAGTGTTCAGTCTTTATTTGCTGAAAGGGCGGAAATTTGTGTGGTGTTTGCCATGTTTGAAGCAGTGGGTTTGTCATTGTCGAGCCCCGTTATATTGCACAGGATATTAACACAGGCTTATCGTGTCATTGATGTCGATCTGTTTAGACAGTTGGCTTTAAAGGTTGGGTTAAACTGTCTTAAAAGCTCGGGTTTGTCGCATAAGGCGTCAGCTGAAGTTCATGACTCCAGCAGGATTTGTCTTGGCAATGAAGATAATAAAAAGCATCAGCAATACTGGCAGGATTGATAACAATCTCGGGACGTTTAATTGCCAGCGGCAGTGCGCGCGTGCCCGGCGAATCGATAAGTCCGTCAACGATAACATTCGCAACATGAACGCCGAACGCTGAGTACTCCTCGGTCAACACCTGAGCCAGTGTTCTCATCATTGTTCTTGGGTAATAAAGCGACTGGCCGGTTAAGCGTTTTCGTCCCCGCAACGATGACGCATTGTTGGTAATCAGGAAAGAACCTCGGCCAGCTTCGCGCATGGCCGGCAAAACTTCTTTTGCGACCATAAACGGACCTCGACTGGCAATTTGATGTGCTGTCTCAAACATATCCAGTGAAATGTATTCGAGTAATTCTTGATCAGCCGGCAAATCGCGACCTTCGAGGTATCCTGCATTGTAGATAAGTACCTCGGGATGGCCGTATTGGCTTCTAATCTCTGTGAAGCCTTGCGTGATCGAATCGATGTTAGCGAGGTCTAATTCAACGATCATAGCTTCACCACCCTGCGCCTCGACGGCACGCAGTAAGGGCTCTGCATTTTTCTCAACACGCGTTGTCAGGACAACGCGAAATCCTTGCTTGGCAAATTTGAGTGCTAATGCGCCGCCGACGCCCCAACGTGCTTCGACGGGTAAGTCGCTATCGTCAATGACAGTGCCGTGGGAGAGTAGTGTATTTCTGCCATCGGACTGCCATTTCGATGTTGCGCCAAGAATAACGGCGATCGGTTTGCTGGTCTGTCGCATGGATCATCCTGTGATTTAGTTAACACTCACTGGCCTGTGTTTTGCCAAGGCCAACTTTATTAAGAGCTCTGATGTGTTGCTGTAGATCAACGGCGATGAATGCGATCCAAAACCGCCGAAGCTCAACTGGTTTACGGCGCCTAAATAATGCCCCGCTAAGAGTTCGATGATGGGATTTTATTGAAGGCGATACCTTTATCAACGCGCAGCTCTTCAGGTAAACCGAGTACTCGCTCGGCGATGATATTCCTCAGGATCTGATCAGTTCCACCTTCAATTCGCACGGCGGGGGATCGCAGTAGCATTGCCTGCAATCGAGCCGCACCATCTGCGATGGCGGGATCAACAATTGCACCACCGAGTCCCTGCAGATCTAAGCCAAATTTGGCGATGTCCTGCATCATTCCGCCAGCGACTAGCTTGCCAATTGAGTTTTCTGGACCTGGTACTTCACCCTTAGACAATGCGGTTAACGCGCGTGCTGAGGTGTTCTTTAAACCGGCGCTCTTGGCATACCAATCGGCCAGCTTTGATCGAACAGCAGGGTTGTCGATTGCTCGACCGCCAGCAATGGTGAGATCATCGACCAGTGCTTTTATTTCAGGGAATCCTGTCGCGATGCTGCCGCCAATAGCCAGTCGCTCATTCATCAATGTGGTCAACGATACTTGCCAGCCGCCGCCGACTTCACCGAGACGTTGCGCATCAGGTATGCGGACATTATCAAAGTAGACTTCGTTAAAACCACTATCGCCATTAGCTTGCTTAATCGGCCGTATATCGACGCCAGCTGATTTCATGTCGAGGAAAAACATCGTCAGGCCGCGGTGTTTTGGTACCTCAGAGTCCGTTCGAGTGATGAGTATGCCGTAGTCACTAATGTGAGCGCCTGAGGTCCATATTTTTTGACCGTTGATGACCCATTCGTCACCATCTTTTTCAGCCCGCGTTTTCAGGCCAGCAAGGTCTGAGCCACTGGCAGGTTCCGAGAACAGCTGACACCAAACTTCTTCGCCGCTGGCTATCTTGGGAATATATCGCTGGTTTTGTTCAGGGGTCGCATAGGCCATCATTGTGGGTGCACACATACCCTGACCGATGATAAAGGTACCAGAAAGTTTGCTGTATATGCCTTCTTCCTGTGACCAAATGACACCGTCCATAGGTCCAGCGCCACGTCCGCCAAATTCCTTTGGCCACTGTATGCATGCCCAGCCCGCATCGGCTTTCTTTTTCTGCCACTTTTTTGCTTCCTCGAATGGGTCATATTCACCTGTTCTGGTCGAACCGAAGCCACTGGCGGATAAGCTTTTGAATAAGTAGGTTGGTGCCTCTTTCCCAATCCAGTTTTTCACTTCTGTGCGGAAAACGGCTTCTTCTTTTGTGTCGCTAAAATCCATTCGTCGTACTCTACGTTAATTTGTCTAATATGATGTTTTTATACCTAGGTATTGGCCTACGCTGCATCAGGCAAGCTGCTCACCAGTTTATCTTCCCACGTCGCCAAGCCCCCTAATTGAAGTGTTAGGTAGTTTGATCTTCGATAATAAAGATGGCAGTCAAATTCCCAAGTGAATCCCATACCGCCATGTACCTGTATGTTGTCTCTCGAGCAGAGCTGGAATGCCTGGGTTGCTGATACTCGGGCTGTTGCCGCTGCTAAGGGCAGTTCTTCGGATTCTGTGGCAAGCGCCCAGGCTGCGTAGTAACAGTTTGATTCGGCTAATTTGAGTGCAACATACATATCCGCCATCATATGTTTGAGACCTTGGAAAGAGCCTATCGGACGGCCAAAGGCAAATCTCTCTTTCGCATACTCGACCGCCATATCCAGAGCGCTTTGAGCACCACCGATCTGCTCAAAAGCAAACAAAATTGCTGCGCGATCATAAATGCGCCTGACAGCTGACCAACCGTCGACTTGATCGCCGAGAATTTCGATCGGTGTTTGCTGGAAGTCAATGGTGGTTGAGTTTTTGCTTGGGTCGATTGTTTCAATCGGTGTTCGGGTCACACTTTCGTGCTGAAGATCGGCGATGCAAAGTGACAAGCTTGAATTTGCCATTGTCCCTGGCGACTTGGCAATAACGACTGCAAAGTCCGCAATGCCGCCATCTGGAACAATCAATTTTCGTCCGGTGAGTGTGTCGCCTGTTATTGAGGCTTGAATCGATGTTTCAGTGACTTCTTCGACTGTCTCAACGATAGCAATCGTACCAATAATTTCACCGTTAGCTAACTTAGGCAGCCATGTTTCTTTTTGTGCCTCGGTGCCAAAGCCGATAATCGCCTCGGTTGCGAGATAAACCGAAGATGAAAAGGGTGTGGGTGTCAGGTGTGCCCCTAGTTGTTCAGCGATAAGACACAAAGCGGGGTAGCCAACGCCGACGCCACCATACGCTGCCGGTATCGCTGTACCAGTAAGTCCCATATCCACCAGTCCCTTCCAGACGTCGGCAGAGTAGCGAGTGTCGCCGTCAACTGCAGAGCGCATGACTTTTGTGTCGCTTTGTTGATCGAGAAATTTTGAGACCTGGTCTCGAATCATCTTTTCGTCTTGGGAAAAATCGAAGTTCACGTTGGTGTTTCCTTAGATACAGATGGTGGAAAACTACTGTGTATTGTCGGGTGCGTCAACTGCTTCGCTCGGCTCAAGGTCTACGCGGTTGCAGATAAACTAGCCCGTATTCAGCAAGCGGCAGGCCTGTAAAGATGTGCTGATTTGTCGGTTGAGGGATGAACATTTTACTTGCCGCTTAGAACTGGTTATCTTCAACGCAATAATTGTTGGAAGAAGTCGATTAATGCAAAAAGAATTTACAAGTGATCAACATCAATTTCGCCAAAGCCTTGCTCGCTTCATGCAGGCGAAGTCGACACCGGTTGATGTTCGTAGGCAGATGCTGACGGAACAAGGCTACGATGCCGAAGTCTGGCAGCAGCTTTGTGCTGAACTCGGTGTGGCCGGTATTCATATCCCAGAACAATATGGTGGTTTCGGCTTTGGTCAAATTGAACTTGGCATCGTGATGGAAGAGATGGGCAAAAATTTGTTTTGCGGGCCCTTTCTAGCATCTTCCGTGATGGCGTCATCAGCCTTGCTGCACTGTGCGTCGGAGGCATACAAAGAGCAGTTATTGCCCGATATTGCGATGGGTGTATCGATCGTAACGCTGGTACTTGACAGTCTCGACGGTCCCGAAGATGTAGGTTCTTTGCTTCATGAAGATGGCGGCGTGCTAAATGGCGCAGCAAAAATCGTGCTTGATGCAGCTTCAGCTGACTTAATGCTGGTTGTCGCCTCATCATCTTCTGGCTTGGGGTTGTTCCTAGTAAAAGCAAATGACACCGGTGTGAATGTGACAAGTCGCGAGTCACTCGACCCAACACGTAAGCTCAGCGAGGTAGCACTTATTAATGTCAGTGCGCAAAGAGTAGGGGATGTGGACTTAGGCAATCTTCAAGAAATATGGCGTGATTGTAGTGTTGCGCTTGCGCACGAAATGGTGGGTGGCGCGCAACACCTTTTAACTTCGACAGTCGAGTACACAAAACTACGTGTGCAATTTGGGCGTCCAATTGGTTCTTTTCAAGCATTGAAACACCGTTGTGCGGATTTGCTTATGGAGGTCGAATTCGCACGAGCTGCAACCTACCACGCCGCTCGACTACTCGATGCTGGTAATGCGGCTGGGTTAGCAGCCGTAAACGAAAGTGAGGCGGAGGTGTATGCGCCACATATGGCGAAGGCACTTGCCGCGGACACTTACTGCAACGTCGCGCGAGCCGCGGTTCAACTTCGTGGTGGCATCGGCTTTACTTGGGAAGATGACACACATCTTTGGTTTAAACGCGCAAAAAGCTCGGAAGTATTGCTGGGTGGACCTGACCGCCACCGTGAATGGATGATGCAGCTGATTGAAGGGGAAGTTTCATAATGAATCATAACGATATAAAACAAGAAGTGACGGGCTGGCTTGAGCAGAATTGGTCTACCGAGCTGAGTTTGCTCGAGTGGCGAAACAGGCTCTTAGAGGGTGGCTGGGCTGCACCAAACTGGCCGGTGGAGAGTTTGGGTCGAGGTTATTCTGTCGATGAAACTCAGGTCGTAAACGATGTGTTTCGGCGACTGGGGATTGTTTTTGCTTCGCAAGGGGGCCCTAGAAGGCTCGCCGCAGAAACCATTCTTGCTCATGGTAACGACGAGCAAAAACAGCGATATTTAAAGCAAACACTGACCGGTGAACATGCCTGGTGTCAGCTATTTAGTGAACCTGGTAGCGGGTCTGACCTTGCGGGTTCTAGTACCAAAGCTGAAAAACGTGATGGACGATGGATCATCAATGGTCAAAAAGTTTGGACGACAAGTGCTCACCATGCGGACTACGGTATTTTGTTGGCACGCTCCGATTGGGACCTGCCCAAGCATCAAGGCCTAAGCTATTTTTTAATCGATATGCATCAGCCGGGTGTGGAGGTGCGTCCTTTGCGGCAAATGAATGGTCACGCTTCTTTTAATGAAGTGTTTATGACGGATGCAGAAGTTTCCTTTGACGATTTGTTGGGCGGCGAAGGCAACGGCTGGGCTGTCGCAGCATCAACACTGTCTGTTGAACGTCGCGGTTTTGCGCAAGCTAGGCAGTCCGGCATCTCGTCAGTTGAGCGGGTCGGCAGAGTTTATGATGAGTATGAAGCTGAGCTGGCGATCGACAATGAGCCCTACACTTGGTATCCACAACGCCAAGGCAGAGTTGATTTGGTTCTCGATAGAGCTAAAAAAACAGGTGCGATAGCTTCAGCATCGACCCGTCAGGAAATAGCCAAACTACTGTCAATGAAACGCGCCTCTGAGCTTGCTGCAGAACAGGCGGAGGCAACCCGTCGCGCGGGTACAAATGAAATTATCCCCGCGGGTTCTATCGGCAAGCTGGCGGCGAGTGTGATTGCTCGCCAAGCGGCTCATGTACACACGTTGATTTCAGGGTCTGATGCGATGTTGAGTGGCGAACACTCGGCTGAGAGCGGAATGGTTGCTGAAACGCTGATTTCGGTTCCTGCGATATCGATTGCAGGCGGAACCGATGAAATTCAACGTAATATCATTTCGGAGCGGGTGCTAGGTATGCCAAAGGAACAGCGCTCCGACACGGGTCCTTTTCGGGATATTAAGCGAAACACATAGACCTATTTGTTACATAACAAGGCAGCTAAAGCGGGGTGTTGACGATTGTTTGCACTTAGTTAAACAGTCGTAAAACAACGCAAAAAAACAATAACAACAAAGCCAAACATCAAGCGATGCAACATAAAATAAGACTGCTTATATGAAAATGATTCCCTCTGACTACCCGCGCGATCATACCGCCATTGTTATGGCCGCCTCGGGTAAGACTGTCACGTACGGTGAATTAGAAGACTTGTCTAACCAAATTGCTCATTTGTTTAGATCATTGGGAGCGAAACGCGGGGATGGTATTGCGTTATGTATGGAGAACCATTGGTTGTTCTTACCGGTTTGTTGGGCTGCTTTTAGATCAGGTTTGTACTTCACAGCCATCAGTTACCGGCTTCAAGCCTCCGAAGTTGAGCATATCGTCAATGATTGTGGCGCAAAGGTTTTGGTTACGTCGAAATTGCTGCAGGAGAATTTTGAATCGCTGCATGCCAAACTCGAATATGCGCCAACCTGCTTTATGGTTGATGGTGAATGCGATGGGGCAAGCTCATTTGAGTTGGCTATCCAAGATCAACCTACGTCACCCATCGCTGATCAATCTTATGGTGAAAGGTTACTTTATTCGTCCGGCACAACGGGCAATCCCAAAGGCATAAAGAAACCCTTACTTGATGTTGAGCTTGGCGCAGATATTGAAACTGTTAAAGCCGCTAATACCTATAGTTTTGATATCAATACAGTCTATCTATCACCGGCGCCTCTGTACCATGCGGCGCCGTTGGGGTTCAATATGACCCTTACCCGTTTTGGTGGCACAACGATCATCATGGAGCACTTCGATGCGCAGCAATCCCTGCAACTGATCGAGGCTCACCAGGTTACTCACAGCCAGTGGGTGCCGACGATGTTCGTGCGAATGTTAAAGCTGCCTGAGGAAGTTCGACAACAATATGATGTCTCTAGTCTGAAGTTTGCTGTCCATGCGGCGGCACCATGTCCGGTTGACGTTCAGGAACACGCCATGATTCGAGTGGTGGGGGCCCGTGATCCTCTGCGAGTACTACGCAGGTACCGAGGCTGTCAGGTCGAACCCTCATAAACTCAGTCGAATGGTTAGAACACAAGGGGTCGGTCGGCCGTGCTCTCAATTGCAGTGTACACATATTGGATGATAGTAATAATCCCATGCCAACAGGTGAGATCGGTGGCGTCTATTTTGAAAGTATGTTGACCTTCGAATATCTCAATGATCCTGTCAAGAC
>CAJJAA010000002.1 GCA_905182025.1 uncultured OM182 clade bacterium
ATCATCAGCAATCACGCCATCAACCTCGGCGACATATTCCTTTAAAACCGTGCGCTCTCTGAATTGTCGATTCAGTTCAGATACCGCCAATTGGGAAATCCCAAAAACTAACAAGCCGGATGTATCAAGATCTAACCTGTGAACCGCCCGTAGATCGGGGAAATCCACCATCATTCGATTAATGACACTGTCCTTGACGATACGACCGGGTACCGACAACAACCCCGATGGCTTCGACACCACAAGAATATCGTCATCGAAAAAGAGTACCTCAACGGCTTCGTGGCATTCGGGCGGTATGTGATGAGTATATTCAACCATGATGAAACGTGAATTCGCCTGTGGTGTTACGTATAGTTAACGTACGATTATTGTGACCGAGTATCCACATGTCATCTGACCTCGACAAACTGCACGAAACCATCACTTTGCTAATACCAAGATTGCTAACCTGTATGGAAGCATTTGAACAGGTACAACGCAATCTTCATCCGTCAAGAATCGCGCCGATGACGGAGTTTATTGCACCCTTTGAAGCAGAGCTAAGGCAAACCCATCAAGAATTCTCCAATTTACAATTTCCCGAAGACTTAAAGCACTTTCAGGAAATGATCAATCAAAGTGTCGTTTACGCACTTCGCGCCTGCGATGGACTCAATAGCGGCGAAGATGATTTTGGTAACGTCATGAAAGCAATGCGCGCCCACGTTAGGGCACAGGAACATATTTATCCGCTTGCGCCAATCCTCTCGCCCGTCAATAAGTACTTCCTCAATGGAGAGGTTCGAGACAATACAGATCTACTGTTGGCTCTCGCCAAGGGTGCTGATGAAGGTGAACCTGGAAAAGTGGGACTGCTAAGTGCTGACAACGACAGAGAGTCCCGCGGCGGATTTTCCATGTATGTCCCTGAGAACTTGGACTTATCTCAACCGCATCCGCTCGTCGTTGCGATGCATGGCGGCACAGGTCATGGCGCCGATTTCCTATGGAGCTGGATGCGCGAAGCGCGATCCAATGGTTTTATCTTAATGTCACCCACCTCACAACAAGACACCTGGTCTCTTATGGGTGAGGAACATGACAGGGTGCCCCTATTAAGCATGCTGGATTTTGTGAAGGAAAATTGGAAAATCGATCCAGACCACATGCTAGTTACCGGTATGTCTGATGGCGGAACCTACGCACTCATGGCAGGTTGCCAGGAAAAATCGCCCTTCACTCACATTGCGCCTTTCTCGGGTGTACTACACCCGGATTTGACCATGACCGGTCAGATTCGACATGCCGCAGGTAAACCTATCTATCTGGTACACGGCACTGACGACTGGATGTTTCCTTTAGAGACGGCTTACATGGCGCGCCAACAGCTTACCGAGGCGGGCGCAGATTTAACCTTTAGGGAAATCCAGGGTTTGTCGCATACTTTTGCCCGAACAGAAATCCCTGCACTTCTAAATTGGTTTGATGCGCGGCTCGGCCAAAAATCTGCGTCTGCTTAAAAAGGTATAAAGAGGTGACTCACTCAGAAACAGAACTCATTTATGGTCAGTCCGAGGGCCGGCAACTGCGAGCGACTTACTATCAACCTGACGATTTGAGTCCTGCCTCGAGCCCCAATCAAAATGCTGAACCCTTCTTGATTGACGTTCACGGCGGCGCGTGGAGCTCTGGACATCGCAAAAACGGTCGACTTTATTGCCGCGCAATGGCAGACCAAGGGTTCTCAATTCTCGCCATTGATTTGTCCGATGGCAGAGTCGCAAAACACCCCGCCGCATCAGCTGACATTAGCGCTGCCGTTCGCTATACCAAGTTAAACCTGCTGCAAAACGCTTCACAATCTATCGCACTAATCGGCAGTTCCAGTGGTGGGCATCTCGCCTTGTATGCCGGTTTACTGCCGAATCATGAGCAACATCGGGGCACAAAGATTCACACCGACAGCGGCTTCCATGCAATGCCAAACATCGATGCTGGCGTCAATGCGGTTGTTGCTCTTTGGCCCGTCTCGAACCCTCTAGCCCGATATCAATACGTGACAGCCAGAGCCAAAGATCCTATTGAAAGCTGGGGACCGAACTTTACACCCGACCAACTTATGCTCGGACATCAAGCCTACTTCACCGATGACGCGGCGATGTCAGAAGCGACCATTCAAAACGTGTTAAGTGAGGGTAGATTTGAATCACTACCGAATATCTTTATCGTCCAACCCGCATTAGATTTGAATGTACCGGCGTTTATGAGCCAAACACTCTTAGGGGCCTGTCAACGCGCAGGTGCAAACGTCGCCTATAAATGTTACGCCGGTGTCGCACACGGATTTGCCCAATTGGAGGGGCCGAAAACAGAGGAATGTATCGCAGACATTATTGGTTTTCTAAGGCAGATCGATAAACGTCAATGAGCCTGTGAGAGGCTACATTGAATCTACGTTAGTTTTCTTTTGTACCGTTTACAACTCGCATACGCAGTGACGAACTTGAAAACTCGTGAGGCCGGCGATTGAAATAGCATTTATCGAAGGATATGTCTCGACCGGTAAATTCCTTGTTTTCATATTCATCACCGAGTATTCGCACATCCCAATCAACTGATTTAAGAATTTCCAGAACATCTGCTTCCGTATTGTAAACAACAACCTGGTCTGCATATTTGCAAGCAGACACCTGAATTTGACGCTCAACGATGCTCTGAATCGGACTATTCTTAGCTTCTCTGTCCGCAGATGGATCCGATTGTATACAAACGATCAAGTAGTCACAGACGGTTCTTGCCTCCTGCAACATAAGCACATGGCCTGCATGAAACAAATCGAATGTGCCAAACGTTATACCCTTCTTCATTAAGTTCTCCTTAACTAAACATGTCCTAAACGGGTCTGCGCTTTTACCAAACCTATCTTACTCTGCAAAAAAATCTTTCGTAAGTGTCAAAAACTTATCTAGCTGATCATGCTGTACCCAGTGGCCAGCATCGTCCACCGTCACATGTCTCGCATTCTGGAACACTTTGGTTGGATCTGGCCGTTTTATTTGACCGAACCAGCTCTCTTTACCGCTAACGAGCAACACCGGCGCCTCAATCCTGCCCCAAAGCTCACGGGATTGTTCAATCGTTATATCGAACGGTGCCATCACATGGGTGTAGTTGTCGAACTTCCAACTGTAACTACCGTCTTCGTTCTGATTACTACCGTGAATCGTCAAATGTTTGGCTTGATCCATACGTAGATGCTTATTTTCATCGTGCATTCGATTAAATGCGTCATCGAGGCTTTCGTAGCGTTTCGGCAATCGGCCTGACATCTTGCGTGTCGATTCAATCCAATTACGCATCCGGATATGCGGCGGATCGGGATTGTAAGCTGAAGGCGGTGCACCAGTGCCCTCTATCACAACCATTTTTTTGATATGTTCTGGGTAGATACCCGCATAACGAAGAGCGACACCGCCGCCCAGCGAGTGCGCTATGATGTGTAATGGCGCTAGATTTTGTTGGTGGATTAACTGCGCCAGGTCATAAATATACTCACTGCTGCTGTAGGCACTACCATTGACCCATTGCGAATCGCCATGACCTCTAAAATCCGGCGCAATAATGTGGTATTCATCGCGTAATTCCTGCGCCACCCAATCCCAGTTATGGCAATGGTCTCGATTACCATGAACCAACAGCAAAGGCGGCGCATCAGGATTACCCCAATCAAGGTAATGTAACCGCAATCTCTGGGAGTAATAGGAGTGAGAGGTTGGACTCGCTTTTGCCTTTTCCATGGGTTTTTCGTCTTAGAATAAAAATCAACTTTCAGAGCGCGAGATTATAGACAGCCTCGTCGGGAATCTCTATTGATTCTCCTCTTGTGCCACTAATATCAATGAACCTGATCTCAGCACCGTCATCGATGCATTGCACTCAAGGCACCCCACGCAGCGTCGTCAGCTATAATCCCGTGCACAACAATCCCGCACGCAACAATCCCGTCGACAACAACCTAAACTAGGCAACATTCTGCCGTTGACGGCGACTTGCCTGACAAAGAGCCCTTCTTTCTATTTGTGGATGTTAGGTAGCAGAGACCCGATAAATCTGCGAGTGGCTATTGATCCGTCGTTTTACTGTTTGATTTCGTAGACAGTGGCACGCTCAGCGTTGCAACAAAAACGTCAAAAAAAAGTTAAAAAAAAGAGCACTCATCGTGCTCTTTTCATCGCTGTAAATTACCCGCATTGATTGTTATCGGCGCGTCTAATCAGGCAAACCCAAAACGCGCTTAGCAATGATGTTGTACTGAACTTCAGTTGTACCACCCTCAATCGAATTAGCCTTACTTCGCAGCCAGGCGCGCGTTTGAGTTAATTCGTCTGATTCATAGCCATCACCTTCCCAACCAAGCATCTGTGAGCCCATTGCTTTCAGCATGAGTTCGTACTTCGCCATATTCTGCTCTGTTCCATAAAGCTTAAACATCGACGATACAAAGCTAGGCGCCTTAGTCGATTTAGATTCTTCCTGAGTACGACGAACGGTCAAACCGAAAGCTCTGTCGTTCATGCTGTGGTTTAAAATACCATCACGTAATTCAAGATCAGCAAGCTTACCGTTTTGCTTACCAACGTAAGTATCAGCCACTTCAGCTAATGTCTTCACTTTCGGACCGCCGCCGCCAATGCCACCGATCATGGTTCGTTCGTATTGCAATAGCCGCTTCGCCACCGTCCAACCATCGTTGACTGTACCGATGACATTCTTGCGAGACGCACGCACATCCTCGAAGAAAGTTTCACAAAATGGGGATAGACCACTGATCAACTTAATGGGCTTAACACTGACACCCGGTGTCGTCATATCGAATAGAATAAACGTAATGCCATTATGCTTCGGCGCTTCAAAATCAGTTCTTACGAGACAGAAAATCCAATCCGCATTATCTGCGCCGGATGTCCAAACCTTCTGACCATTGATGATGTAATCGTCCCCATCAACAATCGCTTTAGTCTGCAAACTTGCCAAATCAGAGCCCGAGTTAGGTTCGCTATAGCCCTGACACCACCAAATCTCTCCTGATGATATTTTCGGTAAGTGTTCCGCTTTTTGATCGTCAGTGCCGTACTCAAGTAATGCTGGACCAATCATTGAAAGCCCCATACCTACCAACGCAGGCCGCGCGCTGATTCGTCTAAGCTCTTCCTGCAACACGCGACCTTCGTCACTATTTAATTCTGCCCCGCCATACTCCTTCGGCCAAGTTGGCACAGTAAAACCCTTACTGGACATGCGATCCATCCACACTTTAGTGTCGGGATTCTTGTAGCTTGCACGTCGTCCGCCGCCGGGATACTCATCGGCAGGCATCGGTGTTCTGATTGAAGCTGGACAGTTTTCTTCCAACCAAGTGCGTGTTTCTTCTCTAAAACTTTCGAGTGACATTCTTACTCATTCCTCTTCAAATTATTCGCGTTTCAGTAAACGTCTCTATCGTGCGAAACACTGCAAAAGACCTCTATAAACGAATCTCTTGGCACAAAGACCTATGGCGCTTAGCCATCGTCGCTTGAAGCCCATGCCCAGCTTAAAGCTCGGCAAAAAACATCGCTACTCTGGGTCGTATTCAAACAGCGTAATCTCACTATATGTACCTAATCTCATCACAGGCCCCCATGTACCGGTACCTTGAGACACATATTGCCGTGTCTCCCCGAGGCTGTACATACCTATGATTCTCTCGAATACCCTCTTAACAATGAGATTGAATGGAAATATTTGGCCATTATGGGTGTGGCCACTCAAAATTAAGTCAATGCCATGCTCCGCAGCCGCCTCAAGCCCTCGTGGCCGATGATACAGCAGGAGTTTAAAGGCACCTGCGTCCAACGCAATATGTTTAAGCTCCTTCTCCACCTGCAATGGATCTTCCATATCATCGATACCGATAATCTGAATGTCTTTGCGAAAATGCAGTGTGTCAGAGCGTAAAATTTTCACCCCCAAATTATCAAGCCTCTGAAGGATATCCTCCAAATCTTCGTATTTTTCATGGTTACCAATACAGAAATAGATGGGATAGTCCGCCCGTGCCAATGACTGAAGTTGATCCTCTGTTATGCCCGGGGCATCAATAAAGTCTCCGGTGATGCACAAAAAATCGGGGTGTAGCCGATTAATTCGAAACATCAGCCGTTCTAGAAAACTCTGGCTGCGAGAGCCAATGTGCACATCCGTAATTTGAACAAAGCGAACGGGCGCTTGTAAACGTGAGGACGTTAGAGAAATCGTCTTCACTCGCGGCGAAATCGCAACGATTAGACCAATAAAACTAATGAGCGTCGTCAGGGTGACAACCCAGAGTGCCGCAATATGCGGTGCAATACCGGTGACAAGTAAAACAAATTCAAAAACAAGCATCAGCATCAATAACACGGGACTCATACCAAGCCAAAAGTCAGCCGTCTTTCTATAAACAACCGCCAATTTTTTCAAACTGCCCCGTAGCCAAAATCTTGCAACAATCTGACTACTTACCAATGGTATCAAAATCATCAACGTCAGCCACAAAGGCAACGAAAGCCAAACGCTCAAGCGCAAAACAGGATAAACGAACAACGGCACGTGAAAGGCAAGAAACATCAGAACAAACCAATTGATCTGGCGCCGAACCGGCGTTTGGGGGCTGATTTCTTGATTACTCATCGAAGACAACAATTCCTCTCATACCTAATGCGATTCTCTGCAAAACCTTCATATTATCTAGAGAACCGACCCAACTCAGACACGGCCCTTGTCCATTTCTAGCCGTCCCTTAACAAGGTTAATCCTCAACAGATCACTTGCACCCTCAATCAGCCTTAATGACCTTACCTGCCGATATAATGCCTCAAGCGGATGACCTGTCACCAATGCTTGACCGCCAACCAATTGCACGCCCATATCGATCACACGACCTGCGGTTTCGGTACAAAAAACTTTCGTCGCAATGGTTTCATTAACCGTATTGCCCCCATCATCAACTAATCGAGCTGTGCGATACAAAGCACTTCGAGCAACATAAGTTTCAATCCTCATATCGGCATAGCGCAGTCGCACGCCTTCTCTAGCACCCAGCGGCGAGCCACTGCGATGAGGCGCTTTTAAGTGGTTCTCTACATAGTCTAAAACAAACAAACACATACCCATGGCCTGAGCAGACACCATCAATCGCACGTTACCGATATTGCCCAGTGCCCGCGGCATGCCCTCGCCTATTTTGCCGATCACGTTTTCTTTTGAGACCCGTACCTGATCGAACTTCATTGACACATGACCGCCACCCTCCATCGAAGAAAACTCACGATCAATCGTGACGCCTGATGCAAGCCTATCGACAGCGACCATCGCTGTTCCCAGCTTGCCTCCATCGGCATCCTCAACATTAACGAGAATCGACACAAAATCTGCTGTGGCGCCTCCGGTCACATAAGACTTAATGCCGGTAACAAGTAGATCATCCCCATCGACCACGGCATAGGTTGGACGAGGCGCTGAATCGGGTTCAGTAAACCCAAATGCACCGCGTTTCTCACCTCGCAACACGGGCTCAAGATAATGGCTTCGCAAGGTTCCCTCGGCGGCATGCAATACACCCGGACCTGGGCCAAACACGGAAGATGCTAAAGGTGAATTGGTTGCAGCCAGCATCTCACGCAGCATTGTCAATTCCAAAGCGCTTGCCGGAGAACCACCAAATTCTGCTGGTTGGGTCTTGAAAAAAAAGCCCGCTTGCTTCGACGCTTCTCTCACCCTCTGGTGTTGGCTCGGCAACGCATCCTCTGTCAGTTTTAACTGAGCATCGACAAACGCTGCCATCTGCGATTGCACAGCAAGTAACTCCACAGATAAATTATCTGGCATGGATTATTCCTCACGATCTTAAAAGCATAAGACTGTAACAAACTCGAATCAAATGAGCACAATTAATCCCAATCAACCTGACTCAATCAATGATTGCCTTTCTTGCCGTCCCCAGGTTTATCGCAGAAGCCGCTGGTGAATAATAAGTACGGACACCTCATAGCAGTCCTGTTTACGCAGTATTTTTCCTCTTCGGGCTCGCTAGTACTATTCTAATCGGTAAACTTCAGCAAAAGATTAGTACCCGCTCAAGAGCAGCCGTGACATCCGTTGTTGGCTTCGGCGATCGTCTGGGTGCAATCATTTGGTTTTTGGTGATTGGCATCCTCGCCGAAATCTCTTCTATCTCGACAACTGTGAGCGTCTTTATAGTCTTGATCATCCTTGCCTGCATGATCGGTCTCTGGCTCGACCGGTCTAGGGTTCAGGCGCCATTTCAAAATCTAACGTCTGGCAAAGACACCACCTTGCTTTTATGACAACAATTGCCGTCCTGCACTACAACGTCATTTTTACACATCAAAGTAGTGTCATCTAATCGAGCATTGTCGCCAGCGGTCCCGTTGGAACAGAGGATGAAATTAGCTAACATTTATCGTTCAAATCACTGTCAAGTGGGCTACCATCAGAAAGCAAAAGTAAAAACAATAATCTCACGCCTCAATTACATTGAATTGAAGGCAGTCGAGACTGACTGCATCTATTTTAATGGTCTATTTAGACAACATAACAGGAGAAGAACAATGGCTATATCTGATCACGTAGGCCTCGAAGAATTTATGGCTGGGGTCGAACGACGCAATCCGCATCAGACTGAGTTCATTCAAGCCGTTCGAGAAGTCGCCGAAGACATTTTCGAGTTCATCGAAGATAAAGAAAAATATCATGAAGCACAGATTCTTAGACGAATGGCAGAACCTGACAGAGTTGTAAGCTTCCGTGTTTGTTGGGAAGACGACAACGGCAACATTCGCGTTCAACGCGGATGGCGGGTACAGAACAACAACTCGATTGGTCCCTATAAAGGTGGACTGCGCTTCCACCCCAGCGTGACAGAAAGTGTCTTGAAGTTTTTAGCATTTGAACAAACCTTCAAAAACTCACTCACTGGCCTGCCCATGGGTGGCGGTAAAGGTGGTTCTAACTTTAACCCTAAGGGTAAGTCTGACAATGAAATCATGCGATTCTGCCAGTCTTTTATGACTGAACTGTATCGTCATGTAGGAGAAGACACAGACGTGCCCGCAGGTGATATTGGTGTGGGTGCGCGCGAAATTGGCTACATGTTTGGCCAGTACAAACGCATAACGAACAAGTTCACAGGTATATTGACAGGTAAGGGCCTCGAGTTCGGTGGCAGTCTAGTGAGAACCGAAGCAACAGGTTATGGCGCGGTTTATTTCTTGCAAAATATGTTGGAGCACCAGGGCACGACCATTTTAGGTAAAACTGCCATTATCTCCGGTTCTGGTAATGTCGCCACTCACGCCGCTGAGAAAATCATTGATCTTGGTGGCAAGGTGTTAACGCTGTCTGACTCAAAAGGTTATATCCATGACCCCGATGGGATTGATCAAGACAAGCTAAACTGGGTCAAGGAACTCAAGAACGTTCGTCGCGGCCCTATCTCTGATTATATTGCAGAGTATAAAGGCGCCACCTACCACGAAGGTGAGAAGCCTTGGGGCATTGTTTGTGACCTTGCACTACCTTGTGCAACGCAAAACGAGCTACTTGGTGAGCATGCTGCGCTGCTCGTCAAGAACGGTTGCGTCGGCGTTTCAGAAGGCGCGAACATGCCGACTGACCTTGCTGGCATAAAGATCTTCAAGGATGCCGGTATCTGTTATGCACCCGGTAAAGCATCCAATGCGGGTGGTGTTGCGGTTTCAGGTCTCGAAATGAGCCAGAACTCAGCCCGTCTAAGTTGGAGCGAAGCTGACCTTCAAGAACAGCTACGCGATATTATGAAAGGCATCCACAATAGTTGTCTTGAGTATGGCCAAAAGCCAGATGGCACAGTCGATTACGTTAAAGGCGCCAATATCGCCGGTTTCGTTAAGGTTGCGGATGCGATGATCGCTTTCGGCGTGGTTTAGCGCTATGTTATGGCAAATCGGGTGAGTTTTTGTCACCCGACAAGCCAAACGTTAAGACCTATCTGAACCAGTGGGGTGTTTACCGCATTTATTTAGTTCAGATAAAAAGGGAAGGCTTGCCTTCCCTTTTTTATGCCTACTGTTTATGTGTATGCTTGGTTTTTACAGCACAATTGATATGAAGAGGATTTACCATGAGTAATGCACTTGCGGACGATACAGGACAAATACCCGACCCCTATTCAATGCCGCTAGAAGACGTCAACCCACTCGATGCAAAACTGTTCCAACATGATGCACAGTGGGCTTATTTTGAACGGCTACGCGCTGAAGACCCTGTGCACTTCTCTGAAGATGAAGAGTTCGGCCGCTACTGGCACATCACCAAATTCGAAGACATTATGCTCGTCGAAAAACATCACGATATATTTTCATCAGAAGGTGGCATTACCATTGGTCCGCCATTGAATGCACCGGAAGATCGACTCCAAACACGCATGTTCATCGCCATGGACCCACCAACCCACGACGTGCAACGCGCGACAGTAAGCCCCGTGGTTCAACCGATCAATCTCGCTAAACTAGAGGGCACCATTCGAGAACGCGCCGGCAATATTTTAGATTCACTGCCTATCGGTGAAACGTTCAACTGGGTTGATCTAGTCTCTATCGAGCTCACTACACAGATGCTGGCAACGTTGTTCGACTTCCCGTTCGAAGACCGACGCAAACTCACACGCTGGTCTGATGTCGCAACCGCAGCACCTGGCACCATTATCGAGAATGAAGAGCAACGTAAAGAAGAACTACTAGAATGTCTCGCATACTTCACCAAGCTCTGGAACGAGCGCGTTAATGCTGAGCCCGGTTCTGACCTGATATCTATGCTCGCCCACGGCGAAGAAACGCGCAATATGGATCCGATGGAATTTCTTGGCAACCTGATCCTACTCATTGTTGGTGGGAACGATACAACACGTAATTCAATTAGTGGCGGTGTCCTCGCGCTGAATGAAAACCCAGCCGAATATGACAAACTGCGCGCCGACCCGAGCTTAATACCCAATATGGTAGCTGAAATTATTCGCTGGCAAACCCCACTTGCCTATATGCGCCGCACGGCAAATGTAGACACGGAAATTCGTGGCAAGAAAATCAAGGCGGGTGACAGAGTGTTGATGTGGTATGTCTCAGGAAATAGAGATGATGATGTGATCGAAAATGCGAACGACTTCATCATTGATCGCGCTAAAGCCCGACATCACGTGTCCTTTGGATTTGGCATCCATCGCTGCATGGGCAATCGTTTAGCCGAAATGCAACTAAGAGTCCTTTGGGAAGAAATCATGAAACGTTTCGAACGCATTGAAGTCGTGCAGGAACCTGAACGTATTTTCTCCTCATTCGTAAAAGGCTACTCCGAACTTATGGTACGTGTACATCCGAAGAAGTAGTTAGATCAAATTACCTGTTACCACCGGCTCTTAAAATAACCAAGGTCTAAAACGACCTTGGCATTTTCAACACATGCTCACCGACAAAGCTCAAAATCAGATTCGTTGAAATCGGTGCTATTTGATACAAACGCGTTTCTCTAAACTTTCTTTCAATGTGGTATTCCTTTGCGAAGGCGAAACCGCCGAAGGTTTGCATACACACATCGCCTGCGTGCCAGGATGCCTCTGACGATAACATTTTTGCCATGTTCGCCTCCGCACCACAGGCCTCACCTCGATCAAACATATCGGCAGCCTTGGCCACCATTAACGATGCCGCTTCGACCTCGGTGTAACAGCGCGCAATTGGGAATTGCACACCTTGATTTTGACCGATCGGTCGATCAAACACCGTACGATCACTGGCATAAGCACTGGCTTTATCAATGAAGTATCGACCATCGCCGACACATTCCGCGCCAATTAAAATACGCTCTGCATTCATGCCATCAAGAATGACTTTAAAACCCTTTCCTTCTTCACCTAACAGGTTATCCGCCGGAATTCTTAGATCATCAAAGAAAAGCTCGCAGGAATGATGATTGATCATCGACTCGATTGGCTGAATCGTTAGACCATTTCCCTTCGCGGCCTGAACATCAATAAGAAATGCAGATAAGCCATCGGTTTTCTTTTTCACTTCTGACTTCGGTGTCGTTCTTGCTAACAGCACCATTAAGTCGGTGTGTTCGATTCGACTTATCCAAACTTTTTGTCCGTTTATGACATAGCTATCACCGTCGCGCTTGGCAACGGTTTTAAGACTGGTTGTATCCGTTCCGGTGGTTGGCTCCGTCACGCCAAAACTCTGCAGGCGAAGCTCCCCCGCTGCGATCTTTGGCAGATAGTATTTCTTCTGTTGCTCGCTACCATGGCGTAGTACAGAGCCCATGACGTACATCTGTGCGTGACAGGCACCTGCATGTGCCCCCGAACGACACACTTCTTCCATAACGGCGCAGGCTTCACGTACCCCCAAACCTGAACCACCGTATTCCTCAGGGATCAGCACGGTTAAAAAGCCTGAGTCCGTCAGTTCCTTCACAAAGTCAGTCGGGTAACCGCGACTTCGATCTAGTTCCAACCAGTAGTCCTCGGTATAGTTACTGCAAAGCTGTCGCACTGACTGTCTGATTTCGTCCAAGTCCTGATCACTCACGGTAAATTTCCCTGTTATTACTTAAGTTTAAATAAAGCAAATTCTATCGCACTTCGGAAGCGATTTAGTTGGCTATTTTGGGTATGCTCAGCTTCGAATAAAACATTAGTCGCACAAAAGAAAAGGAGTCTAAAGTTGAACCAGTGGCAAATCGGCAAGGTCAAGATTACCCGCGTCATCGAAATGGAAAGCAAAGGTGGCTCGCGGTTTATCCTTCCCCAGGCAACGCGGGAAGCGGTCCAACCGATCGAATGGCTTCAACCCCATTTCGCCGATGAACAAGGTAATCTGCTTATGAGTGTCCACGCACTCATTCTCGAAACCCCGTCCCAAACCATTATCGTTGATACCTGCATTGGCAACGATAAGCCACGTTCAATACCGACTTGGAACAATCTACAACTGCCCTTCCTCGAAGATCTTGAGAAGGCAGGCTATGACCGCCACAAGATCGATGCGGTTCTGTGCACACACTTGCATGTAGACCATGTTGGTTGGAACACGATGCTGGTTGACGACGAATGGGTACCCACCTTCCCCAATGCCCGCTACCTGATGGGCAAAGATGAATTTAACTATTGGATCGATAACACCGAAGCAGATTATGGCGACGTTATCGGAGACTCCGTCAAACCTGTGTTTGACGCCGGTCTGGTCGACCTGGTTGAAACAAACCATCGCATTTCAGACGAGATTTATCTGGAACCCACTTTAGGTCATACGCCGGGTCACGTCTCGGTGCATATTGAATCCGAAGGACAACATGCACTCATCACCGGTGACTGTATTCACCATCCCTGCCAGATCGCCAACTTGGATTGGTCTAGCAGCGCCGACTATGCACCCGAACAAGGCATTGAGACGCGTAAGAAGCTGATGCAGGACTATGCGGATACGGAGATTTTGATTATCGGTACGCACTTTGCGACACCGACAGCGGGGTTACTAAAGCGAGATGGCGATAACTACTGGCTGGATGTCAATATCTAGCTGAGCTGGCGCATCTTAATACCGAACTCGACCAGACTTTGATTGGCAATTGACAACACTTGGCCGAAGCGATCCATAACGAAGCGATTAAAAAGCGGCAGGAGCAATAAGCGTTCACTGTAGTTAATACCGAGTTTCTCGGTGGCATGCCAAAAGCACAAATAGATGTTGCCGGGTAGCAATGGATGAAAACCAACGTCAGTATCAACGAGTTCCGCGAACCGTAATCGAATTTCTTCCAGCAGGACCTTGTAGTGATTTATATTTCGATCACTATAGGACTTCAATATTGGCACTACATCATAAGGTGCATCGGGTAGCGCTTGGTAATTCTTTGATTTGACTAGATTCACCCAAGACAGGTTCATCAACGTCAAAAACTCCTCTTGATAAACATCCCCGCGCACTTTCAGCGCGCGCGTTATATTGAAATGCTCATCGAGTTGACGGCTTTCCTCCATACCGTGCATCTCTTCAAACAGCGCATCGGCGACATTCAGCAGTAACCCATCGAAAAGATAGTTCATTTTATTGTCGACGCCACCTTTCACCTGACGCACAACCTGAATGTTCCTCTGCCGGTGAATCTGAGGCAGTTGGATTATCTGAGCGTTTGTGAATTCAGCTGGCAACAAAAGACTAAACTTAACCCTGTGAATGAGGAAATTGATTAAAGCATTGAGTGAGAGGATTACCTAGGAGGGGTAATGGCCAATGTGCCAAACCGTGCGTTCGATCACACTTATCCGCGATATAAATCACAATTCTGATGACGCGCATCAAACATAGGCCGAATTTGGCCATGTACCAGACGAGAACGACCGTCCGTCGCCGATCCTCGGGCTAATCCAGTTTGTTTTAGTTTGACGAGTTTTGGTGACGCGGGGGTTTTTGGATGGACTTTACTCTGAGGCCAAAGCTCCTTAGGCTATTGGATTTTCTGAACTAAGATACTTATGACTGCAACTCTGACCTACCCCTACGATGCGCCACCTGAATTCGGTACTGCAATGGAAGTTGCGCCTGGCGTCAAATGGTTGAAGATGCCACTGCCCATGTCTCTTAAGTACATTAACTTGTACCTGATCGAAGAAGATGATGGTTGGATCATTGTTGATACAGGCATACGCGGAGACGAAACACGCGATCTGTGGCCCAAAGTGCTGGAGCAGGCGCTGAACGGCAAACCCGTTTCGCGCATTATCTGCACACACATGCATCCTGATCATACCGGCCAAGCTGGCTATCTGTACGAAACCCATAAAGTCCCTTTTTACATGAGCTTCGGCGAATATTACATGGCGAAAACCATGGGCATGATGATGATGAGCAGCAACGCTTCGTGGCAAATGTCCGAATACTTCTTAAGAGCGGGTGTCACGCAGGCTTTTCTCGATGAAATGCGTGATATGCGCAGCAGCTTCACACCCGCACCCGAAGATATCCCGTTTCCAGGCTCCTATGTCAGACTCCAAGACGGTGATGAGCTGACCTTCGGAAAATACAACTGGCAGATCATCACAGGCAACGGTCACTCACCAGAGCATGTTTGTCTTTATTGCCCTGAGCTGCGGATTTTTATATCCGGCGACCAGATCCTGCCGGTCATTACCTCCAATGTCAGTGTGCATCCAACTGAGCCTGAGGCAAACCCGATGATTGGCTGGTTAGAATCTCACGAAAAGCTAAAAGGCCTGCTACCCGATGACCTCTTAGTGTTACCCGCCCACAACCTTCCTTTTTACGGCGTGCAAGCCAGACTACAAGAACTGATCGATCACCACGAAGATAGAATGTTGATACTCGAAGAAAATTGCGTCGAGCCGCAAATCGCTGTCGACCTATTGCCACACCTTTTTGCGCGTGTTTTAGAAGGTCCTACAAAGATGATGGCACTCGGTGAATGTATTGCACATTTACACTGTCTGATGACACGAAACAGGATCGCTCGCACCTTGGTCGATGGGCTGTACATGTACCAATCAATCGATCCAACGCTGGCTACCCGCGCTAAACCTGATCAGCATGAGGCACCGGATGATGTGCCTGTCATGGTATAGCGACAACAATATCAAAGCGGTGGCTCAACCCTTGTCATTTTGACGTCGCCGCTTTGAATCGATCGGATGCTAACTTGAGCAACCAGTCACGATCTTCTTCAAGCACAAAACGCTCCGTTACCAACACGGAGATATCACCATCGATAGCCGCAAGATAAGTTGATTCGTCTGCGTATACATTAAGAATTTGATCTCTCGAAAAAAACATCGTGAAGCCCGCGAACATTGCAGCTTGATCTGCCGCACCCGTACTCGCAGCTCTTGGATTCCAACCGCTATGTATACCCAACGGGTGTCTCAAATCAGGCAGTCTGATACCCGCAACTTCATTGAGGTCGCCGTTCAGCGCAGAAACAAATGAGGGATAAGCTCTGTTCTCAATAACAGGTAGTTCAACAACCCCCGCCTCATTCTCCCGCATAACAGTTTGATACCGAATACTCAGCAACTTTTCTGCTGACAGTAATGTCAAACCTTGCACCGCACTGAAGTCTTCCAATACAGATTGGCGCGACACGGCTGTGCCATCATCCAATCGAGGGTGACAAGAATCTGGCGGCGTGGTGTCATTCGACACCCAGTCATCGAGGATCATCAACAGCGCCCGATTAATGGGTGCGGTAACGACTGTATTAAGCGGCATCGAAACTTCTAAACCCGTCGCGGCGATTTTAGTCAACTGTTTGCCTTTGAAAAGAATGCCACCTATATGGTGGGCCCCTGCAATGTGATAAATGCGAGTTGCGGGGTGCTGAACAATATCCTGGTCACCGGAGATATGTGCGAGAGAGGCATCACCGCGCCAATATTCAAAGGACGTATTTGAAAAGATAATTCGAGGCGTCAGTTCAGGTGCAAGATGCTTTAACAATCCATCTTTTTGATCACTATAAATATCCTGCGTCTCTGTCGTTGCGAAGGGGAACCGTTGACCTAGGGACGGCACAATGATGTTAGTTGGCTGAGCGAACCGGTGATTAAAATCACCCCGCTGCGCCCCCGCTATATGAATCCACATACCGTCATACACTTTGCGATTTTTCGCATCAAGGTTCAATCCGTGATAGAGCATTTGCCGCAACACGCGTCCGGTTTGCGAGACACCAAATGCATAGACTTGATCGAAGCCGTCATCGAACAGAGAGCTAGCATCTGCATACTTAAGACAACTGGCTACGTCACGGATAGCTAGCAGGCCTGCGCCAACCACCGGCGCTTTATCAGTTAGATAGCACAGTTCATAGATGAGGCCCCGTTTGAATCCATCCTCGAGCACAATATGATGATCAGAGGCGACCAGCGCATCCTTGACGATCCTGCCAAATCGCCATTGATCCCGCGCTATTTTGCTTCGCGGGCCGTTCTCGTGCGCTTTGACAAAAAGCTGATGTCGCGAATCATGCACATCGGCAACGCGATAAGGTGGCGACACCTGCCCCAGAGCTATCATCGGCTGGTAGCTTGCGTCCATTGTCGGTTGGAATTTCATGAGCACCTGGCCGACTAAATCCTGCCCATTTTGCTTCGCAATCGGTGCATCTAATTTGAGAGCAACATCACCCTGCGCATCCCATTGCCAGCCAATGGACAAATAGCTAAAGCCACGATGACACAGAAAACCATCACCCGGCTTGAAACGATCTTCATCCGTGAACGCAAAAACCTTCTGGAACGTGACCGTCGATAACCTATTACCGCGATTGGGAATGTCTACCAGCAGTTTTCGAGCGCCATTGGCCGCAACTTTGGGTGTGACAAGAGAGAAGTCTGCTGTAAATTTTACTATACCGTGTTCGTCAGCAGCGAGTTTTAGGTCGACAATAGATTGGTTAATGGCAGCGTTCGCATCGACTGCAAAATGTACCTTGCCCTCGATGCGTTCAAATGGACCAAAACCTGAGAATTTTTCGCCGTTGGCGAATGTGTGACGTTCGATAACATCAAAGGAAACAACAGTCATGTGTGATTCTCAAGAGTTTTTTATTCTGTCAAACCGGCTTTCGAATCATCTCAAGCCAACAAATCAAGCCCAATCGCTTCGGCGACCTTAATACCATCAATGCCGGCCGACAAAATACCACCGGCATATCCGGCGCCTTCACCAGCAGGATATAGTCCATGCGTATTAATACTCTGACAATCTTTATCACGACGAATACTGATAGGCGATGATGTCCGTGTCTCCACACCTGTTAGCAGCGCATCAGCCATGGCAAAACCTTTGATTTGTTTGTCGAACGCTGGAATAGCTTCGCGTATCGCGGCAACAGCATAGTCCGGCAGCAGATCCGCCAAGTTTACCAACTTGACGCCCGGGCGATATGACGGCACCACTTTACCAAGTGCCTGCGAGGGTTTGTTCGCTAGAAAATCGCCAACCCTCTGCGCCGGTGCACAATAGTCACCGCCACCTAACTCAAACGCTAAAGACTCTAGATCGCGCTGCAGATCAATACCCGCCAATACGTCGCCGGGGAAATCTTTCTCTGGTTCAATACCAACAACGATTGCCGCGTTAGCATTGCGCTCATTACGTGAATACTGAGACATTCCATTAGTGACTACTCTGCCCGGCTCAGAGGTTGCCGCGACGACGGTGCCACCAGGACACATACAAAAGCTATAGACACTTCGACCATCCTTACAGTGGTGCACGAGCTTATAGTCCGCAGCACCAAGAATGGGGTGACCTTTAAACTTACCAAAACGCGCATCATCGATGACAGATTGTGGATGCTCGATACGAAAACCAATCGAGAAGGGTTTAGGTTCTACATATATGTTTTGTTCAACCAACATCTGAAACGTGTCACGGGCGCTGTGACCAACCGCTAGAACAACATGGCGACTGTGTAGGGTTTCACCCGTTGCCAAGGTAACCCCCGTGATTTGTCCCATCTTTCTTGCGTCACCATCATCTTCTAAGGGATCGCTCTCTATCGGCTGTCGGTGGATGGTTTCAACCTTCTGGCCAAAGCGAATCTCACCGCCCAATGCAATAATCTTGGCTCGCATGCTTTCCACCATTGTGACCAGCTTGAACGTGCCGATATGCGGTTTGCTCACCATTAGAATCTCGGCGGGCGCGCCTGCCTCGACAAATTCATTCAGCACTTTTCGACCTAAGTGACGCCGGTCACGTACCTGACTCCATAACTTTCCATCGGAGAAGGTGCCCGCCCCGCCTTCACCAAATTGCACATTCGATTCTGGCTTCAATTCACCCTTGCGCCACAAACCCCAGGTATCTTTAGTGCGTTGACGCACATCCTGGCCGCGTTCCAGCACGATCGGTTTAAGACCCATTTGTGCCAACAACAATGCCGCCAACAATCCGCAAGGTCCAAAACCAATCACCAGAGGTCGTTGCTGATCAACCTGCGGGAAGTCCGCAGAGGCATGCGCAACAAACTCGTAGTCAATATTGGGCGATGGTTGCAGTCTTGCAATTTTGATGGGTCGCGCCAACAACATCTCTTCCGTTGCGGCTGCTAGTGTTAAGTCCAATTGATAAATAAGCACTATTTGTGACTTTTTTCGCGCGTCATAACTCCGCTTGAAGATGCTGACATCTAAAAGGTCTTTAGCACCAATGCCCAGTCGCTCGATCACTGCCTGAGTCAGATCAGCATCGGTATGGTCGAGGGGCATTTTGAGTTCGTTGAGTCTTAGCATGGGAACCAGTTTAACATGAGCAGCAGATGATTAAGTGTTGCAAGGCTAGACAGTTAAACCCGCACTGTAGCCAGATGACCAAGCCCATTGAAAGTTGAAGCCACCTAGGTGTCCGCTGACATCGAGGACTTCGCCGATAAAAAATAAACCCGGCTGCTGTCGTGCTTCCATCGTCTTGGAGCTAATCGCATCGGTAGATACACCGCCCAAAGTGACCTCCGCAGTACGATAGCCTTCACTGGCTGAGGGTTTAAGCGTCCATTGCTTCAATTGTTGGGCGATACGACGCAATTGCGTATCCGGGATATCAGCCATGGCTTTATCTTCAATTTCGGGCCAGAACTGCTTTGACAGCTCAGCAACTAATGACTTTGCTAGAGGCTGACCGAGTACTGTTTTCAAATGACTTGCGGACTGGGATGTCTTCGCAGCCAACAGCCATTCAGTCGCATCGAGATTTGGCAGGAGATCAACATGCACTGCATCACCGGGATGCCAATAGTTAGATATTTGCAAAACAGCAGGTCCGCTGATGCCGCGGTGGGTAAAAAGCAAATTCTCAGTAAACGCATATTTATTACAAGTCACTTCAACTTCCAGTGCCAAACCTGACAAACGATCACATATTTCCTTCATGGCATCACTGAACATCAACGGCACAAGACCCGCTCGACGCTCAACCAATGATAAATCAAACTGGCTCGCGATCTCGTACCCAAGGTCACTGCCACCTAGTGTTGGAATAGATAAGGCGCCGGTCGCCACAACGACAGAAGCACAACGATAGTTGTGCTTCGAACCAGACAGGCTAACCTCAAGCACATACCCTGTCGCAGCCCCATCAGTGCCGACATCTAGCGTCGAGAGACTACAATCGGTGAGAATCTCGACACCGGCTTGATGGCACTCATCGAGCAACATCGTAAGAATGTCCTTGGCTGACTTGAGACAGAATAGTTGTCCATGGCGGCGTTCTTCGTAAGCTATGCTGTGGGACTCAACCAGCTGGATGAAATCCCAGGAGGAATAGCGTTGTAACGCCGCCTTAGCGAAGTGTGGATTAGAACAAATATAGTTTTCGGCCGTTACATCATAATTAGTGAAATTACAGCGACCACCGCCAGACATAAGGATTTTCTTGCCGACTTTATTGGATTTTTCCAATACGAGCACGCGGCGACCTCGTTGAGCGGCCGTCAAGGCACACATCAACCCCGCGGCGCCCGCCCCTAGGACAATCACATCAATTTCAGGCATTCGATTCAGGCATCAGATTTTGGAGTGAAGAAGCACATTCGATTCAAAATTCGTTCAAAGACCATAGCTCCAGTAGCCCCTGGACCTTGTTGAACATCAGGCAGCGCAGCACTGCTTGTATTTCTTACCACTGTCACAGGGACACGGTTCATTGCGTCCGGCGAGGCGAGTTGTCGTCGCAACAACCTGCTTTTCCATCAACAGAGTAAACGCGCTAATGTCTTCATCTTCGTCTGCTTGCACGTCAATCTCGCAGACCCAGCTACGTTCAGCACACATTGCTGCCACCTCAGCACGCCTAGCTTCGGACTGCACAGACAGCATCAACGGAGTCCGCTTAGTGCCTAATCGCACTGTCTTCTGGATGTCGAAAGCGCGCTTTTCGAACTTGGGCTTCTTCAAAGGAATATTCTTGTGTGGATAGCGTGACATAGGCAAAACTTGGAATGTAATAAAGGCGCTAGTATACAGACAAGATGGCGCGACATGACCCCTGTTGGAAAATATAGATCAAAATCAGGACAAACCCCCTTTTTCACTGAAGGATATGTCGCCTATTTCACCGATTTTCGATATATATGCCATTAATTTCTGATTCTAACGAAAAATAATGAAACAGACCGACTTGAAGCTACCTGTGATACTAGACCAGGAGAAAAGCGGCCGTTGTCCCCATCACCTTACCAGCACGCACGTTACATGCTAAAGGTGAGATAACTCAGCCCGTTATCAAATTAGCTCAGTTTGCAGAAACCCTACCTGTGGATCAGTTTTTAGCGAAGCGCGATTGCGCAGAACTGCAACAATATTTTTAGCAGTACGGCGGCTATAACCGGTACAGCAGTGATCACCGCACGCGAGAGCCCTATTGCCAAAGACGCCTGTAGCCTTAATGGGTCCATGAGAATGCCTTCAATGCTGGCATTTCAGTCAGTTCGCCGGCGTTGGATAGACGCGTTTAAAAACCATAGGGTGTTACAGCCCTCAGGTGCGTTATACTATAGGTCGAAGTCATCTAAGGGTGGCTAAAAAGCGTAATGTCGCCCTCTTGTCGAAAACAAGCAGTAGAAGCCATTCACTTCTCGCATTGAATCATGGCAAAATGTGTCTAAATTCGCTTGAAACGTCGTGCCGGCTGTAACATTAGGCCACTTAACTCGGCGTCAACTTTCTAGGAAATGTCTTTTTATGCAGGATAAAATCACTATCGTACGGGATTACCTGAACGAAGTTAAAACTCGTTGTACCTACAATGCAGCAGCTAAAGCGCTAGGCGTTAAGCCTGCCGAGTTAAAAAAGTTACTAGGTGATCGCACTCCTGAGAATTCTTGGTTCGTAAACACCGGTGCAGGTGAACCTGTGGGATACACTGACGCTGAAAAACACCCTGAGCTTTACCGGACCCAACGCATCATTGAATCCTCAACGGTTTTAACTCGAAACTTAGGTCTGTAAGAACAACGAATTACTCAAAGCGGCACAGCAGATCAAACATCGCTGGCAAGTTGCGGCTCCAGCGGTGTTAGAAAGAAATAATTGTCGACCAATGCTGTCACTACGTTTCAGCTTGGCTCCATCGTCGATTAAATGCCACGGTCACATTGACTGGGCGCACGCAGGATGACAATTTTGACTTACAGGCGAAAGGCCCTTCAACAACCTCTTAAGAACCTGCGCGCCGAAGGTTGACACGTCTAGGGCGCAAGTTGATGGCACGCTCGCCAACTCGTCAGGTGACGACACGCATAATCAATCTGCTCGTTGCCTTCCGCGTTTAGAAATCAGCATTTAGAGTCGACGCGCAAAAGTACGTCAGTCATTGATGCGCTATGCGATTGAGGCATGCAAGAAAGTCCGTATGATTCACTTAGCCCTGCACTTTTTAATACCAGCCGTATTAACCGCTGTCTTCTTCAGAAAAAGCTGGCCGCTAGCCTATTTCCTGATGATTGCAACGATGCTTGTAGATGTTGACCATCTACTTGCTGACCCGATATACGAACCGAACCGCTGCAGTATTGGCTTTCACCCCTTACATGAACTGTGGTTTGTGTTTTTTTACGTCGCACTTTTTTTTATACCCAAGATGCCTAAACTGAGACTCATCGCAATTGGCTTAACTGTGCATATGGTTCTAGATACGATAGATTGCCAAGTAACCAGTGGCGTATGGATCTATTAGGTATCATTGAGAGATCACCCGTAACATGTAAATGAAGCCATTGGATGCATTGGGCCATCCTGTCGTAAGCCGTTTCATCGTTTACCGTTGCAATGCGTTTCAAAAAGATAAATGACGTTATAAAGTGTTAACGGGCGCGAGCGTTTAACTAAAATGCTAAGGGGCTGCCTCTTGGGCAAAACGTTAGAGACGATAATCGCGGTGATTTAATCTACCCAGGGCTCAATAAGCACTTGTCTGCAAAACCGGTTCAATGATCCGCCCTATCCACCAAGAAAAGGATTAGCGAATGCAGTATCTAATAAAAATAACAATCACTGCTGTTTTAGTCGTCGCCATTTCAGAAGTCGCGAAACGAAGTTCATTTGCTGGAGCCGTCCTAGCTTCGGTACCCTTAATCTCTGTACTGGCACTCTTTTGGTTATACATTGAGACCGAGAACATCGAAAGAGTCAGCGAACTGTCAACGAGTGTCTTTTGGCTAGTGCTGCCATCACTGGCCTTGTTCGTCGCACTACCGCTCATGTTGAAGCAAGGAATAAATTTCTATTTCAGCATTGGTTTTTCTATTACACTAACGATTTTCTGCTATTGGCTTATGGTTACTGTTTTAAAGCACTTTGGGATTAACCTCTGACCGGCGGGAAACAAACAGTTCAAGCAGAACATAAAAGACTAATAGAGCAGCGTCGTTTGCCGACTTCATCAGGAAAGACAGATGGTCAGACAGAACATGGTGGCCTATCCAGCATAATTTATCATGCCATATAGGTCGAAAAAAAAGGGACAAAGCACCATGAATAATGCAACAGCGGGAGGCGTAATCGCCATGATGATAGCCGCGATTGTTATTTTCATTGCCTCTAAGAAACCCAACAACAAGAATAATTCAGAACCTTAATGTCTAGCAACTTTAGCCTACAGGTAACACAGAAAAAATAATAATGAGTGGATGTTGTGACAACGATAGCGCCGCCAATCAACTGCGAGAGAACCAACGCGGCACGCTAATCGCTGTACTGGCAATTAATGCCACGATGTTTTTTGTCATGGTCATCGCTGCACAATTCGCAAAATCTACCGCATTATTTGCCGACAGTCTTGACAACTTCGGCGACGCCATGACCTATGCGTTAAGCTTAATGGTCATCGCAAGTGGCATTAGAGCTAAGGCAAAAGTTGCACTCTTCAAAGGTTGCCTAATTTTACTCGCGGGATTAGTCGTGCTTAGTCAAATCGGTTACAAACTCCTGTTTCCTGAAACACCCATTTTCGAACTGATGGGATTCTTCAGCCTCGTCGCGCTGGTTGCTAACGCTCTGTGTCTAGGGCTACTTTGGCGACACAGAAACGAAGACATTAATATGAGTTCAGTATGGGAATGCTCAAGAAACGACATTGCAACGAATATATCGGTTTTCGTTGCAGCCGGCGCCGTCTGGTTCTTTGAGGCTGGCTGGCCCGATGTGATTGTGGCCTCAGCATTGGTTATTCTGTTGCTACAATCTTCAGCTCGAGTCATCTCGTCTGCAATAAAAGAATTACAGCCTGCCACTGAAGCATGACTTTCGGCAGATGTTTGCGGTACTGCCAAATAAAGACGTGCCGCTTCGCAAAACACCGAACTTGCCTATGCCGCTTTTAGCAAAAACTAGTGTCTGAGCTTTTCAGCAACAATCCTGAATGCATCCGCAGAAATACCCAGTCCGATGTGTGATGCGTTGACTTCGATATGATCAACGTTGGGTGACTTCTTATCGATACAAGCTTGCCAAGCAACGACGCCATCCAATTTTGAAAAGACTGCTGTAATCGGTGTTGTCAATTGCTTTGCGTCTTCTCGTTCAGTGACCGCTCGTTCAATCCAATCTACGTCAATGCCTTGAGCACGGTACAACGACGCAAGTTGCGTGTATTTAGGGCCACCGACGATTGGACTACCCAAGGTGAACACCTGCTCTACTCTGTCGGGAAGATCTCGCGCCACTTCTCGTGCGAGATAGCCCCCAAGACTCCAACCGACCATGACGATTGGCATCGCTGCGTCGCGGGTTCTCTTTTCGATGTCCTCCACCAGCTCATCTAGCGTCGTTTGCACATCTTTAATATTTAGACCGCGATTCCAACCATGAACCTCGTGCCCCATGCTCGCGAGGTACCCACGAATAGGTAGCGTTGAAAAGTCATCCGCACCAAATCCAGGCATAACGATAATTTTTCGAGGCTTATTCGTTTTGAGTCTGGATAGCTCAGGTGCACGAAGTAGGAGTTTAGGCAGCTCAAAAGCGGCAAATGCTTCATTGAACATGTTCCCAAGTGACGGTGGTTTTAACTGTGTCAATTCCATGCTCCAAGTAGCGTTGGTCCAATGATAGGCAAACGTGTCAGTTTCCACTTTGCCACATGTATGATTCCGTAATGCGAAACGGGTCCGGCGACTTTCTACTATTAGCCTGGATCGCTAGCACTCAAATGTTTGGCCTCTAACGAATAGTTCGGGCCTCGCCAGGCTCTAGCGTCCAGAAGTCGGCTGTATCAACCCCACGGGCATCTAAAGCGGCTTTCAAGTCTGCAGCCGGACTATCCATTGCCTCATAAGTCAGCTGGAAGACGCCAAAATGAATGCTCAAGCTTTGTTCACTGTTTAAGTCTTTATGCGCCATGACAGCCTCGGCAGGATTCAAATGTACGTCCTTCATAAACCATCTAGGCTCGTAGGCACCAATGGGCAAGATCGACAGCGCGAACGGTCCATACGCCTCACCATGTTCTTTCAGATGCGGTCCATAGCCGGTATCTCCAGCAAAATAGATATTCCCTGCCGATGATTTGATAACAAATGACCCCCATAGGGTTTTCATTTGATCCGTCAGGCCACGACCGGACCGATGCCGACATTCAACAAACGCAAATTCTAAGTCTTGGTAGTGTTCAGACTGTCCCCACTGCATATCAACGTAGTTGGATATACCAATTTTTGAAAACAACTCACCGACACCAAGTCCTGATAACACAAGCGGTGGCGTTTCCTGACGAGCAGTCAACTGCTTGAGGGTATCCACATCAAGATGATCATAGTGATTGTGGCTAACAAGGATAACGTCAATGTTAGGAAGATCCTTCATGGCGATACCAGGATCACGAATCCGCTTTGGTCCAGCCCATTGAAAAGGACTTGCCCGTTCACTATAAATAGGGTCTGTTAAAATATTAAGACCTTGAACCTGTATGAGTGTCGTAGCGTGATTGATATAGGTGACAGAAATGCCATCGGCCACCGATGCAAGCGGCGCTTGCGCCGGATTATTGTCGATCCAAGTTGGCCACTGTTCGGATTGAGTCAGTGAGCCCCATCCAAAACTCACCACATCAAGGGTCTTTTGACTTAATGGCGTGCGGTTAAAAAATTCCTTACCGTCAAAATTCTCCAAAACCTCGCCTTTGTAATTTGGACCTGCGACGCAGCTAGCCAACAAAAAAGTGACGACGATTCCTGCACATAATTTTTTATTCATTCAACGTTTACGCTCAACAGAGGGTCAGTAGATCAATCTACACAAACTAAATACCGAAATATTTACTGACAAGGCTTATAAATACGATAACAGCGCATTTGTCATTGATACATTCATTCAATTTTCAGCGATGAACAGCAGCCCTAGAAAAAATATACAGGTATAGTCACCCCGACAAAAAGATATTGCGATTGTCTCCCATTCACACATTAGGACACAAGAAATGTCTAACGCCAGCTTTATAGATTTGGCGACTACCGCTCAGGTTATCAAAACTGCCTTTCGGATTAGTCTTATTGTCGGCAGTATTCTGGCCCTCATTAATCACGGCGAAGGCATTGTAAATCTGTCACTATCGACAAATAATATCATTCAAATACTACTGACATACCTGGTCCCTTATGGCGTCTCTACCTATTCTGGGGTCAAGGCTCTGCAATCTCAGCAAAGCCAGCTCAACAGAACAACCAACAGCGACGACGTACCCTAACCGATGCCTACCGACACTTACACACGCCCTCTTTGAGGCATCGATGTTGTCGCAAACAATAGCCTTGGTCTGAATGATTTGTTGGAGGTTTACAGCATTGAAAACGTCAGGACCAACATCCATAGAGGCAAGGGGTTTTCTTGTTCACTCCCTGGTTCGTCATAATAGGCATTGCAGTAATCGCCTCAAAGAAATTTCACCTTTCGTAGGGTGGCTCCCCTCTCACCGTTAGCATGTCGATAAATGCCGCGTGGCTGATCGTTTGTTACGTTTTAGCCTCTGCCTTTAAAAGGTTGTATGTTTGATCTGTCGTATTGAAACGTGTCAACTAAGGGAGCTTAAGTACTAAACGGCACAAACAAGACGAACTGAAACGCGAAACCATATAATCAAATTGAGGTAAACGAATGACAATTCACGGCGAATGTTTTTGCGGCAAAATTCAATACGAGATATCCGGCCAACTTAGAGACGCTCGCTCCTGTCATTGCTCTCGCTGTCGCAAAGCCTTCAGTTCACAAGCCTCTGCCTATGCACTAGTGGAGCCAGATGAGTTTAAATGGCTAGATGGAGAATCACTGTTAACTGACTATGTAAACCAATATGGCTTTGGTCTGCAGTTCTGCAAAAATTGTGGTTCGACTCTCACCGGTATTTATCAAGGCGTGGTCAACGGCGTAACACTAGGGTGCGTTGATGGAGACCCGAAAATCGAAATTGGCCGACATATTTATGTCGGATCAAAAGCAAACTGGGAAGTCATGCCCGATGTTTCGAATCAGTACGCAGAAGATAGATTATCCGGCGACAAACTTCGCTAAAGCTTGTGATCCTGACCGCTGCCGCGACAATTCCACAAAGCCACAATTTGATCGGTCACGTCTAATCAAGTCGACCTTCAGGTATTTGATCAACAAAGAAGGCATCATCAATGGGTCGGCGCGTCGGTGTACCATATTTGCCTTTCGGCCAGCCAATAGGAATCAGCGCGGAACTGGGTGTTTTCTCAGACAAACCAATATATCTGTCAATCTCCTCACCATGCGCTCTGTGTGCAGTCGTTAAGGACGCACCTAAGCCTACCGCTCGACAGGCCAACAAAATATTTTGTATGGCTGGAAAGAGTGCCTGACTCTGAGGCTCACCACGACGAGTCCATCCTGCGACAAACAGATGCACGGGCGCCTCATGAAGATGCTCTGCCAAGTAAATTGCTGCGTTCATATTACGACGTTTCGCATCGGGGTAATCGGGGTTTTGTGCGGCGATTTTCGCCGGCTCAATATAACTCTGAAAAGTCTCGTTGTATTTCTTTGCAATAAACGCGCGTTTGTCTTGGTCCATTACCGCCACAAAAAACCAAGGTTGGCGATTGCCGCCACTTGGCGCAAAGGTGCCCGCCTCGCAGACTTTCCGGATCAGTTCGACCGGCACAGGGTCTGACTTCAAACGCCTAATCGCACGTGTGGTTCGAATAGCGTCAAACAAACCGATATCTTCGCCAATTGAATCTATATCCACACTCATTACTTTACCCTTGAATAGCGATCATTTTTCATCTCAACACGACCATCTCGAACAAGACGTTCTAAATGCATGCCCATACTGCGCCTTTCCACCTGGTCCGCCATCGACCCACCTGTACCTGGACGGTAGACAAATCGATGCTCAACTATGGCGTCCATTGTGCGTGGCGCTTCGATAAAACGAAGCAAGTTGCCCTCTCGAAAATCAATCATGCTTCGAAAACTTTCGAGCATCACGAGAAATTCAGCACGGGATTCGATTAATCCCTTATGGTGGAAGGTCAACCACCACTGCGCGTCTACTGTCTTCAAGAACGCTAAACTGCGCTCAAAGTCCTCTAGGTTAGACCAAGCATCGCCATAGTAAGGACCAAAGCCCGTCAGTTCGATATCACCTAGGTAAACAAGTCGCTCAGCCACATGCTGTTCGCTTTCCCATTCAATCAGGAAACACGTATGGCCTCTTGTGTGGCCGGGTGTATGCATTGCGGTGACAGTCACCCCACCTAAATCAAAAACCTCTCCATCTTTGTATGCGATCACATCAGCACGAGGTTCAAAGAAGAACTCATTTTCGATTGTCACTTTAAACTCATCACGCAAAGGACCATCAAACCCATATATGTCCAACATACCGTCTATCGATGTCATACCTACCGCATCCGCTTCATGGGCGTGGCAACTCGCGTTCGGAAACAAATGGGTACCGGCAACATGATCTTCATGTACATGGCTAAGCAGGATCATATCGACCGCCGGAAGCTGGCCTTTTCTCGCCACAACACCTAGGCAGGGGTCAACTATCGCGGTTTTGTCAGCACCCGTTATCAGTAACGAATTACCCATGGGGATATTTACCGTTCTCCTTACCGAATAAAATGGTCAGTGGACCAAGGTCCCGTTTTTCAAGCACCAAAGGTTGCTCATTTACCGCATTATCTGCTAACACATCTACCACAACTCGCTTTCCTTTTTTTATAACCATCGTTTGTTAATCAAGTAATACTACTTTTTTGCTCTTCTAAACTCACCAATTGGACCGGGGAATACCACCGGACTCTCAATGCCGTTTTTATTGACACTGGCAACTCCGAAAATGTAATTGTCTATAACAACATTTTCCAGTGTAAATGCCGCAACATCACCGCTATCTCGACTCCACTGCCATTGAGCTTCAGTGGTTAATCGCCAATAGACTTTGTAGCTAACCGCATCTTTTACTTTTACCCATTTCAACGTGGTGCTGGCAGACACGATCCCTTCGATAGTGACACGCAGCGGAGGTGCGGGAGCAAACGCCATCGAAGCAAGACTCACCGCATTCAAACCGGTAACCGATGCAGCATAATCAAAATCAACACCCGATAATACGTCGCCATACTCTCTTGCTTTTGCTGTACGAATATCTTGATGCTGTCGGTCGTAGTGCTCATTGGTCTCCATAATTCTTACGGCAGGAAAACCGACTTCGTTAAAGGGGCGGTGGTGACCCCCACGGCCGAATCGATCTAGCCGATAGATCATCATGACATCCAGATTAAGAAAATACCCATCCGCTATTCGATCGATATATCGCGCGATGTTCCGCGAAGGTGAATCAACCTCACCGCCCGTAAATCGCCTAAGTCTTGCCTCCTTATCTGTCTCGGTCGGACGCGTCGCTTCAGAAAAAACCCTTACCGTCGTGTTATTCGTCACGCCATTGATGCCGGTAATGTTGCCAATCATATCGTTGTTTAACACCGCTTCAATATACCAATCATCGATTAGGGCCTGTTCCGCCATAATCTTTCCGCCAAACAGCCCCTGCTCTTCACCCGATAAACCGGCAAAGACGATAGAACCTGCAAACCGGTATTGGCTTAGAATTCGAGCCGCTTCAAGCACGCCTGCCATACCGGACGCATTGTCATTCGCACCGGGCGAATCAGAGGTCGCATCTAAGGGATCGGTAACACGCGAATCTATGTCACCGGACATGATGACGTATCGGTTTCGATCCGTTGTACCCTGCAGCACTGCGATGACATTGACGACCTCAGTAGGGTTAGGAATTCTAGGTGTACCTTGAAAAACACGTTGTTGGGTATAAACCTTCAAACAACCGCCACATGCTGCTGATATTCGGTTAAATTCAGCTTCGATCCAACGTCTTGCTGCACCGATGCCTCGTTCATCAGATTCAGTTTCAGAAAGCGTATGACGGGTACCAAATTGAACTAGGCTTGTGATATCGGACTCGATCCGCTCGGCAGAAGCAGCCTTTGCGATGGCGAATAATGCAGCTTCGTCGGCATAACTTGATGGAAATACCAGAGCCAGACAAAGGCATGCCGCCAAACTCGTTACCTTTGTGTGCCTAGGTGTCATGATAAGCGTCTCTTGATTAAGCTAATTTTTTGATTCCTCATCTTGCCGCTCTAGGTCCGCACGCATCCGATTGTATCCACGCCATGAAAGGCCACTCAAGCACGCTGCGATAAGAAAAACACCCGCACCGATACCATCAAAGTCAGCAAGCAAAGGCACATCTGACCAACCTAGGTAGAGCGCAATACCAATAAAGGGCGCCGTTGCACCTCTGATGCCTGTGAGTGTGACATGCGCACCCATATAAGTTGCCAAAAGTTTCTGGCTCGAAAAATCATTATGACCTAGATTCCATGCTAACGAACCGCCACCTCTGGCGATACCCAGTACGAGGCGTCCAAGCGCAAGCAAAATGAACGAACCGTTCAACGCGCCGAGCCACATGATAAGCTGAGAGCCGACCCAGAAGATGCTTTGTCTGGCACGAAACAGCGTCACGTGATGCTTATCCAGATAGTTTGCCCATAGCGGCAAGGCACACATAGAAACAACAAAAGGAATAATCACTGTAATGCCAAGGCTAACCGAATAGCTCGCAGCAAGTTGATTGGATACAAGGTAAATCAAGGGTGCTTCTAGCATCATGTTCGAGGTGCCGGCCAAAAATTGATAGCGCTGATAGCGCGCAAACGCCGGATCCTGCTTCAATACCTGCCACATGCTGGTTGTGTCGTTGTCCGATGCATCAGGCGCACTGCCGCTCTCAAGTTCAATCTGCGCTAAATCGCCGGGCACCGTGATTTTAGAAAATGCCCTTACACCAATGACGCCTAGTATTGCTGCGATGCAGAAGATATACCGAAAGGAATCAGGGTTTGCATCCAAACTCAAGCCACCGAGACTCACAACCATGACCATCGTAAAACTGTGCACCAGCATTAACCGACCGGTAATACGCGCGCGCACACTGCGACCGTAGTTAAGGCTCCAAACCATACTGCGAGCCGTAATCTGACCTGCCATCAATAGCCGAACGACTATAACAGCCGCAACAATAATCCAAGCGCCCCATTCCTCAGACGGCGTCAGCGCAACGAGGCCGGTGAACAGCAATATTAAATATTGTATGGTGACAATGGTCGATACCTTGTCTCGACCGCGAATGATTTTTGCCCAAACAAAGCTTGATAAATTACTGAACATGGGCGCCGCGGTGATAATCGCCAGAACCCAAGGCTCAACTTGGTATAACTTATCCGCGACAACCCCGACGAAGCCTCCCTCCATCACGGCAAAAGACATAGGTACCGTCAACTCGGTCACCAGCTCACGCCGATAACTTTTCTGGGTAACCTCCTGTTGTTGAGGAAGTTCGATAAAATCTTTCAATAATGATGTTTTGAAAAATGACATTTTCAACAACGACCTGTTACTCATCAGCAATCCGACCTTTTGCAAGACTACCTATTGCGAGCAAGGCTAGCAAAGGCGATCATTAAATACCGAGTATTTAGTCGACTGCACCTTGTCAAAGCTACTTCAATCCAACATTCGAAAAACAATCGCAGCGGCCAATATCGTGTGCGCCGCTTTACCCTGTACGGACGATTCCAAAGATCCCCTGCTTCTGTATCTCTTGTCGGAAGATTATCCTAAGGGTCGGCTTGATCACGACGACATGATGGCCATTATTAACGAACCGGCCTATTGGGCGTTTTGTTGGGCTAGCGGTCAGGTGTTGGCACGACACATTCTGGCTCACAGGCAAACATTTGTTGGCAAATCAGTACTCGATTTTGGCGCGGGTTCGGGCGTTGTCGCTATCGCGGCGAAACTGGCGGGTGCACAGCGGGTCATAGCCTGTGATATTGATCCACACGCCCTCGACGCTTGCGCGGAGAACGCCAAACTTAACCACGTGGACATCGAGCTCTTGGCAGACATTGATGCGTTGTCCGGCCATGTGGATATTATTATCGCCGCAGATGTCCTTTATGACCGGGAAAATTTTTCCTGGATTGACGAACTAAAAGATATCGCACACGAAATCATTATTGCCGATTCAAGAGTCAAATCAGATTTACTAAAAGGATATAAAATCATTGACCGCATCACAGCTTCAACGGTGCCCGATCTAGACGAATTTAAAGAATTCAGCGATGTGAGAATTTACAGAAGCGTGATCTGATGAAAGACAAACCGGAGCGCGATAAAAGGACGTCAAAATCGGTTAAATGCAAACCGGGTACGCCCTGCCTGATGCCTCTCTCGCATGTTGATGAACCTACCATGCCCAGCTTATAACTGCCGGCGACTTTCCGCCTTGTAACAGACGGTTTGAGTGCGCTGTCGGCTCTAGCCGTCTGGGCTACCTTAGCTTGGATATAAGGCGCGACGCTTGTCTTCAAAGGCGCCTGAACGGTCTATGATAACAGTTCAGCAAATCGGTTGTGCGCAACCCCTTCAAAGAAATCTTCGTATACTTCTTCATATAGCACTTTGAGAAAGGTTTTTTTCAATTCCCAATCAGGGTCTAGCCTCAACTTTCTGACGTCATCCGCTGACAAAGCACCTGATCGAAACATATCAACTAAGTTCAAAAACTCAACATAGCGTTGACTCATACATTACATCCATTACCGCTACCCTTCTTAAGTGAGGTGACTTCCCGTTCACGCCCACTGAATGAAGAATATATTTCTACGACTAACTGTTAGATTAAAGTATACGCTAAAAGTAGGCCCCTAGACTCAATCGATAGCCGATTTGATGAAAAATATTTTTACCGTTTACTGCCCGACGACTTCCATCAGGCTCAAACCCTAAGGAAGCAAACGGGCAAGCTATTTCAGCATCAGCCCAAATATGGGCTGAGTCGAAATTTCTAAGTTTTAAAACACTCAAACCCCGCACGAGTAATTTTCGGCCGATGCCTTGATATCTATATTCCTGGGCAAGATACAGTGCAGCGATTTGACCCATCGACGACTCGCCGAGATCCGACCGGCCAGCACTAACGAACCCAAAGGGTTTAGTGTCTTCAATCAGATACGTAAATTGCTCGCCGACTGATTTTTCTGCATCACCCATCACCTTAAGATCAATAGGATAAGACTCATCCAAGAGCAGCAAAGCCAGCGCAGCCGTATCGCTTTGCTCGGCGCGCCGGATTAAAAATGAACGCTCTGTACTCATCAAAATCAATTTACCGAATAAAGCTCAATCGCCCCTGTGCAACAAATACGCGCCCTAGCGCCTATTAATTTAACCCAGTACGATTTCAGCCATCTGCTGGATTTGCTGTTCATTACGTGCGTTCACAAGCAACGATGTAACCGGTGTTTCTCGCCAAGCTTGAAGCCGATCTTTAACACGGTCAATTGGACCGACGAGCGAGATTTCATCTGCAAAGGCAGTAGGAACAGCCATCACAGCTTCGTCTTTTTTACCCGCTAGAAATAAATCTTGAATTTTTCGTGCTTCCGCTTCAAGCCCCATCCGACCCATCAGCTCAGTATGAAAATTACGGTCTTTCGCGCCCATACCACCAATATACAGCGCAAGGTTATGCTTAATTGGAATCAAGCCCTGTTCAACATCATCGCAAATATTGATCGTCACGCCTTGGCATATCTCAAAACCCGGTTTAGCATCTTTGATTTGATCCGCGTAAACCTCCTGACGGTAAGGTGAGTAGTAAAGTGGCAACCAGCCGTCAGCGATCTCTGCTGCCATCGTGACGTTTTTCGGGCCTTCTGCACCGAGAAAAATCGGCATATCACTGCGTAGTGGGTGCGTAATGGGTTTGAGTGACTTACCAAGCCCCCAAGAACCTTCGCCACGGTACGGTAATGGATAGTGCTTGCCACCCTCATTCGACACAGGCGCTTCACGCGCCATGACTTGACGTATGATATCGATGTACTCACGGGTTCTTGAAAGAGGTTTAGCAAAAGGCTGGCCGTACCAGCCCTCCACGACCTGCGGACCCGATACACCCAAGCCCAATATCATTCGACCGTTTGACAGGTGATCCAGCGTTAGCGCTGCCATTGCCGTCGCGGTTGGGGTTCGTGCAGAAAGTTGTGCAACCGCTGTGCCTAGGCGAATGCGACTCGTGTGGGCACCAATCCATGCTAACGGTGTAAAAACATCTGAGCCCCACGCCTCCGCAGTAAATATCGCGTCATAGCCTAGTTTTTCAGCAGTCACCGCCATGTTGACAGTATTGGGGTTTGGACCCGCTCCCCAGTAGCCCATTTGAATACCTAATTTCAAGTCGTCCATTTCTTTAACCTCTCTTATCCGAACTTTTGATAATTGTTACGTCCCTCACAATGCCGGATTGCGCCATTCAAAATCAATAGAAAAAGCTGTCTAGTCTTGCTTAAACCTTGTAATTCATGAACTTGCCCCAATCTCCTGTAGCTAGACACAGCAGGTGCACCAGCACCCGTGTCATTTCGATCGCGTAAGCGGGTGGAAATAGATCGACACCATTGTTATTCTTGCGCGCTTGCTACATTTGCATTTATTTAAGGAATATCCGCTATGAGGAACGACGAAACGCCAGAGGCCAAAATACCTAATGTGAGCTTTCTGGACGAGAAGTTATTCAAGTCGAGATCCATATCAATTTTTGGTGGTATTAATGAGAAGGTTGCACGGGCAGTTACCGAGCAGCTGCTAGCACTTGCTGCCGATAGTGACGAGCACATTGATATCTATATCAGCTCTCCCGGTGGACATGTTGAGTCCGGTGATGTTATCTACGATATGATCAAATTTATAAAGCCAGAGGTTCGCGTCATAGGAACAGGCTGGGTTGCCAGCGCTGCAACCACGATCTATCTCGCTGCCAAGAAGGAAAATCGTTACTCATTACCCAATACACGCTATCTGGTACATCAGCCTTCTGGCGGTTCACAGGGCGATGCAACGGATATCAGTATTCAGGCCGAGCAAATCATTAAGACTAAGGCCCGCATCAACAAGCTGATTGCGGATGAAACAGGTCGTCCTGTTGAGCAAGTTGAGAAAGATACCGACAGGGACTATTGGATGTCAGTAGACGAAGCGATTGACTACGGTATTGTCACTAAAGTCATCGCCTCATCGAGTGAGCTTTAAAGACACCGTAGGTAACTCAAGACGCTAACGAGACGGGGAGCAGGTAAAAGGCATGCAAGCCCAAGTCGCAACCAACTCGCGCGTCACTGTCCTTGCTGATGTACTCCAACGCGCATTTCGTGACGATCCGGTTATGCGCTGGATACTCCCCGCCGACATTGATTACGATCGAGCAGCCTTACCGCTTTTTTCGCATATTCTAAGCAAAACAACCGATAGCCAAAGCTGTTTTACCGATAGCGAAGAACGTGGGGTTTCTCTGTGGGAATCCCCCGGACATCGACTTAGTCTACCTTCGCAGCTAAACACATTTCTTAAATTGGCTTGGTTGCTGAAGGGAAATATCAGTCGCGCTTCAAAAATCCAAGCTGTGATGGAAAATTACAAACCGAGAAGGCCATTCTGGCATCTGACCTATCTCGCCACCGACCCTGATTTTCAAGGTCAAGGAATCGGCAGACGCTTACTCTCACCCATCACTGAAAATCTGCCTGCATCCGGTGTCGATAAAACACCGGTCTATTTGGAGTGCTCCAACAAGGACAGCATTTCTTTCTATTTATCGCAGGGCTTTAACTTGATTGAGGAAGTGAAAATCCCAGATGGACCTACCATCTGGCCGATGTCTTATAGCTATCGCAGTCAGAACAACGTGTTAAAGCAATAGATTTAGTTTTAAACGCGATTTATTAAGCGCTATTCGTTTATCGCGCCTCTTCGAAGTTAACGCCTACCTGCACCCACGTTTCACGGTCGCCACGATAACCCGGTAATAAACCCTCTACCCGAGTCGGTATAATTTTGATCAGCAGATAGTCATCAGGGAAATCAGGATAAATCTTTGCGCTGTCGGCGTCGCGTCGCATTTGCCGCTTCAGATCCAGATCTTCAATCAACTTCGCTCGTCCCATAACTGAAACTGAATTTCGGCCGTCGGCATCAAAATAGAACAAACTCACTTTGTCATTACCTCGAATTTGCTCAACTTTCCTTGTTACAGGCTTAGTCGCCACATAGATGACAAATTCATCATCCGGTGGAAACGGATCAACAATTCTTGTTCGCGGTTGACCTTCGTCATCAATAGTAACGAGTGTACCGTAGCGTGCTGTAGCGATAACTTGACGCGCCAACGAGAGCACCTTTTGATCTTTCGCTAATTGGGTTTCAAGCAAAGACGAACCTGTTTGCTCTGGGCTTATACTGCCTTGTCTTGACTGCGCTGATACACCGATGCCAGTGGCTGAAATACCCAGACACAGGCCGATCGTCAAAACCCCTTTTTGCCATCGATAGAAAGCTTCTCTCAATATCATTTGCATCCCTTAACCAGTCATTTTATCGGTTGTTTTTATCGTCAGTAACGTTAAAGCAAAAAGGAGGCAAAAAAAACGAGCCATAAAGACTCGCTTTTTTACAAACCATGCTGCTAGATTTCTGACGCGAGGAAAGCTTGCGTACGCTCGTAAGCACCTTCGTCGGTCGCCACAATTGCAGCTGTAAAGTCAGTGACACCAACATCTTTCAGTTGCTGTATCTTAGCTCGGATACTCGCCTCGTTTCCCGCAAACGCGAGCTCAGCTGGCCCCGCTACGCCCTCTTTGTCCAACATGGCGCGATAAGACGGCAGTTGACCATAGATCTGTAAAGTCTTACCAATCGCTTCTCTCGCGCCTGCTTCATCATTCGTCAGCACAACTGGAAACCCTGCGACGATTTTCGGCGTCGGTTTGCCCGCACTTTGCGCACCGGCATTAATACTTGGGATGATGTGAGACTCCAAGGTCTTAGGTCCGGTCATCCAGGTAATCGTTCCATCCGCCAATTGGCCCGCAAGCTTCAACATAACAGGACCCAGTGCAGCGACGAGCACAGGCACGTTTGCTGCACCTGGCACATCTAAAGTAACGCCATTGACATTAAATTGTTCGCCCGCGAAGGAAACGGTCTCACCCTTTAACAGCGGACCTAATATGCTGAGGTATTCCCGCATATGTTTGGCGGGCTTGTCATAGGAAAACCCTAACATACCTTCAATAACAACTTGGTGCGACAAGCCAATACCCAGACTAAAACGACCCTTCGATGCTGCGCCTGTTGTCAATGCTTGTTGTGCAATGGCCGTAGGATGACGCGGATAAGTGGGTGTGACGGCCGTGCCCAGTTCAATTTTGCTCGTCATATGACCGAGTATGGCCAGCGTCGATATCGCATCCAGACCAAAAATGTTGGCCATCCAGAGGCTTTCAAAACCCTGTGCTTCCGCATCCTGAGCCAGCTTCACGAGCCCCTCAATTGTTCCGTCCGGACCATCACTGGCACCAATCATTAAACCTGTCTTCATTACCGTTATTCCCATCGATTTTTGTCCATGCAGTATGCACCAGCAACAAAAAAGTGCAAAGCGCCCGGCCCAAACCGTTTCTCTCTTTGCCAATTTTAGCTGTTACAATCTCCACTTCAGCCATCTCTTATACTGACCATGAATACCGCGACAACCCCTATTGATTATACTTCAGAGGACAATTTGATCCCTGCACTCATTCGACAGGATGAGGCCGCATTCAGGTTTGCCATCAAGCAATACCAAGGTCCAATGTTTGCGCTCGCGCAGGGGATCGTGGGAATGAAAATCGCCGATGAAGTTGTGCAAGAAGCTTGGTTTTCAGTAATGAAATCGATCGCCAAATTTCAGCGACGAAGTGCTCTGAAATCGTGGATATTGACAATTGTCGCTAATGAAGCAAAAACTAGGCTGAGAAAAGAAAAACGTGAGGTATCACTCGAGGCTCTCACCGGCGACGATCCTGATATGCAATCACGCTTTGACGACGCGGGACACTGGGGTCAGCCGCCGTCTGACTGGCAGGTTGATTCGCCGGAAACATTGCTCTCAACACGTCAGCTCAAGTCATGTTTGGACCACACCATAGGCCTGTTGCCTGCCTTACAGGGCGCGACATTAAACCTGAAAGAACGCCAGGGATATTCTCTTAAACAGATCTGTAACATTCTCGACGTTTCAGAGTCCAACGTAAGGGTCCTGCTTCACCGTGCCCGAAATCGCTTATACAAAGTCATTGAACACTTCCAGGAAACAGGTGAATGTTGTACCGAATGATCACTAAGATTAACCTGACAAGTTGACCTGATATGCTGACCTGCAAAAACATTTCAGAGACTGCAACGGATCACCTCGAAGGTAAAACATCTTCTGCATCACGTTTAAAGTTTCGCTTGCACTTGTTGTACTGCAAAAACTGCCGTCGATACTATCGACAAATACAACTGACCATCAGCACGCTTCAAAAGCTGCCAAAGACAGTTGATTCGAAGGGTTTTCCAGACGACGCTGAAATTGATTTGATTCTTCAAAAGCTAAAGGAAAAATCTTAGACGCGCGTATTTCGCATCAAGGCGATCTTGCACTCGGTGATTCTATAAAAATGGCATGACCAAACCGGCACGCAAAAACGATGTGCCGGTGTAACGTCAAACAGACTCCATAGCCCCATGTCTAATTTCTTAGAAAACGCAGCAGCTTCTCTGACAGATCCAATGCCCATTCGGGCTTATGAGCTTTGCGCCATTCACTGGCTGCAAATTTATTCATTTCGGACAAGGTTGGATAAATGTGGATGGTGCCCATAATTTTGCCAAGTCCCAAACCATGTTTCATTGCCAATACATATTCGCTCAACACATCACCGGCATGATCGGCAACAATCGTCACACCTAATATTTTGTCTTTGCCGCGCGGCGTGATCACCTTAACAACACCGTTAGCGGTCTGATCTGCTAGGGCGCGATCAAGTCCAGAGATATCGTAGTTCGTCACTTCAAAATCAATACCCAGCTCTTTCGCTTCCGTCTCGTTGATGCCAACTCTGGCAACTTCCGGCGAGGTAAACGTCGCCCAAGGCACCACAGAATAGTCCACTTTGAATTTCTTGAAACTGCCGAACAGCGCGTTTACAGCAGCAAACCAAGCCATATGTGAAGCTGTATGGGTGAATTGATAGGGACCTGCAACGTCCCCTACGGCATAAATGTTAGGGAAGTTGGTTTTCAGATATTCATCAACTGCCACCGTACCGCGAGGGCCAATCTCGACGCCTAGGTCTTCAAGGCCATAGCCAGTTACATTCGCCTTTCGGCCGACGGCAACTAACAATTCATCAAATTCTATTTCTTCTTTGCCCGATTGGGTTTCAACCACAAGGAATTTCTTACCCTCATGCTGACGCACTGCAACAGCGCGCGTACTTAAGCGAACGTCGATACCTTCGCTGAGAAACTTCTTAGTCATCATTGCGGAGATCTCAGGATCTTCTCGTGACAAAATTCTATCGGCGGCTTCAATTTGAGTAACTTGGCTGCCCAGTCGTGCAAACGCTTGTGTCATCTCTGAACCGATAGGTCCGCCACCCAGCACAACCAGTCGATTGGGTTGCGTTTCTATCTCCCACAAGGAATCTGATGTCAAATAATCGACGTCCTCAATGCCGTCGATATCGGGCACTAACGGTGATGCACCAGCGGCGATGATGATGTTCTTGGTGGTGATAATTTTTCCATTTACTTGAACTTCATAAGGCGAGAGAATTTTTGCCTCACCCATTTCACAATTAACACCAAGGCTTTCATAACGCTCAACCGAGTCATGGGGCTCGATCGTTTTAATGATTGAGTGGACCCGCTGCATGATATCTTTGAATTCAAAGTCAGGGGTCATGTCTTTCATACCCAATGCGGAACCGGACTTCATATCCGCCGCTAGCTTGGCGGAACGAATAATCGATTTACTTGGCACACAACCGGTATTGAGGCAATCCCCACCCATCTTGTTTTTTTCGATCAAGGTGACACTACCCTTCACAGTCGCAATGATTAGTGCGGCGACTAACCCGCCAGAACCCGCACCTATAACAACCACGTCGCGTTCAAAACTAGCAGGCTTCGTATATCCTCGCAGCACGCGATTCGCTTTCACAACCTCAACAATTTTCTTCGCAACTAAGGGGAAAACCCCAAGCAAAACAAAAGAGAAGAACAGTCCGGGTGACAATATCCCACTTAGATCTTCAATCTGAGCCAGTTGGGTGCCCGCGTTAACGAATACCGCGGTACCTGCCAACATACCAATTTGGCTGACGATAAAAAATACCGGCGCAGATATCGCGGTGACACCCATCAGCAGATTGACAAGAAAGAACGGAAAAATAGGCACAAGCCGAAGCGTGAATAAATAAAACGCGCCGTCTTTTTCGATGCCACGGTCAATTGGTCCTAACTGATTACCGAAGCGGGCTCTGACTTGATCACGAAAAATAAATCGAGCGACTAACATGGCAAGCGTTGCGCCAATGGTAGACGCAAACGAGATAATCAAAAGCCCCCAGCCCAAGCCGAAGATAGCACCGCCTAAAAGGGTCATGATTGCAGCACCGGGTAAGGACAAGGCAGCAACCAACACATAGATGACAAAATAAATGGCAGCCGCCCTCAGCGGATTACTTAAAACCTCGGCATCTAACGCAGCCTGTTGCGATTTTATGTACTCGAGCGTCAGATAACTGGATAGATCAAAATAGAAAAATGCACTAACGAGTGCAGCCAGAACGACTAACGCAATAATTCTAGTGTTCATAAAACGGATAACCCTTAATTGAGGTGCAATGATAACTTACTTCTTAACGCGACAGAGTCTTGCGCAGAAGCTTTTTCATAAAGTTTATGCATTTGCGCTGGACCGGATTTTCGCAAAGAATGTCTTATCGATGACTAGTTGGACATAGCTAATGGCAATTCGTTACACAATTGACAGTATTGAAATCGACTGGGGCCTACTTAAGCTCGATCTTGAGCAGGACGATTTCCACAATGGTCGAACGATCGAACAACTCAGAGACTCATTCGCGCATAGTCAGCGAGTCGTGTACGCAATGAATCAACAGCGCTGCATCGGCACCGCCCGGGCTTTGTCTGACGGCGTCTGCAACTGCTATGTCGTCGATGTATGGACCCAGAGTCAATTTCGCAACAAAGGTATTGCAACAAAAATGATGGAGATGCTAATCGAAAGTGTCCCCGGCCAGCATATTTACCTACAAACCGACGATGCGGTGGGTTTCTATCAAAAACTCGGCTTCCAGCCACAACCTGAAGGGCTCCATCTGGTCTCAGGAGAATGGCTGCAGAATTAGAGCCTTCAGCGGTTCTTATAAAGCGCCTTCAGCAGTTCTTATAAAGCGCCTTCAGCGGCTCTCATAAAGCGCCTTCAGCCGCCCTTATAAATCGCCTTCAGCGGCGGTTAAATAAAATGTTTCGAGCAAGACTCAGGTTTTATTCTGCGAGCAGAAAACACTGCCTTGAAGACAGCCGTGCTGCTTTCACCGATGTGCTGGGCTCTCAGGGCACCAAAAGTAACCCATCGGGCCGCCGCGCGTGATTTCGCTGCATGAAGTCTGACTGAAGTCTATCGACTGGGACAAGCAGTGGACAGTTTATGAATAGTCTGACGCTATTCTGATTCAATCCTTTTCAGTAAAAAATCGACAACTTCCGGGCCGTGGGTGTTTTGTAGAAAATGTCCGGCGGCGGGAATCGCATCGAAGCTGGCATTCATTTGCCCTGCCCACTTACGCCCCCACTCCTCGGTGAAGACATCATCACTGCAGCCCCAGATAAAGTGCACGGGTTTATCCCACTTCAGTAATGTCTGGTAATGATAAGTCTGAGCCGGTCCATTGCCCCCTAGATAGTCATCAAACGGTATGGACAAGGGGAAGCGACGGAAACCATTATAGGCATCATCTTCAAGGCCTCGGTAAGGTGCTGAGAAGCCGCGATACATCTTTGCCGCTTCACCTTCGAGGTCCGGTTTTTTGTTCTCAATCAGGGTTGGCACCATGACGTCAGTACCAATCAATCCAGCGCTCAACACCAGCAATATACCGACGTCTGGCTTCTCGCGGCAGAACAACCCGTTGTCTTTCCAGTTTTGGTTCCAGTGTCTAATGGCTTCACTGTACTCAAACTCTTCGTGATGCAACCAGGTGTTCATGATGGTCAGCCGACTAAAACGGTCAGGCATGGTGGCAGCTTGCGCCAGCCCAATCGGCCCTCCCCAGTCCTGACAGAGTAAGGTAATGTCTTGCAGATCCAACTCAACAATTAGGCTTGTTAGCACTTCAGTATGTCGGGCAATCGTGAACCAATGCACATCGTTGGGCTTATCAGACCGCCCAAAACCCATATGATCGGGCGCTATACACCGATATCCTGCATCGACGAGCAATGGAATCATGTGTCGATAAAGGTAACTCCAGGTCGGCATACCATGCATCAATAACATCACCGGCCCATCTTTGGGTCCCTCATCGATATAATGCATCCGAAGGTCATGCCATTGATGGTAATTGGGCGTGTAGGCAAAATCTTCCAAGTCTGCAAAATTGCTTTCCGGTGTTCTCGCTGCGTCTGTCATGGTTACTTCCTAACTCAGTTGAGTATTCGCAATAAGTGGCGTCGCCTGCCTCTTCAAAGCTGCATAATCGGGCTAATCTGCGAGAATTGTAATGAACAAGTCGATAAGCTGTCTATCATTATCATCAGCATTATCATCAATATTGATGCCACGCATTAGCTACGCGAACAGAGAATTTTTATGTCTAGCCAATACTCCGAACTTGACGACAAACAGATAGCATTCATCGCAGCGCAGCATTTATTTTTCGTTGGCACGGCGGCTGAATCGGGCCGCGTTAACCTTTCCCCTAAAGGTCGCGACAGCCTAAAAGTCCTTGGACCAAACAAACTACTATGGTTGAACCTCACCGGCAGCGGCAATGAAACCGCTGCACACCTACAACGTGTCAATCGCATGACCGTCATGTTTTGCTCCTACGACAAGCAACCCCTCATTCTACGTCTGTACGGCACAGCAAAGACCATTCACCCTCGCGACGCTCAGTGGCAAGACATGATTGGCCAGTTCCCCGAGACCACCGGTGCTCGTCAGATCTACGAGATGGAAATCGAGATGGTGCAAACCTCCTGCGGCTTTGCTGTACCGCATATGGATTTCATCTCAGAGCGCGACACCCTAAAGAACTGGGCAACCAAGCAAGGACCGACGGGTATCGAAGCCTATTGGAAAAAAAAGAATCAGACCAGTCTTGACGGCTTTGAAACAGGGGTTATCCAATAGTTTATGGCACTTTTGTGGACAACAAAAAAAGGCAATACGCAGTACGAAGTGAGAACAGCGGGTGACTCGATACGCTTATATACAAATCGTGCCTTTCATTCCCAGTACAACCCCAAGCATGTCTTCACCGGCGCGATGTGGGATCTACTGAGTATTCCTGCATTATTTTATGCTATTAATCTGCAGCGCAAACCCAATAGTGTGCTCATGTTAGGAGTCGGCGGCGGCACGGCGATTCACCAGTTACAAAAACTGGTAACGCCCAAGACAATTATTGGCATCGAGTATGACCCCATACACATCAAAATCGCGCAGCGCTTCTTTAAACTCAACTACGCTAACCTGACGCTGTTCCAAGCGGACGCATTCGATTGGGTAAAGCACTCAAGAAAACATTTCGATATCATTGTTGACGACCTCTTTGTTGATGCACCAGATGATCCAGAGCGACCGTTTTTAGTGAATAAATTGTGGATGGATCGATTGCATGGCCGATTAAGTCGCAAAGGCCTTATCATTCAGAATCATTTGTCGACCAAGGCTGCCATGGCAGTTGCACAGCAATATAAAACGCAGTATGCGTCCGGCTTGTTGTTATCAACGCCTCACTTTGCCAATGCAATATTGGTACTTTGCAAGCTTAAAATCGACGCAAAGAAATCGCGTCCAGACGTCGTTAAGCTGATCGAAAAGCACAGGTCTGGTAGAAGCCCAAAACCTCGCTTTAGTGTTAAACAAATATTTTAGGCGATCACCAAGGTACCTCAGTAGGTTCTGGCAGCCGTTAGGGCATGAAACGTTGCAGCCCTATAAATCAGTAAGCTGATTCAGCCAATTCGTCCTGCTTGACTAACATTGCAGTGAGTAGCAAAAGCACCAATGCCGCTATGCAGACTTTGATGACTAATTGATAATCGCCGGAAAAATCCAACGCGAGACTAAACGCTGCAGGTCCAACGGCACTCAAAAATACCGTCAACGAGGTATTCAAGCCTGAAATGGCGCCCAAATTTAGCGGCCCATAAAGTCGGATATAAGCCAGGTTTGAAATCACGCCCCACAACCCTCCACCGGCACCAAAGCCAGCGGCAAGTAACCAAAATCCCCAAGCAGTGTCCAGATTCAGCAACCCGTATGCACCCAGTAGAAACAGTACCAACATACTAATCAGGAATGGCTTCAGTCGATGTTGATCAATAAGCCAGCTGGCGAATAGATTCATCACAGTAGAGAAAACTGCTGAGGGGAGAAAATAGCCAAAAGCTTCGGTTTTCGATCGCCCTGCTTCCTCAAATATTGAAACCACATGAAACGTCAATGCGGTACCAAACAGCGCATGCATGCCTAAGCTGGCACTGTAGATCCAGAAAACCGGATCACGCCTTGCCTGCGCTAAGCTCTTATTTTTGTGCTCAACCGCAATTGAGCTCGCCTTGTCGCCGGGCAAAGGTTGCTCGCCATCCGGCAACAGCCCGATTGATTCCGGTTTATCCCTGATAAACACAAGCGCAAGTATGCAGAAACCGATGCCAACTAGTGCAGCCATGGACCACAGCGCACCGCGCCAACCCACACTTAACATGAGCCATGCAATCAACAGCGGCGCAATGGAGAAGCCGAAGGAAACGAAAATACCGCGAATACCTGTAACAAGGCCTCGCCGCTTGACGAACCAATGCAGTAGGACGTTACGAGAACAACTTGTCAGTACGCCTTGACCAGAGAATCTGACCCCGAAGTAACCAATCAGCATTAACACAAATGCACCACCACCCAATAGATCAGCCATGACATCGACAAAACTTAAGAACAACACCATCAAACCCAAAACCAGACTGGATAAGGTGATCATGATGCGGCCGCCATGTATATCGTAAAGCTTGCCGGCTCGCGTCAAAAATAGCGATGAGCCTACAGTGCCAAATAGATAAGCCATGGACAATTCGGTCCGAGACATACCCAGCGTATCAATAAACGCATCGGTGAATACCGCCATGCCCATGGTTTGGCCAGGAATGCTAAACAAGTACCCAAGGGTGCTAAAGATCCAAATTATCCAGCCGTAAAAAAAAGGAACCTTAGCGGGATTAAAGGGCCACGTTGGGGATAGCTTTAGCATCGATAATGTTTCGCTTCAAAGTCAACGAGACAGGCATAACGACGGGTTGGGTGACGACGTTTTAAATAATATTTCAAGTAAGCTTCCAATTGTCCTTTGAGATAATAAAGACCGCGCTTTGTTGCGAGTATTAGCCGAGATCGGCAGCCTTCTTCTTTCGCACTGTTTTGGCGCTTTTACAGCAATACGATTGGCAGGCTCAGGTTGATGTTAAATAGACTGATGAATGACTTCGAACGACGCTGCAAACAAGGCATGTTCGATACATGAACCTTGCAAAATTGATTGGACCACCGTGTCAATGCACCGATATTCGGTGAAGAGGCGCAATCATACCCACAACAGCCCCGTTGGTCAGGTCTTTAGGTATCAATATCAATGCAGATGACTCATGGCGTCAGTGCTCCTAGCCCGATCCAAAGGGGTGATGCTACAAAAAATAAGACCCGACATTAGTAACCTTACAAGTCAATTGCAAATGGGGCTTGATTTCACTCCTGCCGATCACAATAATGCGCGCCATTTAACGCGAATAAAATTTCACTGTTCACTTTTTCACTAAAATTTTTTTAACCAAATGCCGGAACCTATATGAATCTCGATGCAATACCTGCGGGCACAGATGCCCCAAACGACATCAATGTCATTATCGAAGTACCCGTTGGCGGCGAGCCGATCAAATATGAAATGGACAAGGCCTCTGGCGCACTCTTCGTCGATCGCTACTTGTATACGTCAATGCGTTACCCTGGTAACTATGGCTTCGTGCCAAATACGTTGTCTGACGACGGCGACCCGGTCGACGTAATCGTCGCCAGCACTCGCGCGATTACACCTGCGGCCGTTATTAACTGTCGTCCGATTGGTGTATTGAAGATGTCCGACGAGGCCGGTGGCGACGAAAAAATTGTTGCCGTACCCACATCTAAACTGACACGCCGGTATGACAATGTAAAAAACCATACCGACCTGCCAGAAATCACATTGCATCAAATCGAACACTTCTTCGAGCACTACAAAGATCTTGAGCCTGGCAAATGGGTAAAAATCGAAGGTTGGGGAGACGCTGAAGAAGCCAAGAGATTGATTCTCGAAGCGATGGCACGAGGCGCGAAGAAATAGCGTTAATACCGCGGCACTGCAATCGATATAAAATGTCGCTGCAAAGCCAATCGAAGTCATTCAAAAAGGCCAATCTATTAGATTGGCCTTTTTGATTATGATGTTAGTACTAAAAATTAGCGCCGCATCAATTTTGAGTTAAAGCCCGCTTGTCGCCAAGATCAGCCCACCAAGATGATAGATCATTAGCGCATGTCAAAACCCCGATAGCCAGTATTGGCAATCTCTTCGCATTTCTGCGAATAAACTTGAAACCCGCCTACATAAGGCATGAATACCCTTGGCTTGCCAGGAATATTGGCACCCAAATACCAAGAGTTACAGGAGGGATACAAGGTACCGTTTCCTAGGTCATTGGTATGCTCTACCCATTCATTCTCCGCCTCAAGATCCGCTTCGATCACCTGCTTACTATTCATTCGCATATATAGAATACAGCGCGCAATCCAATTGACATGTTGTTCTATGCTAACAATCATATTGGTCAGCACTGAGGGGCTACCCGGACCAGAAATGGTGAACAGATTAGGGAAACCATGGGTTTGCAGTCCAAGAAAAGTACGCGGTCCAGCCTCCCACTTATCTTTCAATTTAAGACCGTCTCTTCCGCGCGTATCGATACTCAACAAGCTACCTGTCATTGCATCAAAACCTGTTGCGAACACGATAATATCAAAGCTGTGTTCTTCGCCATTGGTCACGAGACCTTTTGGCGTAATGCGTTCAATCGGATGATCTTTGACGTTGACCAGCTCGACATTATCGCGGTTAAAGGTCTCAAAATAACCGGTATCTACACACAGACGTTTACACCCGAGAACTTGCTTAGGCGACAATAACTCTGCGGTTTTAGCATCTTTAACAATTCCACGTATTTTCTCTCTGACAAAGTTAGCGGCAATTTCGTTCGCATCCGTATTTAAACCTAGATCGCCAAAGGCACTCATAAACTGAAAACCACCGCGTGCCCAGGTTTCTTCAAACATGCGCTTACGCTCATCTTCATCGGCGTCAAAGACCGAGTCATCATTGCTCGCCCAACGCGCACCAAAGCCAACCGCGGTATCATTATTCTCCGCTCTAATCTGCGCATAGTTGCCTTTAACCTGCGCAATGTACTCCGGCGCTAGCGGACCGTTGTGTGCGGGAATCGAAAAGTTGGCGGTCCTCTGGAACACGGTCAAGTGCCCCGCTTGCTCTGCAATCACCGGGATCGATTGAATGGCAGAGGAGCCAGTGCCGACAACGGCAACTCGCTTTCCGGTAAAGTCGACACCGGCATGTGGCCACAGACCGGTGTGATACCAATCGCCTTCAAAACTATCCAAGCCGTCAAACTTTGGTAGGTTTGTCGACGACAAACACCCCGTTGCCATAATGCAGTAGGTCGCAATGACCTCATCACCTTGATCAGTCGTGACCCGCCATTTGTTTAAGGTCTCATCAAATAACGCCTGCTTAACACGCGTATTAAACTTAATGTTGTCGCGTAACTTGAATTTGTCAGCGACATGACTCGCGTAAGTAAGAATTTCTGGCTGAGGCGCGTATCGCTCTGACCATTCCCACTCCTGCTGTAAGTCATCTGAGAACTGGTAGGAGTAGTCCATACTCTCGACATCACAGCGTGCGCCGGGATAGCGGTTCCAATACCAGGTACCACCAACATTATCCCCCGTCTCGAAACCCTGCACAGATAGACCCTCATCAAGGAGTCGATATTGCATGTACATACCCGCAAAACCGGCGCCAACAACCACCGCGTCTACTTCTTGAACTTTCGACATTTCTTTCCCCAGTTACATGCCTCGAACAGCCAGAGCTGATCGGGCGAAATTTTATTCGCGGCGAATTAAAGCAAATCTTAACAAGATGTTCACCTGTCATTGAACCAGCCAATCTGGTAGTACGTATAACTTGTTTGCTTGGTCCTTAAATAAAAGATTAATTAATCGCGCCAAAACCTTGCTCTAATACAGCCCATTAGGTTTAAAGGGATATACACAACGAATTTGACCTGACCCATAGCGAGCTTTAAGTTACTGCTCAATGACCGGAAGCATGCCTTCCCCACAACTGGATATTGCCAATTTTGAAGCAGCACTCAAAATCAATTTTTAAAGCTCGTGTTTTTGCCAACGTCTTTCTCGCAGAGAAGGATTGGACGACGCTGGCTTTGCTCGTGCCTTTCTTCTCGGAGTATCGCTATCGAATACTCGGTGCTCTGTCGATTTTGGTGGCTGTGACCGCAGCAACATTGACGCTTCCGTTCATTCTTAAAGCTCTTGTCGATGGACTTTCTGGTGAGCAGGCGCAGATTGTGGCACTGCCGCTGGGCTTGGTGGCTGCCTACGCCTTCATACGATTCGCCAGTGTCGCACTGAGAGAATTGACCCTGGCGATCTACGGCACCGTCACGGTGCGAGCGATGCGTCGCGTTTCGCTAAAGCTCATCAAACATTTACATCAATTGGATTTGGAATATCATCTGACCCGACGCACCGGCGGCATTACCCGTGATATGGATCGAGGTGTCAGTGCTATTGCTGCGTTGCTGCGCATACTGACATTCCAAATTTTGAATATGTTCCTTGGTGTCGGCGGCGTAACGATTGTATTGCTGACAACCTACCACTGGTCCTATGCAGCGATTATCCTCGTTGCGGTCATTTTCTACGCGACTTACACCGTCAAGGTAACCACCTGGCGAACGCCCTTTATCCGTGAATCAAACGACGCAAATTCTAGAGCCGGCACACGCGCGGTCGATAGTCTCATCAATTATGAAACCGTTAAGTACTTCGGCAATGAAGAAAGTGAGGCGCTGCGATACGACGAGGATCTAGAGATCTGGGAGTCTGCTCGACGTCGCAATCGCTATTCACTGGCGGGGCTAAATGCAGGACAGTCATTTTTTGTCCATGCAGGCATGTTCGGTATGATGCTGCTGGCTGCAATGCAAGTGCTTGATGGTGAACTAACAATCGGCGACTTGGTGGCGATCAACGCCTTTGCAGTACAGGTTTTTGTGCCACTAAACCAACTCGGCGGAATATACCGTGAGTTAAAACGTTGCTTCACCGATGTTGAACGCATGTTCGAGATTTTGAATACGCAGTCTCAAATTGAAGACAGCGACTCTGCGATTGATGTCGAATTGAACAAGGGGGAAATCGAGTTCAAACAGGTCAGCTTCAGCTACGACAAACAAAGAAACATATTGCGAGACATGAGTTTTTCGATCAAGCCTGGCCAACGGGTTGCGTTTGTTGGTCCAAGCGGCGGTGGAAAATCCACCATTGCGCGCTTACTGTTTCGGATGTACGACATTGATGCGGGCGACATTCTTGTCGATGGACACAGCATCAAACAGATAAAACTCGACCAACTGCGATCGGCATTGGGTATCGTGCCTCAAGACGCAACGCTCTTTAACACGTCTCTATTCGACAATATTCAGTACGGCGACCTTACCTCAACAACCGAACAAGTCATCGCAGCAGCTAAGCTCGCCAACCTAGGGGACTTATTGGAACGACTGCCTGAGGGATTGGAAACCGTTGTAGGGGAACGCGGCTTGAAACTCTCTGGCGGCGAAAAACAGCGGGTCGCTATCGCACGAACAATTCTGAAGAATCCAACCTTTTTGGTTTTCGACGAAGCAACCTCCTCCCTCGACTCTGTTTCTGAACGCAGCATTATGAATGCAATCGATAACGTTTCGACCGGACATACGACAATACTCATTGCCCACCGACTCTCGACCATCGCCGGCGCTGATCACATTTTTGTGATTGAAAATGGTCAAATAGTTGAAAAAGGCAATCATGGGACATTGATTAAGAAAAACGGTGTCTATAAAAATCTGTGGGATGTGCAGCAGGAACACTTGACCAGCGAACCCGAACAAAAAAGCGAGTTTGAAATCAGCAGCCTTTAGGCCCGGTGTTGCTCAACCCATGCGAGGCATCGCTGATTGAAAAAATCAGGCGACTCGTACTGAAGCCAATGACCCGCCTGTGGGTGGACCTCGAAAGTCAGATCCGGTCGTGCCTGTCGCCCATTGTTTTCTCTGGCTGCAATATTAGGGACCGCTGATGCGTCCTGCTCACCGTAGAGAATCAGCAACGGTGCGGTTGCGGCCTTGATGCCTTCAAGTACATATTCACCGGTGGCAAACTGTGGGCTCTTGAATCTGGCTCGCTGCGTATTGGTCACTTGTAAATAGACCGCAAAATCATCAACCTTTTCACGATTGTGTAGCATTAGCCTCGCCAGGTTTTCACGGTTCGCAGCCTGTATCTCGTCGACCGTCATCTCTGCTGTGCGCGGAATCAACCGTTGCATCGACGGTCTTTGAGGCATTTTACCCATGGATGCAGGTCCTACTAATATCAGTGATTTCACCTGCTCAGCATGGCCACCTGCGACGAGTGAGCCGACAACACTACCCCAGGAAAAAGCAACCAAATGATAACGACGCTCGCCGAGTATTTTACGGAGTCCGTCTGCGACACAATCTGCCGCATCCTGCGGAACATAACCCGTCGCCAGACTCGCGGCATCCCCTAGGCCAGGAAGGTCGGGCACGATCACTTCGTGATTGGCTGATAACACGTCAATGTTTCTAATCCAATGTGTCCAGGAACCTGAACCCCCATGCAATAGGACAATCACTTCGTCAGAGATAGGCTTATGGCCTTGCGGTCGCCAAATTCGAAACGGCATGCTGCCGTCGCCGCAGTCTGTCTCAATCCTTTGCGCTTTTGCATCGAGGGCTTGGATAATATCCGAAAATTGATTTGATACTTCAGTCACTTAAACATTCCAACTACTTCTAACGATTTCCAATTCATTTCAACTCATTTGAAACAATTACTTGCACCGACTTCGACTAGATAATGTTATGTGCGCGTAACTCTTCAATCTGATCATCTGTATAGCCCAGTCCACGCAATACTTCTTCGCTATGTTCACCGACATCCGGCGCTCGGGTTGGACCTACCCTATCAAGGCTAGAGACATTAACCGGATGATTAATGACATAGCTCATGGGCGAGCTTTCATCTGTCGGCGCTACGATCATGTTATTACACTTCACCATTGGGTCATCAATCAGCTCTTCCACTTTGGCGAGCAACACAATATTGAGTCCAGCCGCTGAAAAGTCAGCCAACCATTGTTGTGCATCCCGTGTTTGAATCGACTCTGTTGCCATAGCCGATAGTAACTCGCTGTGTTCAAAGCGTGACTCAGGCGTTTCAAATCGATCATCGTTCAGTAAATCTGGAAAACCCAGAATATCAAAAAACGATTCAATCTCCTCCGGTGTGCGAATCATTGTTACGCCAAACCAACGCTGATCTTTTGTCTCGTAGACCGTTGCTGCAAAGTTTCGCTTCGACTTCAGTAGGCGATAGTTTTCGTAACTAACCAGCTTACCGCCCTCTTCATTGAGCGTATTCGGATCACCAGAAAAACCCGCCTGCGCAATACAACTTGCTGACCAGATACCATTGGCAAGCAACGAGGTATGCACCATCGAGCCCTCGCCTGTTCGTTCGCGATGTAACAACGCGGTCACAATCGATGCATAAAGCGAGACAGCCGTCGGATGATCCCCCATACCCGGTAAAGCCATGGCAGGTTTACCGTCTGGGTCACGGACTAAATCCATTAAACCTGACCTTGCCCAGTAAGCGACAAGATCGAAACCTTCCCGCTCCCTGTCGGGACCCTCTTCACCGTAGGCCGTTAAGGAGGCATATATCACGTTCTCTTTAATTGCTTTCACGTCATCAAACTCTAATCCCAATTGACGACGCAATGAGTACGGCTGGTTGGTGATATACACATCGCATTCGGCAATCAACTGTCGCAGTACCTTAATGCCGTCATCGGTTTTTATATTCAGCGCAATGCTACGCTTGTTGCGCCCATCCATTTGCCACATGTAGTCGGTGACACCATCTGGCGATGTTGGCAGGCCTGACAGAATGCGATATTGATCACCCTCTACAGGTCGCTCGATCTTGATGACATCCGCACCATAGTCCGCCAATATCGTACCGGCAACGGGACCGGCTATCCAGGTACCAACGTCTAATACTTTCAATCCAGAGAAGACCTTGTCAGTACTCATATTTTATTACTCATTTGTCGCTACTCACTTTTATTATTCTAATTATGCCTTCAAGTATGAGGATCGATATCATCATCGACAGACTCGATAGTATTGTCACCCGTGTCACTAGCGTTACCGAGACCCAAGGTTCTGATTTTAGGCACCATCGAACTTACCAAAGCAAGACCAATTAAAATACACCCAGCCCCCAACAAAACACTTTCCAGTGATATTCGAATCAAAGCACCTGAAACTGCAGCCGACAGAGGTAACAACCCCATATTGAATATCATGATAACGGACATCACTCGTCCCAGCATTGCCTGCGGTATGCGTATCTGCAGGAAGGAGATAATGATGACAATAACGTAACCATCGGCAACACCACTCAATGCAGAAAACAACATAGCGACTTCAATGTGTGTCGTAAACGCATAAGCAACAAGGCCGATGCCCAACACCACGATGTCTGCCAATAAAAGCATACCAATATGATGATCTGCTGGACGTCTTAACGTGCCGGCGAGCAGTAGCCCGATTAACGCACCGACCCCAAAGGCAGATGAAATTAAACCAAAGGAAAGCGCACCATCTTCGAATCGAGAATGTGCAAGCATCGGAATGCCAACGAGGTAAGGACCGCGAAAAAATAGCGCAAAAACGGCGAACATACAGGCAAGCATGCGAACAGGAAAGTCGTTCCAGGTTGCGACAACACCCTGCCAAGATGATTGCAGTATCGTGCCGACATTAAACGCAGTTGTTGGAGCAGCCTCAGGTGCAAGCCGCATCATATTGAGTGATATCAATGCGATAATAAAACCGAATGCATCAAGATAGAATACAATCGAGATACCCAACAGATCCTCCACTGCCATCCCGTCACCGGCTGAAAAATAGGCGATGATGAGACCACCTAAAACCGGACCCAGCATCTGCGACAACTGGCCCATACCTTGAACTAACGAGTTACCAGGAGGAAACAGTTCGGGCGGCAGTAATCGAGGTAAAATAGCGCTGGAGGCTGGCCAAGTAAAAGCATCCGCGGCACCGAATACAATGGCCACCGCAAAAACCATCCACATCTCGATAGTGCCGGTGAACACTAGTGTCGCCAGAATAAGCATCAATGCCATCCGAATCCAATTCATCCAGATCAGCATCCGCAGCGGCGTAAATCGATCGGTAAAAGCACCACCGAAGATCATAAGCAGGGCACGGGGCACGCCGCTCGCCGCAAGCACAGCCCCCATCGCAAAGGAATCGCCGGTTAGTCTCAATACTAACCAAGGGAACGCAATCATCGTCAGCTGACCGCCCAGCATTGATAACGCAGAACCAATCCACAGCAGGCGGAAGTTGCGAATCGCCAAGGGTCGAAAAAACTTGAGACCTGATTCGGTATCGGCAGCATCAACCATGACTGCACCAATAGGACACGCGTTGAAGCACCATGCTAAGGTACCTTTTTATTTTTATGTCTCGGAATATACATCATCAACACACCAATGGCAGTCAATTCAAATTTAACTCAGCGCCGCTATTTCATGCTGTTTGGTATATCGCTGACGCTTCTGGTCTGCCTACTCTACTACCGCGTGCTGGGCTTTGAGTTTTTGAACTACGACGATGTGCCCTATATTGTCTTAAATCCCTTCGTCAATACGGGTTTAAGCAGCAACAACGTGATGGTTGCATTTAGCCATTTTCACTTAGGTAACTGGTATCCCGTCACGTGGCTCAGTCACATGCTGGATGTGAGCCTGTTTGGACTCAACCCAATGGGACATCATCTGACCAACGTATTATTTCATATCGTGAACGTCTGGTTAGTCCTGTTGTTCTTTCGATTAGTCGGTTTCAAATTCTATCTCTGCGCGATTATGGCGACACTGTTCGCTGTACACCCGATGCACGTTGAATCGGTGGCCTGGATTGCTGAACGAAAGAATTTATTAAGTACTACTTTTATACTTTTCGCGCTGGTGAGTTACGTCCGCTATACGCAAACTGGCAAAACCTCGAAGATGGTCTGGACAGCGCTGATGATGGCCCTCGGCCTTATGACTAAACCGATGCCTGTGACTCTCCCGTTCGTCTTACTGCTACTCGATTTTTACCCATTGAATCGGATCCCCAGCCAGGCTTCGGCGAAAGAATTCCTACGCCAACTACCCAAACGCCTTTGGCCTTTAATTCGAGAAAAACTACCGCTATTTGGACTGACCGTCGCGATGATCGCCATCGCCCTCGCATCTCAACAACAAGCCAATGCGATGGACGCAGGCGGACACTTAAGCTTAGTACATAAGGTTAGTAATGCCTTGGCCGGTTACGGCCAGTATTTTATCAAAGCCTTTCTACCGATCAATCTCGCCATTCATTACCCACACCCAGGCCAAACGGCGTTACTCAACTGGCTTGCACCGCTGATTTTCTTATTGACGATGAGTATCGTTGCAATTCGATATTACCGCTCGCACCCCTACCTTTTAGTAGGTTGGTTTTGGTTTGTTGGCACACTGGTGCCGGTTGTTGGTATCGTGCAAGTGGGTAGCCAAGCGATGGGCGATCGCTTCGCCTATGTACCCTATCTCGGTTTATTTCTTGCCGTTGTACCCCTCGTTGACAGCTGCCTGAACAGCTTGATTGGACAACTTAATAAACGAACTAAACTGGCCGCGTTGAAAATCACAACCCCCATGGCAACTATTACATTGGCAACCCTTTTTGCGACGGGACTGAGCCTCATCACCTATACGAATATTGCACACTGGAAGAACAGCGTTACCGTGTTTCAACAAGCATTGAAAGCGACTGACCCGAACTACGCGCTGTTTTCTGACAAGCGCTATACCGGCGAACTGAATATTCAGCCAGGTTTATGGACAAGCTACTACTACTTAGGCAAAGGGTTTGCAGAACAGGGGAATTACTTAGAAGCGATCGCACACCTAGACGTTGCCGTTCAGCTGGGACCGAATATGCCGAACAGCCACTATGATCGAGGTTTGGTGTTACTAAAACTTAATGCCAATCAGCAGGCCATTAAAGCGTTTCGAGCGGCACTCGACGTTGACCCGAGCTTCTCTGCTGCGCGCACCGCGCTTGACCATTTAGACTCAAACTAAAAGTACGGTAATGCTGTTGTGAGCATCGCTCGACAGGGCTGTCTCAATGCAGCAACAACGCCGTTACTGAATGTTAATACGCAACAGCAATGCTCAACAGGCGCCCAGCGTCAGTATTTGATCGATACCTTTGATCGCGTCTTCCTGATGATGGTTAACGTACAGCACTGTCGTTTCCGACCCACGACAAATTCGATCAATGAGTGCCAGTACCAATTGTCGATTTAGATCGTCCAAGCCCAGACAGGGTTCGTCGAGTATCAACATATGTGGATGCTTCACCATAGCTCGGGCGATCAGTATCAGTCGTTGATCACCATAGCTTAACTGGTTAAAGGGTTGATCCCAGCGCGCATCCATTGCGAGCAATACGAGCCAGTGCCTTGCAATTTGCGTCTGCTGATCCGTCGCCTTTTGATACATACCAATACTGTCAAAGAAGCCAGACAGAATGACGTTCATTACGTTGATACTGACTCGGTAGTCCCACTGCAGAGCACTTGAGACATAACCGATGTGCTGTTTGATTTCCCATATGCTCTCACCTTGGCCTCTTTGAAAACCGAACACAAAAATATCGTTGGTATAACATTGCGGATGATCACCGGTGATCAAGTTCAGCAAACAGGTCTTACCGCTACCGTTAGGGCCAACGACCTGCCAATGCTGGCCAGCGTCGACCTGCCAATTCAAATGCTCAAAAATGATATTGTCACCGTAGGCGATGGAAACGTCTTTCATGCGCACTAACGGCTCGTTTGGATTCAATTCGGGTATTGCCCCTGAGCGATCGGGCTCAGGAATCATCAGATCCGTTTTAGTCAGGTGGACCAACTGATTGAACGATTCCATTTCCACCTTATTGTCACGATTAATCACATGGGCGATGGTGCCGTAGGTGACATGGCCTTCGCTAAAGCTCTTGGTGTAAACGAAGTCAGTCACCCAATCAGGTACCTCATCAAATCGATTCAATACCAACACAATCGGATGCTTATGTTTGAACTCGTCCAAAATTGATTTTAAGATTTTTGTTGAAGTGACATCCAAACCGTCAAAGGGTTCGTCCAGCACTAACAAATCAGGGTTACTACAAAGTGCCTTAATTAACAGTACTTTTCTTGTTTCGCCCGTCGATAAATTGCGGAAGCCCCGCTCCAACTTCGACCTAAACTCGAATAGGTCAATCAAACTTTCAAGTCTCTGAGGATCAACGCAATCTTCTAACAGAATTTCTTGAACCGGCGTACCTTCAAAAACCTCATCGGTAATATCGCTTTCGTCTCGATCGAGTTCTCGCTCGATCAATTCTCGTTGCGACTCAAAGGAAACCAGACTAACCCGTTTTGGCAAGCCTTCAATGCCGCCCGTCTTTAGCTCACCGAACCCCGCCAGAAGCGCTGCGATCGCAGACTTTCCCGAACCGTTCGGACCGAGTATCGCCCAATGTTGATCGGGTTCTATGGTGAGGCAAATGTCACGCAGCGAAAAACTGTCGGAGAATGACGCCGAGCAGTTTTGAATGGCTATAGAATTCATACTAAGACTTGTAGACAGTTAACATCGGCAGGATCGAATGACCCTGCCGTTACCTTCATTGCCGTGTTCAGCGCTTCGTTCACTGCTCTGCTACGTTCAATGCTGGGGCGATCTAAACGATCTTTTTCATGGCACCCATGTAACCACGTAACGTCTGGCCGATTTTCTCAACGCTATGCTCACGCAATTCAGCGTTAACTTCGATAAGACGTTGATTATCAACACTATCGTCATTAAGACCCAAGCCGCGACCAATGACATCCGTATCGATTTTAGCCATGAAGTCTGACAGCAATGGCAGACAAGCGTGGTTATAAAGATAACAGCCATACTCAGCTGTATCAGAAATCGTATTGTTCATATCCCACAATTTCTTACGTGCAATTGTATTGGCGATTAACGGTGTTTCATGCAATGACTCATAGTAGGCCGATTCCTCTTTGATACCTGCTGCAACCATCGTTTCGTAAGCAAGTTCAACACCGGCCCGCACCATCGCTACCATCAAGATTCCGTGATCAAAATATTCCTGCTCGGAAATTTCTTGATCCGTATTCTGGGCATTCTCGAAGGCACTCTCGCCCGTTTCTTTTCTCCAGCCAAGCAAGTTTTTATCATCATTGCCCCAGTCTTCCATCATGCCGGAAGAAAACGCTCCGCTCATGATGTCATCCATGTGCTTGTTGTACAGAGGACGCATAATCACTTTCAGCTCTTCAGACAAATCAAAGGCTTTCAATTTTGCAGGATTCGACAGGCGATCCATCATGTTAGTCACACCACCATACTTCAGCGCTTCAGTAACCGTTTCCCAGCCGTACTGGATCAGTTTTGATGCATAGCCCGCATCCATGCCCTTGTCGATCATCTTGTCGAAACACAACAATGAACCGGTTTGTAACATGCCACAAAGAATCGTTTGCTCACCCATCAAGTCAGATTTAACTTCAGCGATGAATGAAGACATTAAAACACCCGCCCGGTCACCACCGGTACCAACGGCATAGGCTTTCGCCAATGCCAGACCTTCACCCCGAGGATCGTTGTCTTTATGAACGGCGATCAATGTCGGCACACCGAAGCCACGCTTATACTCTTCGCGTACTTCAGTACCCGGACATTTCGGTGCAACCATGATGACGGTAATGTCTTCACGGACCTGCATACCCTCTTCAACAATGTTAAAACCATGAGAATAAGCCAGGCAAGAATCTTTCTTCATTAGCGGCACAATTTCGCCAACGACCGCACTATGTTGCTTATCGGGTGTCAAATTCAGTACCAGGTCCGCCGTTGGAATCAGCTCCTTGTAGGTACCGACTGTAAAACCATTCTCCGTCGCATTTTTCCAGCTCTGACGCTGATCCTTGATTGCCGCTTCCCGTAGCGTATAGGATACATCCAAACCACTATCCCGCAGATTCAAACCCTGATTCAGTCCTTGCGAACCACAACCGACAACAACCAGCTTCTTTCCCTTTAGCGCACTAACGCCATCCGAAAACTCAGACGCGTGCATAAACTCACATTGTCCCAACTGCGCTAGCTGGTCTCTAAGAGATAAGGTATTGAAATAATTAGCCATTTTCGTGTTCCGTTTAGATTGTTTGGTTGTTAGATGTCGCGACTGACATGCTGAATACAGGTGCAGAAATTTAAGATGCGTACTTTAGAGCAAAGCTTAGCTTGCGTAAAATGTTATATACGAAAGAGTATGTTGCAATAATCGGGACGTGTCTGCGTGTTTCCCCATAAATAACAATGACTTACTTATATGCGGTGTCCTGCAAGACGCATCTTGGCACGGTTGTTTGGCTAACCGTGCCTACGTTCATCAGAATAAAGATCAAAGCCCAACATTCACGCTCGAGGATTCAAATTGATGCTTGCAGCAAACATATTCGGCCATCAATTAAACCGCTCCTGCAGCACCTTCGGTCTTGCTCTTGTTCAATTCAATTTCCGCTTGAATCTCTGCAACCCTTTCCTCGGTTAATGGATAATTCCAAAGCAAAGGCATCGCGACAAATTTGAACAACGCTGGGATCACTGAATAGGTTATCGCCAGCATTAACAAAGAGAACTGTGTATTCGTTGTATTCATCGGGTCTGCTAACGAATCAAAGCCCCAGAATACAACAAGGCTGGTGCCGACAAACAGACCCAGCGCGTACGCAAGCTTTCTTGTCATTGACCAAATCGAGAAGTAAGCACCACCTTGACGCTTACCTGTCTGAGCTGAATCCAAATCAATAACATCGGCGGCCATGGCGTAAGGCAACGCGGATAGCGCGCCAATCGAGGATCCTTTCAAACACATAACAATAATAAAGAAGAGAAACTTGCCGGTTGGTTTGCCCTCAAAATAGGCTAACGCCGCTGCCTGAGTTTCATCAGGGAAAAGCACCAGCAGGTTTTGTATTTGAAATGCATCGAACCATTCCAACGGCGCCATCGCAATTAATGGAATACAACACGACCAAAGGGCGTACCAACCAATGGCAACCATGGTTGCTCGATGCTTACCTATCCTTCGAGACAGCTTGAACCAAAGTGGAATCGCGATCAGCTGCGAGACGAAATACGGTGCAAGATAAAAGCCAAAGAGTGCGCCGGCGAGCAACACGTGTTTCACAAAAAAGAAACTCAACGTATTAGTCATCGCCGCGCCAATGGTCGAGAACAAAAAGACAATGATCAAACGTCGGTAAGGGTCATTCTGCCAGACATATTTAAAACTCTCCCGCAGCGATATTGGGTCCGCCTTGCGTTCCTCCACCTGATACTCGGGTACAGAAAACAACATATTGATGACTAAAATTGGCATAACGAGCGCGATCGCAAGGGATAAGAAATACACCGCATCTGTCGGCTTGTCGTAACCAAAAAAGAAAATGATTGCTGGTGTAAACGCACCAATGAGTGAACCGATAACCGAGAAACCTTCTCTCCAACTCGTGATCAATGTGCGTTCATGATAGTTCCTGGAAAGCTCGGCACCCCATGCACTGTAAGGCACGTCTTTGATTGTCGAACCGACGTATGTGACCACCAGCATGGCAAGCATCCAGGGATAACCTGAATTCATCGTGTAACCAAGCATGTTGACTTCACTAAATTCGAACGGGGGAATAAACAACATGCAGATACCCAATATATATATTGGTGTACCTAACAATACGAAGGGTTTACGACGCCCCCAGCGAGTTCGCGACCGATCTGAGACGAAGCCTATGATGGGATCGGTAAAGCCATCGAATACTCGTGCCAGCACCAACACCAGTCCTACAAAAGCCAACCCCAAACCGAATCCGTCAGAATCCGCGTAAACCGCCGGCAGGTAGACCGCCATCGGCAGAGCGACCATCGCAAGCGGCGTCGCCGGCGCACCGTAAGAGCCTAGCACCCACGCACTTAACCCAGCTTTAGGTTTCTCCAGTGCTTCATCTTTAACTTCTGACACAAACAACCATCCTTTTTTGCTTTTATAATTATTTTCAGAACAAGCGTGCTTCCTAGACTATGCCGTGATCGGAACAAATATCATACCCATATTTATCTAAGCTCGATTTAGCTAAAGAATATTTTCCAAGCGACTGTTTGCTAAGCCAGCACCTTGCAGGAACCTGCTACTTGCAGAAAATAGCCAAAAATCGATTTAACTTGCTTGACTGGCACAAACTTCGCGGAGTCCGTATTGTATTAACATCGAAAAATGCAAAGGCAATGAGGTTTTCTTGACAGATTCAATCACAAACGCTTCAACTCAATCGATCCAAGTCGGCACTGTCGCCACCCCCCTTATGCTTGGCGGCGATCTGACAAGACGCGGCCAGCTAATCAATCGTATTGGCGACCAAGGTATTGATCATGTCTTTATGGCTGATCACGTCAGCTTTCATACGGGCATGGGTATGGATGGCATGATTAACGCCGCTACCATTGCCGCCACACATCCGACACTCAAAGTCTGTCTTGGCGTTTATCTACTCGCCCTTCGGCATCCTGTACCCGTTGCTCGGCAGTTGGCAACCCTGTCGCAATCTGCGCCCGGCAGGATTATTTTAGGGGTCGGTATTGGTGGAGAAGACCGGCATGAGATGGAGATTTGTGGCGTGAATCCTAAAACAAGGGGTCGGCAGACAAACGAGTGCTTAGAAGTCATTCGAGCCTTGATGACAGGCCAGTCACATTCCTTTTCAGGCGAATTTTTTCAGTATGACAATGCGTTGATAAAGCCTGCGGTAAAACCCGCTATACCGATCGTTGTTGGCGGTCGCGCCGATGCCGCGATAAAACGCGCGGGCCTATACAGCGAAGGCTGGCTAAGCGTTTGGTGTTCGCCGCAACGCTTCAGCAATGCTACCCAGCAGGTCGAGGCACATGCTGAGCAAGCTAATAGAGGTCCCATCAACTGGCAGCATGGTCTACAAGTTTGGGTTGGCGTCAACAAGGACGAAGCGCGGGCGCGGGAAATCCTCGCCGAAGAAATGCGCGCATTTTACCAAATCCCCTTCGATGCATTTGAAAAATACAGCCCTTACGGGTCGCCGGAGAAGATTGCCGATTTTCTGCGACAATACAAAGAAGCCGGTTGCAAAATGTTTAATATTAAGCCCTGTGCCGAATCTGAAGAAGAAGCTATCGACGCCGTTACAAAAATCAGGGAATTGCTGCTGGCGGATTGATACACTCCTTGTAACCCTCAACTAAAAAGCGATCTCGTTGTTCCAACTGCTGCAGTCAAATAATATGTCCCTGCTGGTCGATGCTTTTTGTAAGAAGCAACGGCAGCAACGTCATGACCCTTTTAAACCGACGACAGTGGTCGTGCAGAGTTTTGGTATTGGCCAATGGCTTAAGGTCAAACTGGCTGAACAGTCCGGCATCTCGGCCAATGTTGAATGTATCCTGCCTGCAGAATTGATTTGGCGCTTTTATCAGTCGTTAATACCAGCCGAAAAGCTTCCCAATGAATCGCCCTTTGCTCGGCATTTGATGACCTGGCAGGTGATGAAATTGCTTCCGGGTGCCACCGAAGAACAGTTTGAACAAGTACAACGTTATCTCGACGGCGATGATTCACAATTACGACTGTATCAACTGAGTGACGCCATCTCTGGACTGCTCGATCAATACCTTATTTACCGCCCTGATTGGATCAATGATTGGGAAGCAGGTAAAGATGCGAAAGACTCGCCCTGGCAGAGCGCTCTATGGCGTAAGCTGATTGGCGAAGCCGGTGCAAACTCTCAGCAACACCGCGCCTACTTGCATCAGGCATTTATCTCCGCTGCCCAAGCAACGGACAAACGCCCCGCCGCACTACCGGACACCATCCACGTCTTTGGACTCTCGTCACTACCGGCGATTCACTTACAGACCTTACAAGCGGTTTCAAGCTTTCTGGATGTGAATATCTATTTCTTGAATCCGTCAGAGCACTACTGGGGCGATATTGTCTCGGAAAAGGAGGAAGCAAAACATTCAATCCGCAAACTGGTGCAGTCTTCTCACCTAAACTCTGATAACGCAGTCTCTGGTGACGCGAACTTGGTCGATGAAGACTATCTCGAAATCGGCAACCCCCTGCTCGCCTCCATGGGCAAGCAGGGAAGAGAATTCTTCGAACTATTATTAGAGACTGATGGCGTGGCGACGCAAGATGCTTTTCATGTTGATGAATCCGACTCGCAACTCGGTCAAATGAAGAACGATATACTCAACCTAGAAATGGGCGGTGTGTTTCTGCAGTCAGCTGAAACATTGCCGGGTAAATTAAGCCGACGGCCGAATGACAAGAGCATTCAAATTCACGCTTGCCACAGCCCGATGCGAGAAATAGAGGTACTGCACGATCAAATTTTGAATATGATCGACATCGCTGCGCGAAAAGGTGAGACGGTCAAGCCCGCCGACATCATTGTTATGGCACCTAACATTAGTGAGTACGCACCTTATATACATAGCGTATTTCAGAAAACGATTCGCTATGCCATTACCGACCAACCAGCAAATTTAGAATCGACCTTGCTAACGGCATTTGACCGACTTCTGTCACTACCCAACATGCGCTTGACGACAACAGAAGTCATCGATTTCCTTGAAGTTCCCGCCATCGCAGCTAAATTCAAGCTGGAGCAGGACGATTTGTCCAAGATCATCGACTGGATAAAACAGGCCGGTATACGTTGGGAAATCGACGGGCAAGAAAAAGCAAGCCAATGGAACCTGCCAGAATCAGACCCCAATACCTGGTGGTTCGGTTTAAAGCGGCTGTTGCTCGGCTTCGCAATGGTTTCCGATGACACTACGGTGTTCAATAATATTGCGCCGACAAACATAACCCCGGGTGATAGCGAGTTACTCGGCACTCTTTGCCACATCGTAGATTTGTTGGCGAACTATCGAAAATCATTATCTGTTGATGCAACACCAGAACAATGGCAGCTTCTGTTAAGCCACATGCTAAAAGATTTTTTTGCCGTCGAACTTGAGGATGAACTGACGCTGGATATGATATCGGACACACTATCAAATTTGGTTAAGCAGACGCAGCAAACGGGTATTGACGTACCGATTACCCGACGTTTAATTCAGTTCTGGTTGAATGAACAACTGTCAGGATCAAACCAATCTCGAGGATTTGTTTCCGGCGGCATTACCTTTGCGACCTTAGTCCCAATGCGGAGCATTCCTTTTAAAGTGGTTTGTTTAATCGGCATGAATGACGGCGCCTATCCGAGAAATGACAAGTCCCCCAGCTTTGATTTAATGACGCAAGACTATCGTAAAGGTGATCGATCCAAGCGCCACGATGACCGCTATTTGTTTTTAGAAGCCATGTTATCCGCCGAGCAGACCTTATATATCAGCTATATTGGCCGCAGCATAAAAGACAACAAAGAGAAACCACCGTCAGTACTTGTGGCTGAGCTACGAGACTATTTATCGCGCATCTACGACGAAGACCCAATCATTGAACAACCACTACAGCCATTTAATGCCGGATATTTCACCGGTCAGTCAGGCGCCAATACCAACCGACTGGTGAGCTATCAAACGCAATGGTTCAATGCCCTGACACAACAGCAAGCACCGGTCGCATTTATTGATAAGGTGTTTGCCGAAACTGACGAACATCAAGTTATCACTGTCGATGCACTCACAGCGTTTTACAGGCATCCAGCGAAAGCCTACCTAACGCAACTGGGCATTTATTTTGCCGAAGACGAAGACAGTTCTCTGGCGGAAGTTGAACCCTTTGAATTAGACGGACTCGATAAGTATCAATTGGCGGATAGCGGCTTAACGACATTAACCGCTGGTCGCGACATTCAGCAATGGGAAGCCAGACAACGCGCATCCGGATTGTTGATGACGGGGTCCATTGGCGCAGATCAACTTCGTGCACAGCGCATCAGAGCAGAATCAGTTTACGAAAAACTCCAAACAATCCTCAGTGACTTGCCGCATCAATCTGCAACCACATTTTCGAACCAACTTGATTTTCAAAACGGCTCGATCACGGGTTCAATCAATTTAGTCGGTGAATGCCTTATAGAAGGTCGAACGAGCAGACTTCATAAACGGCAATTGGTAGGTTGCTGGATAAAACATCTATTCCTGTGTGCCTCTGGCGGCACCAATAGCAGCACGTTTGTTTCACTGAATAAGGAAAAAGTCATTGTTGAGCAGTTATCACCTATCTCAAAAATTGATGCGGAAAATTATCTGTGTGAATTGACCGACTTATATCGCGATGGTTTACGGCAACCTTTAGCATTTATCCCTGAGACAAGCGGCGCTTATTTTGAGAAAATCGCTAAGAATAAAAGCCATGATGAAGCACTGGTCACGGCCATCAGCAGTTACAAAGGGAGCCTGTTCAACACCAATTCAGAGGCTGCAGACCGCTACTATCAGAGGCTCTACACCATCCCAGAGGATCTTAACGAACAATTTTTTAATATCGCTGGTACAATTTTTGGACCAATTGAATCCCATCGAGAGGTGTTGAAGTGACACAACTCATCACCGGTTCATTCCCTCTGACGGGACATCAACTCATTGAAGCCAGCGCCGGTACGGGCAAAACCTACACCATTACTAACCTCTATTTGCGCTTGATTCTTGGTCACAATGAGGACGTACAATTAAGGCGACCGCCACTTGCACCGAGTCAAATTCTCGTACTGACCTTCACGATCGCAGCCACTGACGAACTACGCCACCGAATACGGCAGCGTCTTGTGCTGGCACGACAAATATTTGCAGGGGAAGCTGAGGTCACAAAAGACGATGATGCGTTCTTAAACTATTTATATTCATCATCTGCTGATAAACCGCGGGATCGAAAACTACTGACAGCCGCATTACAAATGATGGATGAAGCATCTATCTTCACCATACACAGTTTTTGCTCACGCGTGCTAACAGAACATTCCTTCGAAACCGGCACCTTGTTTAATCAGGACCTCGAAGGCGACAAAGACCAGCTGATGCAGATGGCAGCAGAGGATTGTTTTCGTAGTCAAATATTGACTCTGGCCGCAGCCGATAGAAATATTGCCCTTGGCCGCTGGAAAAGCCCTGCGAGCCTGTTACAGGAAATGAAACCCTATCTAGCCAGGCATAACCTGACGATTACACCACGTTTTCTTGATGTTTCGGCATTGCTGACGGTACTTACTGATGATAATAAGCGCGCAAAGCAAATGTGGCTCGATGATGATATTGAACAAAGGATTATCGACTGCAGCTACAGCAAGACAAAAATGTCAAAAAAGCGCTTTGCTGCAATTCGTGACTACTGTCATTCTGAACGTCTTGATCCGTCCGCATGGATACACTGGTCACAAGCCAACTTTCAATCAGCCGTCGCAAAAGCAACGACACCGCTTGAGCATGAAATCTTTGAACTCATTGAACGTATCTATCAACGTGCCTACGTTGTAGAACAGATCGAGTACAACCTATGGCATACGCTATTCAATGCCATGCGCGACAACCTAATGCTTTATAAGCGACAGCTTAGCCAGCTCACCCTAGATGATCTACTTGCTAGCGTGCATGAGGTCTTGCAAGGCGATAATGGTACCCCACTTGCAACTCGACTGAGCGGCAACTGGCCCGTTGCAATGATCGATGAGTTCCAGGATACCGACGATCTTCAATACGGTATCTTCTCCGCCATCTATCCAAATTCGGACGACATCGGTTTGTTTTTCATCGGCGATCCCAAACAAGCAATCTATCAATTTCGCGGCGCGGATATATACACGTACATCAATGCAAAACGCCAAGTGACCACAACCAGCAACAGTACTATTCAATCCTTGTCGACCAACTGGCGCTCAACGCAAGCCATGGTGCAAGCTGTTAACCACCTATTCGGCGCGGCAGATATTTTTGGTAATGATCAAGATATCCCTTTCGAACGAGCAGAGGCTGCAGCACCCAACCTGACCAAGTCATTTAACATCGCGGGTGAACCTCAAACGCCCTTTTCGATTACTGTCGCTGATGCCGCCGATGGAAAAAAAGACGACATTACTCTTGCGGCGATGGAGGATGCAGCCGAGACCACAGCAGAATTACTCAATCCTAGCTCAACGTGGCGATGCGTTGGTGAACGGTAAACCTTTGCAGGCTGGACAGATCGCCTTTCTGGTGAGAACTAAACAACATGCAAGAATGGCCCGTAAGTCACTCAGCACACGGGGTATACGTAGCGTCTACCTAACGCAGGACAGTATTTTCAACACCGACACGGCCAAAGACTTAAGAGAATTTTTGTTGGCCACAATCGAGCCTAACAATGAGGGCGCGATTAAGGCGGCTCTCGCAACACAGCTGATGCAAAATCAAATATCCAACATCGCCGCACTTGATCATGATGTGCAGCTACAACAGTCGGTATTGAATGAGTTTCAGCAATACCACCGGCTCTGGTCGAGTATCGATATTGCGGCGACAGTTAATCATCTCATCCAGCATCGTAAACTCAGCGAGAAATGGTTGTCGCAAACAGATGGCGAGCGACAGTTAACAAACCTACGTCATCTGGCAGAACTACTCCAGTCTCGCAGCGTTAGTCATCCCGGTCAGCATCAACTGATCAATTGGTTTTCCAGAGAAATTGGCCTCGCGCAAGAATTCTCAAACGAAGAAAGCCAGCTTCGGCTCGAAAGTGATCAACACCTTGTGCAGATTGTTACCATGCACTCAGCCAAAGGGCTAGAGTATGATATCGTCATGATTCCGGTATCAGGTTTTGGCGCAAGCGGTCGATTCAAACCTAAAACTTGGCTAGTGCATGAGCAGAACGCCGCACACACATTCGCGCCCGTTCTGCATATCGAACCTGGCGGTCACGAACAACTGGCGGCAAAAGAAACGTTCGACGAAGATATGCGACTACTCTACGTTGCATTCACTCGCGCTAAATACAAATGCTATCTTGGCCTGCCTAACTACAAAGAGCTCGGCGAGTACGCGATCGCTAAACTACTCAATTTGGGCGACGATTCCTGCCCTTGGCATGAGGCCCTAAGCAGATTACCGACGACATTATTTAGGTCCGAGGAGCTAAAAACCAGTAAGACAGAATACATTGATCAAACCGCACCTGACGAACTCATTGCACCGGCAGCTTTGCCATATATTGATAATACATGGCGCGTGCACAGCTATACCGGACTAACCCGTAACTTAAGCCGAAACAGTCCGGACGCGGATATCGATCATCCGAAGGATATTGTTGCGGGCTTCGGTGACGACGAACCAGAGACAACCAAGGTGACGCCGCCGGCAGCAGAGTTCTCTCGCTTCACATTTCCAAGGGGCGCCAGAATTGGCATTGCCCTGCATGACCTGATGGAGCACTTGGCTTTTCATGCATCGGCTGACGAAATCAGCACCGTTGCGCGAGAATATCTACCACGCTTCGGTTTACTCGACGATCTAGATAAGTGGTCGACGGTCTTGGAAGATTGGTTGGTCGATATTCTTGAGACCAGCATGTCGCAGGACGTCGACTTTTGTCTGGCCGACATCCCGTCAAAGTATCGACTCAATGAATTAGAGTTCCACTTTCCTGCCGCCTTGACCCAAGAGTTCATCAGCACGATTCAAACTGCCGGGTATCTTGAGCAGAGTCGAAGCCTTTCCATTGCGAAGGTTGAGGGCATGATGACAGGCTTTATTGACTTGGTCGTTAAAGTTGATGGCAAGTTCTACTTAATGGATTACAAATCTAACGATCTAGGATCGGAGCAGGTTTTATATGAAGACGAACAGCTAAAAGCAGCGATGCTGCATCACCAATACGACCTGCAGTATCTGATCTACACCGTTGCGTTGAATCGATACCTAGAGCAATCGATGGAAAATTATGACTACGATCAGCACTTTGGCGGTGTTTGCTATTTGTTCCTGCGCGGCATGAATCGTAGCAACGGCTCTGGCGTATTTTATGACATGCCGCCTCGGGCGCTTATCGAAAAGTTGGATGAGCTCGTCAAATGAAGTATGACTTTCTTCAACAAAGACTGAACCAAGGTGAACTAACCCATCTAGATGTGTACTTCGCAGAATTTATGGCCGAACTGTCAGCCACAGATGATGGGCAGTTAGTTAATGTTCTCGCTAACCTCGCACATGCGCAAAGTGAGCAACATTCTTGTCTTGATATCTCCTCACGTACGGACCTTATTACCAAGTTGGTATCCCTCGACACCGTTACCACCGTTGTCGCCAGTGAGCGCAGCGCAGCAAACACGCCTCTCGTCTTAGTAAAGGCAAACAACGGTTTGGTGCTACTGTATCTGCAACGCTACTACCAATATGAAACGGAGATCGTGCGGCAACTGGTTGGCCGTAATCAACAAACCAAAACCAGCACAGCCTTTCTACCGATGTTGGATAAGT
>CAJJAA010000003.1 GCA_905182025.1 uncultured OM182 clade bacterium
GGCCGGAGCGGTTCTTAAGTGCCTACAGGGTACTCGTTGAGTTTGTCCGTGAGGTAGGTTCGACACCGAATGAAGCACAGCTGACGCTGATTGGTAGGTTGGCATCAAACCTGATTACGCTGCGAAGGATGTCAATATCAGTTGCTGGCATGCTAGAGCAGGGCAAGTCTCCTATTGTCGAGGCCGCACTAATAAAAGACCTCGGTAATGATTTCGAGCGACAGGTGCCCGAATTACTGCGTTTACTCGCGCCAACACCGCATTCAAAACGTTTCGCTGAAACGCTAAATCAATGCATTTTACATGCCCCATCGTTTACCTTGCGTGGTGGTACCAGAGAAATTCTTCGTGGCGTTATCGCTCGCGGACTCGGATTGCGATAGGCAGATGACAATGAATGAAGAACAGCAACTTATCGTTGAAACAAGCAATAGAATTTTTTCGGATCTCTGTACAAAGGACATCGTTGATCGTGGTGAGTCAGGTGAATGGGCGCAGTCTCTATGGCAAGCCCTTGAGACCTCAGGATTGACCCTTGCAGGCATTGCAGAAGATGCGGGGGGCTCCGGAGGCGATGTGGCCGATGCATTGCTGGTGATTCGACAAGCCGGTTTATGTGCTGCACCGATACCATTAGCCGAGAACTTTATTGCTGCTACGCTGCTGGTCGAAGCGGGCGTAGAGCTTCCAGCGGGTCCGCTGACAGTTGTGGGTGCAGTTGAGGGTGGCAAGGTCGAGCTTAGCAAGCGAGGTAATCACGCTGAAATCGTTGGTGAATTGGCGCAGGCGAGTTTTGGTGAGCATTGCAAGCATTGGGTGATTGTTGGCGAAAATGAAATAGGCGTAGTTTCCTCAGCGTCTTTAAGTACTTCGCCGACACTGAACATTGCAGGGGAGCCCAGATCGGGTTTGTCGGTAGATACATCTGCTGGATCAATCAACGGTTTAAATGTTGTCAAACTCAACGGCGCATCAGAGCGATTGAGGCAACTGGGCGCGATGACACGCGTCAGTTTGATGTGTGGTGCAATGACCTCAATCCTCGATATGTCAGTTGCCTACGCGCTCGAGCGTAAGCAATTCGGTCGAGCGATCTCTCAGTTTCAAGCAGTCCAGCAACAGTTAGCAATACTGGCCGGAGAAGTAGCAGCCTGTCAACGTGCTGCAGATTCTATACTGTATTCGCACGCTGCCATGGATATCGCCATAGCCAAGTCAAGGGTAGGTGAGGCTGTTCAGAAGGTTGCAGACATATCCCATCAGATCCATGGTGCGATGGGGTATACCCGAGAGCACCCGTTGAATCTTAGAACGAGACGGCTTTGGGTCTGGCGTGATCAATACGGAAATGAAACGTTCTGGCAACAACAACTGGCAAGAACGATTGTTGCCAAGGGTGCAGACGCGCTGTGGGGTGTTATTACTCAAGCGAACTAGTTGGTTCAATTCACCAACTCGTTACTTTAATGCCTATGTCAGTCATTGAGAAAATAGACTAAACCTATAATAAACAAGGAGTTATAGTTTGGCACGGTATATGCAAATATAAAATCAAAGCAAATTTGCGATACCGATTTGGATATGTTGCCCGTGACTAAAGCCTCTGCCGACTCAATCACTGCGATCACAGTGGCCTCTTCAAAAGGGGCTAATTCAACGCCTACCGAAGCAACAGGTTATCTAACTTTAGGTAAGCAAGGCTGTCCAGAGTTGTCCGACAACACTGAGACACTATCGGAGGTAGAGAAAACCACACCTAACAACAGATCACTCATCATTGCGTCACTGATTATTGTCCTTCTACATTTGGTGATGTCGGAATCAGCCTGGGCATCTTCACAACAAAAATACGCCCTGGCTTCAAACGTGACAGAAACCTTAATGTTGGATCTTAACCAGGTCGATAGTATCTATTTACGCGTTAGCGCTCAGATTAGCATCGATGATTGCGATGACTTTGGCGAGGACACGCTTCAAATAAAGGCCAGTGCCGACACTATCCGACGCGTCGATATAGATCAGCAAAAAGAAAGTCTAACGGTCAATCTAAATGGACAGCCAAAAGAGCTCATCAAAATTCATCTTCACAAGAAGCGATTGAAACAGTTGGTATCCAACAATGACGATATCGGTGAGCCTCGCTTTGATGTTGAACTGAAAGGTTCTAGGGTAGGCATAGACGTGTTGATTGTAAGTGATCTTTTTGTTCGTTTATCGGCTCAATCACACTTTGAAATTGGTCAGCTTCAAGCTGACAACGTCGATATCCGTAGTAGTGATGAATCCTTGTTGAGAGTTAGCCAAGTTGAGGCTGATCAACTCTCGGTCACAGCCAAGCATGCTGCTGCAATAGAGCTGACAGGTAAAGTGTTTCGTCAGAGTGCGATGACAAGTAACAATAGCCGATATAATGCCCGAGCGATGCAAAGCCAGTTAGCCGAGGTCTTTATGCGAGACAATAGTGCTGTATTGATGCACGTCGAACGCCAGGTCAGCTTCGATATGCATCAACCATCTTCCTTACATCTCCAGGGAGGAGCGCAAATTATTAACTAGTCAAAATAGGCGCTAGTTCGCGGCCGTCTTCGTAAGATGAAAAGCTGACATCTTTGATGGCGTAGGTTCTGAGCAGCGAACTGTGCCAATCGAAACCAATCGTTGCATTGCGGCAAATACCGAACTACCTGCCGCACCGTAAAGACTTTTGTCTGTCTCAGCGTACATGATCGGTACCATCTCAGCGATCACGTGCACACCCTCATCCAAGCACCGTAAAATCTGATTTTCTCTGTCGATTCGGTGGTCAATGTAGGCTTGAACAAAATTTTTAACGTCTTTAATGGATGTCCCATGAGTTGGCCAATAAACTTCGTCATTGCGTTCGAGTAGCAGTTTCAGACTATCCATATATTGGGTCATATCGCCGTCGGGTGGGCCGATGACTGTTGTCGACCAACCCATAACGTGATCACCTGTAAACAATGCTTTCTCGCTCGGCAGTGCAAAACACATATGGTTGGATGTATGGCCGGGTGTATAGACACATTCAACTTCCCAACCATCGCCTTTAATCATATCGCCGTGCCTAATTTCGATATCTGGCACAAAATCCATATCGCCGCCGGCTTCAATTGAAACGCCTTCAGCAATTTTTCCTGCGCCATGAGGACCATAGCCATAAGTCTTCGCACCCCAAAACGGCTTAAGTTCATGGGATGCCGGAGAATGGTCCTCATGGGTATGCGTGATAAGGATATGGCTTACAGTTTCTTGCGCCAGTGCCTGCTTCAGCGCGTCGATATGTTCGGGTAAGTTGGGTCCTGGATCGATAACAGCGACATTGCCGTGACCTATGATATACGTGCCTGTGCCGTGAAACGAAAATCCGCTCGGGTTGCGTGCGGTGACACGCCTAATCATGGGTGTCAGGGTTTCAATTCGAGCATATTGAAAATCATATTTATAAGTAAAAGGTATTTTTGGCATAGGTAGTGTGGGGCTAGTGGCAAAGTTTTCGAGCTTATCTCAAGCTTTAAGCTGATACTAGACGATCTGCAGTAAAATCTGAAAGCTTGATCAGGATATACAAATCTGTCGGTTGATGATTGTGAGTAAGCCGAAGCTGACTGAACCGGGTATAATCGGCCTGTAAAGATTGTTTTATCGATTCCGCAAGCTTGAAGGGTTGGGCACAACGCAATAAAAGTAGTCGGCAATTAATTCGCAATCCAAAACTGTTCAGGAAGAACACAGAAGGGAAACTCATGGCTTCGGATCCACTTTCATTTAAACGCCTCATTGATATAGGTATCGCACTATCTTCAGAGAAAGACTCTGATCGTTTGATGGAACGTATTCTTCTTGAAGCAAAGGCGATGGGTAACGCTGATGGCGGAACCCTGTATATTCGAACGAAGGATGATCAACTGCAATTCACGATCCTTCGCACCGATTCTCTTCAGTATGCCCAGGGTGGCACATCGGGGCAGGCGATCAGTTTGCCGCCGGTTGAAATGTTCATTGACGGTAAGCCTAATCTTAGAACCAACGTCAGTTTTGTCGCTAACACCGGTGAAACGATTAATATTGGGGACGCTTACGTTGCCGACAAGTTCGATTTTACGGGTACGAAAAAATTCGATGCGGCGACGGGTTACCTGTCAAAATCATTCCTGACCGTGCCTTTAAAGAATAATGCGGGAAGAGTCATTGGTGTCTTACAGTTATTGAACTCCCTTGATCCCGAGACCGGCGAGGTCGTCGCTTTTCCTGAGGAGACTCAACCGCTTATCGAGGCTTTAGCTTCTCAAGCTGCCGTCTCTCTTGAAAACCGAAATCTGATTGAATCACAAAAGCAACTGCTGGACTCTTTTATCGAGCTAATGGCCAGTGCAGTGGATGCGAAGTCGCCTTATACCGGTGGCCACTGTCAGCGTGTGCCAGAGTTGACTGAGATGCTTACCCGAGCAGCCTGCGAGTCTAACGAAGCATTTTTGGCTGACTTTAATCTTAATGAAGAGCAGTGGTACGAATTGCACATCGGCGCTTGGCTGCATGACTGCGGTAAGGTGACAACACCGGAGTATATAGTCGACAAGGCGACCAAACTCGAGACGATTACTGACAGAATACACGAAGTCAGAATGCGCTTTGAGCTGCTCAAGACAGAGAGAACGATTGCTTATCAGCAGGTACTGTTGGCAGGCACATCTGACGAGGCGGGACTGAAAACTCAGTACGAAGCGGATTTAAAACAAATTGGCGAGGATTTTGAATTCATTGCTGAATGTAACCTCGGTAGTGAGTTCATGGCTGACGAGAAGGTCCAGCGCCTCAAGCGGATAGCCAAACAGCAGTGGACGCAAACCCTAGATGATCGCTTAGGTGTGTCCTTTGATGAAGCGAGACGTAAAGGAAAAACACCAAGTGCTGATTTACCGCAGCGTGTGCCAGTGCTCGATGACCGTCCTGATCACATCATCGAACATGACGGTATCGTACATTCCGCCAACCCTGATAATCCCTATGGGTTTAAAATCGAGGTGCCTGCTCACAAATACAATCGCGGCGAAGTTTATAACCTTGCCGTAGCTAAAGGCACACTCACCGCGGAAGAACGCTTCAAAATTAATGACCACATCGTACAGACCATCGTAATGCTAGAGAACTTACCGTTTCCAAAAAATTTGGAACGGGTTGCGGAAATTGCAGGTGGCCATCATGAGAAAATGGATGGCACGGGTTATCCAAAGAAGCTGCGTGGTGATGAAATGTCGATTCCCGCAAGAGTCATGGCAATTGCGGATGTTTTCGAGGCGTTAACTGCTGCTGACAGACCCTATAAGCCACCGAAGAAACTCAGTGAAAGTATTCGTATTATGTCCGTTATGGTTAAGGATCATCATCTCGATCCTGACTTGTTCAAACTCTTCCTCACGAGCGGCGTTTATAACCAATACGCAGAAAAGTATCTTGAGCTAGAACAGATCGATGAAGTGAATATTGCACAATACCTGTAAGACCAAATTTACGAGGTGCGTTTGGCTTTGCTTTTTTATTCAGGCAATAAGTGCTGCGACATGGGTGGCGGCAGAATTACCCAGCGCCTGCAGATGATAGCCTCCCTCTAAGGTTGATACTATTCGGCCTTGTGAGTGGTTCTCGGCAAGTGAAATGATCATTTCTGTGATCCAACGATAGTCGTCCTCGATGAGTTGTATTTCCGCAAGGGGATCATCTCGATGAGCATCAAAGCCAGCCGATACGAAGATGAGGTCCGGTTTATGCGATTCTATTTGTCGTAGCCACGTCGACTCTATAAGCGATCGATATTGATGACCCGAAGTGCCGGCTGCTAGCGGCGTGTTGATAATATGTTCATTCTCGTAATCGAGAAAACGATGGGGGTAAAAATCATCTTGGAAGCTACTACAGACCATCACTCGTGGGTCATCTTTGAAAATATCAACGGTGCCATTACAGTGATGGACGTCAAAATCTAAAATGGCGACACGCTTTATTGATGGGTCCTGTAACGCGACTCGCGCGCCGATCGCGACATTGTTAAAAAGACAAAAACCAAAAGCCGCCGCGATCTCGGCATGATGACCGGGGGGTCTTATGGCGCAGAAAGCACGATGACTCTCACCGGCTAAAACTCTCGATGTTGCCTCCGCTACTGCGCCTGCGCTCAGTCTTGCAGCCCGACTACTGCCATTGTTCATGTAAGTATCGGGTTCGAATTTTGCGACGCCATCGATCGGTTCAAAGGCCAAGACGTCGTCGATGTAGCTGCGGGGATGTACTTGCTCGATTAGATCAAGACTAATTTCGCTGGCGAGACCTTGATTCATGTCACCGCTTAAACCACGCTCATTGAGTGTCGCCAAGACGGATCGCAATCTATCAGGTCGTTCGGGATGGCGAGGCATTTCATGGATGAGGCAATCAGGATGGGTGAGTAAAATCGCTGGCATAGGATTCTTCGCGTAATGATTGTTTTAAGTTTAGGGTTCGGTGATCAGACACCACTTCAAAGCTATCTGTCAACGTTGCAAGATAAGCGCTTTGTTTCGTAAAGATGTTGTTGATGGTCTCAATTTTTGACGCTTCAGGTCTTAGCCTGGCGGTTATTCAGCAAACCCCGTGTGGAACCGAGGGCGGGTAGTGTTAGCTGGTTCGGTTTAATCATGGCACAATTTGTTTTTTGATTGTTGTTGGAATGACTGTTATGAAGCAATTTGTTGTGGGGCTAGTTGTACTGCTATTGATGCAATTAGCGATAGGTACTGCAGCGGATAGCACCGCGGTCAATGTTGAGGCTCAATCGATAACGATTGCGCTATCGCAAGAACCACCAAACCTAAATAGTTTACGAGCGACGGATCTGCTCAGCTTCTTTGTGCTTGGCCATGTTAACGAAGGTCTCGTTCGCTATGGTCGAAGAGGGCGGCTTGTTCCAGGGGTGGCTGAGTCTTGGCAGATAACACCGAGCTCAATGACCTTTACGCTTCGCGCGGATGCGCGCTGGAGTGACGGAACAGCCGTGGTCGCTGAGGATTTTGTTTTCAGTTGGCGACGCATGATTGATCCAAAGGTCGCCGCGCCTTATGCGTCGACAATGTTCCCAATCTTAAATGCAGAGAGGGTTCACAAAGGCGAGTTACCAATTCAAGCGCTTGGTGTCCGAGCTGAAGGTAATCAGCTCATTGTCGATCTTCAGACACCCTGTGGCTACTGCCTAGCGGTTATGGCCCATTCCGCGTTCTTCCCAATCAAACAATCATTCTACGCCGCGCAAGCGGATAAATACGGAGCCGAAGCAGAGTATTTACTCTATAACGGCCCGTTTATGTTGACTGATTGGACCCATGGCAGTCGTTTGTCGATGAAAAAGAATCCCTTTTATTGGCAGCGTGAGGAAATTCATTTGAATGAAATTAATGTTGGCTATATCACTGCGGATAATCGTACTCGACTGAATTTGTTTCGTGATCAACAGATTGCGGTAGCGAGACTTGGTGCGGAAACGGTTAAGGACGCCGCAAAAAGTGGTTTGAGGTTGCGAACCTTCCCTAGTGGTGGAATGGCTTATCTTGGCTTTAACCATCGACAGGGGCGACAAACGGCAAAGGTGGATGTTCGGCGAGCAATTGCATCAACCTTTGACTCAGAGGAATTCGTTAATAAAATTATTGCCATACCGGGTTATCGGTCAACGCAATCCTTTTTCCCAAGTTGGGTTCAAGGTGTTGATGGGAAGTTTGTCGATGAATTTCCCATTGCGACGAAGCCTGTAAGTAACGTACAGGCGCGCAAGCTATTGATTGATGCCGATGCGGCGTCAGCCTCGCTAACGCTTTTAACGACGACATCGCCGACGGGTACGAAGATCGCTGAGTACTTGCAAGGCGTATTGAAGAGCGAGCTTGGTCTCGATGTGAAAGTTGACCAACAGACACTCAAGCAGTATTTGGCGCGTAGAGAAGCGGGTGAATTTGATATCGTCGTTTCCAGTTGGTATCCAGATTTCGACGATATTGTAACCTATGCTGATTTACTTGCGTCGTACAACGGAAATAACAGGGGGCGTTACAACAATGACCGCTACGATGCTGTCCTCAAGACGTTACAAAGTTCACTGGACCGAGGTGACAGAATGAAAGCCGCCGCTGAATTGCAATCGATTATCATGGATGACGTGCCGCTCATCCCGATGGCGGAGACGGGTTCAGCTTATCTACAGCATCCGCAATTGAAAGGTGTTGTGCGCAGAGTTTTAGGTGCTGATCCTGATTATACGTACGCTCGTGTTGTTGAACCCAGGCCTTAATGCCAGCCGATTTGCAACGATGAAGGAAGCACCTAGACGCTTTCGAAGTATCGTTGAAATTCCCAAAGTGATGTTTGGTCACTACTGTTTTCAACTGCATCGCTCTCATAAGCGAGCCATTCGAGCTCCCGGGTTTTTGCCCAATACTCGATTTGTTCGGTGCCGAATGCGTCATTGAGAATGCTATCTTGTCGCAGGGTGTCGGCGGCAAGTCGAATATTGTTCGGTAAGTTTAATGCCGAATAGGGTAATCCCGGTGAAAGCTTTTGGTGTTCTTCAGTCAACTCCAGCCGTCCCGCTATGCCAGCAAGACCTCCTGCATATATTGTCGCTAGAGCCAGATACGGATTCGCATCACTGGATGCGATTCGCTGTTCGATCCTGCAACCTTTTTTGGACTCTGATATCGTTCTGACCGCTGATTTTTTGTTGTCCTTGTCCCAATTGTTTGAAGTTGGAGTCCGCCGTCTCGTTTTGATATCGTCGATAAGAATTGATGGTCGGACAGAGATAGGAGATCGCGCCTTTCATTGACGCCATGATACCCGCAGTCCATTGTTTCATGAGTGATGATTGTTTATCGATACTCGACTCATCATAGAAAAGACTCTCGCCTTTTGCATCGACCAAACTATGGTGGATAGACATACTGCTGCTAAATGCTTGCGGTGAACCCTCTATGTTCATCTTGGGCATAAAACTTGCTGAAACGCCTAGGTCACGTGCCACTTCATAAATGACCTGTTTCACTCTAACGACCGTATCTGCCATTCTCACTGGATCTGTTGGCACTAAATGCAGACCAATTTGACCTGTGCCCGCTTCGTCATTCCAAGCTTCCCAAGCGACGCCTTTCCATTCAATGCGTTTGATGACTTCATCCATAAATGGTTTAGCTAGAAAAGCATTGCGGATGTGGTACAAGCCGCCGGGTTGGGTGGCGGATAGGGGGCTTAGCTGGCAATAGTTTGTTTTCTTTAATTGATCGAAGGACTCTTTAAACAGAAAAAACTCGAGTTCACATGTCGCAAGACTATAGATGTCCTGTTCTGCTAGCCGTTGCACTAAAGTCTTCAAAGTTGACCGCGGGCACAATTTTAAGGGTTGCCCGGTGGCATTGGTGAAGTCGCAGATGATGTGGCCTACCTTTGCATCTGTGCCGTCAGAAATGAGTGTGCCGAGGTCAGGTCGAAGATAAATGGCACCACGATTCGGTTCACGTTCACTATGCCAAAGTGTCATGTGCGGCCTGCCTGCGATATCCATTGCGACTGATCTATCGTCGATCGCATGGCCTTTCGGAAGGCTGTGGAAAAACTTTTCACGATGTATATATTTGCCGACGCCGGGCCCGTCGAGGGTTGTAGCGTGGGTTCTTACCTCATCGACATGATGACGATCGAGATAATCGAGTAATTCATCATCATTCATCGATATTGGTCCCTAATAAACCCTTGAGTGACGCGCCGCTGACGATGCCCGTTCGTTTTAGCGAGGCGTCGGCGGGTCGTACTCCATCAAGTAAAGCTTCTGGAAATATGCGTTCATCTGTGCGTTGTGCGTTAGGTGACGCAGCCCTACCGAATATTTTCATCTCACTGCAGAGCACACCACGCGTTGCATCGGAAAGCCGCTGCAGAAGATCATTTGCATACACATTCAAGACAGTTGAAGCATCGTTCGAATGTGTGATTGCGGTAGCGGACATATCGGTGCTATTCGTTTTCCAAAAACTCAACCACTTCTAGATCAAACCCCGAAATAGCATTGAAGCGAGTAGGGGAGCTTAGTAGCCGCATTTTTCTTACCCCAAGGTCTCGCAGAATCTGTGAGCCGGTGCCAATAACACGATAGGCACCCGTTTCTGAAGCGCTAGCGTTTTCTGGCGGGACGCCTGGATAGTGGGTAATTTCTGCAAGCGATGCCTGCTGATTTTGCTCCTGTCCGACGATAACAACAACACCGCTTGGTTGATTGGCAATATAGGCGAGCGATTCCTGCATAGACCATGATTTTTTGAAGCCGGGTCTTTCCGTTGCAAAAAGGTCACGTAGCACGTTGACGGTTTGGACTCTGACGGTGCAAGGTTCACTTTCAGTCAGGTTGCCCTTAACAATAGCGTGATGGACACAATCAGAAATACGATCGGTATAGGTTCGCAATGTGAAGGCACCATGTTGGGTCTCAATCGGTTTTTCGTCAACCAGATCGATGGTTTGATCGTTGAGTCTTCGGTAGTGAATGAGGTCTGCAATCGTGCCGACCTTGATCCCGTGTTTCTCAGCAAATACTTCCAATTCGGGGCGTTTCGCCATGGTACCGTCTTCATTCATGACCTCTACGATGACCGAAGAAGATTCGTATCCGGATAGTCGAGCGAGATCGCAACCAGCTTCAGTATGACCCGCGCGTGTTAACACACCGCCATTTTTAGCAATCAGCGGGAAAATATGCCCCGGCATGACGAGATCTGAAGGTTTGGCATTCTTAGCGACAGCAGCACGCACTGTCGTGGCCCTATCAGCTGCGGAAATACCCGTGGTAATGCCATCTGCTGCTTCAATAGACACGGTAAAATTAGTTTCATGCAACGAATTATTTCGTTCAACCATTAGCGGTAGGTTGAGTTGCTGAGCCCTTTCTTCGGTCAAGGTTAGACAGATGAGACCGCAGGCTTCCCTCGCCATGAACGTGATGTGCTCGGCCGTCACGACGTCGCCGGCGATGATCAGGTCGCCTTCGTTCTCGCGATCTTCGTCATCCATGATTAACACCATTTTTCCCTGGCGAAAGTCCTCCAGAATTTCTTCAACGGTATTGATGGTCATGTTAAATCCGTATGCAAATATTGAGGGCGCAGTATACAAGAAAAAGTCGGTGCACAATGAATGATCTTCAAAGTGAATACAGGTTACAATTGGTGCACCTGCATTGGGCGTAGGCGACGGGTCTATATTGCTTGTTCATCCACTCATTGTGCTCTTTCAGGTGACACGCACACTTTGGTTTGGTTCTGGTTTAACTTGTCCAAAGATATATAAATATCTCTTAGTTAGATTCAATGCGAGTGCAGCTATCGGCTGCTGAGCGAAAGGTTACGATCATTGATAAATGTTGATTCCCAAAAAGCATTTCTAAAGCAACTTAAGGTCGCCTGTGGCCATGTGATTGTTGATCAGTCCCGAATGAAGGTTTATGAAACAGACGGACTGACCGCCAAGAAAGCATTGCCTGCTTACGTTGCGCTACCCGAAACAATTGAAGAGATTCAGGCCTGCATGCGGCTTTGTCACGCATTTGACGTCCCGGTTGTCGCTCGAGGGGCCGGTACGGGCTTGTCCGGTGGGGCAATGCCTCATGAACAGGGTTTGCTGTTGAGTTTGGCAAAGTTTAATCGGATTCTCGAAGTCGACGTTGATAATCGCCTCGCAAGAGTCGAACCGGGTGTCACAAATCTGTCAATTTCCGATAGGGTACGCCCGCTAGGGCTTTATTATGCCCCCGATCCGTCCTCCCAGATCGCCTGCACAATTGGTGGCAACGTTGCTGAGAATTCCGGTGGTGTGCACTGTTTGAAGTATGGACTTACCGTTCACAATGTTCGCCATTTGACGTTAGTATCGCCGCAAGGTGAATTATATGAACTAGGCAGTCATGGCTACGATTCGGCGGGATTTGATTTACTAGCGTTGCTGCATGGCTCTGAAGGGATGCTGGGTATTGTCGTCGAGGTTACTGTTGCATTGTTATCTGTACCGGAAGAGGTATCGGTCGTGCTGGCAGGATTCGATAGTACGCAGGAGGCGAGTGAGGCGGTTGGCGCCATAATATCCGGTGGCTTGCTGCCAGCGGGTCTTGAGATGATGGATCGGCTAGCGATACAGGCTGCAGAGGACTTCGTTAATGCTGGGTATCCGAGGGATGCCGCAGCGTTACTGCTGTGTGAACTCGATGGCTCTGCCGAAGAAGTTAATCAACAGTTGCATCAGTTGAGACAAATCTTAACTGATGGCGGCGCCACAAATATCAAAGTAGCGGCGACGCAAGAGGAGCGACACAAACTCTGGCTGGGTCGAAAGGCAGCATTTCCCGCTGTCGGTCGGTTAGCGCCAGATTACTATTGCATGGACGGTACGGTGCCAAGAAAGGCGCTGACAGCTGTGCTGGAAAGAATTTCAGAACTCTCCAGACAATTTGATCTCCGTGTGGCGAATGTTTTCCATGCGGGTGATGGAAACCTGCACCCGCTAATTCTATTTGATGCAAATCAGCCAGGTGAACTGGATAAAGCAGAAGCTTTCGGTGCGCAAATACTTGAGTTGTGTATCGAAAAGGGCGGGACAATAACGGGCGAACATGGCGTAGGTATCGAGAAGATCGATCAGATGTGTGTTCAGTTTACATCACAAGAATTGAGTCTTTTTCATGGTATTAAAGCTGCGTTCGATGCTACTGGGATTTTGAATCCTGGAAAAGCGGTGCCAACCTTGAGTCGTTGTGCTGAATTCGGTGCGATGCATGTACATCGAGGCAATGAGAAATTTCCGGAATTGGAGCGTTTCTGATGGAAATAAAGGACGCAGCTCAATTCTTGGAATCCTGTACGTCGCATTCGCAGCCGGTCATTTTACAGGGGTCAGATACCAAAGCTTTCCTTGGCCGCAAAGTCGACCCTAATAACTCGCCAGCTGAAATCCTCAGCATTAACGAACACAGTGGCATCATTCACTATGAACCGACGGAATTGGTTATTCAGGTTCGCAGTGGCAGCAAGCTTGCTGACGTTACGGCCGTTCTCGAAGAAAATGGTCAAATGTTTGCATTTGAACCTGCAAATTTTAATGGCCAGTCAACCATTGGTGGAATGGTGGCGGCGGGTCTTTCTGGTTCACGGCGTCCCTACGCGGGTTCAGTGAGGGATTTTGTTCTGGGCGCGGAAATGTTGTCTGCGACGGGCGAACTTATTAACTTTGGCGGACAGGTCATGAAGAATGTTGCCGGTTATGACGTATCAAGACTGTTAGTAGGGTCACTTGGCTGTCTTGGCTTGATCACGAATGTAAGTTTTAAGGTGCTGCCCAAACCTGAACAGGAAATGACGCTGCGTCTTGAAATGTCGAGAGCCGATGCGTTGCTTAAAATGCGCGAGTTAGTCAATTCCCCTTTAGTATCGGCAACCGCACATTTTGACGGTCAGCTGATGATTAGACTGTCGGGTAAGGTGAAATCTGTTAATGATTTTTCCAAGCGTTTAGGTGGCGAGCTTATTGCGACTGAATCATCTTGTTGGGATGCGATAGATGGTCAGAGTATTTTCCCGAGCGAGCAGAAATTATGGAAGGTCAGTACAGCGCCAATGAGCCCCTTGTTTCTGGATGAGGCCTATCTCATTGATTGGGGTGGCGCACAACGTTGGTTGCTCGAATCCGAACGAGACATCTGGGCAGAGGTTGATAAGTATAGTAGCGCCACATTGATGCGAGACAGCGCGGGTGGTGAGTATGTGCATGACGGTGAAGAGGTATTCCAACCTTTGTCAACGTTACAGAAAAATTTACATATTTCGCTCAAGACAAAATTCGACCCTGCTGGCATTTTAAATGCAGGCCGAATGTACTCGTGGTTGTAGTATGCAGACAATAATCCATAGTGATATTCAGCGGCTACCCCATATTGATGAAGCTGAAAAAATATTGAGAAGCTGTGTCCACTGCGGTTTTTGTAATGCCGTTTGTCCTACCTATCAGCTGTTGGGTGACGAATTAGATGGGCCCCGCGGTCGTATCTATTTGATCAAGGATCTGCTTGAGACTAACGATATTGATGGGGAATCGGTAGAGCATCTCGATCGATGTTTGACCTGTCGCTCCTGCGAGACCACATGTCCGTCAGGGGTTCAATATGGCCGTCTATTGGATATTGGTCGTGAAGTCATTGCGAACCAGCATTCAACGAGACGAAAGCCTAATCCCTTGCCGCACCTTGTGCGCTGGATTGTGCCTCGATCCTGGATCTTCGAGCCACTATTGAGGATCGGAAACATGGTCAGAGGTATTCTGCCCCAAGCGCTTCGGGTAAAGATCCCGAAGATAACGCCTTTAATTAAGTCCAATAAAGACGTCGCGATGCTTGAAGGCGAGATGACTGACGGCGGGCTTGTATTGAACAAAATTCAGAGAAAGGTGCTGGTGTTATCTGGATGTGTTCAGAAATCAGCAACGCCGAATGTGAACCGTTCGCTTGAGTCATTACTCGCAACTCATCAGGTTGCTGTCGAATATTTGTCGAATGAAGGTTGTTGCGGTGCACTTGACTTACATTTGTCAGCACATGCCCAGGCAAAGCAACGAATGCGGGAACTGATCGACAAGATGCATGACTCGCTCGATGATTATGAGGCGATAATTTCAACCGCCAGTGGTTGTGGTGTCACCATTAAAGAGTATCCAGTCATTCTCGCGGATGATGAGGTATATCTTAACAAAGCTGAGGAAGTCTGTGCGAAGGTTGTTGATGCGGTTGAGTATGTGGCTCAATTCGACTTTGCTTTACCGGCAACAAACGTAACCCGCGTTGCTGTTCATACACCGTGTTCTTTGCAGCATGGTCAAAAATTACCCGTCGCACTTGAGGATATTCTAAAAAAGGTTGGTGTGGAGCTGGTTGAAACCGGTGAAAAACACCTTTGTTGTGGTTCCGCCGGTAGCTATTCATTGCTCCAGCCTGCAATAGCCAACGCACTGACATCGCGAAAACTGGACAACCTTCAGCGCGATGATCCAGACGTCATCGTGACGGCAAATGTTGGCTGTCAAATGCAACTTGCTGCAAGCGCCGACATACCTGTGATGCACTGGCTTGAGTTTCTTGCTCAAGCAACAACACAACAACACAACAACAGATCGGCTTAAAGACGCTTGACGTGAGCTAAGACGCTGCCTTAGTTGTTGTAAAGCCAGTACAACAGCCCTTTCTGAGCATGCAGTCTGTTCTCTGCCTGCTCGTACATAATTGCGCGTGGATCCTTTGTAAGCTCGGCAGAAATTTCGAAGCCGTCATGGATCGGCATATCATGCATAACCTTGCAATTGACACCTGCTAGCAATGTATCGTTGAGTTGATAGGGCATCATCTTTTTCAGTTTAGCCTCATTCTCGACCTTATGATTTGGATTATTGAAGTACTGCATATCGATCCAGGTATCGGTATAGACAAAGTCAGCGCCCTGAACTGCCTCAAGGGGATCTGTTAAATGTTTGATGTTAGCGCTCGTTGAAATGACATTCTGAACGTCACTATCAATACTCTCGCCGTTGTCGTCATTAGCAGGTGTTGCAAGGGTGAGCTGCATGCCTAGCTTATCGGCCAGTGTCACCAGTGAGTTAGAGACATTGTTTTGTACCCCGACATAAACGATGCTTGCGTCTCGAATGTCGCCTTCATAATGCTCCTGCATCGTGAGTACATCCGTGAGCGCCTGACAAGGGTGAAATTTTTCACAACAGCCGTTAATGACCGGGACTTGGCTAGCACCGATAATCTTCAGCAGATCCTCGTGGTGCATCAAGCGGGCCATGATGAAACCCACATTTCGTGATAGATATTGGGTCTCGTGTTCAATGCCCGACAATAGGAAGTTAGAGGTCATCCAGTCGATAAAAATCGCGTGACCGCCGAGTTCAGTCATTGCAACTTCAAATGAAACTCGAGTACGCGTGCTGGTTTTCTGAAACAGCATCGCCAAACTTTCACGGTGCAACGCGTTATGAAAATCTTTCGGGTTCGCTTTGATCTCGGCGGATATCTGCAGGATGTCTGATAATTCCTGCGGAGAGAAATCTTTCAGATTAGGTACGTGTCTCATGTCTTCGTCCAAAAAAAAAAGTCCGACACTTTGATGGCAAGCGCGGGCTTTCGTTTGAATCAACTGTTTCGATTTTAGCTGAATTTGTATTGAGCTAACACCGTAAGACACCGAAAATTAACCCATTCGATTTGTATTGTACAGACTAAATCAATGTATCGAGTGGAGATGAAATAGAGCTTACATTCAGCCTATCTTCTGGCAGTATGAAGAAAAATAGCGAGAACGGTCGTTTTAATGGAATATCGATCACTAGGTAGCTCAGGTCTCAAGGTTTCATTAGTCGGTATCGGCTGCAATAACTTCGGCAGACGATGCGATCAGCAACAAACTGCAAAGATTGTTCACTGTGCACTCGATCAAGGCATCAATTTTTTCGATACTGCAGATATGTATGCTGGAGGGTTGTCGGAACAATACTTGGGTCAAGCGATACGTGATAGACCGCGGCAAGATGTCATTATTGCGTCTAAATTCGGTAATTCAATGGGCAAGGGCGGATTGAAGCGTGGCGCGTCACGACGCTATATCATGAATGCCGTCGACGATAGCTTGCGTCGTCTGGGCACTGATTATATCGATCTTTATCAGCAGCATATTCCTGACACAGAAACCTCGATAGAAGAAACATTGCGTGCATTGGATGACCTCGTTAGCATTGGCAAGGTGCGCTATATAGGCCATTCGAATTTTTCCGGCTGGCAGGTCAGTGACGCGCACTGGACAGCGAAGTACAACGGACTGAATCAATTTGTCACGGCACAAAATCTATACAACCTACTTGATCGTCGCATTGAGCAAGAGGTCATACCTGCGTGCGAGAAGTATGGTGTGGGTATGCTGCCGTTCTTTCCACTGGCGAGCGGCATGCTAACAGGTAAATATAAGCGAGGTACTGCGCCAGGTGAAGGCACGCGACTGGCTGCTATGGGAGATCGTGCGGCGGCTGCAATGAGCGATGCCATTTTTGACAAGGTTGAAGCGTTGACGCAATTCGCTGAACAATCAGGGTACAGCTTGTTGCAACTTGCAATGAGTTGGTTGGCATCTAAAGCCGTGATTAGTAGTGTCATCGCCGGCGCTACATCCGAACAACAAGTGATTGCAAATGCGCAGGGGGTTGCCTGGAAACTCAGTGACGACGATATGAATCATATTGATGAATTGACGAGAAGATGAGCCGTGTGCGGTCGTTTTAATATTATCTCGGACCCGCTTACGCAAATGATTATGCAGATTGTTGCGGGGCAGGTTCCAATTGAGTTGGAAACCCAGTACAACATTGCGCCGACACAGCAGGTGCCGGTGATACTGAAGTCTTCAGAAGGTGAATGGCTAGTCAATGATATGCGCTGGTGGCTGGTGCCGTACTGGGCGAACGAGCCCTCTTCGAAATACAGTATGTTCAATGCCAGGTCGGAAGGCTTGGCGAGCAGTCGCGCCTATCGAGAGCCATTTATAAGTCGCAGATGTATCGTGCCCGCGTCTAGTTATTACGAATGGGCTAAACAAGGCGGACAAAAAGTGCCTTACCTTATCGCGCCTGAGCAAGAGAACGGTTTCGCATTTGCTGGACTCTGGGACAGGTGGGAAAAAAAGGGTCAAGTCATCGAAAGTTGCACCATTATTACGGGCGCCGCACCAGCTGGTATGAGCGGCATTCATAACAGGATTCCGATCCATTTATCTGAACATGAAATTGATCAATGGCTTGATGCTTCTGCAACTTCGAAGGACTTAGCGGCACTGCTCAATCCTGTGTTGAAATATCCATTGACGGTTACACCTGTATCCAGTTACGTCGGTAACTCACGAAACAAGGACGAGCGCTGTGTTGAACCTTTGGGTGAGATAATAGTTATTCACTAGCCGTTTGAATGTTTAAGGCGATCGATCTGCAGATACTGCTTATCTAGATTGAAGGCTATACATCTGAAAATATTTTCTTGTTAGCGACTAACTAAAAAGCTGACGCCTCGCAAGCTAGTTTCTTGATACGTGGAAGGTGCCATCATCGTCGAGATTTTCGAGCGTGTACTTTACTTCATCTGCTATGTCAGATGCTTTTCGGCCATTGTCGCGATAGCGTTCAAAAAGCTTCCAAACGATTGCCTGTCCCAACGCGTTCAAGTCAACGTTGTTTTCTGTTGCTTCTTCAATCATCGCGGTTAAGTGTTTTTCAGCTATTGTGAACGAGCTTGCCATAATAAAATCCTCGAATTGTTTATCGACTACTAATCATAGAGCGATCATGTAAAAGCGCAGATTAGTGCAAATTTTCGGGAATTTCCTTGATCTGTGTCCGTAGAGTTGGCAATTAGTTGATGTTGTAGGTCTATCGGAGTGAGCCTTACAAGTAAGTATGAGGAAACTTGCCAATCTCGCTTCTCGATATCATTTCTCGATGCACCTCATCGGGTCCATCTGAAAGTCGCAAGGCCCGGTGTGCGGCCCACATTTTTGCCAGAGGTGTCTCGGCAGAGACACCCATACCACCAAACATTTGAATAGCTCGATCGATGACATTGAGGGTCATATTAGGTACCGCAACCTTCATCTGAGCAATATCGTTAATCGCCAATTCAAGACCTAGGCTGTCGAGTTGATGTGCGGCTTTAAGGGTAATAAGTCGACTCAGCTCTATATCAATTCGAGAGTTGGCAATAACGTCGACGTTACCACCGAGCTCCGACAGGGGTTTACCAAATGCGTAACGCGTCTTTGATCGTTTTACCATCAGTTCCAGTGCCCGTTCTGCAGCACCTATCGAACGCATACAGTGATGAATTCTGCCTGAGCTCAATCTATCCTGGGCAATTTTGAAGCCTTGCCCCTGTTGCCCGATAATGTTTTCCCGAGGCAGCCGAACTTTGTTAAACCGAATGCGACCGTGACCGTGAGGAGCGTTATCATAGCCAAATACGGAAATCATTTGTTGTAGTTCAACACCTTCAGATTGCATTGGCACAAGCAGCATTGATTGGCGTTTATCGATGCTCTCATTCGGCTCGGTGACACACATAACAATGAGAAACTTGCAGTGCGGATCCCCAGCACCGGAGACCCACGATTTCTCCCCTTCGAGTATCCAATTATCGCCATCGAGATATGCGCTGGATGCTATGTTGGTGGCGTCAGAGGAGGCGACGGCGGGTTCAGTCATGGCGAACCCAGAGCGAATTTCACCGCTTAACAAGGGTTGAAGGTAATCTTCCTGTTGCTGTTTTGTGCCGTATCGTGCGAGTACTTCCATGTTGCCGGTATCCGGCGACGCGCAGTTAAAGACCTCCGCTGCGATATCGGTTCGTCCCATTTGCTCAGCGAGATGAGCGTACTCAACTTGATTAAATGACTGAGTGTCACTGTTGAGGAAAAGGTTGAACAGGCCAGCAGCCGATGCTTTTATCTTCATTTTTTCCATGATCGGAGGCTGTTGCCATCGGTTAGCCTCTAGTTCCTGAGCATATTTATCTTCGTTGGGTATCACGACTTCACTAATAAATAGTCTGAGGTTTGTCAGGATTGGAGCGACGCGTTCCGAAATACCTATAAACATGAGAGCCTCCTGTGGCTTGCGATCAATGGAAAGATAATGCAATCTGATTTTGCACATAATGCACAATCAGGATTGTTGACGTGAGAAGTAAAGCGCTGATTGATAAAAAACGTGAGCTAATCGTGTCCGTGATTTAGCAACAGCCTTGAGCTAATAAAGGCCATCAATTAGTAAGCGCGATGAGTGATGAAGTTTTTAGCAACATAGCTGCGATGATTCTAACAGTGCTTTGTTATCTAGACACACAAGATTTAATTATAGGGGAAGCAATAATGAGTGGACCGCTGCGGATTGAGGAATGCGTACTAACTGGTATGACGCTCGCGTTTCATGCACAGGAACGTCCGCAGAAGATGGCGGTTTCCAGCAATTACGGCGAGCGAAGTTTTGATAGCCTTAACCGTCGGGTTAATCAGCTTGCTAGAGTGCTCAGAGAGGCAGGGTTAAAACCCGATGATGGTGTCGCAATGCTACTGACAAATCGCCCAGAGTTTATTGAAGTTTATTATGCCTGTATGCGAGCAGGGTTTCGTGTCACGCCGATTAATTGGCACTTGAAGGGAGACAATGCTTCCTACATTGTCGAAAACTCGGAAGCCAGAGCCTTTATCGCAGATATTAGATGTTCCGAACCCGCAATCGATGCGTTACGAGATAACCTCGAAAATGTCAAAATCGCCCTGTCAGTCGGCGGACATATCGAAGGTTTTGACGCCTACGACGACAAGCTTGAAAGCGTAGATGATAGCAATCTTGTCGACCCGGAAATAGGCACACAAATGCTCTATACGTCCGGCACGACGGGTCGACCAAAGGGTGTTTATCGTGATCGCGTACCACCGGCTGCGGCACCTGCAGCGTCTGTGACACGAACCAGTGATGCAGCTCAATACGATCCTGATACTGACATGGCATTGTGTACAGGGCCCGCCTATCATGCGGCGCCATTGGTGATCAATATCGTCGGTCCCCTTACACAGGGTGTTGGTGTTGTGTTAATGGATAAATGGGATGCTGAGCAAACGCTGCAATTGATTGAGCAGCACAACATCACTCACACCCATATGGTTGCGACGATGTTCCATCGGCTTTTGTCGCTTCCGGATGCAACAAAAAGTAAATACAACACGGCGTCTTTAAAATTTGTCATTCATGGTGCCGCGCCGTGTCCGGTGCATGTAAAACAAAACATGATGGCTTGGTTCGGTCCGGTTATATTTGAATACTATGCAGCGACAGAAGGCGGCGGTGGTTTTTTTGTTGAACCTCAGGAATGGTTGGATAAGCCGGGTACGGTAGGCAAGGCACCGTCAGACGCTGACAACAAGATATGCGACGACGAAGGTCGCGAAGTCGAAACCGGTGAAGTTGGGACAATCTACTTTAAAGCGCCAGCGTTAAAATTTGTCTATTACAAAGACAGTGAAAAGACGAGTAGTAGTTATATGGGTGACTATTTTACCCTTGGCGATATGGGCTATTTTGATGCCGACGGTTATTTATTTCTCACCGGTCGTAGTGCAGAAACCATTATCTCTGGTGGCGTAAATATATACCCACAAGAAAGCGATGACGTTTTACTGAAACATCCAGCTGTGGCAGATGTTTGCACCGTGGGTGTGCCCAATGAAGAGTGGGGCGAGGAGGTTAAGTCGATCGTGCAAGTCGCGCAAGGGCTAGAGGCCAACGACGCTTTGGTTGCGGAACTTATCGCATTTGTGCGCGAACATCTGGCAGCGTTTAAATGTCCGAAGAGTATCGATTTTATTGTCGATCTACCAAGATTACCGTCAGGCAAAATTCAACGACGGCTTGTAAGAGCTCCCTATTGGGAAGGTCGTGATAGGCAGATCTAATAGGGCAGTAGGTATCTGTTAGAGAGGCTCATTGTTAAAGCTGACCAGTAGTCTTAGCAAATTTTTGAAGCTAGTCTTTAGTTCGCTACCTTCGAAGTGATGATGTTCTGCTATTTTATGAAATTCAGTCAGTATCATTGTATAGGCAGAGAGGTGTGAATGACTCAATTCAGCCGATACCGACAGCAGTGAATCAAGCGTGGATAATCTTGTGCGCAGTAGTTGCTGAATCGCTCGAATTTGGTCATCAGTTATGGCAAAGCTACTACGACTGAGAGCTGCAAGTAACGCTTTTATGGGTTTACCATTGTGTCGTGTTTGACGCGTCCAATTATCATTGGCTTCTAATTTTATTTGTTCTTCAGGCGGCAATGAACTATTGATGATTGGACAAATGAATCCTACCGCACCTGCGAGACTTTGTTTGAGGGCGTGTTTTCTTTCTTGATCTTTTCTTTCCTGAATCCAGGTGAAAATGCCAATGAAGAATATCCCTTCCAGACAGAATCCGATGAGTTCAGGTAGCATGTTACCAACGAATGCACCTTCACCGCTTGCAAGTCCGAACCAAATCATCAGTAATCCGAGCAGTGCGGCGAAGATGGGTACGATTGGGTTCTTTAGCATTGATCACTATTCCTTGTGTTTTTCAGGTGTTTGTCTTTTACCCTATTATTTCCCACTTATGATTTCATGTTGGGGTAACTGACCAAGAGACTGAGCTAGCCGCATTTTTTCATAGAGCTGTTTAAAGTGTTTGTTGGATTTTAGATTGATAAATCTAATCCTATTGCAATTCAGACTGTCGGCGAACGCTAGTAGCGCATCACTGAGCGCACTGAGGCTTTCGTCGTTAGGTGTTTGTTCAAACCATGCGTTATTTAGGTCAAGGATGCGTTGTTTACGGTGCGCCTTAGCGTCAAGGCGACCGATAAATTTATCACCCAATAGGATCGGCAAGGTAAAGTATCCGTACACCCTTTTTGCTTGGGGTACGTAACACTCTAATAAATAGTTGAAACCAAATTGTTCCTGCAGTCTGTTTCTATTGATAACCAAGTTGTCGAAGGGCGATAGAATGACCGCACGCTTTTGTCCTATTCGGCTCGGTAGATTTTCTATCGAACGTGTGAGTGCATAGTGGGGCCTGTTGTTGATTGTATACTCCATGACGTCGCCGGTTTCTTTTAGCGTTTGCAGGGCTTGTTCGATACTAGGAATAATATTTATTTTAGAAAAACGTCGGATGGTGGGCCTTGCATATCCGATATCGCTTGAAGTGGCTATTCCGAGCGCCCCTAGCATCCTTTGCACATAATAAGTGCCGGTCTCTAGTGGTGTCGGCTTGGATGTATCGATGTGATCTGGAAGTATGTTTTCGGTCAGGTCGTAAACTTTCTGAAAACCTCGACGTTCTTTGACCATAAGTTCACCTGATAAAAACATATTTTCCATTACCTGCTTTGCGGGCTTCCAGTCCCACCAGCCCGTTGACTTTTTTGTATCCGTATTTTCAAAGTCTCTCGATTGGCAGGGTCCCTCAGTCAGAATTCGATTGATGATCTCTTTTTGAATTTTTTTGTCGACAGGTCTATGTTTTCGATAGCCTTGCATTGTGTTCATGTAGTACCGGTAGTCCTGAGTCGGAATATAGGCAGCGGCATGAGACCAATATTCAAATATTGTTTTTCTGTCTGAAAGTAGTCGATGAAGGTCTTGTTCTTGATAATTTGACACACGATTTTTTAGAACGTGATGATGAGCACGGTTAACAACGGAGATCGTATCAATTTGAACGTAGCTCAACTGCTCGATGGCTTTCTGTACGGCATTAATACCGCGACCGAGTTGGTCTGGCTTCAGAATACCTTGACCATGAAGGATGAGTCGACGTGCGGTTTTTTGATCAATGCTGTTGCGCATGTATCTTTATTAACCTCTTAGCTGCCCCTAACGGGCAGGCATTTTTTTGTCGACAGTATTTTGTCGACATAACTTCAAGCGTAAACGCATGCTAAGCTTCAGGTTACTACATTAACAAGTCTAAAAAAGTGAGTCGCTGATTTTCGCGTGAACGATGACGTGAATCAGGGTCCAGTCAAAGGCGTCGGAAAGATGGTAAAGGTACTATTAGTTGATGGACATAATCTGATCCGTCGAATTTATGAAGCCAGTCCGGAACGTCGGAGATTAGCGCCCGAGTCTGCCGAAGAGGTATTGACATCCTCGCTTCGATCGCTGCAACGTGCGTTGTTGACGCACAAGCCGAGTCACTGTGTGGTGGTGTTCGATAGTCATGATGAGACCTGGCGTCACCGACTCTATGCCGAGTACAAGCAGGGGCGTAGTAAAACGCCTGAGATGTTACTAACCGGTTTATCGGCGTTTGAGCGCGTCTTTCTTGAAATCGGTGTGAAGAGTTTTACTTTTGCTGGCTACGAAGCCGATGATGTGATCGCCACGATGGCTGATCGCATAAGCAAAAGCGGTTCGCAGGCTGTCATCCTCTCGAGTGATAAAGGCTTCCTTCAGTTACTCGATAAACAGGTGCGCGTTTTTAATCATTTTGATCAAAAAGAATTGGATGCTAAGTTCGTTAGTGAAAAATTTGAAGTCGAGGTAAACCAGTTGACATCATTTTGGTCGCTAGCCGGCGATTCAAGCAACAACATCAAGGGCGTGCCTAAAATTGGAAAGAAGACGGCAGTATTGCTGTTACAGAAATACGACTTATTGCAGGATATTTACAATGATGTAGGCGCGACGGGCCCTGCTGAAAAGGTTCAAGCGCATGAAGCGTTAGCGAGCCTCTGTCAGAGTCTCGTTACATTAAAGACAGACGTCGCACTTGATATTAATTTGAAGACATTTCGGCTCGATAAGCCTCAGTCAGGTTTAGATACAAGCCAATAGTATGTTTCATTGGTTGATACTTTTTCGCTCGAATAGCGAAACAGGTTATACAGGAGTAGGTGCTTTCGTGCTTACTCAAGCCAAGCAGCAGGAATATGTTCTTCGACCAGGCGTGTAATACTTATTGCATTGATATTGTGTTCGCGACCAACATCTAAAGCGAATTCCGAGATGCCATTCGTACGAGCAAAGATCAACGCATTTTTATACTTTTGTCGTATCCAAAGCGCCGTCCTTAAATTATTTGCCGCATTGCCCGTACCCAATATGACGACGGGCTCGTTTTTAGATAGATCGACGCTGGATTCTAACTTTCGCCATACTTCTGGATTGGATACATCGCCCTCGATGACAGCACGATTGTAGGTAGGTTGTTGTTTTTGTTGTTCATCAACAACTTCAATACGTCTATTGGCAGTGAGGTCGATGATGCTAACTTGATCGATTTGATCACTTGCGTTGTTTTGCAATTCTTCCAAAATCGTTTGACCAAAAAGCCCAAATCCAGCTAAGACAACGGTATCTTTTTCGGCGGTATGTGCAAAATGGTGAATCAATGAGTCCTGTACTAAGCCTTTGGCAGCAAGATTATATGAATTGAAACTTATCGATTGTTTTGCAATCTGTGTTTCTTGCATTGCGCGCAGAAACCGTAAACTTTGACAATGGATAATGATTCTGTGTTCCAGGCGAGGATATAGTCGTAAAATTTTACTCGCTGCTTCAAAGGCTTGAAAATTATCGTCACCCATTAGCGCCACGCGACGACATCGATGTAACCTGAGTTCCTTGATAAGGAAGTCATGCGTAATGTCTCCCGTAATGACTTCTGCGCCGTAGGACTCCGACAGTTCAAGTTGACGAACACGATCTATTTTTTTATCCACAATCAGTACGGAGCGCGTCGGATGGTGTTTGCGCAAAACCCGAAGGTAACTGATGGCCATATCGCCTGAGCCGACAATCACAATATGGTCTTTCATTCGCTTCAGTCTCCACCGGTAGGGCGATACGACCGTGAGTACGGCTTCGACGACAGCCGAGGCCATTAGCAGCGGGCAACCAAAGTACGCTATCCATAGAATGAATCGTCCAACCACAGGGCCACCTGTCGGCACACCAAGGTCCATGCCTCCAACAACAAATAGACCAAGGGCATAGTACGCCTTGACCCACACCGCTGATGCCACAATGTCGGGTCGTTCAGTCAGGGAAACACCGGAGGTGAGTCCAACTAATCCGCAGGAAAATAGTATGACGGCGGCAAACCAACGCCAACTTATGTTCGTGGTGTGGATATTTTCTAATGCCACTTTGAATGTCTTGAGTGAGAGTGCGGCGAGTATATACCGGCGAGTGTGATTATGTGCGGAAGTTTGTGAATCGCACCGAAATGCGCACCGGTGGATGCTAGGCCTGAAATATCGCGCCAGCTTTCAAGCGAGGCGGCCTCGAAATTGTAGACAAGGTGAGGGTGATTCTTCTTCTGCTGCTGCAGCTACAGCTGCGCAGGATGGTTCAAACGTGGAAATTATAATATAGGGTATTTTGTATATAAATTAAGCAGCCAGTGTTACGGTAAACTCGGCCTCCATGGGCGAATTTATTCGCGCTTGGCGGCTTTAAGTGTTTTGTTCATCCAACAATCCAATTGGCAAATAATCGGTCCGCCTCTGCGAGACGCCGGACTGACAATAGTGAGCGCTGATGAAAGTTTTGTTCAAGAAATGTGGTTTGACTATGGGGTGTTTTTATAAGCGCGTAGTGCCAGCAATATGCAGCCTATGCCTTTTAGCAGCATGCGGCGGCGGTGGCTGGTGGTGGTGCGGCGCCTCCCGAAGTGCCGAATAGAGCACCCGTGCTAGCTGATTCCGGAAGTATAGCGGTACTTGAAGGCACGACGAGCTTGACGGCCTTGGGCGCCACCGATGCAGACGGTGATTCGCTGACGTTTTCCATCATCCCCGGCGATGATCAATCCCTCTTTACGATAACCTCAAGCGGCGTGCTGTCTTTTACCACGGCTCCCAATTTTGAGGCGCCCAACGACGCCAATACGGATAACGTCTATTTGCTGTCAGTTCAGGTTAGCGATGGCGTGCTGTCTGCTACTCAGTCTTTGACTGTCACCGTAACCGACGCCTTTGAGGGCCGTGTTGTGGATGCGCCGCTTGCCGGGGCGGCTGTATTTATTGATTTGAATGGCAATAGCCAATTAGACGCTGACGAACCCAGCGGTACCACTGATGCAAACGGCTATTTCAAATTCGACTTCTCTACCGCTGCAGGGATTGGCGCCAAGGTCATTTCTAAGGGCGGCACAGACACAAAGACGGGTGAGGCATTGCCTAATCTTTTGCTCGTCTCCGATATGCCTGCAGATATCACCCAAGCCGCAAATATTACGCCACTGACTACCGTGCTTGCATTGCTAGATACCCTTGAAGCCAAGGTTCAATTGCTGTCGACCTTAGGTGTCAGCGGCACGCCTGAAGCGTTACTCACGATAGACGGTTGGGCTGAGGCCGAAGCGGGTGATGAGGATGCCAAAGCCGCACAGCGGGTTAACCAGCAGCTGGGTTTACTGCTGCAAACAGCGACGACCTTAACGGATGACGGCGACGCCTTTACTGATATTGCCATCGCGCTGGCCCAGTCCGTTGCAACGCACTTGTCAACGCTGGCTCAGCTTGAAGGCAACATCGACTTGACGTCGCCAGTGAACATTCAGTCAATTTTGACACAGGTAGCTGCAGAGGCTGCACCTGATGTTGTTATCGAAACCTCTACCATTGTGGCGGTTGCGACCTCGGTCGCCAATGTAAACAGCGTTGTTGCTGATCCAGCCCTGAACCCTGTATCCGAGACGGCACAAGGAATCGTTAAATCGACTCAAACGAGCCTGCAAACATCGGTCGCTCAATTGGTTGTTGGCGAGGTGAATGTGAATGACTTTTTGGCACAAACCAGTTCGCTGCAATTGTTTGTAGACGTTGAGGTTGCCGTTGATGCGCCGGACAACGACAACGATGGTGTGCCTGATTTATTGGATCCCGATGACGACAACGATGATGTCCGCGATAGTGTCGATGCCTTTCCAACTGACTCGACCGAAAGTATAGATACGGATGGCGATGGTACCGGTAACAACGCTGACACAGACGATGACGGTGACGGTGTCGATGACACGAGAGACATCAACTCCCTCGACAGCTCGCTCACGCCGCCAACGGCTATATTAACAATGGATATTAGCGAAGGGCCCAGTCCGCTTCTGGTCTCGTTTAACGCATCTAGCAGCATTGCAGGCTTTGGCGATGACACCATCACAAGTTATACCTGGAATTTTGGCGATGGCGACTCGGCCACAGGCGAAGTGACGTCTCACATTTACAACCAGGTAGGCAGCTTTGAGATCTCTCTGACACTGACGAACAGCGACGACTTGGCGCATACGGCGACGCAAACCGTCACGACGAGCCTGCTGACAAATTCTTTGGTCATAGAGGGTACTATTTTTGTCGCAAGTTCAGTCACTGTCGATAGCGACGTTAATGACTCAGGCAGTACGCCGGTAAGCAACAACACGCCAGCCACTGCGCAGTTTGTCACTAACCCTGTCACCATCGGTGGCTTTGCCAATGAGCCGGGTACAGGTCCTAACTTCGATGGTCAATCAAACCTGACCACCTCCGGCGATGAACTTGATGGGTACCGGATCAATGCGTTGGGCGGTGAAGTCATCAATTTGCGGATAGCAACTCGCGGCCAGGGCGACCTTGATCTTTTGCTATACGATGTCAATGGCCAACTCATCGACTTCTCGGTTTCGGCAACGGATAACGAATCCATTGTCATACCAAGCGGCGCCGCGACCTATGATATTGTCGTCGAATCTTTTTCCGGCTTTTCTAACTATGTTTTGTCTGTCGGTCTGGACCCCGCGATCGCCAGTCTTTCAAACGCCTCCGCTTCAACCGCTGTGGTGATCGGCGACCTCGTCGTCATGCCGCGAAATGATCAGCAGGCACCGCGTATGCGCAGCCAGGCGCGGCGGGTCATTGGGACGAGAACAAGTGCCCGTGCTAGCGCGCACCTGTACCAATTTGGTAACAACATCACTGAGGTGCTCGCGCCCCGAGCGCGCGCACAAACGTTGCGACGACTTGCGACACATGGGCCGAGCATGACGGAGTTGAAATTAGCAACCCTGCTCGCGGCGAAGCAACTCAATCGGCAAGATGATGTGCAATACGCCGAACCAAACTATCTGCTCACCACAAAAATTGAACCTAACGACGACTTATTTGTGCGGCAGTGGCACTACAAAAAAATTAACCTGCCTGCCGCTTGGAATGAATCGACGGGGTCTGCGAACGTCAAAATTGCAGTGCTCGATACGGGTATCGTGGCTAATCACCCAGACTTACAAACGCGTCTGTCAGCCGACAGCTATGACTTTATATCAAGTGTCAGCAATGCAGGCGACGGCGATGGCGTAGACAGCGATGCGAGCGATCCTGGCGACGGTGAGGATAATACCGCCTGTTCGAGCGCAAGCAGCCGCAGTAGTTCTTTCCATGGCACTCACGTCGCCGGCACCATTGGCGCGTCGACCAACAACAATATCGGCACCGCAGGTATCACTTGGGCCGGTGAAATCATGAACCTGCGCGTCCTAGGATGTGGAGGCGGCAGCTCCTTTGATATCGCACAAGCATTGCTATATGCCGCCGGCGTTGAAAATGCCCTCGGTATATTGCCCACCAAGGCGGCGGATGTGGCGAATCTTAGCTTGGGCGGAGGATCGCCCAGCAACGTGATGAATAATGCGGTTCAGGCCGCTCGCGCGGCGGGACTCATTATCATTGCCGCGGCTGGCAATAGCGGAGACTCCTCTCTGTCTTATCCCGCGTCATACGATGGTGTCATTTCAGTCGCCGCAACAGATCTTGGCGACCAACGCGCATTTTACTCCCAATTCAATGCCAGCGTTGATATCGCTGCACCCGGCGGGGATACGTCAATGGATCTGGACGCAGACGGTTTTCCTGACGGCGTTTTGAGCACCTTGGCGAATCGATCGGATAGCCCCCAAATTGACTTTAATTATGGTTTTTATAACGGCACGTCGATGGCAGCACCGCACGTTGCCGGCGTCGTTGCATTGATGAAGTCCGTCAATCCGGCGCTAACACCTGATCTTGTCGATCAACTGATCAGCAGTCGCGCGATGACGGTTGATTTGGGTATTGCTGGTCGCGATGATAATTTTGGCCACGGTAGAATTGATGCGCTGCTGGCGGTTCAGGCAGCTCAGCTGCTTGCCGACGGCACCATACCGATCACTGATACGCCAGCGCTGGGCGTCAGTCTTAGCCGCGTCAGTTTTGGCGCGACGCTGACCGAACGAAATATTACGTTGTTCAATGCGGGTACTGGCGACCTGTCGATCTCAGCGTTTACGCCATCATCTTCGCGTATAACCGTCACACCACCATCTGATACCGCGGGTGTGGGCGCGTATGTGTTGACATTAAATCGAACCGGGCTCGCCTCCGGGCAGTATATAGATAACATTGATATTGTCTCCAATGGCGGCAATATCACCGTTAGTGTGCAATATGAAGTTCCCGGCGTTAACCAACAAACAGCCGGATCAGTGGGTGAGCTGTATGTCTTTCTAGTCAACTCGGAGACAGGACAAGCCGCTTTACAACAGCATCAATCTAATGCCGGCGAGTATGATTTTAGGTTCACGGGCGTTGAGCCAGGCGTGTACTTTATCGTCGCTGGATCCGACCCAGACAATAACGGCTTTGCAGGCGGCGCAGGTGAGGCACTCGGCATATATCCAACTCGAGATGATCCGCTGCTGATTATTGCCAACAAAAGTTTTGCAGAATTGAATTTTGATGCCGCCTATGAGATTCCGCTGGAGGCAGCGACAGTCAGTCGAACAGAATCGGTCCAGAAAGGCCTGCAAGCGCTTTGTCAGCGCTCGTCCCAGCTGGGTAGTAGTCTGCCTTGCATCGCGTTATTCAGACGTTAACGACTATGGCGATCAAACGGTTATACAGCCAACATTGTGAAGACTTAATCAGACATGGGCACTCAAGTGACTCGACGTCTGCACTATTTTGCTTCAGACGTAAACGATCTGTAGCGCCTAACACTTTAGTATTAATGCCGCTGCAGACGCGATTGCTGAAACAGTGTTTACGAAATGTGGAGTGACTATGCAGCGTTATCTAAAACTAGTAGTGATACGTTAGACTGCAAAAAATAATGTCACCGACAGAAAATTTTGATTCCACAACAAGCAGTCACACCACTTAAACGCATTGCGGGCAGGTGTCGCTTAGCGAACGCACCGGCATAATTTCAGATTGCCGCACCGTTGATTATTGACGGCGTATCGTTGATATAAATCACGTGGCAATCTGATAATGGTGGTACGGTCGCTTGAGAATGAGAAGACAAATGTTACTCGGCTGTGGTGTCTATGTGGTCAAACAAATACAGCTTAATTTTTTCAGTAAAAAATATTGTTTTGACGGAACAGAATGATGAAAAGAAAAGAAATTCCTCTTTTAGTAACGGTTTTATTTGTATTGGCTGTTACCGGGTGTGGCGGCGGTGGAAGTTCAAGCCCTGCCGATACCACTAACACTAACAGTGCGCCCAACATATTAGATCCCGGAGCACTGTCTATCCTTGAAGGTGCCACGAGCGTCACTACATTGAGTGCAACCGATGCCGACAGTGACTCACTGACTTTTTCAATCATTTCGAGCGATGATCAATCCCTCTTTACGATAACCTCAGCGGGCGTGCTGTCTTTCACTGCGCCGCCCGATTTTGAGACGCCCAGTAACGCCAATGCGGATAACGTCTATTTGCTGTCAGTGCAAGTGAGCGATGGCGCACTGTCGAACAATCAGTCTTTGACGGTCACCGTAACCGATGCGTTTGAGGGCCGTGTTGTTGATGCGCCTATAGCCGGGGCAGCAGTATTTATTGATTTAAATGGCAATAGCCAAATAGACGCCAACGAACCCAGCGGTACCACAGATGCAAATGGCTACTTCAACATCGAGCCGTTCACACCTGTCGCAGGGATTGTCCCTAAGATTATTTCCATTGGTGGTACAGATTCTAAGACGGGTAAGGCATTACCGAATCTAGCGCTGGTGTCTGATGTGCCCGCAGATCTATCTCAAGCCGCGAATGTTACGCCACTGACCATGGTGCTTTCGTCGGTAGATACCCCTGAAGCGAAGGCTCAAGTGTTGATCGCATTAGGTATCAGCGGGACACCTGAAGAGTTGCTCACAACGGACGGTTGGGCTGAGGCTGAAGCGGGTGATGAGGATGCTAAAGCTGCGCAGCGAATCAACCAGCAATTGGGCTTGCTGCTACAAACAGCGACAACGTTGACTGATGACGGCGATGCGGATACTGATGTTACGGTAGCGCTGGCCCAGTCAGTCGCTAAGCAAGTGTCGACGATGGCTGAGTCTGAAGGAAGCGTCGATTTGACTTCACCAGCGAGCATTCAGTTCGTTTTGACACAAGCCGCCGCGGAGGCAACACCTAATGTGGTTATCGAAGCCTCTGCCATCGCAGCGGTCGCGACCTCTGTTGCCAACGTTAATACCGTGGTAGATGACCCGACCCTTGACCCTTTATCAGATATGGCACAAGAGATCGCTGAGTCGGCTCAAGAGAACCTGCAAACATCGTGGCTCAATTGACTTCTGGCGAAGTGGACGCGAGTGAGTTTTTAGAAGATACCAGTTCCACAGAGCTGTTTGTTAATGTTGTGGTTGCGGTTGATGCACCTGACAACGATAACGATGGTGTGCCAGATTTATTGGACCCCGATGACGATAACGATGACGTCCGCGACAGTGTCGATGCTTTCCCATCGGACTCGACCGAGAGCCTAGATACAGATGGCGACGGCATGGGCAACAACGCCGATACAGATGATGATGGGGACGGTATTGTCGATACCGTTGACGGTTACCCATTAGTGAGTATCGGGACATTGCTCGATACAGACGCCGATGGTCGCCCGAATGATTGTGATAGTGCCTGTCAGGAATTAGGCATGGCTGCAGATACCGATGATGATGGTGACAACTCGCCAGACGCGGACGATGGTTTCCCGCTCATATCGACCGGTATTTTGCTAGACACAGACCTCGACGGTATCCCCGATGATTGTGATTCGGCTTGCCTGCAATTGGGGATGCTTGCAGATGCAGATGATGATGCTGACGGCGCGCTCGATTATGAAGATCCTTTCCCAAAAGATGGATCGATATTTATGGCTAGAGAAATCCCTTCCATTATCGAATTTTTGAGATAAAAAATGATTGAGAAACTTATATTAAAAACGCTTTTGCTGTCGGCGCTTGCTGTTCACGGCTAATCACTGCTTTTGCTGAGCTTATCGCGCGACCAAATCACCGATAAGTCTCAGACCTGTCTGGCGCGACTTCACCGCGAACCTTAGTCTCACCAGGTACACCATAGACATCCCCTTTGGCGGGCCGAATCGTCTGCTTTGTTTGTATTAACAGTAAACCGGAGTACCGCAAGTGGGCCAATCTCCAGCGGGACGCTGATACGCCGGCGTATGCTTATTTGACGAATATCGATGAGCGCGCGTGTGGTCGTTAACGATGCGAGACCGAACCGAGCGGTCGTTAGAGCAACCCAGCTCAGTCCTGATGACCCGGTGAGAGTTGAGTACTGGAATGCGACTAACGCCGGCGCAGCTAGCCAGCCTTACCCACGACTTGTCGATGTGACAGAAGAAGCGACGGCTAGCTAATCCGTGTCGGCATCATGACCCTTGATCAGCTGCTTTATACAGTCAAAACGACCAAAAGGTGTTGCTACGGCGAGCGGTCTGAGTCGTCGCGAGTCGACGATTCGACCATTCAATACCAGAGGTGCGCTGTATCTGGATTCAGTTTGTCATCGACCAAAGTACGCCACTGGGGCAGAGCGAGGAGTACTACGCGACAAATCTATATTTTCAAGAAGGTGATGCTGGCTACGGCACAATCGTCAACAAAGTATTTAAGCCCATAGGTTCTGGTTCCGAATTGTACCCCGCGGGGATACCCTATATTGCGGGTGCCACAAACATCGCATTTAGTGCCGATTACATTCGGTACGAAAGATACCTAGACTTGCATATTGCCGGGAACTTTGTTCAAAGCAAGCGTTTGATGGAGTCGGCCTGCGTCAGTCGTTACGGTCTCCTGGTCCTATGTGCCTGGTTGCGGGTATGGGGTCTACACCGCCGATGGAGATCGAAACGCAGAAACTTTTTTGGCGGAGTTTACGAATGCGAACAATGATGTCGTGCAGGTACAAGTGGCGGGGTTTAGCGTAAGGCCGCCTGTATGCTTGTCGATCGCTTTTAGATGGATCTGTTGTTGCCGCGGAGCCGTGCAGCGGCCAAGCAGCTGCCACCACAGTGCCGGCGTTTGACGTGCCTGACCTAACAACAGTTGTTGGCGCTAGCGGGCAGGAATATATTGTCAGGGTGCTCAAGCCACGAAAGGTCTATTCGCAGGTTGATACGAGCTTTTGTGACGGCCTTGTTGTGCGCGATACTTTGCCCACACCCAGCCATTTGTTTTTTGAAGGCAACAATATTATCACCGCTGTGCCCGCAGCCGGGGCCGTGTTGGTCAATGATTTTGCCTCCGACCCCGATTTAGACCCGCTCTACGCAGGTAAGGTGTATTCGCCAATCGAAGATAACGACGCAGACGGTGTGCAGAATTATGCAGACATGTTTCCTGAGGACGGCACAAAATCTGCCGACCTGGACTATGACGGAGTCCCAGATGAGAGTGATGTGAGTGACGATCGCGTTAAGTTTGATAATCTAAATTTCGAGTATCCAGATGCAATTGAGTACATTACGCCGTCAATGTATCAAGGGGAGTAACGTTAACATGGCGGTTATCTAATCTGTGGAATCTGGCAGTTCTCGGAGTTAAGACGGGGAACGTACTTCGTTAGACAATGTATCAGATGTGAACATGCTGACCGGAACTGCGGTAGAATAAGGCTTTGTAAAACAGACAGGAATCAAAACCGTGGCGTTAAGTTGTTTCAAGGCCTATGACATAAGAGGCCGGGTACCGGATGAGTTAAATACAGATGTTGCTTACCGGATAGGAAGGGCATTTGCGGCTAAAATTTTGCCGACGAAGGTCGTCGTTGGACATGACATACGACTGTCCAGCCCCGAGATCTGTGATGCATTGATTGAGGGTCTGCGAGACAGTGGTGTCGATGTGTACCACATTGGTGAGTGTGGAACCGAAGAAATTTATTTTGCGACCTCGCACTTCAATATGGATGGCGGCATCGTGGTGACGGCGAGTCACAATCCCAAAGACTACAACGGCATGAAGCTCGTTCGTGAAGGTTCGAGACCGATAAGTGGTGACACTGGTCTTAAAGAGATTGAGCAACTTGTTGAAACAGCCGATTTTGGCGACCCGAAGCAAAGAGGGGCGTTGTCAACACTCGATCATCGCGACGCCTACATTCGAGCATCTGCTGAGTCCTACGTCGACCTCGCCTACGCTGAAGCCACTGAAGATTGTCGTCAACGCCGGCAACGGCGGCGCTGGTGCCGTCATTGATCGGTTGGAAGCTCTGACGGGCGCCAACAAACTTGCCCGTCGAGTTTATCAAGGTGCACCATCGAAGCCTGATGGTCACTTTCCCAATGGCGTGCCCAACCCTTTGCTAGTTGCCAGAAATCCGCGACATCGACCATCGATGCTGTGTTACTGCACCATGGGGCAGACCTCGGCTTGGCCTGGGATGGTGACTTTCGACCGCTGCTTCTTTCTATCGACGCACAGATGGTCGATTTTGTCGAAGGCTACTACGTGGTGGGTTTGTTGGCCGAGGCGTTCTTGAAGCAGACGAAGGTCCTGCTGCGCGTATCGTTCACGATCCGCTAGACTGACGTGGAACACGAGTTGATATTGTCGCAGTCCATTGGGCGGTACGAGGCGGTGACTGAGCAAGACCGGTCATGCTTTTATTAAGGAGCGAATGCGAATAGAGGATGCGGCCTATGGCGGAGAAATGAGTGCGCATCACTATTTTAGGGATTTTGCGTATTGTGACTCCGGTATGGTGCCTTGGTTACTGGTCATTGGTTTAATCTCGGCTAGCGGCAAGACCCTCGCTGAATTGGTTGATGATCGAATGGCGTTATTTCCTGCCAGCGGCGAGATTAATCGTCGAATTGAGAATGCTGCGGCATTGATCAGTTCGTTAGAATCAAAGTACAGTGTTGATGCAAACAGCATTGATCATACGGACGGCTTAAGTGTCGAGTTTGCCGATTGGCGCTTTAACGTGCGTATGTCTAACACAGAGCCTGTTGTGCGACTCAACGTTGAATCCCGTGCTGATACGGCGCTAATGGAACTAAAAACTCAGGAGTTGCTTGATCTGATGGGGGGCGAGGACTTGTGAAATTTGTTCAGCTTGAACAAGTACGATTGGCTTATGAAGATATCGGGCGTGACACGGATCCCGCTTTTGTACTTATTCGAGGTTTAGGCACGCAACTTACTGACTGGTCTGACGCGTTTATTGAGGGGTTGCTCGCGCAAAACCTGCGAGTGATTCGGTTTGATAACCGTGATGTTGGTCTATCGACGCATTTCAATCAGCCGATTAAACCGAATCTTAAGCGCATTGCTTCGGGCGAAGATACTGCGCCCTATACGGCCTACGATATGGCCGCAGATGTGATGAGTCTTATGAATGCGCTTTCAATTGAACGGGCACATATCTTTGGCATTTCAATGGGCGGCATGATTGCCCAGATTATCGCCGCTAAGTATCCACTAAGAGTTTTGTCTTTGTGCTCTGTCATGTCGTCGTCAGGTCGATCCGGCTTACCTGGGCCGAGCCCGCAAGCCCAGCAAGCTTTGATGCGCGAGTCAGATGAAGCAAGTAGCGCTGATGAGATAATTAAGCAAACGGCAGAGGATATGGTGATATTTGGAAGCCCCGGATATCCCGAAACGCTGCAACAAAGACTCGCTCGGGCGGGTGCGAGCTATGCGCGGAGTTACGATCCAATGGGTGTAGCCTACCAAATGGCGGCGATCGTGGCTGCGGGTAGCCGAATCGAACTGCTGAACAGTATTGCCGTTGCGACGACGGTCATACATGGAAAAGAAGATGCGTTGATCCCGCTGGCTTGCGGAGAAGATACGGCGAAAAGCATTGCCAATGCGGTAATGATTGCGGTGACCGGAATGGGACATAACATACCGGATGCCTTGGTACCCGAAATGTTGTCGATTGTTGCCAATCACATTGATCGTGTCGCGCAGCCTGAAGACTCGGCGGTAAAAGGTTCAACGTCAGTAAAGCGTTAAGGATTAATTGAAGATATGAGCTGGATGGGAAAAATCTTAGGCGGTGGTATTGGTCTAATGTTCGGCGGACCCGCAGGTGCGGTGCTTGGTATGCTGGCGGGGCACCACGCTCTCGATAGCGGGCGTATGACTAAAGGTCTGATTAGCGGGCTCGAGAACAAACAAACGATCTATTTTGTCGCGACCTTTTCCATGTTGGGCAAACTGGCCAAAGCCGATGGTGTCGTCACGCAGCAGGAAGTTGATGCGATCGATC
>CAJJAA010000004.1 GCA_905182025.1 uncultured OM182 clade bacterium
GACCTGGGCGCCCTGGGCAGACTAACGCTGGTTGCTCTGCTGATCATTTTTGCGTTAATGGCTTCGCAACTCAAAAGTTACACCCAACCGATCATCATTCTCGCCGGCGTGCCATTTGGCGCTGCCGGCGCCCTCGTCGGACACTACCTGCTGGGATACAACCTATCGTTTATCTCTATCTTCGGCATGGTGGCCTTAAGCGGCGTGGTTGTGAATGACTCGCTGGTCTTAGTCGACCGTTACAACAAACTCGTTGAAGAAGGCTGGGACAATGCCGAGGCCATCATTGAAGCCTCGCGCCGCAGATTCAGAGCGATCTTTCTGACCACTGCGACTACCGCACTCGGCTTAACACCCATGCTGTTCGAAACCAGCACCCAAGCACAATTTCTGATTCCCATGGCCGTGAGCCTTGCAACAGGCATTGTCTTCGCCAGCGTCATTATCCTGTTTCTTATCCCCGCACTTGTGATGATAAGAGAAGACATGCGGATGAAGGGCAAGGGTGCTAGCAGTGATGAACTGGTTCTGCCTAACTCGGTAAACTAGGTTCTTGAATGATGTTTTGGGCGCAAAGGCAGCTCTAAATAAAAGCTTCACTAAAGCCTAACAACTTCGCCGCAATGTGTTCAAAAGTGAGTCAAACACGATTACGGCGGAATAATATTTTTACCTAGCCAAATACCGGCAAGGGTTTAAAACTTGCCTTGAGCACTTGATTAGCACTCTTTTGCTGTAACCAACCATTGATCGCTGTCGCGTAAACTTCACGAAAATCCGTTGTGTGTTTTAGGTTATCTCCAGGGGTTAGGTCCGTCAGACTCGGCATCTCGCCATAATGGCCGCCGTTGACAGCACTACCGGCAAAAAACATCACATTGGCACTACCATGGTCAGTACCAAGATTAGCGTTCTCCGGCACGCGCCGGCCGAATTCTGAGTAGACCATGACCGCCACTCGATCGCTAAGCCCAAGCCTCTCCAGATCTCTGACAAAACCATGTATGCCGTCGCAGGCGTAGCTAAGCAGACGACGTTGCAGCGCAGGTTGCTGCACGTGGGTATCGAACGCATTATTGCGAAACGAGACATGGTACAGGCGGGTCGCAAGTCCTTTGTTAATACACGCCGCAACTTTCGGCAGGTCCATAGGCGCAATGCCATAATCAACCGGTGTTTGATAATGCTCCCAGGCATCCCGGATCAGGGACGAGGACGCAAGCGCACCGGAGGCCACCTGGTTAAGGTATCGCCGCGTCGCATTAGCGTTGTCGGCAATCGAAATACTGTTCAGAATATCTGTCTGCTGAACGAACCCATCGCGTTGAAAGCGAGACGGATCATCGAACACAACCGGCGTTTGGTATTGACTCTTGACCGCTAATGACTGGGTACTACCGACACCGATTATCGAATTAGGCGTTGCGCGCGGGTTCATCGAATCTGCTAGCCGCCCCATCCAGCCATACTCGTCGCCACCGTTCGGTGCTGCGGTATGCCAGTTTGCCATGGAGGTAAAATGCGAAAATGACGGGTTGTCGTAACCACACCCGTGCACGATGGCCAGATCTCCCGACTGCCATAGTCGTTCAAAACCCAACATCCCTGGGTTGAAACCAAAGTGATCATCGAGGCGCAACAGATCCGGCTTCTTAATGCCAATTGATGGCCGATGGTGATAGTAAGCGTCATCCGCATAGGGCACGATCGAGTTCAGACCATCATTGCCGCCGGAAAGCTCAACCACCACAAGAATGCGATCACTATCGGCGCCGCTATTTTTAGAATCACCCAGCGCGAGCCGCCAGGGTGACAAAGCCGCACCGCTGGCAATCGCAGCATTTGACAAAAATTTCCTTCGATTAAGCGTCATGGTTAATCCTCATCATCCTAGCTGGTACTCGGGTCGACTCAATATCACATGTAAAAGCACGCGCAGTGGTTCTTCAAGGTAAGATTGCGCCCCTTCAATATCGTTTGTTCCAATTTCTTTCTCAAGGAACGCCGCCAGCATCTTCAGTGTTTCGGGGTCGAGCGGTACTGACAAAAAGCGTTCAACAAAATAACTAACGACCTCCTGCGGGCTCTTCAGATTAGCTTGCATCACCTCTTGCGAAAGGTTCAGCCTTGCGGTGTGTCGCGGAATCGGCTTTACCCGCTCTATCGCCATCTGCCAGCCTCGGTAGCTTGCGTATCGCGTGTTAAACGCCTCATCCCTGTCGGCCAGCAAATTTGAGGCAGCCATCATCGCGTTGTCTTTGCCGGGTGGCTTAGTGGCATTGGTAATATCCATGCCCTGCTTTAACCGTTTATGCACCGTGACGATGGGTGAGCCGTACATCGGATAACGATCCGGCGGGATGAAAGCGATATCGGGGAAAACCATGTCTAGCACAAAGTTACCTCTTTCAAACAACAGGCTCGGTGTGATCCAGCTTCTGCCTTGCGACCACCCCGCCACGGTCGGTGGGTGCATCAAGCGCTGGCCGAGAGCCTCCGTTGTGAGATTAAAATCAGGTACGCCCGGAACTTCTAAGAATCCGGCCTTGTGATAGGTTGAGACCACAAGCTCAACCGGCCCTTTGATTCTGGTACCGATCGATGCGGGTGCGTAAAAATCACGTGATAAGAACAACATCTCGAGATAGGCGGCAATGTTGTAATCGAGCGCCTTTAGCCGACTTCCTAACCGAGCCTGCAGGCTAGCATCGAGATCTTGCCGAACAAAGTACCGGTAAAGTTTAGCGGCAATATATTGCGCAGTGACATCCTGCTCAAGGATGATATCAATGATGTCCACCCCATCGAAATTTCCGCGCTGGCCAAGAAATACTTTCTCTGCATCGTCATGCAGCACTTCTGATACTTGAAAGTCGAGCCCTTCAAAATTCCAGCCCGTGAATGCACGGGCGGCTTCCCGAATATCCGTTTCACTATAGTGACCAACACCCATGGTGAACATTTCCATAATCTCCCGGGCAAAGTTCTCATTCGGCGCACCCTTTACATTAATCCCGGCATCAAGAAACGCCAGCATGGCCGGGTCCTGCGCCGCACCGAGGAGTAATGTCCGGAAATCGCCAAGTCCCTCACGCTGAAACAGCTGCAACTGCATCAGCATTTTTCGATAATCCCGCACCTTGTCTTCGTTTGTGGCGAAATGGCCATGCCAAAAAAGCGCCATCTTTTCTTCTAGTGGTCTGGGCGAATTCAGCATGCGGTTAGCCCACCAGTAGGACACCCTATCTGTCTCCAGTCGACTGGCACGTAACCAATAGAAGAACTTGTTGGCCACCGGCTGAATCGGTCTGTTGCCCGATTCTTTAACCTTAACCCCAAGGGCTTCGCCGGACGTCCTAGCAAGTTCAGTCGTCGCTGGCCTGCTCGGCGGGAATGGATCAAGGCCAGCATCGAACACACCCGAATGGTCAAAATCGGGGCCGTCCTTACGGCTAACACCCTTAAAGCGCACAAGTCTTTTCACTGCTTTGTTAGGGCCAAGCTTCGTAAACAGCATGACTTCTTTTTGGTTGCCGCCAAATGCAGCACGCTCCAGCAGATGCGATGCAGTTTGCTGACTCCACTCATCTGCGCTTATTGGAGACAAATCGCCAACCCAGCCAGCGTCGGCATAACTTAGGGAGGCCGTTGTAAATGCCAAAATGCCAATGGCTAGCGCACTTTTCATGTAATGCATTAGAGACTCTTGCGTGAAGGTCCGCGAAGTATAGACTGCCGCCGATCATTTAGCATTGGCTCTGCCGGCGCAAAAAAATCGATTTGGGGGCAGAGCAAAGGGGCAAGTTCAGCCGACACGGAAGCGGAAGCCTATCCCAAAGAAACTTGAAAAGACCTTCATGCGGTGACCGACTGACGTGTTTCTAACGTACAACGATTATGGAAAAATTAAAGCCAGCAAAGCCCGCCTATCAGACAATCCGCCTTATTCTCGGCGATCAACTCAACGAGCTACATAGTTGGTTCAGCACATCAGATCCCGATGTACTCTACGTCGTCGCAGAAATGCAGCAGGAAACCGGATACGTTCGTCATCATGTACAAAAGGTCTGTGCATTTTTTGCGGCGATGTCTCGATTTTCAGCGCGGCTGTCCGACCTAGGTCACAAAGTTCAATACCTGACTCTTGATGACACGGCGCATTACCAAGACCTACCAGCGCTACTGAGTCATCTTACAACGCAGCATGCGGTACGTTACTTCGAGTACCAACAGCCGGATGAATATCGATTACAGGAACAACTTGGCAAGCTTGACCTGGGCGAGGTTAAGATCGCTATGTTCGACACAGAACACTTCTTTCTGGCTCACGCCGACCTGCCGAAATATTTCAAAAAAAACACCTCTCACAAGATGGAAATGTTCTATCGAAAAATGCGTAAAGAACGAGATATTCTTATGCAGGATGGCGCCCCGCTCCATGGTCAGTGGAATTTTGATCAACAAAACCGAAACAAATTAAAAGCCGCAGACATCGACGAAATCCCAAAGCCCTTGCTGTTTAGCCATGACGTACAGGATATATTGGATCGGTTGGATAGACATGATATCGACACCATAGGTGTCAGCAAGACAGCTTTAATTTGGCCTATCACAAGGCGCGAGTCGCTCGAATTACTCGACTTTTTTTGCAAAAACATGCTGCCCGCTTTCGGTACCTTTCAGGACTCTATGACCGATCAAACTGAACACAGTTGGACGCTCTATCACAGCCGCTTATCCTTTTCTCTGAATGCCAAGCTTATTTCACCAAAGGAGGTCGTCGATGCGGCCATTACAGCGTTCCAACAGTCGTCTGAGATAGAGATTGCACAAATAGAAGGTTTCGTTCGACAAATACTCGGTTGGCGCGAGTTTGTGCGCGGTATCTACTGGCTAAATATGCCGGAATACGCCGAAATGAACAGCTTGCAGGCAGAAAGACCTTTACCGGCATTCTACTGGACCGGTAAAACTAAAATGAATTGCTTGTCCAAGACAATCGAGCAGTCACTCGACCACGCCTATGCACATCACATTCAGCGCTTAATGGTAACAGGCACTTTTAGCCTGCTGGTTGGCGTCAACCCAGACGAAGTGGATACTTGGTATCTAGGCATCTACATTGATGCCATTGAGTGGGTCGAGCTGCCAAATACCCGCGGTATGAGTCAGGCCGCCGATAACGGCATTGTGGCGACGAAGCCCTACGCCGCATCGGGTAATTATATTAACAAAATGAGCGACTACTGCAGGAGCTGCCACTATAAAGTTAAAGAAAAAACGGGCAGCACCGCCTGTCCCTACAACAGCCTGTATTGGCACTTTATGAATCGGCACCGCGCCCAGCTAAAGAAAAATCCTCGCATCGGTATGGTCTATAAAAACTGGGACAAGATGGGAGAGGAGGCTCAATCACTTGTGCTAGATCGAGCCGAATGGTGCCTCGAACATCTGGAAGAATTATAATTTAGTCGCTAAACGCTTGGCGCGACGTATCGACTCGAGTCAGCATCAGGCGAGCCACTTTTGCGGCCAGGCGCCTTGGCTCATTTTCTCGCAGACAATGTTGTTACCAACGAGCGCGTCGCGTGAATCGGCAACCCAATCATAAAAATGTTGCAACTCCTCAGGCCTGTAAAACATTGCGCACGGACAGATAAACAACGGAACCTTAATTCAAGTTACTAAACTCTGACGTGCTGCAAGACCTCGATTCACCCTGCGACTGCTGGTAGAGTCGGGTGCCTACTGACATTTGGAGCGACGATTGAGTAATAAACCGGATATTTTTGAGGACGCAGCATTTGTTCATGATACTGCTCGAGTATATGGCAACGTAAAAATCGGACACGGCTCCTCTCTCTGGCCTTACGCGGTAGTTAGAGCGGAAATATATGAGGTTGTCATCGGCACCAAGTCAAACATTCAAGACTTCGTCATGATTCACGTCGGCAATGGTACGGGGACAATTGTGGGCGACTACTGCTCTATTACCCATCACTGTACGTTGCATGGTTGCACAATCGGCGATAACTGCCTGATTGGCATCAACTCCACCATTATGGATGGCTGCGTCATTGGTGATAATTGCATCATCGCCGGTCACACAATACTTAAAGAGGGTACTGTCATTCCTGACAACTCAATCGTTGCTGGATCGCCGGGAAAAGTCATTAAAACCAGAAACAGTTATGAGCCAAACCGTTTCAATGCGATGGCCTACTACGAGAATGCACTCGGTTACGCTGAAGGTGACCATCGACGTTTGTCGGATCCTGCTGTGATGGAAAGGCTTAAAACAGCAACAGAATAAATCTGACGATACTGCGCGGCTTCGGTCCGACGTCAGTCGCATCGCATGGGGGTAAATTGCATTGGCGTAATTTGCGTTAGAAAGTACAGGGACACAAAAATATCGTTAGGTCGCAGAGCAACGCAATCGTTTAGAACACCATTGCGTTGTTGACCGGCACAATCTTCCCGCTAATTTCCAATCAAGATGCACAAAAGGTACGACAGGAACTTCTTGCAGCCAATTAAAAAACTAAACCACACCTAGATCAATTAGGCTTTTTGCGCCCGCTTTGATTGCGTCCTCAGGTGATCTGGGGTTCCAACCTAATGCCTTTGCAGGACTGCAATCGTACTCTATCTGGGTGCCGAGTGATTTCGCAGTAAACGCCATGACCGGATCGAACAGAGCGAGAATTCGAATCACAAAGTCCGGTAACTCTCGGGTCGCCAACTTGTCTTTATAAGCAGGAAATTCCTCAATTAAACAGGCGGAGACCGCTTTAAACCATCGGAACCCGTTACTGCACAGCAGGCGCTGCCCTGCGGCGTCGGCTTGCTCAAAACCAATTCGATGCAGATGCGCGACGTCTCTGACATCGACAATACTAAAACCCATATGAGGCAACATCGGGTACTTGCCCTGCATCAATACATAGACGGTTTCTAGTGAGCTGCCGTAATCCGCTTCAAGGGCTGGTCCTAAAACCACAGCTGGCTGAATAGTGACAAGCTCCATTTCTTCATGTGCTTTGACGAAGTCCCACGCAGCCTGTTCTGCCAGAGTCTTGCTCTGCCCATAGGCATCTGCGGCGGGATGATTAACGTCTGTCCAATCCTCAGCGGTTTGCGGCGCAGAATCACGCTTCTGATTACTACTTACAGCAGCCACGGAAGAGGTCAGTACAATTCGTTTTATGCCGGCAGCTTGTGCGGCTTTCAACACGTTCAGCGCACCTTCTCTAGCAGGCTTAATCACTTCATCGGGATTTTTTGGCTGTTGGATTGGCACAGGTGAGGCCACATGAATGACACCGTCACAACCCGCCACTGCTGCCGGCCAGGTGTCCGGATCCGTTAGCGATGCTGCGACAAACTCCAGCTTGTCGATATGCTCAGTATGTTTCGCTAGCATCGCCTTAAGAGCGTCTGCTCGAGCCAGATCGCGGATACTGCCGCGAACTTCATAGCCATTGTTCAAAAACTCTAAAACAGTGTGACTGCCAATAAAACCCGATGCGCCTGTCACTAAGACTTTAGTCATTATGAGGATTCCTATTAATTTTGAACTGCGAATATGCATGTATGAACTTTACGGGCACAAGTATAGAGATATTGCTCGCCAATCGCTAAAGGCAAGATAAATGGGGTCGGGGGGGGGGATTTACAAAAGGGTCACACTGACGGCTGATACAGTTCACAGCCTCTTGGCTTATACCATTGAGCAACGCCGGTCAGCTACTCGAACTGCAGGCTACACTTTTCAGTTCGGAGAACGAAGCTGTTTGTTGAGCATGTCTAATTTCAGAGAACAGCTCAGCTGCGAACGCCGCTTCGAATAATCTGCGTTACGCAGTTTTCCTCGCACTTTTGGTCGAACCTAAATGCTCAAATTCCGCATGCCAGGGCCCACATTCTTACGTGTCGACCTACGACTAACCGTAATAGTTAGACCAATTGTATTCATATCGGCGAGATACTAAATCCGCGCGCACAGCGTTCAATTCGATAAAACACGAACACCCTATAAAGTACTACGCTGATTTACCCTTACGCGATTCAGATTATTCGCCTCTGACATACCGCTCTAATTGTTCGATCTTGAAATCTTGCTCAGAAATAATTGATTTGACCAGATCGCCAATCGATATCATTCTAATTACCCTACGTTCATCGACGTTGACAGCATCGCTCATCACAGGCAGGTGTCGTATTCGAAGATTTGTCATCATACTCATGCACTCATGAACCTCGCTATCAAGCTGGATAGTAATCACGTCGGAAGTCATGATTTCCGCAACATGGGTATCTTTTGATGACTTACCTTCAAGAATGACCTTCCTGGCGTAGTCTCGCTCAGAAATTATTCCAATCAACTTGCCTTGGTCGTCAAGCACCGTAAGGGCTCCCACTTCTTTTAGCGCCATCATTTCAATTGCTTGAAAAACAGACTGAGCGGGACCAATGGACCAGACAACTGCATCGATTGAATCAGCATTGTCAGCGCCATTATTGGCCGATAGTGATGAAGAAGTCGACGCGCTGGATTCATTTAAACTGGACGATAAAGAAGCTTCATCGTTGTGAATAAAGCGTTTATTTTTTTGATTAAAGAGGTGTTTGATACGTAACATAGTAAATCCCTCCAGAGTGGCGTATCTAAAAGATTTTCCTCTTCTCAAAGACATACGCCAAGAATATATATTCTGCACTGTATTGCGTTTATATGCTCAGGCGGAATAAGAAATGTTTTTTAGCCCTCGCCTCATTGGTTACCTTTTGGCCGCGCCTTTAATCCAGTTTCCCCAATGACTTTTAGAATCTGTCTGCAGGTGACTTGACCAATTATCTTCCCATCAAGCACCACTGGTCTACGTCGGTGCTTATGCTCAATCATTGATAAAGCTACATCAATAATATCATCATGAGGGTTTTGGCATTCAACATCGCAGGTCATAATATCTGAGACTATTGCCACACCAAATTCCTCATCATTATAAACGCTACTCAAAATCGCTTTGAGGCAATCGAGTTCAGAAAGCATTCCAACAAGATGATTATTATTATCGACAACGAGAACGCCTGATATTTTGTTTTCCAAAATGTGATGCGCCGCTTCATAAACAGTCATTTGAGGTGTGACCGTTATGGGCCGTTTTAGCATATATTCGCCTAATTCCACTGTGTGCAACATAGCAAACTCCTTCGAATTATGTCATCGCCTGGGCCATACGACTGACCCATTCAATAACGGGGGTAGGGTAAATACCAAATACCAACAGTAGCAGCGTCACGGCGGCCAATGTCCACCCCGCTGTCTGGGGAACGTGAACCACCGATGTCACCATTGTTCGTTTTGTCATTGCGAATATCGTGCGTAAATAGTAGAAAATCCCTATACCACTACCAATCACAACGATTACAAGTAATGACCATAGCTCGGCATCAACACCACTCACTACGATATAGAACTTGCCGATGAATCCTGCTGTTAGAGGAATTCCCGCTAGCGAAAGTAACATAACGCTAAAAACAGTCGCCAACATAGGACGTCGCCAGAATAAGCCTTCGTATTCATCCAACCGATCAACATCGTGATCTGATGCTTCTGTCGACATAACCGTCACGACACCAAACGCGCCGATGGTTGTAAGAAAATAAGCAAGCAAAAATATCGCAGAAGCTTCGATGGCAAGTGCACGTCCACCCACCGAGTCCGCTGCGATAAATGCCACGAGCAAATACCCTAGATGAGCAATCGATGAATAAGCCAACATTCGCTTAATACTAGACTGAGTCAACGCCAACAAATTTCCGAAGATAATCGATGCTACAGCCAGTAAAAAAAGGCCGTCCAAAATAGTTTCATATTGATAATTATCAACTGATAAGAAGAAACGAAATAGCACAGCGAATATTGCCCCTTTTGACACAGTAGCAAGCAGGGTAGTAACTGGCGCAGGCGCCCCCTCGTAGACGTCAGGTGTCCACATGTGAAAAGGAGCTAACGACAGTTTGAAGGCGAGACCTGAAAGCAACATCGCGGATCCCGCCAGGATATAAAGCGCATCCAATTCGGAATTTTCGCGCTGAAGGACGGCCATTTCAGCGAATGACAATGTGCCGAAGGCAGCATAAAGAAGCGCAATGCCAAATAGAATAATCGCGGAGGAAACACCGGACAAAATCAAATACTTAAGCGCCGCTTCTAAACTAAAACGACCCGCCCGTGGGTAGGAAATCATCGCGTATATCGACACGCCAAGCAGTTCGAGACCAAGAATAAACATCGCGAAGTGTGCAGCCTGAGAAAGCACCACCCCTCCGAGTGTCGCTAGCAGCAACAACAGATAGAATTCATCTTGGTGCTCGCCTCGAGCGCGATGATAGTTGAACGAAAGCAAACAGATGCAAAGGCTCGAAAAAACCATCAACCCCGAGAAAAACAGAGCATAAGCGTCGACTATAATTAAGGGGGTAACTAAAGCGTCGACTAAAGAGGCGGTCTGAGCAGCTTGAATGTCTATCGCCATCGCGCAGATCAAGAGCAAAGTGACCATCAGACCTATGCTGCTAAACGCGCAGGTGAGTGATAAATTTCGACAGAAAGCGATCAGCATCATTAAAGTAAGTATGACAGTGCTCAAGGAAATTAATGGCAGCAACAAATACACATCAAGATTCATTTGAGACCCCCGATCCAAGGTATTTGATTGACACTCGTCGAGTAGAGATTTGAGAGTGCGGGGCTAATTAAATCAAATATTGGTTGAGGATATACCCCTAAAAATATCAACAAAATCATTAAAGGGATCATTGCAGTCATTTCCCGCACACCGAAATCTCTCAAATTTCTCGTTAACTTGCGCTCTCCTTGAAACACACGCTGCATAGCAATTAGTGCATAAACAGCGCCCGTAATTAACCCTATCGAGGCTGCCACGGCGATAGGTGGATTTACTTTAAAAGTACCAAAAAGCACCAAAATCTCGCCCACAAAGTTTCCTAACCCCGGCATGCCCAGCGAGGCGACCATAAAGAACATCGCGACGGCACCCATGCGCGGCATGTCGTGCCACAGCCCTCCCATATCTCTTGTGTCTCTTGTATGTAGCCTATGCTGAATAGCACCTGCCGTCATGAACAGCGCCGCTGTCGATAACCCGTGCGCAACCATTTGGATCACCGAACCCTGAATCGAGAGCTCATTCCACGCATAGAGGCCAACAAGCACGAAGCCCATATGGCTGATGCTGCTATAAGCAACCAGCCGTTTAAAGTCTGTCTGTGCAAATGCCAGCATCGCACCGTAGATAATACCGATCACACCAAGCGTCATGGCGATATTGGCAATCTGCAAAGCGGCCTCTGGAAACAAGGGAATGGTGAAGCGCAACAGCCCATAGGCCCCTGTCTTAAGTAAGATACCTGCTAACAAAACACTTGCGGCGGTAGGAGCTTGAGTATGAGCGTCGGGTAACCATGAATGGAAAGGAAAGCCGGGTAACTTAACGACGAAGGCGACAAAGAACCCCCACATGATCCAGTACGAAACATCCGGTGACAACTGATGTTTCATCAGCTCAAAATAATTGAATGTCAGTACGCCTGAATCAGCGCCGTTAAGTATCACAAGAGCAAGAATTGCGATCAACATCACAAGCCCACTCAATTGAGTGAATAGAAAAAATTTCATCGAAGCATAGGATCGATTCTCGTGTCCCCAAATAGCGATCAGCAGATACATGGGAATAAGCATCACCTCCCAGAAGAAGAAGAATAGAAACATATCTAAGCTCGTGAAGACCCCAACCACGCCCGCCAGGGTCCACAGAATATTAAATTGGAAGAAGCCAGGGCTTTTTTCAATTTCGTCCCAGGAAGAAACAACAGCAACGAATCCTAGAAATATCGTTAGCCCCACCATCAGCAAACTTAGCCCATCAAGTCCAAACAGTATGTGAATACCGAAACGGGGAATCCATGGGTATTCGTAGAGCTCTATCCATGTCGACGAGTCAGCATCTGAAAATGCGATCAGCGAGTCTGCCTGATAGACGAGCGGCAGCAAGACGACGCCGGCAATTACACAGGTGCCAACAGCAACCCACTTGGGCCAGTCTTTGTTCCACGCCTCGCTGAGCCAAGCAATAATGCCGCCTAGAAAAAGTACAACCATGATGGCAATAACAGTCATGGCTGTACTCCAGTAAATAGCCCGACAAATATCGCAAATATCACGACTAAACCAGCCACCATAACCACAGCATAGGTACGCATCTGCCCTGTCTGACTCGTGGTCACAAAGTCATGAGCAAGCAAAATAGTCTCCGCAATAAACTGGTAAAGCGAATCGACAACATCCCTCTTGTTAAACTGCGTCACAGTGACATAAGGTTTAACGATCATTCGATTATAAAGCCAGTCCATTCCCCAATGGCTGAACCAAAATCGAATCAGTAATTGGCCCGCTGCAGAATCCAGCATTGGCTGAACATCAAAACTGTGCCTTAGGAATATCAAGTAGGCGATGATCACACCCACAACGGGAATCGACGTCGTCACTAAAGGCACCAAACCTGAATGGTCTATAGCGCCTGCGACAGGAAACACATCGCTGACTGGCACAACGAGCCAACCTCCTGCTGCGGCAAGTAAACATAAAATCACCAAAGGACCGGCCATCAACCAACCCGCTGGCTGCTCAGGTTCAGTCTTCATTTCACCAAAAAAAACGATGAAAAAAAGTCGGAAACTATAGATCGCTGTCAACAGCGCGCCGAGAATTCCCGCGCCCCAAAACCAGATTCCGAAATCAGGCTGCTGGAATGCAGAAATCAAAATGGCGTCTTTCGAAAAATATCCAGATGTTAATGGTAGGGCAGCGAGCGCTGCACTACCGATGAGGAAGCTCCAGAATGCAACGGGCATTTTTTTGCGAAGCCCACCCATTCGGAAAATATTATGCTCATGATGCAAGCTGTAAATAACGGCGCCGGCACCTAAGAAAAGCAGCGCTTTAAAAAAGGCATGGGTCATTAGATGGAAAATAGCGGAGGACCATGCGCCGACGCCCAGGGCGAGGAACATATAGCCTATTTGGCTGATGGTAGAGTAGGCAAGAATTCGCTTGATGTCGGTTTGAGTCATCGCCGTAAAGGCAGCCATAAGTAGTGTGATTGCGCCGATAATCGCCACGACGAGAAGCGCAGTGGGTGCCAACAGAAATAACCCGTGTGTTCGTGCGATAAGATAAACACCCGCAGTCACCATCGTTGCGGCATGGATGAGCGCACTCACAGGCGTTGGACCTGCCATGGCATCTGGCAACCAAGTTTGCAAAGGTAGCTGAGCAGATTTACCGACGGCACCGCCCACCAGCAATAGGCAGGCAATAGTGATGGTCGAATCACCTGGCTGCCATAAAACCGCTGCCTTGTGAGCCATCGGTTGAAAGTCTAGGGTACCCAGGTGAAGAAACAGCAAGAACATACCCAAGGCCATCGCTGTATCGCCAATACGCGTGACGACGAAGGCTTTCCTCGCTGCCGCACCGTTGTTTGAATCGAAGTGCCAAAAGCCCACGAGCAGATAGCTACAAAGTCCCACCCCTTCCCAGCCGACAAACAGAAGCAATAGATTATCCGCGAGCACCAGAACAAGCATCGCCGAGACAAACAAATTCATGTAGCTAAAGAAGCGACTATAGTCATCGTCGTCATACATAAAGAGTGCAGAATAAATATGAATCAATAACCCTACGCCCGTGATGACAAACATCATCGTGAGCGTTAAACCGTCGATATAGAAACTGACTTTTGGAGTAAAACCGCCGAGATTCATCCAAGTATAAAGTGACACTGAATAAGCTTGCGGCTCCTGTAGCGAGAGAAACTCCAGACCTACTAGCAGCACCACAATTGCTGAGATCGCTATCGAACCCACACCTACCAGCCCAACTAACGGCTTGGGTAAATTGCCCAGAGTTATGAATAAAATAGTGAACCCTAAAAGGGGCATGAGCGGAATGAGAAAGACAATATCGGCCATAATCAACCTCTCATCCTATTGGCTAGGTCAATATCAAGAGAGCTGAAACGGCGATACGCTTGAAGCAGTAAACCGAGGCCAACAGCGACTTCCGCTGCGGCGATACTCAGGATCAGCATAAACATGATCTGACCATCAGCCTGCCCCCAATGTGCCCCCACAACAACAAAGGCTAAGCCACAAGCATTGAGCATAATTTCAAGAGACATAAGAATAAGAATGATATTCCTGCGCACAAGTACACCGAGCAACCCAATTGAAAACAGCACCGCCGCAAGCAGCAATCCATGCTCCATTGGTATAACGATTGACTCAATCATTTGTCTCATTCTCCGCCGAAGGCTCGCGCACATCCGACAAATATCTTCGGCCCAAATGGTATGCGCCAATAAGGCCCGCTAACAGCAACATCGAAGCAATTTCTACGGCTATCACGTAAGGCCCGAAAAGCTTGATCCCAACTTGTTTTGGCGTCACCACAGTACCGGCTAACATGTTATCGCCGGTCGACAAGACGATGATGATTTCAATCAGCAATACGAAGCAAAATAAAGACGGCACAATCCACATCGATGGTTGCAACCAATGGTGTTCTAAATCATCACCCGCTGAACCTAGGTTAAGCATCATAATTACGAAGACGAAGAGCACCATAATGGCCCCTGCATAGATCAATACCTCTAGAACCGCTGCGAACGGAGCCCCTACCACGTAAAAGATAATCGCCGATGCAAGCAATGAGATGATGAGGTAAATTAACGCATGGGCCGCGTTGTATCGGGTCACCGCCAATACAGTCGATATCAGCGAGATCGTTGCGGCAACATAAAATAAACCAATCTCTAACATTTTCGTTCCTATCAAAATCCCATTGCGAACCTATTAGGGAAGTAAACTCCGCACATCTACGGGCGGAGATTCGTTCAATGCTTCACCTTTGTCTTTACCAGCGATCGACTTGCCAGCAACATTGTAAAAGCTGTATCCCGGATATTTACCCTGCCCGCTAATGAGCAAATGCTCCTTCTCGTACACCATGTTTTGGCGGTCGTATTCACACATCTCAAAATCTGGCGTGAGCTGAATCGAATAGGTGGGACACGCTTCTTCGCACATGCCACACATGATGCAACGGGAGAAATTTATGCGGAAAAACTCTGGATACCAGCGCCCATCTTCATCCTCAGTTTTCTGCAACGCGATGCAGTCGACCGGACAGGCCACCGCACAAAGATTGCAAGCGACACAACGCTCGTGACCATCTGGATCACGCGTCAACACAATTCTGCCCCGGTAGCGTGGCGCAAGATAAGGCATTTCTTCCGGGTACTGCACTGTATCGGCCTTTGTAAACGTGTGCTTAAGCACCTCTGCTAACGTCAACAGCTGACTCCAAATTGCGCTTAGCATGTCAAGCAGCATCAACCCTTTACTCCCGTCATTAAAATATCAACTTTCAAAGCCATAGTTCTACCGCTCCTGTCACCAACAAATTAATAAGCGTGAGAGGTAGCATCACTTTCCATCCAAACGACATCAACTGATCGTAGCGAGGCCTGGGTATCCCAGCTCTAAGGAGTATGAAGAAACAGATTAAGATGAACGTTTTGAAGAAGAACCAAAATATTGGTGGTAGAAAACCCGGCCCCAACCAACCCCCGAAAAATAGAGTGGTTATCATGGAAGAGATGAGAATCAGACCAAGATATTCACCCAACATAAACATGCCGAACTTCATTCCAGAATATTCTGTGTGAAACCCTGCGACTAACTCGTGCTCAGCCTCAGGAAGATCAAAAGGCAGTCGATGGCTTTCCGCAATGCCCGCAATAAGGAATACAACAAAACCAAAAAATTGGCTGATCACAAACCAACCTCGCTCAGCTTGCGCATTCACAATGTCGACTAAACTGAAGGAACCGGATAGCATCACCACGCCCATTAACGATAGCCCCATAAAAACTTCGTAGCTGACCATTTGAGCAGCTGATCGGAGCCCACCTAAAAGGGCATATTTATTATTGGAAGCTAGACCACCCAGCAGTACGCTATAGACAGCCAGTGAGGTCATGCCGAGGAAAAACAACAAGGCAATATTCAAGTCGGCAATATGAAGTTCGCTGGTATAGGGCACAACAGTGAAGCCAAGTAGCATCGCCATGACGATAGCGGTCGGCGCAAAGATGAAAACGAATCTATCCGCGAAAGGTGGAACCCAGTCTTCCTTAGCAAAGAGTTTAATAATGTCTGCAAGCGCCAAACCTATTCCTAACGGGCCGACGCGATTAGGTCCTAGCCGATCTTGCCAGATACCTAATAAACGTCGCTCGAACCAGACCAAAATGGCTGCGCCGGCAAACGCGCCCCCCAAGGTGCCGAAGACCAACAAATAGAGAACTAAATCGCTCATCAATTCGTCCTATCTGAGGTGATGATTGCGGGTGGTGAATGCCATCCATCTATGCGAACGAATGACGCATTGTCGAGGCCATTTAGCTCAAACAATTCGGCTATTTTTGGATAAACCATGCAGTCTACGGGTAAATCATCATCAATGATGATGCGAAGTGGCGTAGACTTTTTAACTTGATCACACATCACCCCATCATCCTTAGTAAGACCAAGACGCTGCGCATCTTCACTGCGGATTCTGAGATAGGGTAAAGGCACGCGCTGTGATAACTCATCACTAAAGGCTGAAAGCTCGTCACTACCAAAAATATGAAATTGAGGAATCAGAACGTTGTTCGAAATATTCCCCCGCGGATAGTGACAAAATGATTCTGAATCACTAAAAACGAACGAGGGTGGGTTTGCAGCGACATCACTACCGTTCACTTCAATTTGAAATTTGTGGATCGATTGATTCGAGTTCCAACCGGGCGTCCATGTGTATGCCCGAAGTGCAGAAGGTGACCGGTTCTGATTGCCTTCCATGGAAAATGCCATTGCTGAATCTTCGTCAATCGGCTGTTTGGGTTCATGCACAGATATATCCGCATACATCGCCGTTCTGCCGCTGGAACGATGAGTCATGCGCGGCTGTTTACCGCCAGCGTCGCGGAATTTTTCATCCGGCGCCGCATCATCTAGTACCTGTAATTCACTGAATTGATTGGCCAGTGCAGCGCGAATTTCAGAAGGTACGCGCGTTACATCTCGCAACGCGTCGAGCCAATGGTAACTTGCAGCGATATTACCCGCTGGCTTGAAAACTGCCATTGAACGTTGTGCTCTACCTTCAGTGTTTATATAACTGCCTTCACATTCTGGATCTGTGGCGGCGGGTAAGACGATGTCGGCTTTCGATGTTGTTAGATGATCAAGGTGATCGACCGCTATGAGGCGGGGCATCTTCGCTATCCAGCTATCAAACCGATGACCTAGCCTTAGGGAGAGGTCATTCTCGAGCACAATGACCACCTCCGGCGCTTCGTCTAAAATGGACTCTAGCGAGTGATGGTTGTCGATTAGACAAACACCGAGGCTATTAACTTCGCTCGCACACAAAAAGATGCCCGCAGTTTTCTTATGCTGCTTTAACGCTGCAGCGAGATTAGCGGCTCGCTTGAGTAGTTCAGGGCTTCCGACACTGGTGCCTGAAACGATCAGGGGTCTTTCTGCCGCAAGCAAAGTTTCAATAATCCCCCGCACAACTTCGTTAGATTCGCTGCTACCGGCTCTCTGCTTCTCGCCAGATACATCGCTAGTCAATGCGTCGATCAAACCCTGTGTCAATTTCGTGATATCGCCAAAAGACATCCGAAGGCTCTGGCTTGCTATTTCATCCAAACGGTCAGTCATAGGTGTTACAACGATGAGCGGACTTCGTTGATTCTGCGCGAGTTCTCGAACTGCCGCATCTTGCCATTCACTGAGTTGTGTTTCGGCAGCAAGTTTGAGTGACTTGTTTCTGGTGGCTTGGCGAATCGACAAAGCCAGTCTGGGCGCATGATTTGTGACGTCTTCACCAAGCACTAATACGGCGTCAAAATTCTCAACCTCGGACATACTGGGTGAGTTCAGATCGCTTCTTAAAACATCCAGTATGACAGCGTGCATTTCTCGCTCTGTGTTTGTCATACCGCTGCAATAGTTATCCTCCCCAACAAGGTCCCTAAGCGATTGGTTTGACTCAAGGCTTGCTCTGGGTGAACCAATGCCTTTGATTTTCGACGCATTGGCTAACATTGATCGCACATGCTCAATCGCGCTATCTTTACTCACAACATCATAGAGACCCGCTGCATTTAGCATCCCCGCCTGGCGAATTCGTTTTGGTGAGTCAACATATCCTGAACCAAATCGACCTCTGTCACACAGAAAGTATCCATTCACTTCTTGATTGTAGCGATTGTGCACCCGCCTCAATTCACCATAACGCTCTGATGTATAGGTGTTACAACCTAATGAACAACCGGTGCAGACTGTTGGGGCAGATTGTAGGTCCCACTTTCGTGTGTAGTTTTTTGACAGGGTTTTATCAGTGAAAACGCCTGTCGGGCAGACTTCAATGAGATTGCCTGCAAACTCATTTTCTAGTACACCCGATTCCGCTCTCCCAAAGAAAACGCGATCACGGGAACCAAACGCGTTGAGATCATGACCGCCGGCATAATCCTGATAAAAGCGTGTACAACGATAACAAGTGATGCAGCGATTCATCTCGTGTCCTATAAATGGACCAAGGTATTGATTTCGAAAGGTTGTTTTACGCCCTGTATATTGCCGATTTCGATGGCCTACCATAACAGTCATATCTTGCAGGTGACATTCGCCGCCTTCTTCACATACAGGACAATCATGAGGATGGTTCAGCATAAGATTTTCAATAACTGATTCGCGAAAAGTCACCGCGTTGTTCGTGTCGACTGAAAATATTGCGCCCTCGGTCACAGCCGTCATACAAGACATGACAATGCGGCCTCGGTCATCATCCTTATTAGCATATTGAACAACTGCACACTGTCGACAAGCCCCGATACTTCCCATCGCGGGATGCCAACAAAAGTAAGGCACGTCGATGTTTCTAGAAAGCAACGCGTCCAATAAATTGGTACCCGCTTTGACTTCCAGCTCATAACCATCGACCGTAATAATTGGCATCAAGCGTCTCCCGACTTGAAGTGACATCGTTGGTTACGAATATGCGCATCGAAGTCATCGCGAAAATATTTAAGCCCACTCACCAACGGCTCAATCGCGCCGGGTGCATGTGCACAATGAGTATTACCTATGGCACCTATAAATCGCGATTGGCGTTCAAGAATTTCGATATCTTGAACCGACCCACGCCCCGCCTCTATGCCTTCAAGAAGCTGTTGAACCCAGGGTAAGCCCTCGCGACAGGGCGTGCAGAATCCGCAAGATTCTCTGGCGAAGAACTTTTCAAGGTTTGCTATCATTCCGACCGGACAAGTCCGGTCATCCAAAATTATCATCGTGCCTGTACCCATTCGACTACCCGCTTTCATGATGGATTCATATTCCATCGCGACGTCCAAATGTTCAGAAACGAGAAAGTCTGTTGATGCACCACCCGGCAGGAGTCCTTTAAATTGATAACCGTCTTGCATTCCACCGGCGTGCTGTTCAAGGATTTCCCGAATTGAGGTGCCCATCGGTAGCTCCCAGCAACCGGGGTGCTTTACGCGCCCACTCGCCCCAAACAGTTTGGTACCCGCGTCAACACCCTTACCTAGCGACTTAAACCAATCTGCACCTCGTGCAACTATGTGGGGAATATTACAAAGCGTCTCGACATTGTTGACGATTGTTGGCCGTCCCCACAATCCACTCACCTGAGGAAAAGGTGGCTTAGCACGGGGCGTCGCTCGTTTACCCTCTAAGGAATTGAGCAATGCCGTCTCTTCGCCGCAGATATATCTGCCTGCGCTTACATGGACATGAAGTTCGAAAGAAAACTCACTACCTAAAATACGCGTGCCGAGATAGTGCCTTGCTTTTGCTTCGTCAATAGCCTGCCGAAGTCTTCGGATCGCCGTGTGATATTCAGCCCGAATAAAAATGTAACCAATATTTGCCGATATTGTGTAGGCCGAGAGGATCATGCCTTCAATCAATTGATGGGGATCAAACTCCAAAATCAGTCTGTCTTTGAACGTACCCGGCTCCATTTCATCTGCATTCGCCACGAGATAGCGATGTCCACTGTGGTTGTCCGGGGGTACAAAACTCCATTTCATTCCGGTCGGAAAGCCAGCGCCGCCGCGCCCTCGCAGGTTTGCCTCCTTGATCAACTCTAGGACCTCCGAGGGGTTTAAGTTCGCCAGCGTGTCTCTCACCGCTAGATAGCCACCATTACCTTCATATTCGACAATACCTGTCGGTCCGCGGTCGGGGTGTATATTCTGGGTGAGTGGCGTAAGAGTCATCTGAAAATCTCCTCGACACGGGTAGTCGTGAGATCGTGATGCAATTCGTCACCCACCATCATCACGGGCGCATGATCGCAGTCGCCAAGGCACGTCACAGGCAATAAGGTGAATTTGTTATCCGCCGTTGTCTCGCCTTGCTCCACGTTCAGATGAGATTTAATTTTTTGACAAATTTTGTCACCGTCCATGATCCAACAGGTCACGCTGTCGCAAAGTAAAATGACTTTTTCACCCACCGGTCTGCGATAAATCAGGTTATAAAACGTTGCAATCCCATCCAATTCCTCGTTTGACATCTGAAGCAGATTCGCAATGGCACCTAAACTCGCATCAGAGATCCAACCCCGATAAGACTGTACTATTTTGAGTGCGTCTATCGCCGCAGATTTCCGATCGGGAAGGTGAGATATTTCAGCCTCAATATCACTTATCTCAGCTTCACTCAGGGGGCTCGGAATATTCTGATTCAACTTCATTGCAATCCTTATCGGTCTACGTCTGCCATAACAAAATCAATGCTGGCGATGATCGCAATGAGATCTGCGATCATTAGCCCGCGACTGATCAACGGTATTTGCTGCAAATGTGGGAATGATGGCGTTCTAATTCTGGTTCGATACGAAGATGTTCCACCATCACTGGTTAAGTAATACATATTCATCCCCTTTGTAGCCTCGATCGTCACGCCGCACTCTCCTGCTGGAATAACGGTGCCCCAACTGACACTCAGAAAATGGTGTATCAACGTCTCGATATCGTACATCGTGCGCTCTTTGGCTGGCGGCGTAGTGAGTTTGTGCTCAGACTTGTACATCCCGGCCGGCATGTTATCCAAGCACTGGCGAATAATTTTTAAGCTCTCTGTGATTTCATCGACTCTAACGCGTGCTCGATCGTAGGCATCACCGTTGTGATAAACAGGCACCTCGAAATCAAAATTTTCATAGCCACTATAAGGACGATCGCGACGCACATCGAAGTCGATACCGGTGGCGCGCATACCGGGCCCAGTGACGCCCCACTCCATCGCTTCACTTTGCGTGTAAACGCCAATATTTTTAGTTCGCTGTTTCAAGATGCTGTTGTTCATTGCCATCTTTTCGTAGTGAGCTAGTCTGGCTGGCATCCAATCTAAGAAATCACGCACCATCACGTCCCAGCCGCGCGGTAAGTCTTGTGCCACGCCGCCGATACGAAACCAAGCAGGGTGCATTCTTCCGCCGGTGATCGCCTCAATAATTCGAAAAAGGCGCTCACGATCGGAAAACATATAGAACACGGGCGATAGCTGACCCACGTCTTGCGCAAAAGTGCCATAGAACACAAGGTGGCTTGAAATCCGAAAGAACTCAGCCATCATGACTCGGATCGTTTGCGCGCGCGGCGGAACTGGGATTCCCGCCAACTTTTCAATCGCCAAGACATAGGGAAGGTTATTCATCACCCCGCCCAGATAGTCGATCCGATCTGTATAGGGAATATAACTATGCCAAGTTTGTCGTTCGGCCATTTTTTCGGCGCCACGATGGTGGTAACCAATTTCTGGCACAGCATCAACCACCAGCTCGCCGTCTAACTGAAGAACAATTCTAAATACACCGTGTACAGAAGGATGATTGGGCCCCAGATTTAGGAACATGAACTCTGTTTGATCGTTCTTTCGCTTCATGCCCCAGTCTTCTGGCCGAAAGCGTAACGCTTCTTGTTCCTTGTCCTGACGCTCAAAATCCATTTTGAAGGGATCCATCTCCGTTGCTCGAGCAGGATGGTCTTTACGCAGCGCATGACCCTGCCATGTAGGGGGCAGAAGAATTCGGCAAAGGTTGGGATGATCGGAAAAATTGATGCCGAACATGTCCCATGCTTCGCGCTCATACCAGTTAGCATTTAGGAAAATGAGGTGAACACTTGGTACATCAATGCTGGATTCAAACAGCGCTACTTTGACCCTAACATCACAGTTATGGCGTATTGAAGTTAGGTGATAGACCACTGTGAAGTCACTTGGGGGAAGTCCTACTCGGTGGTTGCGGGTCCTTTCATCAACACCACAAAGATCGAAAAGCATTTCGTATCGAGGCTTTAGGCCTTTGAGTATTTCTCGGATATGACTTCGAGAGACCCAAAAAGTCGGAATCTCATCGGCCGTGCGCTGAAAATGCAACGCAATATGAGGGAACAGTTCGGTCAGCTCCGACTCGACATCTACAACTTGTACAGCTACTACAGACAAACCTTTCCCCTTTGGGTTACGGCTCTCGTAAACAACCTAAAGCATCGATAGACGTTATTTCAAATACAAACTACACATGGTCCGGCTCCTCAAAACTGGTCGCCTTCATGCGCTCTTCATTCATCAAATCGCGTTGACTTACTTTCTCAGCCTTAGTGACTGTTTGGTCATCAACAACCCAACTTAAGGGTCTTCGTTCTCTACCTACTGCATCTTGCAGCATCATAAGCCCCTGCAAAAAAGCGTCAGGCCTCGGCGGGCATCCAGGCACATACACATCGACCGGTAAAAATTTATCGACACCTTGAACCACCGAATAAATGTCGTACATACCCCCTGAGTTTGCACAAGATCCCATCGAAATCACCCATTTGGGTTCGAGTAACTGCTCGTAAAGCCGTTGAACAACTGGCGCCATCTTCAAGAAACAAGTGCCTGAAATAATCATCATGTCAGCCTGTCGGGGTGAACCTCGAATGACTTCCGAGCCAAATCGTGCAACATCAAACCGACTGGTCAATGACGTCGCCATTTCAACGTAGCAACATGAGAGACCAAAGTTAAAAGGCCAAATGGAGTTTTTCCTACCCCATGCCAACATATCCTGGAGATTGGTCATGATGAGATTTTGTTTAAGGTGTTCGTCAAGGCTTGAATCGATGTTAGCCACGGGTATGTTTTCATCGGCTGGGGTAAGACTCCATTCCATTATCTGCCTCCTATCTTTTGCAAATCAAAAGTCTGTTGTGGAAGACTCGGTGCAAGACCCTTTCTTGTTTTAACGCCCCACTCGAGCGCACCCGACTTCCATTCGTAAATCAGTGCAATTGTTAGCACCAGCACAAACACAGAAATCGCAAAGTATCCGAAAACACCAAGCTCATAGAAGGCTACTGCCCACGCAAATATAAAAACCGTCTCTAAGTCGAAGATGACGAAAAACATTGCGACCAAATAAAACTCTACAGAAACAGGAATCTGAGCAGAACCAATATGCACCACGCCAGACTCGAATGGCTCGCCAGTGGCTCGGCTCATACTAGACTTTTCACCTACGAGTGAAGAAAGAATTAGTATCGCGATGACAAGTATTAGGACTAAGGAAAAATACAGAACGAGAGGCCAGAGAGTCGATTCAACCACAATCGCCTCCATCTGGCACAGCATCACACAAGACATCCATCAAGCTAAAAAATGATGTCAATTCGATACCAAATCCATTTACCGCTACAACTTTGGCCACTCAGTTTCCCCTTTGAAAGGATTACTCTGGCCGACTACTGCTGAGAAAACTCACGCCGGTAATGAAGAACTCTACTCCTCTTAGATACGGTATTGCAATATGGTGAGGCGCAGAAACCTGACTTCATCGCTTTTAGGGGTAATGCTAATCGTTAACGCAATAAGCGGAGTCGGCGAAAAATTTACAAAAGGCTTACGTTTACAGACGCGGCTCCAGGCCTCTATTTTTGTGCGATTTAGCAAATTCGTATTTTGCCCTGCCTCCATTTAACTGCGACCACCCCATAACGCTTCGAGGCGACTATCCCTGCCGCAACTCTTACGATAAAACTTATACCGAAGTGGATTTTTTAGATAGTAATCCTGGTGGTAGTCTTCAGCGGAGTAGAAGCCCGGACTATTTAGCGGTCGAATATCTGTCGCTATTGGCCGGTCAGACACTTCACTCAAGGTCGCTGCAATTTTAGTTTTACTGGCTTCGGCGAGTTTTCGTTGCCGCTCGGTCTGGGTAAATATTGCCGTGGCATAACTCTGTCCGCGGTCACAGAACTGACCGCCGCCGTCAAGCGGATCGACGTTTCGCCAAAACACCTCTAACAAGGTCTCGTAACTAACCTGCGCTGGATCATAGGTAATCTGCACCACTTCTAAATGCCCAGAGCGTCCACCGGTTACATCTCGATATGTAGGCGCTAACACGTGACCACCTGCATAGCCGGAGATTGTTGAGATAACACCCGTCAACTTGTCATACGGTGGCTCCATACACCAGAAACAGCCACCGGCAAAAACCGCGGTTCGATAGTTAGCCGCCGTTTCCAACGATGGCGTCTTTTCCACCCATCGCGTTTCGGCAGCACTTGCTTGCACACGAGAACTCTCAGCATTATTCGCTGCGTATCCTAACAAGCTCGCGCCAAATGCAAGCAATAACCCCCAAAATAGTTTTTGTCTCAATTTCATAAAATATTCCTGTTCCTATTACTATTGCCAATCTGTATATAGATAAGACCCGACTTCTGCAAACTTGTTACAAAACCAATCGCCTTTGTTATCTGGCGCGTGCTGCATGGAACGCCAAAATCAAAATACTATGCCCGCTTCACAAACAACAACCTACCTTTACCCTAATGACGCGTGATCGGCGCCGCTTCAACATGGTGCGGGCGATTCGAAAATGTCTCAATAACGCCCAGGCAAAAGCCGCCACGTCGGGTCCAACACAAGACTTACCCGGCACAGCCGGTTGCCATAGCCTGCTGTTTAGCAGGTAACTCAGTTAAAATGCGACACATCATCAAGACGGCCTACTAATTGCTATTAGAGACGAAAGATTGGTATTAAAGAGGTTTGTACAGTGAGCAAGAACACAGCAAAAGGAATGATCGTTTCAGAAGTCATGTTAACCATTGTGCTTGTGGCGGTCATTGCAGCCGTTGCTCTGGGAATCTATGTCAGCCATGAGCGCGATAATCGAATGCAAGACGCCAAAGCCTCCATCGTCCTTGTGAAGGCAAAAGCGGCACGGGTGGATGCCAGTCAACAAGTTGCTTGTGATGAATCTTTTGTAGCAGCAAGCGTTCTGGCGAATGACTTTGTGTCACTGACAATCGTTGCGGTGCCGATCAAGGTAAACGGCCTGACGAAAGGTTTCGGCCCCGGTATTCATATCAGCAGTAGTCGAGAAACCGACGGCAACGACAGCTTCGTCACATCTGATCGTTTGTTCAAAGCCTTAAAAGACGAAGACCGGGGGTCATTGCGGTCGATTGTTGCGGAGGATGACGATATCAAATTCACCGTACTCGCTTCGAACATGCCCATTTGCATCGACCCTCTTACACAAATGGCAAGTGAAGCAATTAGCCCACCGGTTGATGAAACTCTGGTATCGCCAACAGGCGCTGCAGGTACAGACTTGGACACATCGGTTTAATCTATATCGCTTGCGTTAGAGAACAGTCTGAAATACGCACGACGAAAACTCAGCTGATTCGAATTTAAGCTTAAACATCGACACCAACTGATGAGAAATCGCAGCGCATAGAACAGCGATGAGGTATTGCACCGATCCGGCCAACCTTTTATCTGCCAAATCCGGGAAGCCTACGTCCATGCTCTGGTAGATAAAGTGTCGGTAGATAAAGTGTCAGTTCCACCCAGACCAACCGTGAAATTTTTTAATCCTTGAATCATAGGAAGTATTCTCCAACACTGTAAGATTCTCATTTTCAATGAACATCTAGAACAGCAAAGGGTAGTTTCTATGTGGCTAAATCATGGGCTAATAACCGACAATGCGCTAAGCGCATATCGAGAGACATTGCTAGGCGCTGTACCTAATTTCGTCGTGATCGATCGCCTATTTGACGAAGCCAAACTTGATCAAGTCACCAGGATTTTGCGGCAACCGCAATACTGGCAAACTCAAAAACACACCTATTCTGCTCTATATGTAGATAACGCCCAGTGGCAACAAACCGCTGGTGATCAACGCTTTGTACATCGAGATGTCTGGCGACGTGGTTCGGACAGCGACAACAAAAGCGATGCCAATCCAGCCCAGGACTTCTTGTTATTCTTGCGCAGCAATGAGTTTAGATCCTTGTTATCACGTATTTTTAATACGCCATTGTCCGACAACAATCTGGCTGAGCCTGAAAATAATACAAATTATTTTCGCTTACGTGGCGCAGATTTTGTCAAGCAGCATGTTGATGAATCACCCGGCAGAAAGGTTTGCATGCTGCTGTATCTGAATAGAGACTGGGACGATAGTGCCGGAGGGGAGCTAACCTTTATAGGTACTGCAGATGATTCGATAAGCATCGCCCCTTTATACAACCGGTGTGTTTTTTTTGACCCTGCCTCAAAGGGCTCAGAGCACTGGGTAGAATCGCTCAATTTTGACCGCACGGATGAGTATCGCTACAACGTGACCAGTTGGTATTGGTCTGAATAATGTGAGTTACTCACCAAGCACGCATCTGCGGTACACCCTGAATTGGTCTGGCTGAAAGAATGTGGAATCAATGTTTGGTTTTGACGAAGGTATTGAGGCGCGCACTGAATGGCGCGGGAGATCGCGGGATGGAAATGATTAGTTTTTACTCGGGCCCCAAATATCCAGTCTCGAAGAGACTACCCTAGGGGGCTCTGTATACGCACTAATCCAAGAGCTCCTTATTTAACCCGCTGGTCGAAAATGGCCATGATGTTCTGGGCAGTCCCATGGCTGGCGTTCTGATTCTGTCCGGAGACAAAACGCTTCTCGTCGTCTACCACCGTGCTGGCAGCGAGGAAATCAATGAATCTCTCTTGCTTGGAATAGATACCGCCGGCCTTGCGTAACTCGGTTTTATAGGGCAAAACCCGGACGCCCCCGTTTTCAGGGCTTTTACTACAGCCTCTCATTAGCGGCCTATCTGCCAAAGCAGCTTCTTTACACACAATCTGCATGTAAACAACGCGGACATAGCAGGGCGTGATTCGACGCGCTATAATCTCCGTCCGATGAGATCAAACATTTAGTCGGAATTATTGAATTCCATGATTCGCAGCCGCCACCCCGCGTTCATTTAAGAGTCGCGTCAGCTTCTACCACAAACGCCTCTTGCATCGCTGCACCACTTAGAATCGGCGATACGCACTTCTTGTCATGCGAGCACAGCAAAATTTTTAAGCAATTAAATCCACTAATTAGAGATATACAATGGCCAAGATCGAAGAAAAAGTAGAGCAATTGCTCGCTAAGCACCCGAGCCTAACAAGGCCTGAAGCAACAAAGATTATAACCGCGAAGAACACGCGGAAGCGGGACAAAAGATCCGAAAAAAATAATAGAATCAATGAAAAAATTAAGCTGCATGAAAGCAAAGCGCGTTGAGACAAATCACAGCAAAATGCGCCTGCTCGCAGACATCACAAAAATGTCGAACAGCGCAATGCCGTTGTTCTGTCATGCTTGCTTAAGGAACGATACCGTTGTTGGAGCTTGCTAACATTAGAGGCTCGACGTGTGTCTGAGCGTCGGATGTGACGAAATGCAGCCACGCGCGCGTCTAACACCGAGAATATTTTTATTATTGGCGCCATGCCTGTTTAGAAAACTAACGTTGAACAGTGATCGCCTTCAAAAAGTGACGTACGATCGCAGTCACAGTATCGACTAACTGATCACTCACTCTGCTGCGAACAGATTGGCAATACCTCCCCCCCTTTAACGATCAGACTATTGTTAACAACAATCACCCTGGCGATAGACATATTGACGCTTGTTCGGGAGCCGTTGTTAGACCGCGTGAATGGGTGCCTGTGGTAAAGATCGGTTAACCTCATTACCAACAGTTGATGGATATTAGCGCAGAAAACATACTCTATTACACGACACTAGCGCGTCCTACTACACTAATCGCCAACGTGTTGAATAAGGTGCAATTTCGACTATAATCGCCTCGACTGCGCTTTGTGCCAGAATATTTTTGACCCAAGCAGTCCTGACATTATGAAGACCCTAATTCATACGACTTCAAAGGACAACGCAATGAAATTCATTTGTTTTCTTACACTAACCCTCGCTTTAGTCTCGAATTCGAGCTTTGCAAATCACCACGAAGGCGGTGAAGCAGAAATGACGAAGCCCTCCTTTTCAGCTAGCCGGGCTGTCACCGCAGACGCTCAAGTTATCGCCATTGATTACGAGACGCGTATCGTAACCCTGCGAGGTGATGATGGAATTCAAAAGACATTCACCGCCGATGCAGATGTCGTTAACCTGCCTCAGGTAAAAGTAGGTGATCATGTGATTGCGGAATTCTATGAAGAAATATCTCTTTCTGTACACAAGCCTAATTCAGTGATGCTTGGCAGTGTGTTGGCGTCTGATGTCGCCGTCGCTAAAGAAGGTGAAAAACCTGCCGGCGGATTGATGAGCACATTCGTCACAACGCAAACGGTAGAAGAAATTAATTTGGACAACAACACCTTTAAACTAAAGGATGTCGAGGGCACTGTTACAGAGTTCACAGCAAGAGACCCTGACAATCTTAGGCGTTCTGAGGTCGGTGATATTGTTGTTATTAAGATTGTTCAGGCCATTGGTATCGCAGTCGGTCTAGACATTAAGACCCTCGAACAATAAAAAACGAAAAATCGTAGCAACTGAACATGCGCATCTGTTCATTTCTTATGTCTGTTTTTAGTTGACAGCAATAACACACCGAGTAGAGCCATTAAGACTCGGGCTCGTTAAACTGGAGGTCGGGGTGAACATTTATGTATGTAAATTTTACGCCGACCCCTAGTTCCAATTCCCCAGGTGCTCTTCGTTTAGCGCCAAATAGCACATGAGTTAATAAGAGAAATCGCTAATGTCGCTCGCCGCCCAACCATAACGCACTGCTCTGGCCTGCAATTTATCGCCAGCTTCAAGCAAAATCGGATCGCTGTACAGCAACCAAGGAGCACTGTTAAGGCTGTAGTCGATTGATGCTCCATTCGCATTTGTTATCGCCACATACCCTGCTTGATCGACGCTAAAACCAGGCTTTGCTGTTGCAGGCTGAATGCTCGTCGGCCAAAAGACTTCAGCCATTTCAACTTCTGACATTTCGGCACTATAGTCATAGACATCGGACTCATGCTCAGCCAACGCGGCACGCAGCCGATCAAGCTCTTGCGTGTAGTCAGGATCTTGTGCCAGATTATTAATCTCGTATGGATCTGCCAATGTGTCGAACAGCATTTCCGTGGGGCGCTCACTGAACCATTGCATCTGGATGTCGTTGAGCGCGCCCTCTGCTAACGCGCGCCATAATTCTTGCATGCCCAAAGCCATATCGCGATAGGCGAGTCGAAATCCACCCGCTTGAGTGTTGTGGCTGTAAATGTATTTGTATTGCTGATCTCTGACGGCGCGCTGCATATCAGGAAGCCGGCCTATACGATCTCTGGCTGCGTACACATAATCTCGTGGTGGCGCCTCGGCGGGTCCCGAGAAAGCCTGACCCTGCATGTTGTCCGGAATATCCACCCTCGCCATGGACAGAAGCGTCGGCGCTAGATCGACAAAACTTATTAACCGATCCTCTGCTGAGCCCGGTTGCGCATGACGCGGTCGGTATTTCTCTGGCCAGCGGACAATCATAGGCACCCGTAGCCCGCTGTCATACAACTCTCGTTTTGCTCGCGGCAGCCCATCACCATGATCGGTGGTCCAGATAACAATCGTCTCTTCAGCTAAACCGTCAGCTTCTAAACGTTCGAGGATCTCACCGACCCTTTGATCCATAGTTATAATATTATTATAGTGCCTTGCGATGTCCTCACGAATGGGTTTTGTATCAGGGTAATAAGGCGGCACGACGACATCGTCTGCGAAAACACTGTCCTGCGTGTCACGGTGATACCAAATATGCATAGCCTGCGCGATGAGATGAGCCATGCTCGTCGGCCAGGACCAACGAGGCACGATGCCGCTCTCATGGGTTTCCATATAGGTTATGTAACCAAAAAACGGTCCGTTGGGTGGCATTTCATCGGCGCCGAAGGATTCATTGCGATCCCATATCGAAGAGGGGCCACTGCCTGTCCGAGGTCCGCTAAACTGGTAGTCCAGCTTTGTCGTTACAAAGGTGTAATAGCCGGCCGCCCGCAGAAGCTCCGGAAACGCTTTCGCGCCGACTGGCGGCACAGGAAGATAGTCTGCCGGTGCCCCGGTATACGAACGCATATGCTGGGCGCCAAAACTTTGCTGGTGCATGCCCATAATAATCGCAGCGCGACTGGGTGCACAAACACCCGCAGTAGTAAATACATTGGTGTAGCGAACACCATCGTTAGCCAACTGATCGATGTTGGGGGTGATGGCCACCGCATCACCAAATGCGCCGATTCTGGGACTCAAATCCTCCGCCATGAGCAACAGAATGTTGGGTCGATCCTGAGCTTGAGCGAAGAGCGGAATCAGGCTAAACACCATGATCGATAAGCGAGTGATTTTCATAACTGGCTTGCTGAATAATGAAACTTGGCAACGCGCGAGCATATCTATTTGTCGATCTCGGCGCTGAACTTCTCTTCGAGCGCATCAGCATAACTATGTCGGTTCGTTTCACGTAGTCGCACTAAGTAGTCCGCCAGCTTACCGCGCACATGATAAGGGCCGCCTTCATCTATGACATTTTGCAACGGGTCACGCCCTCTTGCGGCATCAACCATCATCTCCGCATGCCAGCTACCCAATATAGCCAAGCCTTCATCCCTAATGGTTGGCTCAGCATTAGCAAGATTGGTTGTCTCATGCGGATCATCTTTAAGATTAAATAACATCGTGTCATCAAAAAGATGATAACCATCATGCATAGAGTCAATTAAAATATAGTCATCCCAGCGAACGCCTCGCTGACACGTCCATGCGCCCTGAGATACGATCAGATTATCTCTGCCTGCATCTTCTCCGCGCTTCAGGGATTCAGCAAAACTGACACCGTCCCACAAACGCGGCACTTTCACATCGAGCAGGTCAAGAATCGTCGCACTGACATCAATCTGATAATGAAATGCATCAAATTGCTTTCCATTAAGATCATTAGCACCCGGCCACTTAAGCAGCATAGGGATATGCGTGGTTTTTTGATCAGCCGTTTGGTGATCACCATAGATATTTAACTCGCCTAGTGTCTCACCATGATCTGAAGACAGCATCACGGCTGTATCACTATCTATGTCCAAATCAGCAAGCAGATTCAACAGCCGTCCGACATAGACATCAGCGTAAAGTACGCCCGTGTCATAACCATCAAACATCTTGCGTACACCGGCCATATCTGGAATTTGTTGTGGTTGCCGTGGAAACTTTATGAGATTTTCTTTGCGGGGCGCGAAGCCGCTACATTCCTGCGCCGAATGCGGTCCGCACTGCTGCCAGTGTGCAGCCCTAATATCTTCAGTCAACCAGGCTGGCAATGGCTCGCCAGCAAACGGGTCGCCAAACTCTATCGGGGCACGATACGGTGTGTGTGGGTCCCAAAGATGTACGTGTAAAAACCAATCATCCTGCTTGCCGTATTGTTTCAACCAGTGACTTGCCAAGTCGAAAACTTCATCAGCGGTTTCCAGACCGATGCTACCGGGGACTCGCTGCGCCTCATCAAACCCCGCATACCAATGGAATGCAGAATGACGTTGAGCAAAGGAACTGATGCTGGCGGTCTTCAGTCCTGCGCGCTTCAACCGCGATGGAAAACTTGTAAGATGAAGGCTTGACCAAAACTCGCGACCAGGACCGTCAATCACAGGGTCTGCATCTGTACCGCCATGGTTGACCACGCCGTTGTGGATGCCAAATCGCCCTGTTAGCAGCGCAGAACGGCTAGGCAGGCAGGGTGTATCGGATGCATGAACGTTATTGAACTGCATCGCGCTCGCAGCCAGTGCGTCAATATTGGGCGATGTGTTTCGATGATAGCCATAGCAACCAAGATGATCTGCTCGCTGGGTATCGATATCTATATATAGTATTCGCATCCTATTACTCGCTAGCTAGATATATTTGATGACATACTCAAGATACTAGAGCATACACTCGGAAGAAATACAGAGCCATGCAACTACTTATACACCTATTTACTAAGTTTAGCCGCCTGATCGGTGCTGTCGTTCTCGGCGGGTTACTGGCCACGCTCTTGTTCGGGATGATGCGATTCGCTTATATTTCCGCAACGGATCCGAGTATTAATAAAACACATTATCTAGCCAAGCAAGATTACCTGGCGAACATGCCAGCCGCCACAGAGAACGCCCCTAACATTGTTGTAATATTTTTCGATGATCTTGGCTGGGGGGATCTTTCCAGCTATGGCAATCAACTTATTGAAACACCCAATATTGACGCGATTGCCAAGCAGGGATTATTAATGACGGATTTCTATTCGGCATCGCCTGTATGTACACCCTCAAGAGCGGCGCTTTTAACCGGTCGACTTCCACCACGGACACTAACGGATCGACACGTGTTCTTTCCTGACTGGTCGGTAATGGGCGTCTATCGACGCATCATGGGCTACACCAATGCTTTACCGAAGGAGGAGATCACCGTAGCAGAGGTTCTGCAGCATGCAGGCTACCGAACCGGCATGATCGGCAAGTGGCACCTAGGTGACCACCAAGCTCATAGACCGAATGACTTCGGCTTCGAATATTTTTACGGCGTGCTATTTAGCAATGATATGTTTCCGTTAAACCTCTATCGTAACGAAGAGATCGCGATTGAAGACCAACGTGATGGAGGATTCTTTTCATCAGAGCGTGATGAAATGCATCCATTGCCTGGAGAAGGGATTGACCAGCGCGAGCTGACCGAAATGTACACAAAAGAGGCAATATCTTTTGTTGAAGCCAGCGATGACGAACCATTTTTCCTCTACTTATCTCACTCACTTCCGCATGTACCCCATTACGCCTCAACCGAATTTGCAAACACATCCCGCGGTGGAACATACGGCGATGTCGTTGAAGACCTAGACAGAAGTACTGGCGCATTAATCGATGCGCTGGATCGAATGGGCCTTGCGGACAATACAATTGTCATCATCACCAGCGACAACGGCGCCGACTACAATGGTAGTCCTGGGCCATTGAGGGGCCGCAAGGGGGACGTCCTTGAAGGCGGCCAGCGCGTACCCATGATCGTTCGCTGGCCTGCGGAAATTCAAAGCGGCCGCGTAACAGCCGAGATGGCTATGAACAGTGATCTCTTTCCAACCCTGTTGAATTTTGCCGGACTACCATTACCGGAAGATCGAATAATCGATGGCCGTGACCTAACAGGCTTGCTGAAGGGCGAGGAGAATTCACCACACGACTTTCTCTATTACTTCCCAGTACTGAAGTCACTGCCCGCAGCAATACGCAACAATGAATTCAAGCTAATGCTAGAAATGAATGATTTTGGTCGCAAGCGTGAGCACTTGTCCCGGTTTACGGGCGATGCTGAAGCACATGATATTCAAAACCTGTATCCAGAAAAAGCTGAATCATTGAAACAGGCACTCGACGATAAGCAGACTGAACTCAAAACTAATAAGCGTGGCTGGAATTTCTAGCAGTCGTTAACTTACGTTTCCAAGATTCAGCGTGTCGTCAGGTCACTCTCTAGATTCGCTCGCTTAAGCCATGAGACCAAACCAATGTGCGCTATAACAAGAATGGATGTCATGAATTGCTCCTAAAATTCTCTTTGATGTTTGTAAATTTACCCCGACCCCCATTTAGTCACCATTTAATCAATACCGTTGCAACATCTCGATAATTGAGTGATATATTTTACACGGGTACACCTCTCTGCTTTACTCCACCCGACCCTATTCGATTCTTTTATAGAGACAATTTTTCCCTCACAATGACATTGATACAAAAACTTGTGGTATCCATGACGATATTAAGCACATCAGCCTTCGCCGAACCTATGCGGGTAATGGGCATAGATTCGGCGCATACCGGCTTAGGCTGGCAAATTGTCAACGACACGATCATGGGCGGGCGTTCAGAGAGTGGTTTCGTTAACGAAAATGGCCAACTCCAGTTTAGTGGCGTGCTGAATACGAATGGAGGTGGCTTCGCATCCTTGCGCAGCAATCGCCAAGCGTGGGACTTGTCAAAGTTTTCTATCGTCCGCCTCAAGGTTCGCGGTGATGGTCGCACTTACAAGTTCAGGTTGTTTATAGATGACGATCGCGCCTCGTACCAAAGTGAATTTGCCACTGCGGCCGAAGAATGGCAGATTATCGAGTTACCGATAGAAGCGTTTTACGCTTCATGGCGTGGCCGCCGATTGGACCGCCCTGCTTTGGTCGCCTCTGAAATAGCCGGTATGGGCTTAATTCTGGCTGATGGCATCGACGGACGCTTCGATCTAACTCTGGCTTGGATAGAGTTCGACTACGCGCCTATGCCTGACAATCTAAAACCCAGCAAGATACAGTGAAAACTAAAGTACAGGGACGAAGCGAACGTGTCGGGGACAACCGTTTCTGCGCGGATACGATCCAACTCGATACATCAGCAGTTAGCCGTTATGCTAGTTGTTACTCAGTTTCCAAAGCCTAAACCAACACCACAACCCCCCTTTATAGAATGCTTGGTACTGCCTTGCATTACGAAGACAGTAACAAAGGTGATACCATCTGTGCACTAACCGCCTGAGAGTATGCTTTGACTGACCAAAAAGAAATTAACGAATCAACATCCTCCGCTTCAGGGGAAACTCCGCCTAAGAAAAAAAGTAGCCTACTGAAACAGGCCATACCGTGGCTGATCACCATAGGCTGTTTCGCTTTTCTGTACACGAGAGTCGCTGGCCCCGCTTCCGCTCAGGATATGAGTGTATTCGCTTATTTGGGCGGCGTATTTGCTAGCGTGAACTGGTGGCTTTGGCTGGGACTGATGATTCCTTATTCATTGTTCTTCTTTTTCCTCGACTCACTAATTGTTTGGAGAGTTATCAACTGGTTTAACGCCAAGGTGTCATACACCGATATCCTCCCGGTTCGAGCCAGCACTTACATATTGTCCATTATCAACGAGCAACTAGGCAAAGGGGCAATGGCCCTGTATCTGAATCGCCGCGAAGGTGTGCCCGGCTGGAAATTAGGCTCAAGCATGCTGTTTATCATGGTCTGCGAACTCATTTACCTGTGCGCTTGGGCCAACATTGGCCTTGCATTGCAGTGGGAAACGTTACCCGAGGTTTTTCGGCTATTGCCGTGGGTTGGCATGGTGATTGTTGCAGTCTTCTCAGTCGCGTTTTTGTACTTTCGAGGCATGATTTTGCCTAACTTCAATTTGCGGGACAAAGACATTTTATTTTCGTTCAGAGAAGCAAAACTGGGCCAATACGCGCTAATTCTCGTCCTTAGATCACCGGCACTACTTGCTGCAGTCTTTGTTTACTCTGAAGCGTTGTCGTTATTTGGGATCGAGTATTCCTATCTTCAAATGCTCGGCATACTACCCGTCATTTTCTTTGGCGCATCAGTACCCGGCCCGTTCCGCGCCGTCGCTGTTTCAATGTGGGTGATATTGTTCCCTGAGTATCCCGCTGAAATGGCTGCATTTGGACTCGTTCAACACAATTTCTTCATCCTGTTTAATGCAGTTATTGGCCTGTTTTTTGTAAACCGTGCGCAGAAGGAATTGTTCGAGTAATCGCCTCTCGCGGCGCAGCCAATTTGGACGCGCCGCCATCCATCAGTTAAGCCATCAAACAAATCATCTGAACCAAAATCAAGATGCATTGCGAACATTGGCTTGATTGCCCTTTCTAATAATTGACGAGGGCTCCTTTTGCTGGTTTAGTCAGGCTTGAAAAGGGAGAGTGTTATGTCGAGTGCCATCGAAGTTGATTCAGCCACAGGTCTAAAGAAGTTCAATACCAGAGCGGCTAAGGCCAGCAATAAGATTCAAGGCAACGGTTATGCCGTGGTCACGGACGAATCTCTGAAAACCCTACCAGATGCGCCAGTCGGTGCTGTTTTTAGCGCCGAAGAGCAGGAAAAATATCGTCAATTCAAGGAGTCCCGTGCAGGCGCGGCCGACTATATCGGACTTGAAGGTGAGTTTAGTGAATACCTTACTGACGTCTACTCTGACGACCCAATACCCAGAGAAGCGCTCCAAGATGAATGTGAAATTCTCGTCGTTGGCGCCGGCTTTGCTGGTCTACTCCTGTGGTACAAACTTAAAAAGGCCGGCTTTACCGACATACGCTTCTGTGAAAAAGGTGGCGACGTCGGTGGCACATGGTATTGGAATCGATACCCGGGCATTGCTTGCGATGTCGAGGCGTACAGTTACCTACCTCTTCTAGAAGAGATGGGTTATATCCCCAGCATGAAGTTTGCCGGTGGCTTTGAAATCATGGAGTACTGCCAAAGCATGGCAGAGAAGTTTGGTTTCTATGAACGTTGCTTGTTTCACACGACGGTTGAGAAGACCCAATGGGATGAAACAACCGGGCGCTGGACGGTAAAAACAGATCGCGGTGATGCGATGCGTGCAAGACATGTGATACTTGCCAACGGTATTCTGACGACACCAAAATTAGCGAGAATAGAAGGTATGGAAACGTTTCAAGGTGAAGCGTTTCATACGTCCCGCTGGAAGTATGATGTTGAGTTAAAAGGCAAGCGCGTTGGCATCATCGGTACGGGTGCGACATCGGTTCAAGCTGTGCCCGAGCTCGCCAAGACTGTCGGTGAGCTTTTTGTGTTTCAACGCACGCCCTCATCAATTGATATTCGCGATCAGCGTGAGACCACCCAAGAAGAAAAAGAAACTTGGGCGAAGGAACCCGGCTGGGCTGTCGCCAGAAGAGGCAGATTTGCCAAAATATCCGCGGGTCGCACGGCGATGAAAGCCAATGATGACTTTCTGGCGGGCAAGGTAAAGGATTTCAAAGTTCGCAAACAGCACGATACAGAGCTTTCCCCCGAAGAGCTGGTGCAAAAACAGCTTGATACCAACTTTCGAATTATGGAGCAGATCAGGGCAAGGGTTGATGCCATCGTTGAAGATCCCAAAACCGCTGCCGCATTGAAACCCTATTACCCCTATGGCTGTAAACGGCCAACCTTCCATGACGAGTATCTACCTGCTTTCAACTTACCTCATGTGAATCTCGTTGATACAGCGCCACGGGGCGTGAACAAAATTAACGAGCGAGGCGTCGTACACGACGGCGTTGAATACCCGCTCGATGTATTGATCTACGCAACAGGCTTTCAATGGATGGCAACCAGCACATTCAACATGATCGAAGGCCGTAACGGTCGCTCGCTCACTGAAAAATGGCAGTCAGAGGGCACCAAAACATTTCTTGGTTTACACAGCGAAGGCTTCCCGAATTTGTTTATTGTCTCCGGCCCCCAAGGTGGTGGTGGTAGCTTCAACTTCACCAATGCCATTGAAGAACATGCGGACTATGTTGTGTGGATGCTCAGCACAATGCGCGATCGCGGCGCGACAAAAGTGGACGTAAAGAGAGAGCCCGAAGAGGAATATGCAGAGCACTGTCGTCAAGCTGACATCATGACGGCGCCACTGCGAGACTGTATTACCTACTACAACGGCCACGGTGAAGGTGAACCCGGCGCACTAGCCTATTACGGCGGCGGCCGCTGGCACAAATTTCGTGAGCGTGCCCAAAATTCGCTCGCCCCTTACATCTTTGAGTAACGTAACGCATTAGCGGCGAACGTAAGCAGGTCATCTTATTCAGGTCATCGTCAAGAGATAGAACAATGTCGTCAAGCAATCAAACCTCTTAACCCATTTGGGCAAGCGTGTTTGGCAGCCGGGGACACAGTCGCAGCGCGGCGCAAACCACTTTGTCGCGCCATCTGAAAAAAACCAACAACGCAGCGAGATTTGCCTGCCTGAATATACGCTGCGCGTTTTGTCGTTATCGCGAATTTCGAATCATGTAAACTGGCGTCTCTGTTGAGTGGCTAACAAAGGAGAAGATAGTGTCCTCGGTACTGCAAAGAAGACAACAATTGCTTGGCGACGCCACGCTTTTTTACGAAGACCCTATTCAAATCGTAAAGGGTGACGGCGTTCTTCTCTACGATGAAAAAGGCAAACAGTACATCGACATGTACAACAATGTGCCTTGCGTTGGTCATGCCAATCCAGTCGTTGTAGAAGCGATGGCCAAACAGATGTCGACCCTCAACGTTCACAGTCGATATTTACACGAAGGCATTCTCAACTATGCTGAGCGGCTACTGGGTTTGCATCATGCCGATCTAGAAAATATTATTTTCGCCTGCACAGGCACTGAAGCCAGTGAAATTGCGCTCATGACGGCACGCATCGCAACTCGGGGCCGGGGCATCATATGCACCGATGCGACCTATCACGGCAATAGTAGCGAAGTCATCAAAATGGCAATCGCCGCAAGCTTAGGCGAACCCGCAAATGCTGAGTTCCGCGCCATACCGTTCCCGCAGAAATACCGACCACTGCAGCAGGGATTAGATGAAGAGGCCCTGTGCGAATTGTATCTCGACAAAATAAGGCAAGCGATTGCCGACTTCGAAGGAAACAAAATTCCTTTTGCCGGTATGTTCGTCTGTTCTATCTTCGCCAATGAGGGGTTGCCCGACATACCCGGCAGTTTTATGGCAAAAGCCACAGATATCGTACACGCCGCAGGTGGCTTAATGATAGCCGATGAAGTTCAGGCTGGCTTTTGTCGCTCGGGTGATTTCTGGGGCTATGAAACCACCGGTTTTAAACCAGACATCGTCTGTATGGGCAAACCAATGGGCAACGGGCTACCCCTATCAGCGGTGGCTGCAAGTGCTGATCATGTCGCATCGTTTCGCAAAGCAACGCGCTACTTCAATACGTTCGCCTCCAGTCCATTACAAGCTGCCGTTGGCATGGCAGTGCTCGATGAAATTCAGAATCGCGATCTGTTGCGACAAAGTGCTGCTGTTGGTGCATATATGCGCAATGCACTTAAACGCATACAAGCAGACCATCCGAGCATGGGTGATGTCCGTGGTTGCGGCCTCTTCACAGGCATAGAGTGGGTCACCGAAGACAATCAAGCGGATCGAGAAGGTGCCATCGCTGTGACCAACAAGCTAAAAGAGAAAGGATTTTTACTCAGCAATGCCGGCATATTAAAAAATGTCATTAAAGTGAGGCCACCACTAGTTTTCGAGAAGAAGCACGCAGATCAGTTTCTTGAAGCCTTTAAAGAGATTGTTAAGGATGGATGATCCTGTTGCGATTCTAGAACAGGTCAAAGGGGCGCTCGATCATTGGTCCCTTGAACCGGTAGAAATTGATGTTGCGTCTCAATCTGAGAACATCGTTTACAAGGTCACAACCTTGGAGGGCAACTTTGCGTTAAGAATTCATCGACCGGGATATCACACGCTTGAAGAGTTAAACGCCGAGCACGAATGGACCGGCGCGCTTTCTCAAGCGGGTTTTCTTTTGCCCACAACCCGACCAGCCACATCCGGTGAGTTCTATATCCCCGTCCAGGTCAATGGCGGTATTCGCTATGCGGGTCTAATCGAATGGCTCGATGGCAGCGCGATGAAAGATCAGGAAGACGGAGAGCCCGCAGCTGAGCTGCATCACCAACAGCTCAGCGCGCTGGGTGAGTTGATGGCACAGTTGCACAATCACTCCTCGGCATGGCAACACTCTGTCTCTTTCACCCGTCATCACCTCGATGTTGACGGTTTTTTTGGCGCATCACCTTTTTGGGGCCGATACTGGGAGTCCCCTAGCATCAACAAAGATCAGCAAGCTCTGCTGCTTTCCACACAAAACACCATCGCTGGCAGGCTAAAAAATCTCGGTAAAGAACGTAACGTGTTTGGCATGATCCACGCTGATTTGCATCAGGGCAATGTTTTCATCTCTGACGAAAAGATGTACTTGATTGACTTTGATGACGCCGGATTTGGATGGTATCTGTACGATATTGCCGTCGCGCTTTACGAGTACAACTTTGAGGAAGACTATCAAACAATTGAGGCCGCATTCTTAGACGGTTACACAAAGCACCGGGTACTAACGGATGCGCATCGAGCGTTGTTACCGATGTTCTTGCACATCAGATCGCGAGCCATCATTGGTTGGGCAACAGCACGACCGGAACTAAAACAACAAGCGCTTATCGACGGTTTGGTACAGCAAACCTGCAAGGAAGCCGTTTTTTATAAGTGACTTTTGAAGGGATTCGGTCAGAGTAAAGAGCGAACATTAGCGGGAAAAGTAACAACCCTAAAGAATCAATTGCCCTACTGTCGCTTGATATAATTGATCGCCACTTATTTACCCGATAACTGCATAACCCAACATGCTTGTGCCGCCCGGATGTTCAATCGCCCGAAGGCCATCTGAGTGTTACCCACGGGTTCAATCTGAGTCTTCGTTAAGACCCCATGGTCCAAACCTTAAGCCCATCGCGGCAACGACAACACAAACGATCGCTGTGCCGGCAAGCATAGACAACGCCCTATCAACTGAGGTCGAACTAGTGACCCAGTAAAAGCCTGTTGCGACAATTAATAATCGCAGCAATGCACCAAACACAGCAAAACGCCAAAGTATTGAGTACCTAGCTGACAAGATAGCAACGCAGTCCGAGTGCGAAAAAAGCGTAGGTCGGCGCGACCATCCGTAATAACTGACGGCAGGTCTTGCTGCATCTAATTTGGACCCAGCAAACATATCGCGATTTAGAAGTAATGCAGCGTGAAAGACGTGACTATATTCAAACAAGCCAATAAGATACTGCGATGAAAAAAGTCGTTGGTGGGGGTCCTAAAAAAGTACTCTACACATTAAATGCTGTTAGACGCATAGGGTTAAAAAACTCAGCAAAAGCCCTGTCCTCAAAAAATACCTGCAAAGCTTGCGGCCTTGGCATGGGCGGTCAGCAAGGCGGCATGACCAATGAGCTTGGTGAGTTTCCCTCGGTATGCAATAAAAGCGTTCAAGCCCAATCCACTGATATCCAGCCGCCTATTCCGAACGAAGTCTTTCAACACAGCATTGAGGAACTTAAAGAACTTAGCCCTAAAGAGTTAGAACACATCGGCCGTCTTGGCCAACCGATTTTTAAGGCAAAAGATAGCGAACACTACAAAACTGTAGACTGGGACTGGGCGTTAAATTACGCCATCGATCGTTTCAAACAATCCAATCCCAATCGCAGCTTTTTTTATGCCTCTGGCCGCTCTTCAAATGAAGCCGGTTTTTTGCTGCAACTTTTAGCAAGACTTTATGGCACAAACAATGTCACCAATTGTTCCTTTTATTGCCATCAAGCAACCAGTGTCGGCTTAGGCAGCACGATCGGCACTGGCACCTCGACCATAGAACTTGAAGACCTCGCCCACTGCGATACGATATTTATCGTTGGTGCCAATCCTGCGTCGAACCATCCGCGGCTTATTCACCAGCTTAAAAATTGTCGCGATCGCGGCGGTAACGTCATCATCATCAATCCTGCTAAAGAACCTGGTTTGGTTAAGTTTTCTGTCCCCAAAAGCCCGGTCTCAATGATCACGGGTGGCACTGAAATCGCATCATTGTATCTGCAACCGAATATTGGTGGTGACATTGCACTGTTTAAAGGGATTGCAAAACAGCTTATTCAAAACAACCAAACCGCACCCGAATTTATTTCCAAACATTGTGATAACTACGAAACCTTTAAGGAAGACATTACCGAGACATCTTGGGAAGAGATCGAAACAAACTCAGGCATTGATCGCGCTCAGATTAAAGAAGTTGCCGACATGTATGGCCACGCGAAAAAGGCAGTATTCGCTTGGGGCATGGGCATGACCCACCATCAATTTGGCTCAGCTAACGTCGAATACCTAAGTAATTTGGCAATGCTCAGAGGGATGGTAGGTACACCGCATGCAGGGCTACTGCCCTTACGCGGCCACAGCAACGTTCAGGGCATCGGTACCATCGGCGTGAAGCCAGTGCTATCTCAAGAAGTGTTTAGCAAACTTGAAGAAAACTTAAAGATCGAACTACCCACCAAAGCGGGGCTCGACACACTTGCTTCGTTAGAACATGCCCATCGTGGCGAAATCGACAATGCCTGTATCGTCGGCGGCAATTTATACAGCGCGACACCCGATTCCAAATGGGCCGCACAAGCACTCGGTAACATTGCATTCAAACTATTTCTGACCACAACGCTCAATCAAGGGCATTTATATGGCATTGAGAACGATGTGTTGGTTCTGCCTGTTTGCGCAAGAGATGAAGAAAGTCAGCCAACCACGCAAGAGTCGATGTTTAACTATGTTCGCCTTAGTGATGGCGGTATTGAGCGACTTAACAACGTACGCTCAGAGGTCAGTATACTCTCGAGTTTAGGACAGGGTTTGATCGATCACGCGCTACCTGATGATTCGCCTTTTAGTTTTCAAGAATTTCAAGCTCACGATAAAATTAGAGCCGCGATAGCCAATACTGTTCCCGGCATGGAAGACTTAAAAGACATCGACATTGCGAAGAAAGAATTTTACGTGCGAAAGAGAATCATGCACGAACCGACATTTAACACCGCAAACAACCGCGCGCATTTTCAGGTACACCCAATACCGCAAGCTAAAGTGAAAGGCTTTCCATTTTTATTGGCAAGTATTCGCAGTGAAGGACAATTCAACTCTATTATTTATGAAGAGCATGACACCTATCGGCACAATGCAGGACGCGATTGCATATTAATGTCAAAGCAGGACATGACCGAGCTTTCTCTTAACAACGGCGATCGAATAAGTGTTAGCTCTTCGGCAGGCACGTTAAAAAACAGAAAAGCATTTTCTTTCGACTTAAAACCTGGAAACGTTTTAGCTTACTATCCCGAGGCCAATGTACTGTGCGAGCGCAAAGTCGACTCGCGGAGTTTTACGCCTAATTTTAAGTCAGTACCCGTCAAGATAACCAAACAACAGCTTATTGTTTAGAACCAAATAGTTTTAAGAAGGTGGTTTCGCTTTCTGGTGTGCCGATCAATACGATTTCACCTTCCTCTGGCAAAATCGAGTCGGGACTCGGATTGGTTGTGGTTTTGTCTTTTGTGTCGATGCCAATCACCGTGCAATTTGTTTGCTGCCGAATATTAGATTCAGTCAACGTCTTGCCAGCAAGTTCCGCTGGAACCGGCACTTTAAACACATCCAATCCTTCAGCTACCATCAGTAAGTCACTGCGCTGCATAAGGTTAAACAGCGCATTGGCCCCCATTGATGCGTACGACATTACAAGATCGGCACCAGCGCGATGTAAAGCGGCGACACTGCGCTCTAACGTTGCACGGGAGATAATCTGTATATCGTCGCGCAATAGGCGGCTGAAAATGGCGAGATAGATGTTAGTTTCGTCATCTCTTGTCGTAATGATAACCGTTGACGCATGCTCAATACCCGCCAAAGCCATCACTTCCGAGCTGGCACCAGAGCCGTGAATCGTTACTGACCGGTCCACAATTCGTTGCTCATTGCTTTCGATAATACGATATTCAACTCCACGCCTTGCCAATTCTCCGGCGGTGGCACGGCCGACACGCCCGCCGCCAATGATGATTACGGGCCCCTTAGCAATACCAGAATCGTCTATTTGATACAGCCGGTCGAATTCTTTCAGTTGTTGTCTTGAGCCCGCTAGCACCAAAGCGGTGTTTGCGTTGACTGTACTGCTCTCTTGGCCTATCTCAAATCGACCGCGGTCCCAGAAACCGACAATGCTGACGCTGGTCTCGAACTGGGCTTGCAAGTAAGGCTTGCCAACAAGTGTAGTCTGGCTTGCGTTCACCTCGGCAATCAGTAAATCGTCAATTTTGCCAATGATATGCGTAAAGTTTTTACCACCCGCCACTCGACGTGCGAGCGCACCCGCCATCAACTCGGTTAGATTCAGTACGCGCTTGCAACCCGCTAATTTCAAAACGGGTACCGAGTTATTATCTCGCGCAGCAGCAATGATGGGGATGTCATCTGAAATACCTCGCACCGTGAAAACCACCGTAGCATTCGAAATATCGGAACGTGTCGTTGCAACCAGCGCGGCTTGACTCACTCTGGCATTGATAAAAGTCTCGGGGTCGCTTAGGTCACCGTGGATGACATTGACGCCTGCGTCGTGCAACAACTTCACCTCTTCAGCCTCAGGCAGTATGACCACGTAGGGGTATTTGTATTGCTTTAACTTTTCAACCAGCACCATTGTGATAGCGCCATAGTTAGTCAGAATAATGTGGTCTTTGGTTCTGCGCGATATTTTCCGCGGCAGCCTGCTCGCAGCCCGTGCTTCCATCCAGGGTTCATAGAACAGTTCGATAAAGGTAACCGGCAACAACACGAGTAAAACAATAATGCCGGACAACAAAACGACAATTGAGAACAGACGACCGTAGTCGGATGTGAAGGTAATGTCGCCATAACCCAATGTCGACATGGTAGTTAAGGTCCAATACAGCGAGTCGATGATGGAATAACTACGACCTTCAAACGCCATCAGGACATGGAATACAAAAGAAAACAGGGTAATTAACGATGAGAAGATGAGAAGGTAACGTAGCAACGCGCGTAAGCGACTCTCGACCATCCACGCGGGTATTGAGTCAGTTAGCTTTTGACGCAACTGACTTTTTAGTTGCTGCCATGGCGATCGTGTTTTATCAGATTCGGTCATCGTTTGCTTGCAAGCACCTCAATAGGTTTGGAGATCTGAGTAAAGAGGTTAAAGTGCCAGAGTGCACCCATCAAAGGCAACCTTTGGATAGCAAACATTTTGCACCGCGATATTGATATCGAAGCGGCTCGCTAATGATCAGAAACATTTAACTAAATAATCTAGGCAGGATGCCATCTCGAAAACCGTCGCTGAGGAGATATGGGCTAGCTAGGCTTGTATAAAATAAAGAGGCACTGGTCTAAAAACCAACAAATGCCTCTTCACTACATCTTTGCATGAGTGACAGATTTCACTCAGCGTAATTGAATCAGCGTAAAGCTTACTTTGCCATTATAACGGCTAGACGCTCCACACTGACCCAGGCTATTTACTAAAATTCAGCAGCTAGCCGCACATACCAAAACCCACCATTAAATCCAAATGGTGACGTTAATGATTGCGTCACACCAAGGAAGTTTAAGGTGCCATTTTGTTCATCGTCTGGCTCAACATCAAATACGTTCTCAGCACCAACAGTTAGGTGATAGTTATCAGAGATCGTTAGTGTCGCCTCAAGGTCAACCAGTAGCTCACCACTGTAGGTGGTTCGGTCAGAAGCATCACCAGGGCTAAACAAACCGCCTGTTGACGCCCAATCATCGTAGTTGTTTAACCGAACCAATCCGCTAAACATACCACCGTCAGTATAATTCACTGTAAACGTTGTACGATTCTGCGGCACATGGTTCTCAAGGTCAAAAACTCTAGACTCATTGATTGTTCCAGCAACTACATTACTCACTTCCTGTTCATTGAAATTATGTCGCAGGTCAAATGTCATTGAACCGTTAAACACATCAACGCTGGTTGTGACCGCTAGATCAACACCAGAAATTTCAGAATCGAAGCCATTAACGAAATAATTGGCACTACTACCTAGCAGTAAATTTGCATTAGGAATACCAGCATTGGCTAACAAAGTTACTTCTGCTGCACCAACTGTATTGTTAAGTAGCGCAAGTCGATCCTCGATTTCTATTTCGTAGTAATCGACAGTGATACTAAACATATCAATCGTCCATACCGCACCCAAAGTAAAGCTGCTCGACTCTTCCGCATTCAGTGGCGAGGCACCAAGCGTTAGGGCAATCGGGTTATCCACCGGGTAAGTACCGTTAGGTATGAGATTACCATTCACATCACTGGTTGTTGTTACGTTAAGCGTGTTCACTTGGCCAGGTGTAGGTACTCGGAAACCGGTTGACGCAGTGGCGCGAAGTGCAAAATCCTGAGTCAATTGATATCTTGCAGAAAATTTATAGTCGAACGTTGAGTCAAACTCGTCATAGTCCTCGTAGCGGAAAGCAACACCGGCAGAGAATTTATCCGTAATGTCAGCTTCCAAGTCAACATACAAACCAAGACTTTGACTTTCGAAACTACCACTTGATTCAGCAGGGAAACCCTGGAATCCGTCAGAACCGACACCAAAAAATGCAGCAGTTGGACCGGCTTCGATTGAAGCTTGGTCACCTGCACCTATTTTGTAAGTCTCATCTCGCCATTCCAAACCCGTAGCAATGTTTAGGGGTGATGCAAAATTAGCAAAATCGATACTCTTAACCAGGTCAATATTCACGCTGGATTCTTCCTGCGTGAGGGTTCCAGGCTTAAAACTTACCGGTGATAGAGCACCCAGACTTGGGTTAATAGTCTCGGAGATATTGTATTTAGCTTCGGCTTCCGAGCTACGCACTTTTACATCCCAGCTAGTACCATCGGAAAACTCGCCTCGCATACCAACAACGACCGCATAATCTTCGAGGTCAGCACCAAAATTTGGGTTATATCCGCCCGGGAATAGTGTGTGAATCGGATTAAGCAAAACGAAACCACTGGCACTTGTTGAATCAGCTGTAACGTAGTCACTGGGGTTAAGCCCTGCTGCTTGGATGGAATTGATCAGTGTTTGCGGCGCCGCGTCTGGCAGGAAATCACCATCAAGGTCTACCTGCAACGTGTCTCTAGCGGCTGTCTGGTGTACAGCGTCAAGAACAGGTCCACGATAGAAAAAGTCAGAAAGTGTTTCGTTTTCTGACCAGTTAAAGTGACCGTAAATTTCGGTGGTATCGCTGATTTCATAAGCCGTGTTGATAAATAGCTTTGTCGTTTCAACTTCCGGATCACCCCAACGCTGACCGAAGCCATCTAGTGGTACAAGATTTGCGCCAACGACCGTCGCAACAAAAGCTGCATCCGGTCTTGCGATACCACGTGAGGTTGTATCGGCATCTGACATTTCTAGCGTTGCATTAACAAAGCCTTTATCCCATAGACTGAATCCGCCGTTGAGGCTGATTGATGAGCGTTCACCATCACCTTCGAAGTACTCACCTGTCTGATAAGAGATAGAGAACCCCTCATCCGCATCTTTCAAGATAACGTTTATGACACCCGCTATTGCATCCGATCCGTATTGTGCAGAAGCACCGTCACGCAATACTTCGACACGTTTAATCGCTGCACCCGGCAACGCTGAAAAATCGACTGCCTGAGCACCTTGGTTAACCGTACCCAGTGGCGCCAATTGAAGGTTCACGAGTGGTGATCTATGGCGACGAGAGCCATTCACTAAAACCAGCGTCTGGTCTGGCGAAAGATTCCGTAAAGAAACAGGACGAATGAAGGCTGTGCCGTCGGCTATCGGAAAGCGCTGCGTGTTAAGCGCCGGTGATAGTTTCGTTAGACCGTCGGTTAGATCAAACGTCGCTTGCTGTGTGACCGAGTCGCCACCAAAGACGTCGACCGGCGAGAGAGTCTCTGTGGGTGACATACCCTCTTTACGGGTACCCGTAACGACGACCTCCTCCATCTCGATGACAGCCTCAGCCTCAGCCATCGCTATCATTGGCAACCCGCTAGACAATGTCATCGCGGCTATCAGAAATTTACTGTTCTTTTTCACAATTGGACCCCCCAAAATGCATATTTTGTCGGCCATGATTGACCATTCCGGCAATTGTACTGATTGAGACCTGCATCTCTACTTTTTTATCCATCGATTGCAATCGATAGCACAAAATGCTTCATTCTGAGTAAAGCTCCACTAGATTTTTGACCTAATACCGTGAAAAGGATCTATTACTGGATGCCGTGAAAAGTACGTTATCGCAAGATAACGTACCTGACCAAATACCGGAGACTGAGATAACAACGAGGATTATTAGGCAGCGCCAATTCGACAAAAAAATCGCCCGATTCTACTCTGACCCTTTACTCTGCCCGCTTTTTTTTACATGCTCTAAATTAAGTTCTATTGTGACTCAGCGACATGGCCCCTCCCTCTGGAAGTGTACAGATCATCAACCCTCAGGCATCACATTGCCTGTATGACATACTGCACAACACCGCCCAAAAGTTTCCAAGGGACTTTATTGATGCGCAATTTCCTGACACGGCACAAGCTTTTCGTCAAAATTACGTTCACAGTTTGCCAAGATTCGAAGCGGCTCGGCTTGCCAGTCCAGTCAGTACACTGATCGCCCGCGACCTGGCACTAAGCTTTGAAAAACAATTAGTGTATCGCGACGCTTCGAGCGAGCAGGCCGTACATTCATTTTTAGGCACACCCAGCAACCCTCTGGCGCTGACCACGATAACAGGCAAAAACACATCATTGTGGCAGCCGGCTTTTGAAGATAAGGGTGTTTTGCATCACGACCTTGCCAAACTTGGCGCAGTGCTGACAAATAGAAATGTCATCACACCGAGCGCCGCAGACGCACTCGGTTGGCTACAACAACACTTTGTAGGTAAAGGTGTGTCCCTCGCCGGACGAAAAATTGCCGTTCTCGGCGCAGCTGCAGAAATGGCGCCCACTGAACAACTGCTAAAAACGGGCGCACAAGTCTTGTGGGTTGATCGAGTGGCGCCGCCTGCAGCGTTAAGCTCGCCAGCTGACATTAATGGTTCCCTAAGCTACCACCCCGCGGGTATTGATCTGCTCTCGCAACCAAAGGAAACCTTGGCAACGCTTATTGCGTTTGCGAATGGGGAACCACTCGATTTATGTCTGTATGCGTATGCGCCTGGCCAGGGGCGAGAAATGCGCCTCACCGGCATTATGAACGCCCTTGTGAACAGTTTGCCTCCGCAACTCATCGGCAGCGTCACCTTACTGGTGTCCCCAACAACGCCCACCCGACTTGGCAAAGTCGATATAGCCGCCATGAGTAAACGCCTCGAAACACGACCTGCCTGGGAGTCTGCTTTGTCAGCGATCGGTTTACTCGGCAAACAGAGTGGTAGAGTTACGGTAAATTCAGCTTCGGTGACGAATACCGTGGTCAGTATTCAAGGTGCAAGCTATCAGGCTGCTCAATACCTAGCAAAAACGATCATGGCGGACTGTTGGGCGAATCATGGCAACCCACATGATGCGGTAACGACAAACAACACTTTGCCCATCAGAGTTTCTGCCAACACTGCGGCTATTACGCAAACGCGCTCTTTAGACCATCCTGTTTTTGACGCGGCTTTTGGCGGCGCAGCAGCAATGCAGGTTGAAACCTTCACGCCAAATCAGTCTCGCGTACTAAGCGGCCTATTGGCAATTCATGATTGGTTACAGCCAGCATATCCGGCACTAGGCCAGATACGCGTGCACGGTGGCATCCACACTCTACCCTATCCGCTGGAGCTCGCTCTCAGACCTGCCGCAGCGATTGGTTTCGGCCGCCGACCGAAGCTACTGAAGGGGTTGTTGCGCTAGATAAAAATTAGCGCATTTAGCCATTGATCATATGATCGAAGCGCGCTGAACAGCAGACTCCAGATGTATTGTAAAAGTAGCTTCACCGCAGGATTCGACATTTTTTTTGCGCACAAGAAACATACCTGTTCGCTTAAAGCATTGAGCCTTGACGCTGCAACAGAGGACAGGCAGGGCCTGCACCGGCACGCTCGTGCGACGCCATCTTTCATTTTGTTTTCCCACTGTCTTGCAAGCACTTGAGGAAATGCCCATATTACGTTCACTTCAAAAAATCTAACGGTCAAGGGTAGTTCATGATGAAAAATAGTGATCGGCAATTCACGGTTGATAATTGGGGTTACCCACCACAAAACCGTCAATCCTTCCAACACGTTCAATCTCTCTTCCCGACCGCCCGTCTTCGTCGCGGGCCTGGTCCAATCACGACATTTGACAGTCATTCAAAAGACATCCTCAACATGACCTATGCAGGTGCTGACGAATCACAGCGGACCGTGCAGCAGATGTTGGATGATAGTTATACAGACGCATTTATCGTTGTGAAAGATAACGCCATCCTGTGTGAACACTATGCCAACGGTATGGCAGCGGACAGTTTTCATTTGCTCAACTCTGTCACCAAGTCATTCGTTGGTATGTTGGCTGGCATCCATATATCAAAAGGGCTGATCCAGGAAACGGATCTAGTGACGCAATACTTACCTGAATTGGCAGACACCGCCTTTTCAGAGTCCACTATCCGACATCTACTTGATATGACAGCGGCGCCAAAATACGGTGAAGATTATGCGGACCGATCTGCGGACTTCTGGGTTGAGGCTGCTGTCGTCGGCTGGCGCCCTGCACTGAGAACCAAAGAATCTGCGACGACGCTGTTGGCACATGCGACAACACTCACTGAGAGTGAGCAAAGCAATGGCGAAAAGTATCACTATAGAACTGTCTTGACTAACGTTTTAGGCATGGTGCTAGAACGAGCAGGCCAGGGTAGTTTACAAGAACAATTACAAAATGAGCTTTGGCAAAAACTCGGTCCACAACAGGATGCCGCTATTGTGGTAGACAGTGTTGGATTCCCCTATGTTGGCGCGGGCATGAATGCGTGCGCACGCGATCTTGCACGCTTTGGCCAGATGATGATTCAGCAAGGTGAATACAATGGCGAGCAGATTGTGCCACAGCAATGGATCGATGATACGCGCCATGCAAATGATCAGGCCAGAATTAATTTTGCGCAAAGCGACTATGGCGCAATGATGCCCGGCGGGCATTACCGCAACCAGGTTTGGGTTGAGGATGCGGACAAAGGTGTCTTGGTGGCCATTGGTATCCATGGCCAGGTCATCTACATGAACATGCAAACTCAAGTGGTGATTGTCAAACTTTCAACACACCCCGAGTCTTCCAGTGCATTATTCCAAGATGGTTTTATCGCAATGAGGGCACTCGCCGAGTCGCTTTGACGCGGACTTGAGAAAACCAAAATGCAGCAGCCCAAAAAACGCCGGGCATCCTATCGAAACCCTTATCCGTCGCACTTGCGGGGCAAGTCGAGGGTTGGATTCTGATCAAAGAAGCCAACGGGAATCAAATGAAAACCGGTGTATTCGACCGGCATGACCGGCCAGTCTTCAGGCCGTGGCACGTGGGTCAACGCCACGGTATGCCACATCACAAGATCGCAGTCATCGATATCCCGATTGCCCGCTGTCATCTCAGCAAGCCCACCTTGCCCCGCATGCATCACCGTATTAGGCACCGGCCGCGCTCAAGCTCGTCCTCGTTGAACGGCGTAGCCCACAGGTTGTGGCTGGCGAACGCAGCACGCAGTGCCACTTGAGAACCGGCTTGCGCAAATAATGTCGGTGAAGCGGCGGGCAGCAGTTTGTAGGCAACCGGCACACCCCATTTGTTTTTTGATGCGGGGTTAACCACCTTCCAGTTTCTACTCACATGTGGCGCGTTATCCCGAATCGCTTCGGATTCTGTTGTTAAAGGCCGAGACACCGACTGAAACTGAGTACCTTCGGGGTTTTTCGATGATATCGGCATTACCTCGATCTGATTCTCAAACAATGAATTGGTGCCACCATCGAGATGCCAATCAAGCCGAAAACAGAACAGATGCTGGTGCACCGGTGATGAGAGGTTTTCGCCGACGACCGGTGACTGCGCCGGGTTATAGGTTTCTTCCGTAAAAACACTAACGCCAACAATACCGGTCAGCTTCACTTCCATTTGGATGGTTCCGTCCAGATAAAGATACCAATAAAAGCCGTAGTCGTAGTTGCCGACGGTGAACACAGAGCTGATAACCAGCCGTCGAGAGCGCCTTACTTCTGTCGTTTGCGAAGATGAATCATAGTGCTTCCATTGAATACCATAGTCTTCTTCATGGATACAAATGGCATTTTCAACCGCCTTATGCTTACCGTCAAAGGTAACCTGATGGCTGTCCAGGTAGTGGATTTCACCGACACAATCACAGCCAAGCTTCAGGCTGTTAATCATCGTACCCATGTTGTACTCGCTCGCATCAAGCACATGTTTCCAACTGTGCATGGGGTCACTGTCGCCGTAGGGCACAACCATTTCGGATAGCGCCGCACGATAAAGGATCGGTCTATCCTGCAAAGACAACTCATGCAGCACCAGACCATTCACAGGGTGGACCGAAGCGCTGACATCAAAACCCTGCCATGAAATTTTGTTACCGCTCACCTGAAAGCTTGTGCCTTCAGGCTGGGTGATTTCCAACGGCTTCAAGTCTGATCGAATCGAGCTCTGGCTTTCGCTATCGAAACGTCCCGATGCGGTTGGCATTGGAACCACGCCACTATCCTCAATGTGGGTAACCGTTCTGTCGGTAACATCGACATGAGCAATAAGCCCGTGAATCGGTCTTGCGTAGCCATTGTCAGTCGCATCCTCTCTAACAAAAGAAATACACCGCAACGCGCGGTGTCCTTTTGGAATGCTGTCGTGGGCATAACCGCCGGCTGGCCACGGATCGATTTGTATCAGCGCCAGCGCTTCTTCGGTGGAAACATCAATGCCTCTAGCGGAGACTGCCTCCAACCATTGCGTGTTGGATTTTGTCAGCATTATCGCAACACCGAAATCCGCGTAGTTGTAAGCCACCTGCGCGTCCTTTGACAACCGCGTGGTCGTTAGAACCTTTTTCTTCGTGACATCGATCACCGAGACAAAACCACCATCGGCTTGCTGATCAACTCCCGTCAACGTGACGACCCTTGATATCTGCTTTTCCTGCAGCACATCTTGTTTGTTCGGTTCTTTTATCCCTATCGAAGAGAAAAAGGCCTGCTCGTCAGAATGATGTTCGCGAAAAAGCTTAACTGCGGTTGATATTTCACTCGCGGAAAGAGCTTCCAGGGGATGAATTGTCATGCGATGTTCCTGCGTGTAGTTTTGATATCGTTAACACACCTAATGTATCAGCCTGATTAATACTGGCACACAAAGATATATCACCTAAGTTATAAGAATATCTATACTTAATGCAAACCCAAGGTGGCGTTTCTGATTCAAGTCCGTGGTATAAACACAGACTAAATCAAATACTCTCCGTTAAAAAGAGGCAAGCAGCATGAGACTAGCGAACAGAGTTGCAATCATCACCGGCGGTGCAAGTGGTATGGGGCTCGCCAGCGTCAACCGTTTTTTGGAAGAAGGTGCGAGTGTCGTCATCGCTGATTTCAATGAAGATACCGGACAGGCAGCTATCGCAGCAGCCGCGGCTAACGGCTTTGCTGATCAAATCGCATTTGTTCGTACCGATGTTGCTAACGAAGCCGATATCGCCAAGTTGATTGATCACACGCTTCATAAATTCGGCAAGCTTGATATCATGTTTAACAACGCCGGTGTTGGCGGCGCTATTGGTCCCCTAACAGAAACAACCGTTGAGTCATGGGACTACACCTTTGATGTGCTAGCAAAGGGCGTATTTTTAGGTATTAAACACGCGGCGATCGCCATGCGCGCCGCCGGCAACGGTGGCTCAATCATCAATACCGCATCGATTGCAGGGCTTAGCGGCGACGCAGGGCCACTGGTTTACTCTGCAGCGAAAGCGGCCGTGATTTCACTGACACGCTCGTCCGCCGTTGAACTCGCCGCTGACAAAATTAAAGTCAACGCTATCTGTCCCGGCTTCATTGTCACGCCACTCGCCGATGGCGGTCGGCCAGAAGCCACCAAAGCCAACTTCGCAAAATCACAACCCTGGCCCGATTACGGTCGAGGCGAGCATATCGCTGGTGCCGCCATGTTCCTGGCTAGCGATGATTCTGAATTTGTTACCGGTGAAGAGATAGTCGTCGATGGCGGACTCACCGCGGCAGGGCCAGAGCTGTCTCGAAAATTCCCTAAAACATCCGGCAGAAACTCCCATGTTGCCGGCGTCACAAAAGGCTCGACCGGTGAGCCACCTGAGATAAAGCGGTTCTAATCTACAAAAAAACATGGCGTCGTGTTGGCTACCAAGATGATTCCATCGCAGATAACCTTGCCGAAAGCTGCTTGCGTGAATATACCCATAAAGCGCGGAGACAGAGTAAAGGCCACAGTATATGCTCCGCTGAATTCGTCTTGGTTGTCGACGATTAGCACTTAAATATCAGCATCAATGCGAACAGAGATCTAACGCACACTCTTATAAACAAGTGAAAAGATTTTCTCGACCACCCTACTCTCACTCGCCAATTACTAAAACACGTCTTTGTATTGTTGAAACGCGTCTTAATTTAACTTAGTCTATCTGTCCTCACCAAATTCGGCTCAGACATGGGAAAGCGGCAGGACAACCGTGACGAGAAGCGTAAGCTGATTGTCGATTCAGCACGGCGCTTGATGCAAGCGCGGTCCACTTCCGATTTTTCGATGCGCACCCTCGCCGACGTTGCTGGCGTCAGCAGCGCAACCCCTTATAGTTTGTTTGGCTCTAAACAAGCCGTCATTGCCGCCGTCATGGATACTGACTTTGATAACTTCACGTCGGCACTGACAGCAAAACCCGCCGTTGGACTCGACATCTTTTTCCGCATGGTTGATGTGACCGTTGAGTTGTTTGCGGCCGACCCCGGCTACTACAAAAAAGGTGCACTTGCTATTCAGGCGGCGTCAGACAAGGCATTAGCATCACACTTCGGTTTGCCCCGGCATGGTTTGCTGCGGGATTTTATCCGTGATGCCATCCAACGCGGTGACATCAATCACCGCATCAATGCGGATTCTTTTGCACTTACCTTAGGACACCAGTTTTATGGCTGGATACAGGCATGGGCCAGCGGTGATATCGAACTTGGCGATCTATCGAATCGGGCCAAATACGGCATGAGCATGGCCCTTGCTGCGGCAGCAACGGCTGACGTACGCGACGCACTAATGGTTCAGGTCCTCAGTTTTCAGGACGCGTTACCTGAGACCGGCGCGAGGGCGGCCATACACGCCAGCACGAACAAAAACCTAGATAACAACAAGCATATAAAAGAGGCATTGGGATGAACACAGTACGCAAATCAATTTTTCCATCTGCACAAGATACCTGGGCGTCTATCGCTGCCCGTGAGTTAGACAGCACAAACACCGAAGAGAGCATCGCCAACCTGCAGAGCTGGAATCTGCATGTTTTTGCCCGGCCCCCTGCGCCTGCCGACTCGCCACGAGCAGGCAACCCTATATTGCCCAGTGATATTTTATTCATAGAGCCACCACTCGCCTGATGACTGGCGCAAAAATAATTGCCGTCAAGCTTAGCGCCGCCCACGAAGGTGATGCTGAGCTTATTGTGGATATTCGCTACAGCAACGGCGGTATCACGCAAGTGCCACTTGACCGTTATGCCAGTGAAGCACTAATGACAGCGTGCACCGCCGACACAGCCGATGATTTAATTGGGCATGGTTGGGAAAAAGTGCGGCACGCATTACAGGTTTCTTATAGCCGATATTGAAGTGGCCGGTTGGCCAGGAGTTTAATGATGGATTTAGTAATCAGAAACGGAAACATTGTTGATGGCAGCGGTTTGCCATCGTATTTAGGGGATATTGCGATCAATGATGGTCGCATTGTGAGAGTCGGCAATGTTGCTGATACGGGGACAACTGAAATTGATGCACGCGGTAAAATTGTGTCGCCAGGGTTCATCGATCCGCACACGCACTTTGATGCGCAGTTGTTGTGGGACGGTGCGGCCAAGCCGGCCATCGAGCATGGCGTCACGACGATTGTGCCCGGCAATTGTTCTCTGTCACTGGCACCGCTTAAAGCAGACCACCGTATGAAGTTGGTTGGCATGTTTAACCAAATCGAAGAGATGCCATTTAAAGCCTTCGAAGAAGGTGTTGTTTGGGATTGGGAAACCTTTGAAGAGTTTGTGACGCGTATTAAGAAAGACCTGACCATTAACGTCGCGCCATTAGTCGGCCACAGTGTCTTACGCCTGTGGGTCATGGGTAACGAATCGATGCATCGCACGGCCACAGCGCAAGAGACTCAAGCCATGCAAGCGCTTTTGAAAGAGTGCCTAGACGCAGGCGCGATCGGCCTTTCAACCAGCTTCATTGATATGGACGAAACACTTCAGCCAGTGCCGAGCCGCTATGCTGATGCGGCCGAACTTGATGCATTATGCGCTGTGTTGGGACAACACAATCGCATACTGCAAGCCGTTCATGAATTTTACGATAACGATATCACCGTGGCGCGAATTGATCAGTTAGCTGACATTAGCCGCAAACACAAAATCACCACCACGCTGTCGCCGTTGTTTGTCAACAATGACAACTTTGCCGGTGTCGATCAGGCCATCGCTCGAGTTGTAGAACAAAACGAAGCAGGGGCAAGAGTCTGGCCTCAGGTACAGACAAGGCCAATTGATATCAGCTTCACGTTCTCAGTGCCTAGCCTGCTGTTTATACGTCTACGTACTTGGTACGCCGTTATGCGTTTTGGCACGCCGGAGACCATCATGGCTGCGTTTCGCGATGAGGCACAACGAAAGCAATTGGTAGCGGAGGCCAGCAATATGATGGGTTTGTGGCAGCGGTTAATCTTGCGTCAGGTCAAGACCGAAGCTAACCAGCAATATGTCGGCAAAAACTTGGCAGAGATTGCAGAGCTGCGTGGCACCGATGCTTTGAATGTAATGATTGATTTGTCCCTAGAGGAGGATCTCGATGCTCACTTCCTCTCTGCTGACATGGGCCACAACAACGACGAGAAGGTTGGTAGCTTGTTGCGCCATCCTCACGTAATGATTGGTGCCAGCGATGGTGGCGCTCACATCCTGTCATTTTCAACTTACGGCGACACAGGCTATTTGTTCAGCCGGTTTGTCAGGGATAACCACTCGATGTCGATTGAAGAGGCAGTCAAGAAGATCACGTCAGACACGGCGGACATCTGGGCGATTGCTGATCGTGGCCTGCTGAAGTCTGGCTATATCGCTGACGTGACTATTTTTGATGCGGATTTGATTGACCGCGGTCCTGAATACTACGTGCAGGATGTACCCGGTGACGGTCATCGTTACGTGCGTGACAGCGTTGGTGTTGAGACGGTCATTATTGGCGGCGCCGTCGCTTACACGCAGCAAGGCGGCTACACCGATGAACGTCGCGGTGAAATCGTTGGCGGGCGACCATAAATGATTAATACGCGACGCATTGCCACCAATGGCATAGAACTGAATATTGCAGAAGCGGGCGAAGGTCCACTGGTTCTAATGCTGCATGGATTTCCAGAGTCCTGGTACTCTTGGCGGCATCAATTTAAACCCTTGGCCAACGCCGGTTACAAAGCGGTGGCACCTGATATGCGTGGCTACGGTGAGAGCGACAAGCCTAACGATATTACTGCCTATAATCAGGTTGAGGTGGTGAACGACATTATTGGCCTGATTGCCGCACTCGGTTATGAGACAGCCATCGTGATAGGCCATGATTGGGGCGCGCCCACCGCATGGAGTTGTGCGCTTCACCATCCCGACAAAGTCACCGCCGTCGGCGCTTTGTCCGTACCCTTCACGCCGCGAGGCGATGTTGCACCGCTGGCACAAATGCAGAAAATGTTCGAAGGCATGTTTTTCTATCAACTGTATTTTCAAGAACCGGGCGTTGCTGAGGCTGAACTTGAAGCGGATGTACGTGTTTCGTTGAAAAAGTTTTACCACATGGCATCCGGCGACTTTGACTTAACCACACTCACGCCACAGGGACCGGATTCAGATTTACTGTCTGCTCTGCCGGAGCCTGAAAAAATGGGTGCATGGTGCTCGAACGCTGATCTGGCCTTTTACACGGCTGAATTTGAGCGCAGTGGTTTTCGCGGACCCGTTAACTACTATCGCAATCATGATTTGACTTGGCAAAAGACAGCCGGCGCGCCGAACACTATTTCGCAACCGGCGATGTTCATGGCGGGCGACAAAGACGGTGTCATCATGATGGCGGCTGAAGCGTTGCAAGCCCTACCCGAACGTGTCCCTAATTTGCTACTCAACGAACTGATACCAGGCGCCGGTCACTGGACACAACAGGAAGCACCGGAGGCTGTGAACCGCGGCATTCTCAAATTTTTGGAGGCAGTCAAATAAATGAACAATACGAAACCAAAAGTTGTTGTCGTCGGCGCAGGCATTACCGGGCTTTGCACGGCACTAGCATTAGCCAAAGATGGCTTGCCAGTCACGATTTTAGAGCGCGATGCACCGCCCCCAACCGGTGGTGCGGATCAGGCGTTCTTTGAATGGAACCGCCGCGGTGCGGCCCAGTTTCGTCATCCGCACGCATTCCTTGCGGTCATGAGCAACCTGCTACAAGAAAGTTTCCCCGGCTTGATGGAGGATTTTTTTGCCGCCGGTGCGCGCAAGGTTTCGTTTGAGGACATGCTGTCGCCTGAGATGGCAAAGAACTATCAGCCTGAACCCGGCGATGAAAAGATGTGGCTGTTGATGTGTCGCCGCGCGACGATGGAAACCGTTTTTCGTCGATACGCCGAAAATCAGGACCTGGTCACTATACAAAGCGATACGAACGTGACGGATCTACTACGACACCGAGAAGACGGACAGATTATTGTTGATGGCGTTACAGTTCAAAAAAGGGGTGAAGAGCCCGTCGACCTGCACTGCGAGGTGTTGATTGACGCGGCCGGCCGCAACAGCAAATTGAAGGCCTGGTTGCGCGAAGAAGGCGGTCAGATCGTGACGGAAGATGACGATGCAGAAATCGTCTATTTTACCCGCCACTACAAACTATTGCCCGGTGTTGAAGAGCCAGAGCGAGGCACGGGTAAAGATCGTTCCTCCGGTGACCTCGGCTACATCAAGTACGGCGTATTTCCCGGTGAGGGCGGACACTTTGCCATTATTGGCTGTCTGCACAACGACGAAACTGTGCTGCGCGAAGCAGTAAAAGAAAGTGATCAGTTTGATCTGATCTGCCGCAACATTCCGGGGCTACAACCATGGATCGCACCCGATAAGGCTGAGGCCACAACAAGCTCATTTGGTTTTGGGGACATTCACGCTGTATGGCATAACTATGTCAATAATGATCAGCCGGTTGCACTAAACTATTTTGCGGTTGGTGATTCAGCCGTGCGCACCAATCCACTTTACGGCAGAGGCTGCAGCACGGGCATTATCCACGCCCACTTGCTTAGCAAAGTGCTGACGCAAGAGTCCGACCCGTTGTCACGCGCATTAAGGTTTCATCAGGAGACGGAGCAAGAGTTGCGCCCCATTTTTAAAGCCAGTTTGTCTGAAGACCGAAAAGCGATACTCAAAGCGAAGGCTGAGATTGCAGGCGAATCCGTTGAGAAAACCGACTCTTTCAAAGCATGGTTCCGTGTCGCCTTTGGCGACGCACTGGGTATGGCAGCGACAAAAAACATTAACGTGCTGCGCGGCGTGATGCGCACATTTAACCTGCTGGAGAAACCCGGTGAGTTCATGAAGGACTGGCGTATCGTGTTAACCACTTTTCGCTATATGTTGGCAGGCCGAACGACTAACGCGAATGCCCGCAAAGTCAGCGGTCCATCACGCGACGAAATGCTTAAAATCGTTGAGGACTACCGAGCGACGCAGCAGGATAAAGCAGCCTAGTTTATGCTTTGAGTCCGATTGCCAATTGTCATTTTAAATGTCGTTAGTTTTAACGTTGTATTATTTTTGCTATGCTTTTTTGCTAATAGCTATTTATCTTTTGAGAATATTTATGGAACTTGTAGAAGAATTTGTCTTTAACGCCAAACTAAAAGAAGCACTACCGATTGGAGCAGGTCCTATCGGCACCCGCAATTACCTCGACATCATTAGCGGCGAAGTTGTGGGCGAAAGACTCAACGGCAAAGTGCTAGGCGGCGGTGAATGGGCGCTTATCGGTCCTGACGGCTTTTTGCGTGTGGATGTGCGCATGCAGGTTCAAACCGATGACGATGCTTTTCTGTATGTGCAGTACGTAGGACTTTTGGGCATGACCGACACGGTTCAAACAGCGCTTGCCAGCGGCACTGGAACTAACTTTGGCGATCAGTATTTCTATACTAATCCACGCATAGAAACTGGTGACGAGCGTTACGCTTGGCTTAACACTACCTTTTTTGTCGGTGAAGGTAGATTTCTTGAAGGCGGCGGCGTTGAATATCGCGTTTCTCGCGTAGCCTAAAAAAAATTCGGGTTGATCATTACATTGCACGCCAGCGACAAGGCCATCTAGCCCGGTATCTTTTAATTTGCCGTGGCTACAAAACCACGGGTTTTTCTAGATATACCGTGGGAATTTCTTTACGCAGCATTAACATTGCCTTGAGGTTTTTGCTTAGCTGATTTAAACGCCAGATACCATTCAACTAAAATCAAGTTTGGCACCCAGGCAATCCAGGCGACTGTCGGATAAGAATCAACGAAATCAACACCAGCCACTGCGAAAAGACCAAGATAGACTCGCAGCATCACCGCACCAAAGGTCATTGAAAAGTTCCGCATCATCCACGCTTTATGTGATGCGATGTCGCCGCGACGAATACTCGCATAGGCCTGCCAGCCGCTGAACAGCCAAAGCACGGCAAGCATGCCAAAACCAAAGTGTGCCACCAAACCACCATCAGAATTTGGCGAAAGCACAAGACCACCCACACCACCGACCAGCACAAACGCCAGATAAATTCGGCCAAGCCAGCGATGAATATTGATATGGTCACGTCGTAGCTTGGACCAAAATTGAAATCCTCCGATGACGATGACGACGCCGCCACCGATCACGTGCATGGACGAAAATACAGGCCACTCTGCAAATCTGGCATGAGTATCCGGATCTCCCTGCATGCCAGCTTGAAAGGCAAACGCATATAAACCGATCGCCACACTGGATAAAATCATTAGCCAGAGAGAAATACGGCTTAGCCAGTTCGACGTCGGCTTGCTTGATTTAGCAGCATTCCCTTTTTCATTGTTACTTGCTTGGATGGTGTGTGTACTCATTATTTAGTGCCTGCTCTGTTTAACTCTTTTCTTTTCGTTCTTCTTTTCTTCGACTTCTCTGTTTCGGTCTTCTTTGCTTATTCAGCATCTTTACAGTGACAAGTTGTCTTTTTAGTGTTTAATTTTGACAATGTCAAGATTAAATTTATACTGTTCGCCCAAGCGGGGATCTCATGCAAGAATCAAAACAGACCTACCATCACGGATCATTGAGAAAGAGCCTGCTTGAGGCCGGCGAAAGCGTGCTCGTAGAGAAAGGCTTCAAGGGTTTTACGCTACGGGAGTGCGCTCGCAGAGCCGGTGTATCCCATGCGGCACCGAAACATCATTTTGGCGGGGTTACTGGTTTTCTGACGGAACTTGCTGCGATCGGTTTCGATCGATTAACAAAGGAACTCAAGTCTGGTATTGCCAAAGCAAAAGACCTTGATGGCGAGTTCATCGCGACAACACAGGCATATGCCAAGTTTGCGGAGCAATACCCTGAGCATTTCAGAATCATGTTTCGCGATGATCTGCTACAAGTCGAGTCGCAAATCCTTGTCTTGGCTTCGCGCAAAACATTTACAGAACTCACCAACGTGATCTTGAGACAACGAGGTGAGGCGGAAATAACCGTGGATGTGTTTAGCGACTTTCCGAAGTTCGAAGATCTTATCAATGACATTGTCATTGGCTGGTGTCATATCCATGGATTTGCTCATCTAATGCTTGAAAAGCAGCTTCCGATTGTCGGCAAAAATATGGAGAAACGCATCGTTAAAAGTTCTTCCACTCGGCTCGCACGGCTGATCCAAAATGATGCAGCAACAAGAAAGTCCGACTGAGTTAGTTTAGTACTATTGTCTAGAGATCAACATATGACAAGGGCTGCGGCAGCACACTACTGCTGCCGCGACGACAGGATAGGTACGCGTGCCCAACTTTACGCGCCGCATACCTAACCGCCCATCCGTCTATTAAATCGGTTCAGCAACCTTAATCATCAATTTGCCGAAATTCTCGCCGGTGAACAACATGCGGAATGCTTCAGGTGCATTTTCCAAGCCTTCGACAATTGATTCACGGTATTTTAAATCACCACTTTGAATCCATTCAGCCAGTGCTTTCGTTGCATCTTCAAACTCTTCAATCCATTCAGTAACAATAAAGAAACGAGATTCTGGCGGATGCTCGAGGGCACCTAACACCATCTCAGGTGTTTTAATCTGGTCTTCGCTCGTTGCGTTATAAGCCGAGATAAAACCGCAAACAGGTACTCGAGCACCTTTGTTTAGCAGCGGTGCGACAGCGTCAAGCACTTCCCCACCGACATTTTCAAAATAAACATCAACGCCATTCGGGCAGGCTGCCGCTAGTTTCTCAGCAAAATCGGCTTCCTTATAATCAATGCACACATCGAAGCCGAGCTCATTGACCACGTAATCACATTTCGCTTTACCGCCCGCAAGGCCCACTGCGCGACAGCCTTTAATCTTCGCAATCTGGCCAACAACCGAACCCACTGCACCGGATGCTGCTGAGACAACAACCGTCTCTCCGGGTTGCGGCTTGCCGAGTTTAAGCAGGCCAAAGTATGCCGTCTGGCCGGGCATGCCTGTCGTACCAACGGCTGTTGAAATGGGCGCAAGATTGGCGTCGACTTTAAACAGACGGTAATCGTCGGGTTTAGCAATGGCATGGGACTGCCAACCGTACATGCCACTGACAATGGTACCAACGGGATAGTCTGCATTGTTAGATTCAAGTACCTGACTGACAACACCGCCCGTGATGACTTCGCCAATTTCTAAAGGTTTGGCATAGGACTTACGGTCACTCATTCGGCCGCGCATATAGGGATCCAACGAAAGCCAGAGTGTGCCGAGTAACATTTCATTCTCACCGGGGCTGGCGACAGGTTCGGACTGAATTTCAAAATTATCATTGGTCGGCATGCCAACCGGTCTCGACTTCATTACGATCTTGGTGTTGGTAAGGTCTGTCATGTGGGTTCTCCAAATAGGTTGGGCTGCTAATAATATGATTACATTTTCATGTTTGATCGTTTTTTCAGGTCTTCTTGTTCTTGTTCTTCTCGTTCTTCTCGTTCTTCTCGTTCGTCTCGTTCGTCTATTTCTCAACGTCCGGGTTAGCGTCTGCGACAAATATTGACACACGTAATTTTTTATCGGCCATGCTTTCAGGAAAATCAACGCCGCTCGTCAACCGGGTTTGAGGCAGCAGGCGCTGCCCCGATGCTTTTTTTACCTGGTTCTCAAAGTCATCCCAAGAATAATCGAAACGATGCAGCATACCGACAATCCAACCGCCCGGGTTTAGTAACTGTGTGCAATATTGTATAAGCGCAGAAAAATCCTGACCACTGGTTTTATGTTTCGCATAGCGAGATTGATAAACTTTGGGTGGTGGATCCAATATGATGCCATCAAACTTCTTACCGGCCTTGATGGCTCTAGGCAGATGTTTATAAATATCTCCCCGCAAAAAATTTCTCGATTCAAACGCAATATCATTGGCCTGATAATTTTCTTCGATTCTCGGTAACAGCTCCTTTGATCGATCAAGATGAATAACTTCAGACGCTTTACCATAAGCCGAACTCAGACCTAAACTACCGGTGAAGGCAAATAGGTTTAAGACTTTACGATCGGCACTGTTTTCAATTAGCCAGTTGCGGGTATCGCGCGCATCAAGATACAAGCCGGCGTTGTGCGGCGTGTCTAGCTTCACTTTGAATTTCAAATTATGCTCATGACAGATGGCCACATCGCCCTCTCCATGAAGTTTATGGGTTCGCTCTTTTAGACTTAACCCTAGACGATTGATGCCCCTTAGCGATAATGTTTTTGAATGGAAATACATTCAATAGTGCCTGGGTTAGATCGGCTAATTCTTCTCGGATATCCGTTTTATAGTCAATAATCGCCGCATCATTGAACTTCTCTATCACTGTGCCTTTTGATCCTTCCTCGTAGCCATGAAACACGCGAAAGCAATCAATACTCGTATCCTGCCAAAGCGGTTTCCTTTTTGCCCACGCAGCATTAATCAACGCTTGCCAATTAACGGCCGTTGTATCTTGTTCCATTACTTCTCCGACTCTTGAAGTCTCATCGCTACAAATAAAATTTTTGCAAAGACATCAATTTAACGTTGATTGCTGTCTCTATTGAGTGGGGCTTGTTTCGCAAATAGGCATGTTAACCGCAAAGGTGACCGCGCACATACTTTGCGAACTCGAGTGTAAGCCATTGGGACAAAATTCTGGTCAAAGTTCTGGTCAGCGTTCTGGTCAAAGCTCTAGTCAGCGTTCAACTTACCTGAGTCGTTTACTCTTCACCCTGTTAACTCTCCTAACCCTTTCGGCCTTTTCAGCAACCCAAAATCAGGCAGTCATACCCCCATCAACGACAAACTCTGAACCACTGCAGTAGGTGCTCTCATCTGACGCGAGAAACAGCGCGAGATTAGCAACCTCCGAGGCGTCCGCATAGTGCCCCATTGGGATCTGCTGGCGCACATTCTCGTTGATACCTTTGCGGCTGAACTCGTCCACCATCGCGGTTTCGATGATGCCAGGATGAATCGAGTTGACACGAATACCATGCGGTGACAACTCCTGAGCAGCACTCTTGGTCATGCCACGCACGGCCCATTTGCTTGCGCCGTAGGCAAAGGCGCCACCCGAGCCCCGCAAACCGGCAATAGATGAAATATTGATGATCGATCCTGACTTCTGGCGCGTCATAATGGCTGCAACAGCCTGCAGACCCAGAAAAACGCCGGTCTGGTTGATCGCGATGGTGCGATCCCAGAGTTCCCTTTCGGTATCGGCCATGCCCATCATGTGGAAGATACCTGCGTTGTTGATCAGCACGTCAAGATGCGCATGTTCGTTCTCAATACGTTTAACAATTGCGGTCCAAGCGTCGCTATCAGTGACATCGTGTTCGATGAACGTCGCGCCGATCTTGGCTGCGGTCTCGATACCTTCGTCAACTAATACATCCGTTAGATAGACCTCAGCGCCTTCAGCGCGAAACAGTTTACCTTCCGCTGCGCCTTGGCCGCGCGCGCCACCGGTGATCAGTGCAACCTTGCCGTCTAGTCGTCCCATCGTTTGATGCCTTCTGTCATTTGATTTTGAGGTTGCGACTAATAAGCCACATTTTTTCAAGGTCGGTCAAGCACCAAAAATCACCACAGATTCATTACATCCCGCAAACACTTGAGTCTGCCAAAATAAAACGGCGACGGCGGGTCAATCCAAACCAGCCTCTTTGTGGGACATAAAATCCGAGCGGGAATCGTGGACACCCATTCCCTGCCTGAGGCAAAGTAACAGGCGATTAGGCAATAAAGGATGGTAGAAAATCTCTCAAAAAGCAGCTGCGCAGCAAACAACGACCGTAACAGGTAGCATCGACCTAAACGCCGTTGCCTATCCTTGTGTTCTCTAATTTGTTTCACTGCCTTTAGCGTTGCTGGGTAGGTTCAGATTTTAAATGGCTTTGAATAACAGCACCGAAAAGAGACTGTCTTTGTCGACCCAGCTGTCTGCCATTTGCCACCCACATTGCCCGATCAATTTCTCAAGGGCTTCGATCTCGAACTTTCGTGAATTTTCGGTATGGACAGTTTCACCCTGTCTGAAATCGAAGATTTTCCCTGATATTTCGACAGATTGGTCGCGCTCGCTGACCAGATGCATTTCTATTCTTGCGTCATCATCGTTCCATCTTGCTTCATGGTTAAAAGAGGCGACATCAAAGTTGGCGTCCAACTCTCCATTTATGCGCCTCAGCAAATTGAGATTGAATTCAGAAGTAATGCCGGCCGAATCGTCGTACGCCGGAATCAGAATATTGGGATCCTTTTTTAAATCTGCACCCAGAACGAACTGTGCACCTGCACCTAAATCCTCACGCGCGCGCTGCATGAAGCCTGTGATTTCCGAGCTCTTCAGATTTCCGATGGTAGATCCGGGGAAGAACCCAACACGTGCACCCTTGATTGATTTTTCAGGTAATTCGACGGTCGACAAAAAATCGGCGACAACCGGCTCGATGTGCAAATCTGGATAATCTTCCTGCAGTGAAGCCGCGCTGGTTTGCAAAAATTCTGCAGAGATATCGACGGGTATGTAAGTCGTCAGTTCTTCAAGCGCATCGATGAGTATGCGCGTTTTGACCGAGGCACCCGCGCCGTACTCAACGACGGTTGCGTGAGGGCCGACATGATCTGCGATTTCCGCTGCGTATTGGGACAAAATGCCTGTCTCCGTGCGGGTCGGGTAGTACTCTGGCAGCACGGTAATTTCTTCAAAAAGTTCGGAGCCCCGTTCATCGTAAAGCCATCGGCAAGGAATGGTTTTTTGAACCTGGGAAAGTCCATCAATCACGTCGTCTTCGAACGAGTTCTGAGAATCATTAGTCATTTCAAGCATTAATTAGGCTCGCCGCATCGGTCAAATAAAAAAACCAACGCATATAGGGGTTAATGTTTATGGGCACTGAGTTGCAGAAGCGGTGTTGGATGCAATCGTACAATCTGCGACGTATAGTCTACCGGAAATGAGCACCGCTCGAACGTTATACGCACATAAAGCAAAAGTGGGTTTGCTTTTGACGCTATTAAAATCAATCCGCGCATTATTTCGATGAGGGACGAATTGAACGGCCCACGTTTGCTTGCTTCTCAATTGTACATTGATTGTATCTTGATTGTATCTCGGTTCAGCCGTGTACAGGCTTTCTTGCGAGACGACCAAACAACACGCTTGCAATGAGCCCGAGAAATGCAAAGCAGGCCATTAGAAGGTAAAAGTCTTGATGACCTTCTACACCCGGCGAGCGGTCCAGAATCCAGCCTGACATAGGACCCATAAATATATCAGGTGTAAAACCAATGACAGACACCAACCCTGTTGCGGTACCTGTTTCGATGGCCGGCACGTGACCCTCCTCAAACATCGCAAAATAGATGCCACGCAGACCAAATACAGCAGCACTAGTGACAATCACATTCGCGAACAGTATCCAAATCTGAGACACATTCGGGGTGTCGAAGGAGAGAAAGCCAAAGCAAATTATCATCAGCGTAAAACATAGGGCCGTTGCTCGAGACGGCAAGATACGGTCCGCCAGAAGGCCAGCACCAACCGCCGCGACCGGACGAATCCAAACGCTATAGGCGGTCAATTCAGCGGCTTCAACTTCGTTCAAGCCATAAGCGGTGTAGGCGAACAGAGAATAATTGTCGATCCCCTTATATCCCACGTAGGCCGCTACAATAATGAGTGATTGTAACCAAACTGTTGGCAATCTCATGACATCGATCGTTCGTCTGACCAGACCGGGCCTGTTCGCAATAAAGTTTGCGTCTGCGAGGTCCACTGCCGGTTCGGGCACGCAAAGCCAAACCAAAGGTACTGCCAAAAATGTGAACGCGGTATAGCAATAGATCACATACTGAAGCGCCATAATCCGCTCAGCGTCAGTGGCGAGGGTCACATCGTCGGGAAAAAAACTACGTAAAACTAAAACCGCAACGACGCCGATTAATGCCGCGAATAATCCACGGCCACCATCTAATATTCCAAATGCGCGACCTTGCGCTGAGACGGCACCCCACTCGCGCGTGGCTCGGATCAGTGCACCCCAAAATAACAGGATGGTGGTAAAGCCCCAAAAGGCAAACAGTAGGTGCAGGTTCTGGTACGTTGGGATCTGCGCAAAATAGAGCCCTCCAAGCCCTGTCGCTAACAAAGAGGCGGCCAAAAGTTTACGGGCGGAAAACATATCGGCCAGTTGCCCGCCTGGAAAATAGGCCAGCATTGCAATCACGC
>CAJJAA010000005.1 GCA_905182025.1 uncultured OM182 clade bacterium
AGGCTCTTTGCGCCGATAAATCCTGACCTAGGAGCATAAACTCCATCGCTATCTTATGTGGAATTTTCGCCGCACAACCTGCGATCAAGCCGCCGGTAAAACCCACCTGCGCTTCAGGGTACTTGAAGATCGTGTTGTCGGCAGCAACCACCAAGTCACACATTTGTACCAGAATATAGGCACCACCGACACAATAGCCTTGCACGCAGGCAATGATTGGCTTGTTTGTGACAACACCGACGCCGGGCACACCCTGCCACATTTCTTTTGGCGGGCTCTTGATGTCAGCGCCAACAGAAAAAGCACGATCGCCCTGCGCGCAAAGTATTGCGCTTCGAGCATCACCTGCATCAAATGCTTGCAACGCACGACGCAAACCCTGGATTGTTTCTTCATCCAGGGCGTTGAGTTTTTCAGGTCGATTCAGACAGATAATCGCAGTGCTGTTTTGTTCCGTGTATGTCACGACATCGGTCATTTTTACTACCCCTTAAAACCCTCGTTGTAGTTCTCCGCACCTTCGCGCTTGATGTCCGCTAGCCAGTCACCTTCGTAGGGCCAATCCTCTGGATTTTCCGGATTCGGGCCTTGCCAAAAGCGGCTAATGGGCCCGTCACCTAACTTTTCCAATGACCAGGCTTGACGCCGAAAGGTCCAGCTATCCGGCACCAATTCGTGGGCTAGCCGAAAGTGCTTGATGGCAAGCGCGTGATTGCCATCCATTTCTAGCTGCGTTGCTAACTCAAAATGGGCATGACCAAGCGCAGTATCTTCATTTCTGGGGCGTGATCGTTGCACAACCTTGGCTTCATCCATGGCGTATTCACTTTCACTACCCTGGGCAACCCAATCTCGCAACGCCGCATGGTAGTCAACCGAACTATTGGGAATCTTTACCGCTTCACCCATCATCTCAACCAACCTTGGCGGCATTACCGCTGGCAGATCGATGTTCGGCCCGCTGTCTTCAGACGCGTCTTTGGGTGGCGCGGGTGCTGCTTCAGCAGGACGCACGATATTGCCTTGCTCATCAATCCAGATACTGCTGGGTATATTGACCACACCAAATAAGTCCGCCATAACATGATGCTGGTCAATCAATGAAGGGTGTTGCGGCTGCGCTGCTTCAATAAAATTACGACAACCATCAGCGCCTAACGTATCTAGACCAACGGTGACGAGTTCAAAACCTTGAGTGTGTAGTTCTTGTCTGAGTGCTTGCCACACGGGCAAATCGCCAGAGCATCCTCAGTAGGGTGCCCAGGCATAAACGAGTACTTTCTTACCCTTCAAACTGGACAGCTTGAATTCATTGCCATCGATATCTGGCAGTTGTAGTTCAGGTGCTTTCGCCGAACTCAGCGCACGCCCACCAATTGAATCCGGACCCATAGCCCAAAGCTTCGCTTGCGGTTCATGCGCTAAGGGTAAATTCATGGCGCTAGCAACTTCATTGACGTTGAGCATTCCAGAGTCGGCATCAATACTGCTTTCAGGCAGAGGAATACAAATATCGCCCTTACATGCACCTTCAGGTTTGATTGACCAACCTGTGCCTAACTCGAAATCAGTTTTAGAAACTGAGAGAGACTTTAATAACATTTTGATTCGCCCATTTAGTCACAGAGAACATCACTATGAGTGCTTATGCTAGCGGAATCTCTTCGCAATACCAATGCACCAAAACCTCTTTTCGACTGAGACTTTGCCTCGCCCCTAAATCCGTTTCAAGATAATCCGCAAGCGGTCTTTCGGTTTGGGCATCGGCAGCCATGCTAGGGCGTGCCTGTTATCTTCCACGCGTTGCGGTGAAGATCGATCAGGTTTGAACGCGTCGGGGTTGCCCCTATTTCAGACATGTCATGGGTGAACCCTGACGAGATGCCGATGGACGTATTCATCCGGAATCTTAGGCGCCTCGAATTCAAAGGCGCAACGCGCGCGGCGCGGCATGCTGGGCAACGGTTTCGATCAATCGATTGTTAGATGTAACAAATTAATACCGACGGCTGCAATCAACTAGCTTTTCCTACCGGGCCAAGGGCTGGCCGGTTTGGACTCTGAACTTTTTGATTCAGCCGCTGTGGATGAAGGCGCTTTTGTTGAGGAAGCTTTTGTAGAAGAAGCTTTCGTAGAAGAAGCTTTTGATTTATAAGCATTCAACGTTGGTGCAGCTTTATTTTTTGGATAACTTTTTTTAGCATCGCCACTTTTAGTTGACTCGCCTCTCTTCAACGGCTCGCCACCTACTTTCATTTTCTTCGCACTGCCGTAAGCATGCGGGCTGGCCTTTTTTTCTTCCGGCGCGGTCAAAGCTTTGTTTTTTCTAGCTTGGTGTTTTTTTACTGCCGGTTTTGCCTTTCCAGACTTCGCGTTTTTATCATCCCGCTTTCTCTTCGGACCTGCTGCTTTACCGGATTTTTTAAGCTTCTTTGGACCCGAGTACTTAGCTTTAAGACTACCGACTTCTCGATGCTCGAAGCGGATTTTCAGATAACGCTCGATGCTCGAATTTTTATTCCATTCCAACGCCGACACTAATGTAATTGCCTTGCCTTCTTTGCCTGCTCGGCCTGTTCTGCCCACACGATGCACATGATCATCGCCTGAATGGGCAACTGTAAAATTGATCACGAGATCAACATCAGTGACATCTAGACCGCGGGCAGCCACATCCGTAGCAACCAGTATTTGTAACTTGTCATCACGAAAGCGGTTCAATACTTGTTTACGATCACTTTGAGGAATCTCACCGTGAATGTAACCCACCTTCATATCCATCTGAGCCAAACGCTGACCAACCAGCTCACATTGATTTCGGGTACGACAAAAGACAAAGACCTTCTTTGCGTCTTCTTCTTTAACCAAAGCGGCAACCAGTTTTTCTTTGTGCTGATCATCGTCGGCCAAGACCATTTCTTGAACGATATTACTATGACCTTCTTTGTAAGAGTCCACTTCAATGGAGACAGGTTCATTTAGTAGCTCGAGCACTCGGTCAATACCCTTGTGCTTTAGCGTGGCTGAAAAAAGCAAACTCTGTCGATTCGGCGGGCATCGACTGGCAATGAGCGCCATATCTTCAGAGAAGCCCATATCTAACATTCGATCGGCTTCATCTAGGACCAGAAACTCAAGATCATTAAAATCCGTTGATCCCTTCTCGATGTGATCAACGAGTCGACCTGGTGTTGCAATCACAACCTCTGGGTTTTTTCGCAGCGTCGCCACCTGATACTTAAATGCTTCACCGCCGATAATCAAACCACAGCGAATTTGACAAAATCGCGCCAGCTTCTCAAACATTTTTTGAGTTTGTAGGGCGAGCTCTCGGGTAGGCAATAAAATCAGTCCCCGTGTACCCGTGCCCGGCTGGTCTTCGGCAAGCATCCTATTAAGCATAGGCAATAAAAACGCAGCGGTCTTACCGCTACCGGTTTTGGCGGAAACCATGATGTCCTTGCCGGACAAAGCAATGGGGATTGCAGCACTCTGCACTTCGGTTGCCGCCTTAAACTCCATCTTCTCCAGCGCTTTATGAAGTTGCTTATGAAGCGCAAATTCAGCAAAGGACCCGATCGATTGAGCTGACCTAGAATGCTTGTCCGAATCAACCTCTAATAAGCTTGCTGTTAACGAGTCTGACGACTCAGAGACAACCTCAGCTGATTCAGGTGAGTTCGGGTTTTTCAGTGGGGTTTTCTGCAGGTGTATCGGCCAAAACAAACCAATCCTTGAAGCGAAGTTGACGGCATCTTACAGTAATAAGCTGTTATTTAAGGGAAATTTTCAAGATCATTGTTAGAAGCGGCTGGTCATGGTTGGCAACGACCATTTCAACCGCTGGGTATTTGGCTGTGCTGTCAGTAATGCGCGCATTCAAGCCCGCTAGAGCAGGTTATTGTTGCCATTGCGCGACCATAGCAACAACCTCCGGCAGAATCTTGTCAGCAGCCATAACCTCAGACAAGAAGTCGGAAAAACGGCACCACATCACAATTCACGAAAGTGCACTATGAAAAGCGCTCATTTCTGCTTACAGTAGCGATCTAACAACTTGGATTAACTAAATTTTTCTATGTCTAAATACTTGATCATCTTATCTATTTTGTTTCTCGTTAGCCCCGTCGCAAAGGCAGCAGAGGAAAGCTGGTTCGACAGCGCTTTGTCGTTATTTGGTTTCGGTGAAGAAGAATCCGCCCCTGCAGAACCCTCAACGTCAAAAGCGCAAGCAGATTCGGCGACGACCCAAGAATCGATAGAAGCCGTTACAAAATCACTGCCGACTAGCATGCCTAAAATGGCAGACTTGACGGCCATGGTGACCGATCAACTTGGTGTTTCCAAGCAGACAGCACAGGGCGGGCTGGGCACACTGATGGGTCTAGCGAAGACGAGCCTCGCCAGCACAGACTTCGACACACTAAAGGGATACATTCCCGAAATGGATACATTGCTAAAAGCTGCGCCGGCGATTTCAGAGAATGCTAAAGGTCTATCTTCATTAATGGGCAATGCGGGTAAGTACGCCAATGCACTGCAGGGCGCAACGCAAGCCTATTCTCAGTTTCAATCTTTAGGCATTAGTACAGAACAGATTCCTCAATACATCGACCTAACCAGTGAATTCCTGAACAGCCAAGGCGGTAAAGATGCCGCGGATCTGTTCGAGCAAAGCGTAAAATCAGTCTTGACCGCAGAGTAGTGAGTTGGCTGAATTACCAATAGGGTCGCCGCTGCCTGCGACAACTTTTGAACCACATCGTCAGGGGACATGCATAAACGCATCCCGTCACCCGAACAAAATAAGTAGAAATATGAAAGAAGACCTTCAAGAGCCTTATGTACAAACACCTTGCGTGCGTATTTGTAAAATTGAGGATGACGTTTGTATCGGCTGTAACCGCACCCTGGACGAAATCCGCGTCTGGATGGGTGCCAGCTCAGAGGAAAAGCTAGCGATTCTAGCCGAGGTCGCACGGCGTGACGAACATCGTGCAGTCAACAATGTAAACGTTTAGTGCTCACAACAGACTCAACTAAATCCCTGTATCACTCGCGTTGACCGCACCGGTAGCCCGCACGAGATCGTTAAGGAATAGCGGTGACAACACCTTCGCGACGCTTATCAGCCGCACCTTCCAAACCATCGGGACGCACGACAATAACGTGCAGACCTGAGTTCTCACCGTCGCGCTCTTGAACGATGTAGCCGCGGGATTTTAATTCAGCCGCTAATATTTCCCCGGCGGGTTCTTGCACATCAACTCTGACTTTTTCACCGCGGGCAATGATGTTGGTAAAATCAACAGCAGCTTGCGCGTCTAGTTGCCAGTCGAGCACGCCAATAATTGTTTTAGCCACGTAGGCCGGGATCGAATTACCACCGGGCGAGCCCGTCACCATGAATAAATCGCCTGCCTCATCAAACACCATCGTCGGTGACATTGATGAACGCGGTCGACGCTGGGGTGCAATAGCGTTCGCCAACCGTCCGCCATCGGCGGGTACGGCACGGGCAAAATCGGTCATCTCGTTATTCAATAGAAAACCGCCAACCCAACGCGAAGAACCAAAGGGTGCCTCGATCGTCGCGGTCATCGCCACGGCATTACCTTCACCGTCGATGATCGACAGATGCGTTGTGCCTGATGCCTCTTCGGTCAAATCGGCGGACCATAAGCTCGCCAAACTATCACCCCTGAGAACAAGACCTGGGTCACCCGGGGTCGGCATGTCAGCTGGCGCGATGCGCTGTTTTGCGCGATGTTCAAGATAGATAGGATTAATCAAATCATCCAATGGCACATCAACTTCATCGGGATCACCAAAGTAGTGATCTCTATCGGCGTAAGCCAATCGTTGCGCATCAACAAATGCCACCACTTTATCGGATTGCGACTTGGCGTCTTTTGACAGGTGATCATAAAGGTTCGCCACCATAATCTGTGCACCACCTGATGAAGGAGGTGACGTTGTGCAGATGTCCATGCGCCTAAAATCACCACAAATAACATCTCTGTCTATTACCCTGTATGACGCCATATCACTAACGGTTAACGTACCGCCATTGGGTTCTGCCTGAGCGGCGCTAGCAATAGCCTGCGCGATCTCACCCGTGTAAAAGGCATCCGGGCCTTGCAATGCGATCCGCTTCAAGGTTCGTGCATAGTCTTTATTGATGAGCAGATGTCCGGCCTGCAAAGGCTTTCCAGCAGGATAGAAATACGCAGCAGTGCCTGCATTGGTCGCCAGATTGGTCATCTGCGCCATCCTCGGAAGATAACCCGCAAGACGCGGCGATACTTCAAAGCCGTTAGAAGCCAACCCAATCGCAGGTTCAAAAAGGTCTTCCCAAGGCAGCTTGCCGTGCATGTCGTGGGCATGTTTATAAAGCGCTACAACGCCTGGCACGCCAACAGATTTACCACTTTGCCAAGCTTCCATGAAGCCCATAACGGCATCGTCCTTCATGAACATATCAACAGTCGCCCCCTGCGGCGACATCTCTCTGCCATCATGGAACATCAGTTGCTGATTGTCTCTGTTGTAAACCAACATGAAAGCACCACCACCCAGGCCTGAGCTTTGCGGCTCAACAAGGCCCAGCACCGCATGCGCCGCGATCGCGGCATCAACAGCATGACCGCCTTTTTTCAACATCATCACGGCCGCTTGCGTCGCATATGGATTGGCAATACTGGCCATCGCACCCTTAGACCATACCGATACTGGCGCTGGCTCTACTTCTGCGGTGACTATTTTTCTGTCAGTTTTGGTTGTACAACCCGCAACCAGCAAAAAGCCGAGTATTATCATCAATCTCATGTATCAAGACCCTAAATTAGTAAGAACATAAACAACGCTTTCGTAAAAAAAGCATCTTATCCAAAAAAAACCCGCGCAATGCGGGTTTTCTGCTATCGAGCATTTTTTACTTGAAGACCTTCACCGGCAATTCTTTAATGCCATGAATAAAACTCGACGCCAGGTAGGTCGGTTCACCAACAACTTCCACCTTGGAAAATCGATTCATAATCTCTTCCCACAGGACGCGGAGCTGCATCTCCGCTAACCGATTGCCAACACACCGGTGCACACCATAACCAAAAGCGGTGTGCTGACGCGGATTCGTTCGGTCGATGATGAATTTATTCGCATTTTCAATCGCGGATTCATCTCTGTTGCCCGATATGTACCACATGGCGAGACGGTCGCCTTTTTTAATTTGCTTGCCTCCCAGTTCGGTATCACATACTGCCGTTCGGGCCATATGTGCAACCGGCGATTGCCAACGAATCATCTCTGGCACCATCTTGGGGATCAACGCTGGGTTCTGTTGCAACTTCTCATACTCCGCCGGATATTGATTCAGCGCGAGCACACCACCACTGATGGAGTTTCGGGTCGTGTCATTTCCGCCGACGATCAACAACATAACATTGCCCAATAACTCTTGCGGCGTCATATCATTGGTCGATTCGTCATGGGCTAACATTGATATTAAATTGAATTCAGCCGCCGTGTCTTTTCGAGAATCGTACAAACCTTGGAAGTAAGCCAGACATTCAAACAGTATCTTGAAGCCCTCTTCCGGATTTTCAAACTGCTCAGGATCAGAGAGAGCTTGAATTGTGTCCGACCAATAAATGAGCTTCATTCGATCTTCTTGCGGAATATCAAATAGGGTGGCGAGCATTTGTGCCGTAAGCTCAACCGAGACCTCACGAACCCAATTAAACTCTTCATCGATGGGTAGGCCATCGAGTATGAGACAGGCTCGTTCACGTATCAGCGGCTCCAGATCCGCCAGGTTTTTCGGTGTAAACATGGGCGCGACGACCTTTCTCTGCGCGTCGTGCTTAGGTGGATCTTCCTGAATAAACATCGGCAAGGTGAACTGTTCGTCTTGGCCGGGCGCGCCACCTAGGGCAATGCCACCGAGCTTGCCGTCCGATGAGAAAAGTTCGTGATGCCGATCAACATACATAATGTCTTCGTAACGCGTCACTGACCAATAGGGACCAAACATACTTTGTTCATGAAAGTGCACCGGGTCTTCCGCGCGCAAACGTTCAAAATGTTTCCACAACGTGTTGCCTGCAAACAAGCCGGGATGAGACGGATCAAGTCGATCCAAATCAATGGCATAAGGATCGTAGTTTGGATCGATCTCGAAAGCCGCGGCGACCTCTTTGTTAGAGACGGTCAAATCGCCTGTTCGCATCCGAGCAAGCAAAGCTTGCCTCTGCTCATTGTTGTCGCTGATATATTGTTCGCTCACATTACCTCCAATAAACCTGTTAGATAACCGAAACCACTCGTCAGCAGCCTAGTCTGCCTGACGCCATCTCGCAACTTGCCTACTTTTTGAACCGGTAATACAGATCGGGCCTACTCGATACCCGAGCCTTGTGACATTGGCAGGCTTTCATCCGCCACCCACTCGCTCATTGAACCATCATAAACAGCAATATCTTTATGCCCGACCAATTTGAGCGCGAGGGCGTCAATTGTCGCTGAAATGCCACCACCGCAATAGGCAATCACTTTAGGTTTTTGCAAGATGCCCTGCTGAGAAAAGACCTCATTGAGTTGTTCGGCATTTCGAAAGCAGCCGTCCTGCAGTACGTCATCGTAAAAGACATTTTGGCTGCCTTTGATATGCCCTTTGCGACCATAGCTCATCTTTGCGTCACCACTGTGGACATCGGGTGCAAGCGCATTGATGGTACAAATGTCACCATCGCCGATGGCCGCAAGCACCTGTGATTTGTCAGCCCACACCTTGTTATCAAAATCGACCTCAAAATCCCCCTGCGCAACATCGGCCTTATCGGTTGTGACAGCACGGTTTTCAGTCAACCATTTCGCAATACCACCATCGAGCACGGCAACCTTCTTGTGGCCACAGGAATGTAGCATCCACCAGGCTCTGGTTGCCCACATCATATGACCACTGCTGTAGATGACAATTTCACTCTCATTATCAATGCCCAACTGACGATAACTTTGCTGCAGTTGGTCAGCCGTCGGTAACGTGAAGCCGAAACCGCTGCTGGTGTCCGCCAGATCGACCATCAAATCCATAAAGTTTGCGGTCGGAATGTGACCCTTGTCGTAGTCTGCTAATCCAGAAATTGCCTTGTAGCCTGTTTCTGCAGGAACAAGACTCACCGTCGCATCAAAAACGGATAAGCCTTGATCCCCTGCTGCAATTTTTGCCGCCAGGCTATCTGTTGAAATCAAGTATTCAGGATGGGCATATGTCTTCACGATTCACCTCTTTATTGTCGATTATTGGCTATGTATCTTGCTTGCTTGCTCACCATAGCGTTTGTTTTGTGCCTGTGCAGTGCTTCTGTTTGCGCGCCTCAATAAGCCATGTTGATAATACGTCAACTACGTATTCATGAGTTCTATCGGTTACACTGCGCCGCCTATGACGCCGACCGAATTTTCCGATCTGAACGCTAACCGGGTGACCAATATAACTCAAACCCGTTAGATCAGATTGAACCTATGACTGAACTTATCACCTAACGTACCTAAGAAAAACTGTGCAGGACTTTCCTTTAAAATACGCCAAGCGAACCCTCTTAGCCTCTCTTGTGATTGTGGGTATGGGTTTCTCCGTTTTGTTCCCTATTCTGTCGCCCATGGGCAGAGAAATGGGCCTTACAGAATTCCAGATAACCAGCATTATTGCTGCTTCGTCGCTCATGGTCTTTATATCAGCACCTATCTGGGGAAGGTTGAGTGATGTCTGGGGACGCAAACGCGTCATGCTAATCGGTCTATTTGGCTTCACTCTCGGCACCGTCATCTTCAATACGGTACTAACTGCCGGTCTTAATGGCTGGCTGATTGGCATGCCTTTATACCTTACGCTGATCGCCGCGCGCCTACTTCATGCCGGTATGATGTCAGCCACCATGCCGGCATCAACGGCCTATATGGCCGATATCACTGACCTCAGCAATCGAACCAAAGGCATGGGCGCAACCGGCGCAGCGAACAATCTCGGCTCAATCATCGGACCTGCCATGGCGGGATTGGCGGTGATCAGTTTATTGACCCCGCTTTGGATGATGGCAGTTCTGGCATTTCTAAACGGCTTGTTCATTCTGAAATTCCTGCCTGAACCACCCAAGCAACTGGTGGCGCGTAAACGACCACGCATGCGGTATACCGACCCCAGAATCATGCCGTTTATCGTTGTCGGTGTTTTGATGTTTATGGGTTTTGCGTTAGTTCAACAAACTATGGGGTTCAGGTTTCAGGATGCGCTGGGTTTATCCGCTGGGGAAACGGCTCGAAGCTTTGGTTTCGCGATGATGTTATCCGCTGGATGTTCACTTATCGCGCAAGGCCTTATCGTGCAACGTTTAGAATTAGCGCCCTTCACCTTACTGAAGCTGGCCATCCCACTGCTGATCGTTGCGTTCACATTAATGGCACTGTACGAAACGCTTTTCATGTTAACCGTCGCCATGATGATTCTCGGCTTCGGCATGGGTTTAGCCGGACCCGGCTTCATGGCCGGCGCCTCATTGGCAGTATCATCGGAAGAACAAGGTGCAGTTGCTGGCGTGGCGGGGTCCTGTGGGCCACTCGGCTTTACGATTGGGCCGTTGATTGGCGGCTTTATGTACCAGATTGACCCGGTCATGCCTTATTACTTTGCCGCAGGTGTCTACTGCGTACTATTGATTTTCATGCAGTGGATTGGCAAAAAAGTCACTGTCCACGAAGATTAATCGAGTGCATTGGTCGATGAAACATTGCGCGAGCTACAAAGCCCCTTCGCCACCTACAAATGCCTAAACATCGCTGCGCGTGACGATTCGGGGCGACATTAGTAACCGCGCAACAATAGTTTCATCAAACCACTAATAAAAAAGACGTTAGGTTAAGCCCGTCTCAGATGATGCATTGCCTTTCATCTGCATTAAAGAAATGTTTTCCTCGACCTCTTCTCGCAGGCTGCCGTTCAAACGATAGTACGCCTTGTAAACCCAGACACTGATGGCAATAAAGATGATGGGCGAGCCGATCATCAAAGCTCTGAGTCCAAAGATAGTCTCTTCGCTTTGTTCAACATTAGGTACATAGCCAATAAAGGTTAAGCCCATGCCAATGAAGAAACCTGCAAAAGCACCGGCAAACTTCACCAACATAGTTTGCACAGAGAAAATAATACTCTCGCTTCGTTGTCCGGAACGATAATGCCCGTAGTCAACAACGTCGGCCAACATGACAGTACCTAGGCCATTACCAATACCTGTACCAAACCTAAGCGCTGCACCTGCCAGACCTGCAAGCCAGACACTTTCCGGCGAGAAAATTCCCGTCACAAACAGAATCAAACAAGCCAGGGCTGGGAAGAAGGCCGCCACGTACCACATCAAATGGCGAGGTAAATATCGACACAACCACGGGAAGATCAACACACCTGCAATCTCTGCGGCACCGGATACGGCGGCAAATATAGGAAAAAGGTCGCCCCTGCCAATCGCGTAGGTGAAATAATAGATAGCAAAACCACCCACCAAGTGCGCCGCCATGCTGAAAGTAAGAATACTACCAATTAGCGCCTTTAGCTGATCGTTAGAAAAGATGATGTTTTTGACATCCGCTAACGTAAACTTTTGAACCTGATTACCCAACACAACTTTTTCTTTAACTTTAAAGAAGGTAATAAGGCCACTGAGAATAAAGCTAATAACGACAAGTACCGAGAGCAAAAAGAACCCTTTGCCTTGATCCCCATCACCTAATTCAGCAACCAGATACAATCCTGTGCCACCCATGATCAGGCCCGCGATGCTCGCGAATGTTCGTGGCCAGACGACGAGCTTTTCTCGCTCGACACGCCGCGCAGAAAGCGCAGGAATCATTGACCAAAATGGGATATCCATAATCGTATAAGTCACACCCCAAAGAATGTAAGTCAATGCTGCGTAGACATAAAGGGTGGTGCCGGTGAACGAGTGCGTGTAGAAAACGGCAAGCAATGCAAATGAGTTAACGATTGTGCCAATCAATATCCAGGGTCGAAATTTACCGAACTTTGAACGCGTGTTATCGACGATCATGCCCATTATAGGATCGGTAAAGGCATCGATGGCTCTAGCAACTAAAAATAATGTACCGACAAAGGCAGCAGAAATACCCGCAACATCAGTGTAATAGAACATCAGGAAGGTCGCAGTAATCGAATACGCGAAATCCTTGCCCAAAGCCCCCAAACCATAGGACACCTTGGTACCTAATAGGATTTTGTCTTCCACTCTCTGCTCGGACATTACTGTCACTCCGTGTCATCTTTATTATCGTTGTTTTTGATTCGCAATCGAGAGCGAAATGCCCTTAGTGCGGTTTAGGACTAGCTTAACTTAAATGCCCATCGGTAATGGGACGCTTCAAGTCGGAATGGCGGCTTAACACTGGGGGTCCATGAATCATCACCACCAACACCCATGTGATAACCATCGACACAAACATGCAAAGCCTCATCCGGAATTAATTCATGCGTGTGCCGCGCTCTGGCTAAAGCTGTTTGACCGTATGGACTCACACTAAAATGAAAATCGCCTTGAATCTGAATAGCGCCTAACGCAACCTGACGGACATCACATCGAAGACCATTGTCGGAGGGAAATATATAGTTAGTATGCATGGACTCGATGGGTTGTTGCCAAGCACCCATATCCGCACTGACCAACCTGTCGGGATAATTTTCATGCGGGCCACGCCCAAACCAAGAAACGTTTTGAGCTGTTTGACTCGCATCATGCGGGATTTTAAAGCTCGCACCAATTCTCGGCATCGGCGGCATGTCGCCATCGACGTACACGTCAATTGTCAGTGATAATTGACCTTTGTGATCGAATCGATGCTGCCAACAGGTTCGAATTTTTTGCTCGCCTTCGTGATAATAGCCGTGCTCAACGTCAATGCTAGCGGACGCCTTATCCACTCTCACAGCAAGGCATCGATGTTCGAGATCGAAGATACCTGCCTGCTGCCATCTCGATATCCATGAAAAAGGATCCGGGTGATCTGCCTGGCTAGTGCCTATGTCATTGTCCAAAGGCGCTCTAAAAAAGTTATCGCCAATAGGCGCTAGCAACATTTCAGCATCGGCTTTACGCCAGCTAGAAATTTTTCCTGAAGCGCGATCTAGCTGCCAAACATGCTGACCGGTATTCACCAACAGATCCTGTCCCGACTCATCAATGATTGGCTTACTTTCATCAGCCGGCGGTGTTTCATGATGCGGAATCTGAGCAACCGTCGCGGGCAAAGAAAACTGCCACCTGGCGATCACCAGCCCTGCTTGTGACCAATGGGTTGGCTTATCCTGCACCAGCCAAAGGTTGAGCCAATTGTCATCAGCGAGCTTAGACAGACTATTTTCCAAGGTTATTTTTTTACTCTGTCCGGCCGCCAGTTCACATGCAATCTCACCCTCGGCGTGAACACCATTGTGGCTGATCACCTGCCAACACAATCGTGTGTCGGGGGTGTTTTGAAAAAGATGCTCGCTGGTCAGGGTTACCGTTAAATCTTGGCGCTTATGTAGTTTTGCCTGAAACGGTTGCTGGCACCGCTTTGCTTCAAGCAACGTGGGGTGAATTGATCTATCGGGGAAGATAAGACCGTTAATACAAAATTGGCGATCATTTATCTGGTCACCGAAGTCACCACCATAAGCCCAATAGTGCTTTCCTTCCTCGCTGACTTTATCCAAGCCCTGATCAACCCAATCCCATATAAAGCCGCCCTGCAGTCTCGGATGCTCGCGAAAAATATCCCAGTAGTCGGAAAAGCTACCCAGACTATTGCCCATTGCATGCGCATATTCACAAAGAATAATCGGCCGGTTTTCATCGCTCTGTCCGACCCATTTGTTCAGCGACGGCTTGGCTTCGAGACCAGGCCCTTGCGGCATATCCGCGTGCGTTCTAGCGTACATCGGGCAAATGATATCGGTTGCGTTAGTATTCGAGCCGCCGCCTTCGTATTGGATTGGCCGAGACGGATCAACGCGCTTAGTCCACTGATACATCGCATCGTGGGCGGCGCCGTAACCCGATTCATTACCTAGGGACCAAATAATAATGCTTGGATGGTTAAAATCCCTCGACACCATTCTGATCATGCGTTCCAAAAATGCATTGGCCCATAGCGGATCATCCGCAAGACGACTCATCGGGGTGACACCATGGGTTTCTATATTAGCTTCATCAACAACATACAAACCGAGTTGATCACACAGACGATAAAACCCCGGCTGGTGAGGATAATGGGAACATCGCACCGCATTAAAGTTATGCTGCTTCATCAACTTCAAGTCTTGTTCAACGCGCTCCAGCGTTTCAGCATGGCCTGTTTTCGGATCGTGTTCGTGCTTGTTTACGCCTCTAATCAATAGCGCTTGACCGTTAATACAAAGCTGGCCATTGATGACTTCGATGTTTCTAAAACCCACATCGTAAGCTTCGGTTTCAAGTGGCAGATCATCTTTGTCCAACAATGTCACTGTGACGCGATACAGGTTAGGTATCTCGGCGCTCCACTGTTTTGGATTTTGAACGGGCATCGAGATGTAGCACCGATCATCGTACCCGCCCTTTTCGTCTATTCGATGCGTACCCATTGGATAGCTTTGTTGATCCAGACATTGCCCGCCGTGCTGTTGCGAACTGTAAAGAGAAACCGCAACTCGACAGTGTTGCGCATTTTCTGTTTTTACATCGAGTTGCAATTGCCCCGCTTCATAACGATCGTCCAGACTGGCGGTCACACGGACATCAGTGATTTTCGATGCAGGCTTTGCTAATAATCGAACCGAGCGATAAATGCCGCTGAGGTTCCACATATCTTGATCTTCCATGTAGCTACCGTCACAAAGGCGAGTCACCAGTAGTGACAGACTGTTTTCGCCGTCGACAATAAAGTCGGACAAATCGAACTCAGCCATGAGTCGACTATCCTGCGAATAACCCACCCATTGATCATTGCACCAAAGGTGGAAAGCGCTATCAACACCGTCGAATTGAACGCTTACCTGCTCATCCGATGCCCAGGTTTTAGGTAGCGTAAAGTAACGTCTGTAGCATCCTGTTGGATTTTCATCAGGCACAATCGGCGGCGTACAGGGGAAGGGGTATTTCACATTGGTATAAATTGGGTAGTCATGACCTTGCAGTTGCCAGTTGCCGGGCACATCAATATTTTGCATATCTTCAAGTTGAGCTGGCCATGCCGCCTCAACCTTCTCGACCGAATCGAATAACTTAAACTGCCACAACCCATCAAGGGACATCACCGCGGTACTTGGCAAATCAAGGCGGGCATCTTGTTCACTGCGCCAACTCCATAACGGCGTGTGTGCAGCGCTACGATGCTGTGATGTAATTGTCGGTGTTTGCCAGGCGCGCTGGGTTTTGTAATCCATAGTATCTACTGTGCTCTTATGCTCTAGCCTATCTGTGCCATCAGACTTGTGTTTTGTCTTATTGTTTTTATACGCGCCTATACAGTGCCGTGAGCCGAAAAATCTGTGGAAAGCACAACAACACCCGCAGACGCACGCGCTGTGTAGATGATTTCTTTGAGACCCGTTTCATTGAAATAATTCGCTTCGACCGCAGCTTTCACCTGTGCAACTTTGTTAACGGGTACCAGTGCGACGACGCAACCGCCGAATCCCCCGCCGGTCATTCGAACACCGCCTTCGCCGTCCAATGTTTTTGCGACAAGCGCAACCAGGTAATCAATTGCCGGCACCGTAATCTCAAACAAGGTACGCATGGACTCGTGGCTATCGTGCATAAGCTGAGATAAACCGCCAAACTCTCCGGACGCCAAGCACTCAACCATTTCAAGTACCCGCGCATTCTCTTCAACCACGTGTCTAGCTCGCTTGAAACAGACGTCGTCCAAATGACCGCGCTGCGCATGAAGTTGCTCAACAGATACTTCCCGCAATAATTCGACACCATAATGCGCCGCTGCCGTTTCACACTGCGCACGACGCAGGTTGTATTCACTGTCGACAAGTCCGCGTTGCACGCTGGAATTGATGATAATGATTTCGAAATCTGCGGGTAACGCAACGCTTTGCGTCTCAAAATTTCGACAATCGATCATGACCGCGTGACCCTCTACCCCCGAGGTAGAAATCAGCTGATCCATGATGCCACAGGCGCAATTAACAAATTGATTCTCTGCATCCTGGCCGATTTGGGCTAGCTCAAGCGGCGTTAAAATGAGACCGCAGGCATGTGTCAGGGCTTTTGCAATACCGACTTCTAATGCGGCGGAAGAACTCAAACCGGCACCCTGGGGCACATTGCCACTCACCACAAGATCACAGCCTCGAAGGGGATAGTTTCTTTTTTGAAGCTGCTCTACCACGCCTCTTATATAGTTTGGCCACATGCGGGCTTCATCAAAGTGCATCGGCTTGGATAGATCAATGCGATCGACCTGCCCGGACCAATCCCGCGCTACAACATTGATGACCGCATCTTGCCGCTTTGATGCGGCAACATAGGTGTAGTAGTTGATCGCCGCAGGGAAAACAAAACCGCCATTGTAGTCAGTGTGTTCACCAATAATGTTGACGCGACCGGGCGCTCGTACAAGGAACTCAGCGGGTGCGCCGTAATACGACTCAAAGTATTTGCACGTCACCTGAGACAAGCTGTCTTGAGTCGATTGAGCATCGACCATTAGGGATCCCGCCTGATGCGAATGATCACGCATCCTGACTTCTATGATCTTGATCAAGATAATGCGTCGTTGATTGCTGCCTAAGTCTTTCAGCTGCTTGCTCAGGGGTCATATCCCTTTGCGATTCTGCCAGCATTTCATAACCCACCATAAATTTCTTAACACTTGCCGACCTTAAAAGCGGTGGATAAAAATGACAGTGTAGCTGCCAGTGCGGCTCGGTTGTGTCCGCATTAGGCGCGCCATGCCAGCCCATCGAATAGGGGAATGGCGTGTCAAAAAGATTGTCATAACGGACATTTAGCTCTTTTAGAATTTGCGCCAAACTCGCCTTTTCATCACGGCTTAGATCAGTCATGCGCGATACTGCGCGTTTGGGTAAAAGTAGCGTCTCAAACGGCCAGGTTGCCCACCACGGCACAACAACCAACCAGTCATCGTTACTACAAACAACACGGGTCTTTGCTGCAATCTCTTTGTGTGCATAGTCGACCAATAAAGAACAACCGTGTTGTGAATAATAAGCTCGTTGTTGATCGTCTTCTTCGCAAACCAGTGTCGGTAGTTTGTCACTTGCCCATAGTTGACCATGAGGGTGAGGGTTCGAGCTACCGTTGGCAGCACCCTTGTTCTCAAATATTTGAACCCAGCAATACGTTTCAGACAGTTCCTGGTATTGCTCACACCAAGTCTCTATAACACTGACGATGGCCTTTTCAGGCAGGCGGGACAATCCAAGATTATGTGATTCGGAAAAACAGATGACCCGACTGACGCCAGAGACAGTCTCGAATTGGAACAAGGGGTCGAGCTGTTCAACCGGTTCTTCAACCGATTGTTCAAACTGTGGCGAATCTACCTGAAGCGCAGAAAAATCATTCTTAAATACATAGGCACCTTGGTAGTCTTTGTTGATATCGCCGTTGACACGTTTATTGCCAGGGCACAAATAGCAGTCTGGGTCATAAGCAGCAATACGCTCTTTTGTGGCGGGTTCCAATTGCCCCTGCCAGGGTCTTTTGGCACGATGTGGCGATACGAGAACCCAATCGCCCGTAAGAGGATTGAACCTGCGATGCGTATGCTCGGATAAATCAAAAGACGACATTGTTGCGCGTTATATCCCATTATTTTTTGATAACCGAGAGTAACCGTTTGGACTCAAATATTCACGCATCGACGCGTTAAGTTAATAAATCTTGGCGGTGTTCGAAGAGAGCTTGTCGAATCGATACTTTATCGACTTCCTGCGAGGCTGTTACACTCGCGTGCCTCAAATCTACACTTTTAAATTATCAGGAAAAAAAATGCTTCAGGTAAATGAATACTTCGATGGAAAAGTAAAATCTATCGCACTGCAGACAGAAAGCTTACCGGCTACAATCGGTGTGATGAGCCTAGGCGAATATACGTTCGATACGAGTCAGCGAGAGACCATGCAGGTTGTCAGCGGCAAGCTCACCGTTCAGCTTCCCGGCGCTGATACTTGGCAAGATTTCAATGCAGGGGACAGCTTTGTGGTCGAGGCAAACCTCGCCTTCAACTTAAAAGTGACTGTTGAAACTGCCTATCTGTGCACCTATGGCTAGCGTTTGCGGCTGCCTAGGCACCAACCTGCCGCAGACTTTGCTGACAAGCCGGTCTTGCATACATCCGATCGCGATAGGCCAAAAAGTTCGGCTTAATGGACATTTTGAAGCGTTCAGCCCAATTAAATGTATGCGCGAGTAGCACATCGGCCATCGAAAATTCATCGCCAACGGCAAAATCGCGGCCCTGTAGTTTGAATTCTAGCGCCTGCTGCGCTTTATCAAACTCGAACATCGCTGTGTCGAACATGACTTCGTGCCGATATTCTTCAGGCAGAGCAAAGCGATGTTTTCCAATGGTCCAAAGTGGCTGCTCTAGCTCCGTCATCACAAAGTAGCAAATATCATCGTACTGGGCTCGACGCTCAACGTCTGAGGGTATCAAGCTTGTGTGCTTGGACACGTTGCCTGCGTAGTTCACGATGGCTGCACTTTCGGACATGTGTAAGTCCCCGACTGTAAACGCCGGTACTTTTATATGAGGACTGACCTTTAAGAATGCGTCGCTGAGCGATGCTTTATCGATGCCTTGATACTCAAACGCTATGTTCGCTTCATTTAGCGCCCAAACACATCGAAAACTTCTCGATTGGCCATTTCCGTAAAGTATTGCTGTCATATAAATCAACCTGCTTGAATGCGGGGGATATCGATTGCTCTTCACAGAACACCTGAAGAGCGAGACGCTATCATCAAACGCCTCGTCTCACCAGATCAGAATCACAACAGCCCTGAATAAGGCGGGTTCCACATTGCCTACAGCACGCCAATCAAGCGTCGTCTTTGTAGCCGAAGTCGCTGTGACTGCAGGTAAAGTTATTGTGCGACAAGTTGAAAACAGCCACGTTAGTTTCCGCCATCGCGCAGCGCAAAAGCATACCAAAGCCAACTTCACACGCCAGCGCTGAGATTTGCCGCTTACGCCAATGCGGCTTGGACCTGCTGCTTAAGCTTCGGTAAAAGCTCGACTTCAAACCAGGGGTTGTTTTTTAGCCAGCGATTATTTCTTGGACTCGGGTGTGGCATAGGAAACACGTCGGGCGCAAACCGATGCCACTGTTTGACCAGCGATGTAACCGACTGCTTCTTCTCATCAGGCAGGTGCCATTGCATCGCGTATTGGCCAATAACCAAGGTCAATTGAACCTGCTCCAACTGTGCTAGCAGTTTTGACCGCCAAGCCGTTGCACATTCCAAGCGCGGCGGTAAATCGCCGTTTTTACCCGTGCCTGGATAGCAGAAACCCATCGGTACGATCGCAATTTTGCGTGCATCATAGAATTGTTGTTTGTCGACGCCGAGCCAATCCCTAAGTCGATCACCACTAGGGTCATTGAAAGCAATACCACTGTTGTGCGCACGAATACCCGGCGCCTGGCCCACAATCAGTAATCGTGCTTGAGGATCGAACTGGATAACGGGATTCGCACCCATCGGTAGATGAGGCTCACAGATCTTGCAATCTCTGATCTGCTTTGCCAGCTGATCAACAACAACAAGCTTATCGTTAGACATTTATAACATCCCTGAAGGCATCTTGATAAAACGCATGATTGCGTCAATATCTATTGTACTGACAAAAACGGCCAGCTTCTTTACAAATACTATTACCGGACCTTTTTTGCGGACTTTTCTGCTTTTCTCCGGTCATGTCGCCTCCAGCTGGCCCATCACAACTAATCGAAACCATTCAACGCAACCATTCAACGTAACCAATGTCACTCGCAAAAGCAGTGATATTGGAATGATTCTACTGATTTAGAATTTCATTATTGAAATACCTCGCATCCACAAATAGTTGGAATTCACCTAAGCTGACTTTTTGTTGTTGACTCGCTATGTTGACGTCAGGATACTGACTCAAAACCCTTTAAGGCATGTAATGTGATCGTCAGCAATATTGAAATAATCCCGGGCAAACGCATAACCAAACATCTGGGTATGGTCCAAGGCAACACGGTTAGAACCAAGCACCTTGGCCGAGACATCATGGCGGGTTTGAAAAACATCGTCGGCGGCGAGTTGGTAGGCTATACAGAACTGCTCAACGATGCTCGCCAAGAAGCCACCGACCGAATGATTGAGCAAGCAAAAAGCATTGGCGCCAACGCCGTACTGAATGTCCGCTTCTCAACCTCCTCGGTATCTGCAGGTGCTGCAGAGTTGTTTGTCTATGGTACAGCCGTGGTCGTCGACTAGGTCATGATGGAACTTGTACCCCTTTTAGTGCTGACGATCATCGGTTACTTGTCCGGTTCGATCATTGAGCGTCGTCATTTCCGATCGATTCGGGAAAGGGAGTCCCAGCTTATCGGCATCCTCACTTTTAGTGCGAAACTTCCGCCCGCTGAAGACTTTGACAAGCAGTCAGTCTTGGTCACAGGCAACGTGGTGATCTCTGTCGACTATTTCAAGCATATCTCCGCTGCACTTCGGAACCTGATTGGCGGCCGCGTCGTCGCTTACGAGACACTGATGGATCGCGCCCGCAGAGAAGCCATCTTGCGTATGAAAACCGATGCAAAGGAAAAAGGTGCCAGCCAAATATTTAATGTAAAGCTCGAAACCTCGTCAATCTCAAAGGGTGGGGCGAATCAAATTGGATCCGTAGAGGTTTTCGCCTACGGCACCGGACTCATCTAAGATTGTGGAGTATGAAAACCCACAGATAGACGAAACAATTAATCTACCAGCCGGACATCCGCTTAAAGACTTTGCCATTTTACTCACCGGCGTCGCGGCCTTCGCACTCGCAACGTTCTACATGCTCATCCTCTTGGCTGACTATGCGACCCGTTATATTCCCTTTTCATTCGAACAGACACTTATGGACCAACTCGAGCAGTTCTCTGCCCTTGAGCAGGTCATGGGCCAACCAGGTGACGAAGAAATTGAGCAATATCTGCAAGCCCTCGCGGACGAACTGGCGATTGCCCAACAACTCCCCGGCGACATGCCCATTACCGTTCACTATATTGAAACGCCAGAACTAAACGCCTACGCGACGCTCGGCGGCCATATTTACCTGTTCTCAGGATTACTCGCCAGCTGCGATGATGAGAACACCTTGGCGATGATACTCAGCCATGAAATCGCCCACGTACACCATCGACACCCCATTGTCGCACTCGGTCGCGGTTTCACAATTGCCGTCGCAACGCTGAGTGTTGTAGGGGCATCCACTAGCGACATCAGCTATAAAGTGTTGAATTATTTTGGGCTTGCAACACAATTAAGTTTCAGCCGACAGCATGAATTAGAGGCTGATCACACCGCCCTTGAAACACTACAGCGACACTACGGTCATGTCGGCGGTGCCGACAGACTGTTTGAACTCATTGGCAATTCTGAGAAAAACCCCTTAAATACACTTCTCAGTACCCACCCATTAACGCAACAGCGTCGTCAAAACGTCGTCGAATTTATTGACAACCACCCCGGCCACTCAACGCCTGAGATCAAACTACCTAAATGGATCGAACAAAAACGACCCTCTGAAAATCACTAGTACCCAACGCGCATACTGATGAGGTATCTCGCGGTCGCGTAAAATGTCAAAGCCAAGCGGCTTTAGGCAAGAACGCCGTTACCGCTACTCAGCTGACAAGCAACGCACTCTGCTTCGTCGACGCTGGCAAGGGCAGCTAGGCAACATTTACCGTGCTAACGACAAAACTCTCTGCCGTTGCGGACTGCCAATGTCTAACATAGTCGGGATGAATTTCATTACTGAGTAATTCACCGGCGCGTAAACTCGGGTAAATTTCATCGAAGTACTGGTTGGTTTCATTAGCACTGCGACGCCAGATCATATTGGGTGTCAGTTTTTCCGGATCATCTAACCCCATGGCACCTATTAGATGGAACGCTGAATCAAGGGTGCGCCTTTGAAAGTTTGCAACTCGCAGATGGCGTTGCTGTACATTGAGCGCCTTGCCACGATTCGGATCCTGTGTCGCAATACCGGTCGGGCAGTTATTAGTGTTACAGGCTCGGGATTGAATACAGCCTAACGCCAGCATCATCGTTCTAGCAGCATTAACAATGTCGGCACCAATGGCCAACTTACTGACGATGTCGAAACCGGTCGCCGTTTTACCGGATGCGATCAATCGAATCTTGTCTCGCACGCCAATGCCAACAAGACAATTATGAACAAAATCTAAACCCTCAAGACAGGGCAAACCCAAACGACTCGAAAATTCGACCGGCGCCGCGCCGGTACCGCCTTCGGCTCCATCAATGGTAATAAAATCGGGCAACACGCCTGTCTCCAACATCGCTTTGCAAACAGCCATAAACTCAGACTTGCTGCCGATACAGAGTTTGAAGCCGACGGGCTTACCGCCACTAAGATCTCTGAGTCTTGTTATAAAATTCAACAACTCTTTGGGCGTATCGAACTCAGAGTGCGCGGCTGGGGAAATGACATCCTTGCCGATTTCGACCGTTCTAATCCGAGCGATCTCTTCCGTCACTTTGGCCGCGGGTAACACACCACCATGCGCTGGCTTGGCGCCTTGTGATATTTTTATCTCGATCATCTTGACCTGGTCGCTGGCAGCACGTTCTTTAAATGCTTGCGAGTCAAAACCGCCGTCAGGCGTTCGACAGCCAAAGTATCCCGTACCGATTTGCCACACCACATCGCCGCCCTGTTCATGGTACGGACTAAAGCCACCTTCGCCGGTATTGTGATAAAAGCCCTCCGCCGCAGCAGCTTTATTCAAGGCGATGATGGCATTGGCGCTCAATGAGCCAAAGCTCATCGCCGAGCAGTTCATTCTTGCCGCGTTATAGGGTTTAAGACAATCGTCACCACCCACCATAACCCTGCGGTTGTCTTCGAGCACATCAACCGGGCGCATGGAGTGTGCGGCGCCTAACCAGCCCGGCTCTGTTATATCAAAGATTGTACCGAACGGAATGGTGTCATCAAGGTTGCGAGCGCGACGATAAACAAGATTTCGTTGTTCACGATTAAACGGCAATTCTTCCGTTTCACCCGCGATGAAATACTGCTGAATTTCAGTTCGAATATGTTCGAGTCCATAACGTATATAGGCCGCAACCGGGTACAAACGATTCAACGTATGCGGGCTGAAGTTCAGATCATAAAGACCTAGCAGAACATAGAGGGTCAGAAAGACAGAGAAAAAATCTACGAGGACGACAAGACCCCCGGTCAATGTAGCAGAGAAAAACAAACTGATTGGATAAACAATCGCTGCTACAAACCAGAAAAATTTCTGCATCAAGGTCATAAATAACGCTCCAGTTATCGACTATTTCTTTTAGTTAATGCGTGGGTGGGCTCAGATAGCACTTAGCAGCGGCACACATCACGTCACCTGCCTGCTGCAATTAAAATTGAATTCGCGCCACGAAGACGATCTGTTACTAGTTTACTCACTTAATTGCTTTAATAGTAACTAACGGAACGACAACAGCTGCTAACCCATCCTGTCGGTATAGCGTTGCCTGAAATTAACGATGATTTTTTACAAAAAATTGTCAACACGTAGCACGAGGGCCAAACGCCGAGTTATTTCGCATCATTTAGCTGCATCGCTTCAAGCGCGTTGGCAACTGCGGCGGGTGAACCAGAATTTCTAGCGAGTAATTTGTAAAACACTGGCACCACGAACAAGGTCATCAGTGTTGCCATACAGACACCGGAGAAGATAACAACGCCGAGCGTGATGCGACTTTCTGAGCCTGCGCCAGCGGTCATAATGAGTGGAATACTACCCATGATGGTCGACAAGGCCGTCATCAGCACTGGACGCAAACGCACCTCAGCCGCTTTTTCTAACGCCGCAAGGAACTCCAGACCTTCGTCTCTTAATTGATTGGTAAATTCGACAATCAAAATACCATTTTTAGTTGATATCCCAATCAAGATAATGAGGCCAATATCACTGTAGATGTTCAGCGTACCGTTAGTGAGGTATAGACCTAACAAAGCACCAAAAGTCGCCAAGGGAACGGTAATCATAATGACAATGGGGTGAATGAAACTCTCGAATTGGGCCGCCAGAACCAGAAAGACGATCAACAACGCCAACACGAAGGCAAACAACAGCCCGCCTTCAGATTCCTTTAACTCCAGCGACTCACCTTTGTAATCGATCTGAGCCGACAAAGGCAATTCCGTGCGGACAACATCTTCTAAGAATTCGAGCGCCTCACTAAGCGAATAGCCTGGGGAAAGGTTTGCTGAAATCGTAATCGCTCGCAAGCGGTTATAACGATTAAGCCGACCGGCATCAGCGCCGCTAACGACGTTGGTCAGACTCGATAGCGAGATAAGTTCTCCAGTAACATCTGAGCGGACATAGATGTTGGTCAAGTCAGACGCCGTTGCACGCTGGTCAACTTTTGCCTGCACAACAACGTCGTATTCCTCACCATCATCAACAAAGGTTGTTATCTCGCGCTCACTCATCATGGTCTGTAGCGTCCGACCAATCTCCTGCACAGACACACCCAAATCAGCAGCGCGCGTCTTGTCGACCTCAACCAGCAATTGTGGTTTTGTTTCCTTGTAGTCTGCCTGCACTCTAGCAAAGCCTGGATTGGCTTGCGCCCGCGCTAATATCGTGTCGCGCCACTCGGCCAATTCTTCATAGTTACTGCCGCCGACAACGAACTGAACCGATTGGCCGCCGCCGCCTTTTTGAACACCACTACGCATGAAGGGGAAAGCACGAATACCGGGAATCTTTCGCCACTCAGCTGACAAGTTAGTCATGACTTCCTGCGTCGATAGCTTACGGTCCTCCCAAGGGGACATGGTCACCAACGCAACAGCGCTATTAACCGAATCAGAACTGCCCCAACCTGGCAAGAAAACCAGATACTTAACAACGTCGCCTGACTCGACATAAACATCGATCGTTTTTTCTAATTGTCTAAGTTGGCCCTGCATGAATTTGAAACTGGCACCCTCCGGACCGATGACTCGGGTAAAGAAAACACCCTGATCTTCCTGAGGCGCAAAGGCTGTCGGTACAACTTTAACAAGCCCAATGGTCGCTAAAACAACGAGGCAAACACCGGCGACAATCCACTTTGGCTTTTGCAATGTAAAATGCAGCGCCTCGACATAGGCGCGCTGCACAGAGTGAAACACGTCATCCACCTTGCGGGTTAACCAACTCTCATGCGCATGACTGGTGAGCAGTTTCGAACACATCATGGTTGTGAGCGACAGGGCCAATACACTTGAGAAGATGACAGCCGTGCCAATGGTGACCGCCAACTCCGAGAAAATTATGCCGAGATTCCCATCAAGAAATGCGATCGGTACAAACACCGCGATCAGCACAGCGGTGGTCGCAATAACGGCAAACGCGACTTGTCTGGAACCATGAAACGCGGCCAATAGAGGCGGCTCGCCCTCTTCTATTCGACGCTGGATGTTCTCTAGCACAACGATTGAGTCGTCCACCACTAGCCCAATGGCAAGCACGAGCCCCAATAATGTAATGAGATTAACGGAGTAACCGAAGACGGACAGGCCGATAAAGGAAGAAATCAAACACACAGGAATCGTTATTGCTGGAATAATCATCGCCCGAACGGTTCCGAGAAACATGTAGATCACCAGCGATACCAACAACATCGTAATAGCCAATGTTTTATAGACGGAGTTGATGGCGGCCTCGATGAAAACCGAATCATCGGAGCTTGCGACCAGCTGCATACCTTGCGGCAAATTTGCATTAATCGCGGCAGCCGTTTTGTTGGTGCCCCGCAGTACTTCCAGCGTGTTCGCTGTCGATTGTTTCACCATGCCCAAGCCAACGGTCGGCACGGCATTGCCGCGGAATTCGTTGCGATAGGTGCGAGGACCGATCTCAACATCCGCAACATCCCCCAACCGAATCAACTGGCCGGCACTGCCTCGGCCAATCGTCAAAGCGGCGAAATCCTCGGCAGACTCGTAAACACGCTTCACCCTCACCGTAAACTCTCGCTGCTGAGAATCGATTCTACCGGCCGGCAGTTCGACGTTCTGCGCCCGCAGTGCGCGTTCGACATCTGTCACGGTTAAGCCTCTAGCGGCGAGGGAGACTCGATCAAGCCAGATACGCATGGAGTAACGACCTGCGCCACTGAGGGAGACATTGGCGACGCCATCCACAACCGTAAACTGATCAACCAAATACCGTTCTGCATAGTCGGTTAATGCCATGCTATCGAGATTGTCACCGGTCAGAGAAAACCATTGGATAGGCCTTGCGTCACTATCCGCTTTCGCTATTCGCGGCGACTGGGCGTCTTCCGGCAAGCGATTAAGGATTCTGGATACCCGATCGCGCACGTCATTTGCAGCCTGATCGATATCTCGTTCAACGCTAAACTCAACACTAATGCGTGACGATCCATCTCGACTGGATGAGCTAATCGACTCAACACCTTCAATGCCACTAATTTGATCTTCGACAACCTGGGTGACTTTCGTCTCGATAACTTGCGCGGACGCGCCGGGGTAGGAAGTTGAAATTGAGACAATCGGTGGGTTCGTTTCTGGATACTCTCGAAGCGGTAAGTCTGTGAAAGAAAGCACGCCAATCGCCAGAATGAGCAAACTAATCACTGACGCAAACACGGGTCTTTTTACCGAAAGATCTGAGATCATCATAGCCGCGCCCTCCTTAACCCATTATCCAGCTTTACCCGCTGCGTCGACTTCAGCAGCCTTGATTGCAACCTTGCTGCCGGGCCGAAGCTTCATTGCCCCTTGCGTGACAACTTGCTGTCCGGCGTTGATGCCATCAAGCACTTCAATCAGCCCCGGTTGAACACGACCTGCGGTTATCTCAATTCTATTGGCTACGCCGTCAGTAACCACATACACATACTTTCTATCTTGAACCGGAATGACTGACTCTTCAGGCACTGCCAGCACTTCTTTGCGACTGCGTATCAGGTTGACGGTCAGCAGCATGCCGGGGCGTAAACGCCTATCATCATTCTTCAGCAGGGCGCGCACCGTGACTGTTCTGGTGACGGGATCAACCCTTGAGTTAATGGTTTCAACTTGCCCAACAAACATGTCATTTTCATAGGCGCTACTTTTCGCATTGATTTCCATGCCGGGCTTTAATGCAGATAGGAAATTCTCTGGCACTGAAAAGTCGAGCTTGATGATTGAAATATCATCGAGCGTAGTAACGACGGTATTGGTTGTTAACAATGACCCCGGACTGACTTGCCTGAACCCCAGCACGCCGCTAAAGGGCGCCCTAATCAATCGTTCATCCAGGCGCGCTACAATCGCCTCAAAGCGCGCCTTGGCTGTCTGCATGCGCGCCTGCTCAAAATCTAACTGTGTCTGCGATGCCAATCGCTGCTCAATCATGTTTTTCATTCGATCGAACTGACGTGTCGACTCATCTACCGCTGCTTGGGCTTCAGCCAATTGCGCGGTCTCTTCAGAATTGGTTAGCTCGACGAGGATCTGGCCCGCCGTCGCGTACATGCCGTCATCAAAATTTACTTTTTGAATCAGGTCTGTGACCTTTGATGTGATGGAAATGGATTCGTTAGCTCGTGTTGTACCGATCGACTCGACGGCGTCAACAAACGTGATCATTTTTGCAGGTTGGGTCACCACAATGGTCTCTCCACCACGGGCGTAACCGCCGCTCACTTTTTGGTTATCCATGTAGGTTTGTGCTGTCCAACCGACCACACCCAGTAAAACCAGGAGAAAAACCAAAAAGATGGGGTGTTGCTTTAGAAAAGTCACACTGTTTCCTTGATCATGCTTCTTGTACGTCTTCTTGTACGTCTTCTTGCACGTATTGTTGTACGTGTTGTTGTACGTGTTGCTGTAAGTATTAATCGACTCATTAACGCCAACATTCAGCGCTACCCTACGATTTCGCCAAGCAATGCATTGAATACGCGAATAACCGGATTATTTTGGCGCGATATTTCTACCTGAACCGACCAACTGGACAACGGCTTATTTATCCCTGCAAAGATAGCCTAACAGATATGAAACACATGCTGACTTGAATCACCTGCAGGATCCGGCCAACAACACCCATCATCAACACTAGCGATGCCGCTGGACACTGTATCGCAAAGACGTTGCAACCCAGCTTCTGATCATTCGCCGGGTACAATGACTATGCGACGGCGACTCAGTCGTCCCAACGTCGCGCCATGATGGCATTGACAATATTCAGCTCTCGCTGCAATAAATTTTGTTTCACTTCAAATTTCTTATCAATTGTCATGTAGGACATATCTACACGATCATAACGGGGCCATACAGGACCCTTTTCGCTCGAAGGGATACCTGTTTTCGCAAAGTTCACCCAATAATCGGACAACATATCACCAAGCTTAGCCTCCGAGCGGGTTGCTTTAGATCCATCAAAAGTAAACGATTCGTTATTAAAGACATAACGAATTTCAGCGGCATGGTAGGCGCCTAACTTGCCTTGCATCGGCGCCGGTGGAGCAAACGTGAAATAATACAACCATGTGTCCTTATTTCGATCACTTGCCAGTGTTGCCCATCGCGACATATTCCAGGTGAAAATCATATCTCTGAACATCGCATAGCTTGCCGATACAAAATTTTCTTCGAAATTGTAGACAGCCAATAACTGATCAGTGAAGTCTCCGCCCATCTGCTCGAACATTTTCGCAGCGGACTCAGCCTCTTTCGGTGGCGCCATTAAATTGGTGCCTTCGTCGGCATTTGAACCTATGAGCAGCGAGACAACATTTTGCTTACCATCTCGGTATATTTTCGCGATGTGATCAGGAAAAACCCACCCATCAACGTTGGGCTGCGAAAATCCTTGCGATTTGAATGTCGCAAAACCGTCAAGAATCTCATCGCTGGTCATCCTTCGTAGCTGCGCGATTTCTTTTGCCCCCAAATGTTCTGCGAAGCGCTCACCGGTTGCCTGCGCACTTGGCACGCTATTAGATTCAGTTGCCAGCAATGGCATCGGGTCAAACTTAGCGCCGCTCTCACCGATCGCACGTTGAAACAACCCCGCTGCTAAGGGTGACGCCGTCAAGTGATTAACACTCCATGAACCGGCTGACTCACCAAAAATCGTGACATTACTCGGGTCGCCGCCAAATGACGCGATGTTGTTTTGCACCCACTGTAGTGCCGCGATTTGATCCAGCGTGCCATAGTTGCCGGAACTACCATGCTCGGATTCTTGTGTTAGCGCCGAATGTGCTAGATAACCAAAAGGTCCCAAACGGTAGTTTATGGTCACCAGTACAACGCCTTTTTCGGCCAGTTTGGTACCGTCGTAGAATGCCGATCCGCCGGTGCCACGGGTCAATGCGCCGCCGTGTATCCAAACCATCACTGCGGCCGGTTTTTCGGCATTAACATTCGCACTCCATACATTCAGATAAAGACAATCTTCACTGGAAGGTGGTGACGGACTGGTAAACATTGAGCCCTGGGCGTAGGGCTCCTGTGAACATTGCGGACTAAACGCGGTTGCGAGTCTTTTTCCACGCCACGCAGGTGCTGCCACGGGCTCTTTCCAACGCCGATCGCCAATGGGCGGCACAGCAAAGGGGATACTTTTGAAGGAGGCGACGGTGCCTGCTTGCTCACCTATTAATGTGCCTTGCTGCATTTCGAGCTCTACCGGAGCCGCCAATGCAAAGGTGCAGGTCAATCCGGCGAGCAGTAGCGTGAAGCTTTGTATCAGATGTTTTTTAAAGTACGGTGTGCATTTTTTTCTCATCGTTATTTTCTCTGAATTCTTATTGTTTACGAACATACACCTATTGAAATAGGCTTGCTGAGATCGTTTTAATCGCAATGGCTTAAATAATGGGTGCCCGCGTGAAAATATTTGACTCAAAAAGACGATCGATTTGAATAAAATATTTCCATCCCAACTGCCCATTTGGTCTGAAACTTGTGGCGAAGACGCTTCGTCTCAAACCGGTACCACTGCCTATGAATATACCTGCCGTGCGGCAAACATGCCGGCTGCCAATGATTCGCACTAGGTTAAAGACCCAAATGATCCGCAATCTGATGCATAGCCGATAAGGTATCAATTTTAAACTCAGCATTAAGGGCCGATGGCCAGGTTGACAGCTTGACCACCAAAAAATCCTGCACCGGGTTTATATATATCAGCTGGCCATAAATACCCACGCACATCATCGCTTTGTCGACTGAATCTTCTATCCAGAATTGGTTTTTATAAGCGCCGTCAGGCAAGCCTATACTGCCTGTCGCGGCAAACATTTGATGATCGGCCGCGCGCGTTGCGGCAACCCATGCTGCCGGTACAACTTGCTCACCCGCAAGGTTTTTACCGTCATTAAGATACAGTAAACCAAACCGAGCATAGTCACGCAGGCAAGCGTTGAAACCACCATCAGCAATGCCATAACCACTGGAGTCAACGGTAAAGTTGGCATCCTTTTCCGCACCCATTCGCTGCCACAGCAGCTCGGACACAAGTTGCGGTAGTCGTTTACCGCTAACTTTTTCCATACAAAAGGCCAGCACATCGGTTTCGATAGATCGATATAACCAACGAGAACCATGTGGCGCGTCAAGCGTTTTCAACCCCCGTATTTGTTCCCATACGTTTTTTGGCGCAATCACACCTTCGGGTGCCTGCCGCCAGCCTGACGCGATCTCCGTCAATGCAACGTCAGAGCTTGCATCAACGTAGGTTTCTGAATATCTGACACCACTTGCCATATCCAAAAGATGTTGAACGGTTGCGCCGACATAGGCCGTCTGTTTCAGCTCAGGTAGATAGTGGCTTACCTGTTGCTGCAGATCGATCAGACGCTGCTCGACTAAGATCCCTAAAACCGCCGCCGTAATGGATTTCGCCATAGATTGGGACAAATGTAGTTTAGCAGCGTCCAGAAACCCAAAGTAAGATTCCTGCTTAAGGACGCCGTTATGCATAACCAGGAAACCATCCGTGTAGGTCTCGTCTAGAAACGTATCCAGATCGCACTTTCCAAGATAGGGCAAATCAAGTTTTACCGAATCAAGCGTGTTGGCCATTTTTCGCAAGTCAAATGCACTGTCCTCTCCGCTTGCGCCCTTGGCAACAACCGCCGTTGCCAAGAACTCACTCACATGCTGAAAAGACCACCGATTCCATGGCGGTGAATCCCAGCTCTGTCGTGGAAGGTTTTCCAGTTGATTTGCCTGCATTTCGGCAGGCACACTCATTGAGCTTTTATAACTCATTGCTATCGTCCAAGTTTGTATCTCGGCCATTCTTGCTGGCTTTAAATGACATCACAACAAAAACTCAAATTAATAATCGCGTATTCCCGATACCGATAGCATTAGGACAAATCTATCTATTCGCAGGGTATTTTTGCTAACATCCGCCGCAAGCTAACACCCCAACACTAGTCACCTCTGCGCGGTAATCTGTTTTGCACCTGCTAATCATTCTTCTTCTGCTCTTCCCGGCGACGACATTGGCTGCGGCCGAACAACTCGATGACCTCAGGGCTAACGGCACTCAGTTTCGCCTAAAAGGGGATTTCAATGCCTCTTATGAGATTTTTGAAAAGATCCGTAACACCGCGCCGCAGGACCCAACCTACGCCGTGTTTCGACTAAACACCCTCAGCACCCACCTAAGCTGGGAAGAATCGCAGACGCTATATGATGATGAATTACTGACACTGTCTGCCACTGTGTTGCAATGGTGTGAAAACTCGAGCGATATGAGAGCCAACCTCTATTGCGGCCATAGCCACTTTACCCTGGCGTTTTTTAACGGATTACGCGGCAATTACATACGCGCCGGTCGACACGGCTCAAATGCCATAGACTATTTTGAACTAGCGCTTGAGGCACAACCCGATTTACTCGAAGCCAAAATGTATTTAGGTGTTTCCTACTACTATGCTGATAATTTACCCAGCTTTCTAAAAGTTATTAGCCGATTATTATGGTTCATACCCACCGGCAGCTCTGAGAAAAGTCTGCCTTACCTGCAAGGTGTGATTGAGTCTGACTCGCAATTTGCGGATGTTGCTTTGTATATCTACGCAACATTACTTATTGATGGGGTCGGTGCTGAACAGCAAGAAGCCATAAGATCCCTGCAGGTGCTGGTTAATCGATATCCAGAAAACACGCGATTCACGCTACGACTGATATCTGTATTTGTTCTGGAAAGGGAGTTCGACTTAGCACTTGCGATGACCAATGCGGCACTAACACAGCAGGATATATCGAACCTCGATCGAAGCTTGCTTGAACTGTGGAAGACCCAATCATTATTGGGACTCGGCGAGTTGGATGAGGCTACACAGGCCTTTAACCAAGTAGACCTCGACGGTTTGGGTGACGCTGAACCCGTTCCAGGCTGGAGTATGGCTTGGCAATTCTTAACACAAGCGCAGTTACATGACCTCAATCAACAGCGCAAAGATGCCATTGAGAACTATCAACGGGTCATCGACTTAGGCAAGAAGACCTTTATCAGCCCGGTCCTCTATGAGACTGCCGAGGCCGGTTTGAAACAACCGTTCAGGCTTTCAACTGACTAGTTTACGCATCGACGCCTGTCATAATCTAATTGTCACCACACCCTATCACCTTGCACCAACAACTTTATTCCACCACAAAGGGGCGACAATAATCGCCAAACGCACGCTCGCTCTTGGCGCTTGCTAACGAGCGACCACATATTATCCGGCTGCAATTCTGCAATCGACAGTGTTAACATACGCCCTAAACCACCCCTTAGATAGGACGTCTACTTAAAGAATATTAACCTAACGCTTTTACTGACTCTGGTCTTACTCGCTTGCGTACAATCAGCCCAAGCTGAACAAGAGTGGGAATTCGAAATCACGCCTTACCTGTGGGCCACCCAACTTGATTCAGAAGTCCGTGTTGGTGAATACAGCGCTGGTGCGTCGTTGGAGTTTAGTGACATCGTTGATACGCTGGAGATGGGGCTCATGGGTCAATTTGAGGCCAGAAAAGGGCGTTGGTCGGTTTATTCAGATCTTGTCTATTTTAATTTAGCGGATGACCAATCCCTTACACCGGTTACTGAAATTTCATCTGACCTGAAACAAACCGTGAGTTTAGTGATGGCTGGCTACAAGCCTAAGAATTTGGAAGTGCTCGATATCTACTTCGGCGTACGCTATGACAAAGTTGAAATAGACCTTGATCTTAACGGCGCCATTATTGACCGCGGCTTATCTTCGAGCGTTGACTGGATTGACCCAGTTGTTGGCGTACGAGCACGCTATCCATTAAACGATCAGTGGTCTTTAGAGTCACAACTATTTTATAGCGCGGGTAAGGCGGACTACACAGTACTGGCAAATGCGGGTGTTAGATGGGCCTTTGGCGAAAAATGGTCATCAACGTTCTCATATCGTTTTTCAGATATTGACTATGATGACGAGCGTGGCTTCAAGGAAACTTCACAGGGGTTCATGATCGCCTTTGGTTACCGTTTCTAGTCCAACCTCAATCACCTACCGATTAGATCGAGGCGTCCGCTTCGATCTGACCAACGACTCGTTCAAGTCGTTTGATGCCCTGTTCAATCAATCCTTGTGATACAGCCGCATAGTCTAAAATCAATTCGACCTTTGCAGGTGACGTGTTGTCGTAGGCATCGAAGAAACGACCGAGAGTCTGAAACAGCTAACCAATCATCTCTATCCCGATCGCTGGGATTACCTCAGGGCAGTGACGCGCAAAGAACGCAATGCCACGACCGTACTCGCGTTACCCATCACCGAGGCTTCCGCAAAGAGACGAACAGGCGGGCCGGGTGACGACGCAGAAGATTCTAACTTGCCGATTTGGGCGGGTGCTGTACCTATGTTGTACCTATGTTGTACCTATCACGACAACCCTGGACAAGACGATTGCCTGCGTTCGAATGCCCGATGCTGTTGCTGAACCTGAACACATAAGCCATTACACTATTGAATAAAACCAAGACCCAACAAAAAGGATCAAACCATGAGCACCGTGACAGATGATCAAAAAACCGTTGTGGCCCTAGATGAGGTCATCGCTAAGTTGGATATGGCTGCGCCGATCCCCTTCTCACTTGAACACGCGGAGGAAGACCTGATACTCGGCTTGTATAAGCCACAGTCGCCCGATGAGCAATCACCGCATGAGCAAGACGAATACTATTTCGTTGCACGGGGCAACGGTGAAATCAGCGTTAACGGTGTAATAGAAGCTTTTACCACTGGTGACGCGCTATTCGTGCCCGCGGGCGCTGATCATGGTTTCCTGAACACGTCAGCGGACTTTTATTGCTGGGTCATTTTCTATGGACCCAAATTCGAGATTGGCTGATGGCTTGAAGCCTTTAGATCTTGGTCAGCATGCAGGCTTCAGCAGCTACTAGGAATTATCAAGTTCATTGCTATACTGGCTAAAAATCGCCGGGACACAATAATGAACAATAAGAACCCGAAACTCGCTATAAGCGCCATTATTCCAACTGTTGCTATTGATCGCTGTTTCACTGCCATCCGTTGCAGCGAAGCCGGATTTCTCCGGGGTTTATGATGTAGCGACACTCACACCATTCCAACGCCCAAAGGAATTTGGTGACAATTTATTCCTTACCAAGAAGCAAGCGAGCGCAATAACCGACGAGGCCGCAGCGGCCGCTAAAGAACGCGATAGAAACCTGGGACCCACCAAAGGCGCGCCGCCGGTCGGCGGAGCGGCGCCTATTGGCGCTGACGAAGGCGCAAGGGAAACCAGTGGTGCTGGAAATGTCGGTGGCTACAATAATTTTTGGGTTGATGCCGGCACAGATGTGTTCAGTGTTGATGGAAAATTTCGAACATCGATCATTACCGAACCAAAGAATGGACGTATGCCGTCTTTGACACCGCAGGCGATGAAAATCGCAATGGAAAGACGAAAGTTTTACAAACCTAATGATGGTTCAGCCTGGTGGGTGAACCTCGAGGGTGCAGGCCCCTACGACGGACCAGAGTCGTTAGCAACATCTGAGCGATGTATTATCGGTTTCACAGGCGCAACACCCACTTTTCCGAGCCTCTACAACAACTTTAAGAGAATTGTACAAACCCCAGGTCATGTGATGATTCTTCTCGAGATGGTGCATGACGCACGCATCGTGCGCATGAACTCTGAACACCGGCCAGCGGCACTACAACACTGGCTCGGAGACTCTATCGGCTGGTGGGAAGGCGACACTTTGGTGGTCGATACCATCAACTTTCACCCATTATCAAGACAGGCACGCGGCGGCTCAACCAACATGCATGTCATCGAGAAGTTTAGCCAAATGAATGACGGCAATGTGCTCTACAGCTTCACGGTCGATGACCCAAGCGTATGGGCACAAGCATGGTCAGGCGAATATGTCTGGCGTAAAAGCGATGATCGCGTCTATGAATATGCGTGCCATGAAGGCAACTACTCAATGGAAGGCATTTTGAAGGGCGCCCGAATTCTTGAATCTGAAGCACCCGGCGTTGTTGAAAGCGACTAGTCATCTAAAGCCTAAAAAATCCAGCCTCGAACAGCAACTAAGGTTGATTGATAAGGCTCGAGGCGCAAGTAGGTAACGATAGAGGTACGCTTGGTATTATGATGCAAGACGGCAACGCTTCCAATAATACTCTCGACTACCCCTCGCAGGTAGCATCCCGCTAGACACAAACGCTTGGCCGATTATATTTAATGGATTACATGCAATGAAGTCACAGATCGTAGCAAGCGAATGTAATGTTGCAGCGTCAAATGAGACTCAGTAAATAAGATCAGTGCAGCTTGATTCGGCGGTCTATTCACTGGATCGCGTCCAACAAATCAAACACACCTTCTTCGCGCAAAACACGCATACCCAAACGTTGATCAGATACACCTGAACGCAACAAATAATCGAACTGCAATTTTCCTGCACCCTCGTCAGCTTCAAAATATCGACAATCGATCTGGTCTGTGACGGTTAACTGTTCGCTCAGCTCAATCAGGTGTGATGAGAACATAAACAGACAATCATGTTTTGAAGCAAACCGCTCCAATATGGCCAAAGATGCATCCAGCGCATCTTTTACATTGGTCCCCTTGAACGGTTCATCTAGCAAGGCAATAACCCGATAGCCATCGGCGATCGCCTGAGCAACCGCCTTCGCTCGCAATGCTTCTGCTCGAAAATAACTGATGCCGTTACGCAAATCATCACTCAAGGATATAGAACTAAACAGTCGCTGCGTCGGCGTAAACTTAAAATGGGTCGCCGGCACCCCCATGCCAAGATGGGCAAAATACAGCGCCGTGGCAATGGCACGGAGGTACGTCGTTTTACCGGCCATATTGGGTCCCGTCAGAAACAGAACTCGCTTGCTCTGATCAAGCTCAACAGGATTACCGACAGCGTCCTGAACGAAGGGGTGCACTAAACCTTGCGCGCTAACAGCGAGCGATCCCTCTTGCAGCTCGGGTAAAACAAAACGATTTGCACTCGTCACATCCGCCATTGCCACCAATGCTTCCACCTCAAATACGAGTTGCAACAACCGGTCTAGTGCCGATTTCTCGTGTATTCGAAAAACTTGATCGAGCCTTAGGATCTTCCAATACCATCCTCCGACATCCTCTTCGGGCAGATTTTTCAATCCTGGTCTAGCCAAAATCTCTCGCATTTCGTCGATCAAGGGCGCCAGTTCACCAGCTGCTGGCGCCAGCTGAGGTTGGTCGACAAGTTCTTTCACCTTGCTAACTAGCCTGCTGGTCACCTGCACGCCGAAGGCAATTCTAAAGTAGTAGCGATCATGGCTCGACCATAGTGAAAATGCGTTAAGGCTAAACTCGATTAAATTATTTTGGGTGACCGCGGGCATGACTTCATGCAAGTAAGTATAGGTTCGGCTTGTCGCGTAGGCAGAGGGCATCAATAAAAAGGCTTGGCGTTGCTCGATGATAAAAGCGATGGCTTGCTGAGGTATTAAGGATAAGAGCAACACTCGACCAAGGGTGCTCCATACGTCGACGCAGCACATCAGCACCACCCGCACTTGTGGTCAAGTTACAAAACTGGAACAAGGATTCTTCCGCCGAATCGGGCGTAAAGATTTCAAGGTCTTTGATCGTGTGCTGATCAAGAACCAGAATATCAGTATTCAATAAAGTACCTCTGTGCCGAGTTTAATAAATCTAAAATGCGAGCAGGTATGGTTAACCTGATTTGCCAATTCGCCGCAACCCTATGAATCTTGTGTCCTGCCGCTTCCCCTCAATGGCAGAGCAATAGCGACACTGGCAAGGGATTCTAACCCATGCAGGCCCTTCGCGCTCTTGCACCCTGCGTCTGGGATGACAGTAAAAACGCGCCACCGTTGATTACATACACCTGTGTATGTATTGTTGTTCGTCATGAAAGCGCAAACACTCACCAATCTCAATGATGCACGCAGCCAAGCGACGCGATCACGTCTCGTCCAGGCAACCATCGATTCATTGATTGAACACGGTTATTCAAAGACCACCGGCGTCGAAATCTGTCGTCGCGCTGGGGTAACCCGTGGCGCATTGAACCATCACTTCCCTGACTATTCAGCGCTATTGATCGACGCACTTCGCGAAGTTTACACAACGCTAAAAGTCGAACCTGACGCAAGCAGCCTTGAACGGGTTGTTCGGTCTGGCTACAAAAATGTCGTACAACCCGAGTTTAAGGTCGTCATCGAGCTTTGGTTAGCATCACAAAATGACCCTGCGATCGGCGACAAATTAGCCAGAGCGATAGCCGAGAGCGCTTATGCCTTTTCACCCAAAAGCTTTCGTCGCGCTGGTATCGGGGAACCGGCTGCCAACGCAATTTACTACACACTATTTGAACTACTTATCGCCATTGGTTTGGGGCGCGCCACAAGCGGCGGCAAAGCTTCAGCACATGAGCACATGGTATTTGAAACAATGCTCGACCTCGCACGACAGCAGGATTCACTGGGAGTCAAAAATAATGAATAAAGACGAGAATAATACGCAGTACAGCATATGCACAATCTGTGACATCGGTTGTCAGCTTCGTCCCGAAACCGAAGATGGCAAACTCATCAGCATGAAAGCACACGACAACCCTGGTCTGGCAAGAAATGTTTGTTTCAAAGGTATCGCCGCGCCACACGTTCATAACCATGACGAGCGACTGCGGGTGCCTCTCAAGCGTGTTGGTGAACGTGGCGAAGATAAGTGGGAGGAGATCTCTTACGAGCAAGCGATGGACGAAATCGCTGAACGTCTTAAGGGTGTCGTTGACGAACATGGACCTGAATCGCTTGTGGTTTCGACGTCTGGTTGGAATACGCAAACCACCCACTCCATGGACCGTCGCTTCATGAACGCACTCGGCAGCCCAAACTACATCAGTGGTGTCTCATTGTGTGCCGGTAACACCGCTGCCGTTAACAAGCTCACCTATGGTTGGTTTCCTTTTGCCGACATCGCCAACTCAAAGTGTATTGTTTTGTTTGGTCACAATCCAAGAAAGCATAGTTGGACGCCCATCTTCAATATGATCAACGCTGCGAAAGCTAACGGCGCCAAGGTCATCGTTTTGGATCCACGCATTTCAGACCAAGCCGAAACGGCCGATGTACACTTGAGATTACGATCTGGTACAGACGCCGCGATGTGTCTGGGCTGGTTGAATGTCATCATTAACGAAGAACTTTATGACAAGGCTTTCGTTGATGAATATACAACCGGCTTCGCTGAGCTTAAAGCGCGTGTTAATGAATATCCTTTGGCGCGCGTTGCTGAAATCACGGGTGTTGATGCAGAACTTATCGCCGAGACTGCGCGCATGTACGCCAATGCAGACAGTGCCTGTATCCCATGGACGCCGATCACCGATATGCAAATATCATCAACCTCTGCCATTCGATTGCACAGTATTCTTCGCGCGATAACCGGCAATCTGGACTCACCAGGCGGCGATCTATTGAGCGGCTTTAACCCAAACTATATCTCTGAGTCTGAGCTCGGTAATCACGACATGCTATCGGCTGAGCAAAAGGCTAAACAGCTCGGCGCGGACATTCATCCCGCCTATACGTATCGCGCACAGGAAATGCTCAGTGAACATACACAACGTGTTTGGGGCCAGCCTTACGCCGACATTGTGATGGGTTGCTACATGGCAAACCCAAGCGCAACTTTCCGCGCCATGGCAACGGAAAAGCCTTATCCCGTCAAAGCCTTCTTTACGCTTGGCAATAACTCACTGATGAGCTATCCCAACCAACATCAAATCTTAAAAGGCATGATGAATCAGGATTTGATCGTCGCTCAGGAAATTTTCATGACACCCACGGCGATGCTGGCTGACTATGTGATCCCCGGTGACGTTTTCACCGAACGTAATCACGTGGCGGATAGTTGGAACTGGCGCGCCGGTCTTTCGCTATCGCAAAAGGTTGTTGAGCCGCCTGAAGAAGCTTGCAGCACGTTTGAGTTTTGGACTGACTTGGCGCACAGAATGGGATTCGGCGATCTGTTTCCTTGGCAATCCATTGAGGAAATACTCGACCACCGGCTTACGCCAAGCGGCATGTCCTTCGATGAGTTCTCGAACAAACATTATATGTATGGGGAGCCGCCAGAGTTCCAGAAGTATAAGAAAACGGGCTTTGGCACACCGTCAGGCAAGGTTGAACTTAAGTCGAGCATCTTAGAAGAACTCGGCTTTGATCCCCTACCCTATTATCGCGAGGGACCTGCCGTCAGCGAAGAGTATCCCTATCATGTCTTTACCGGCGTGCGCGAAGATGCGTTCTTCCAAACCGGTCAACGACAAGTAAAAGTATTAAGAGACAGAAGCCCCACACCCAAATTGTTTATGCACCCTGCCGATGCTGCGCGACAAGAGATCGAAGATAACCAGTGGGTCAAATTACAAACCAAGACCGGTGAAGTGACCGCTAAAATACTTATACAAGCGTCGATGAAAGAGGGTCACATTCGCGTACCCCACGGTTGGTGGTATCCAGAAATGCGTGGTACGGCAGCGCTAGCCGGATCGTTTATTAGCAGCGATGCGGTACTTTGCCCCGATGATCCTGAATTTTTAGATTACGAACAAGGCATACCGCATTTCAAAGGTTTTCCTGGACGCATCGTGAAACTCGATGAAGCACCCGCGGGCATGTCCGAGCAAGTGTTAGCTGGCTAGCGTCGGTAAAGCATTGGGTTTAACCATGCTCTAATTCGTGTATAACGGCGCTGTCGATTTACATTTAGCATATGCATGACGCGCTTACATCAACTTAGCAGGTGAACGTTAATGGATGACACAATCGTTGGCACGACGCTCGGCTTAGCAGCCTTGCTGGTGACAGCAACGGCCATTGGTCTCTGGATTCGGGCGATAAGAACCGTCGCCATCGGCTCGAGCCGTGTTTGGTACATTGCCGCATTCGTCATAGCGGCAGGTATGAGCGTAACCGCTTTTAATCTCGACACACATTGGGCTGGCCATGTTGCAGCGGGCTTATCTATTTTTGTCGCGTTGTTTTTCTTTCTCACCGCAGCAATCGGTCCGCAAAAAGTTGATACGGGCGCCATTAAGGTTGGCTCGGCATTGCCCGTATTCAGTGGTAATGATGAACATGGCAAACGCTTCGATTCCAATGAACTTGCAGGCAAGCCGGTCCTCATTAAATTTTTTCGCGGACATTGGTGACCTTACTGTGTCGCCGAGTTACGGCGATGGGAAGAGCTTAGAGAGAACTTTGATGCTCGGGGTATACGCATCGTGACGATATCAACCGACACTGAAGCAGAACTCTTGTCCGGCCACAAGAAACACAATTTAAAAGCGACCATGCTTTCGGATCGCGAGCTGGCGATAACGGATCTGTTTGGTTTGCGAAATATGGGGCTTCATTCAGGTATGCCCGGCGGCGCCAAAGCGCTGCCAGTACCCACGTCTATTCTTGCAGACGATACGGGTAAGGTTGTGTGGATGGACCAATCGGAGCACTACCAACAGCGCTCAGATCCTGATTACGTGAAAGCGGCGCTGGCAGAACACCTGGTCTCGCGCTGATTTACAACGGGTTTATTTAACCGCGTAAACGCCCACATCGTCATCGCTCAAACTGAGGGGCTTGGTAGACGGGCTGAATAGTCGGCCGAGCCGCTTCGTTAAAGCGATCAATGCACGAGCGTTTTGACCGCATAACGGGCTAGTTTTCGAAGGCTCGCCTTAGGCTCACCGGTTCTGGCTCTCAGGGCTATTGTTTGAAGCGTTGCCTGCAGTAACTTCGCGGTCAGTTTTGGTTGTAGATCGACTGAGATCTCGCCATTGCGCTGCGCCCTTGCTAAACGTTGGCTTAGGCCGACATCAAGTCGACTGATAAGGTCTTTAAGATCTTTACCCACCTCTGGATTAGAAACCGCTTCACTCGGGGCTGTACATATCATTAAACAACCCATCTGCGGGTTACTGCCACAATAGACTTCTATCGCCTGCTCAAAAAAAGCATTCAAGCCAACATCAACCGATGTAGAGGCATCAAGCGTTTCCTGCATGCCTTTATCAAGCTGTCCACAAAAGCGCGCCAGTGACTTTCGATAGATCGCATCCTTATTGCCAAACGCATTATAGATACTGGGTCGATTCATATTCATGGCTATCGCCAAGTCATCAAGGGATGTCGCCGACAAACCCTTTTCCCAAAAAAGCAGCATTGCACCGGTTAAAGCTTCATCTTCATCGAACTGTCTGGGTCTGCCACGCGCCATTTATGTACCATTTCGCATTTAATTATTGACGAGGGCTTATTTTATGCGAAATAATACAAAAAAGAAATCCAAGGCATTCATGATGACCAGAGTTGAGAATCCTAAAAGCCCAATCGTTGCCAAACTGGAAGGTGTGCACCTGTTTCACTACGACGGCGCGCCCTGCGCACAGCGAGTGCGGTTTGCGTTGCACGAGAAAGGCTTGGTTCGCGGACGTGAAGAGCGCTTCGATGATGACAGCATCGCTGCCTGCAAGGGACAAGAAGGCGCATGGGTCAGCAGACGTGTTTCCTTAGTAAAAAAAGACCACATGACAAAGGCCTATTCTTTGATACAACCCAACTTGGTTGTGCCGGCGCTAGTACATGATGGTCAGCTGCACATCGAGTCGATGGACATTATTGAATACCTTGACGAGGCATTTGGCGGCACGCCACTGGTTCCCAAGCATGATCCAGAACAACTCGCTGATGCCGAAGCTCAGACGACGCTAGGTAAGGAACTGCATCGCTCTATCCGATTTGTCACCTTCCGCTGGGGTTTGCGTGGTCTAGCTCGGCTATCCGCGAAAGAAGAGGGTCAGTTACACGAATTGTTGAAAGACAGCCAAGACGGCGAACAACTCGCAAGCTTTTATGAAGGCTATGATTCGCAAACCATACCGGATGCGGTCTATATCGATCATCTTGATAAACTCAACGCTGCATTTGCCCGCCACGAGCAAAGACTACAGGACGGCCGAAAGTTTCTGACCGGCGATAGTCTCACCATGGCGGATATTATTTGGGCAATGAAGACCCTGCGATTAACCGAGTGTGACTACCCGTTCGAGCAGTGTTACCCCGCTTATGCGGCGTGGTTTAAGCGCGTATCAAGCAGGCCTTCGTTTCAAGAAGGCGTGATGGGTAAGCATAAATTTATGAGCACCGCCTTTCGTGCAAAAGCCAGCATCGAAAACTTACTCGGCATTGGATTAAAGCGGGAGGTGCTAAAACGTGTCGCCTGAATTGATCGGTGTGTTTATTGGGGTCATTTTTGTTGTCCCAACTATTTACCTTGCCCGCAAGAACAAACTTGAGTCGTGGGCCTGGCCATTATTTCTTGCTACTCTGCCCGTTTGGTACATGTTGTTTGGCGTACTTGCGATGGACAGCGCCACAGTCTTGAATGAGCTAATTTATGGACTACCCTACATACTGACCGGACTCGTTGCCTGGCGAATCAAAACGCCACTGACGCACGTTGTCTTAGCCATTGCGTGGTTGAGCCATGGACTTTATGACTACTACCACGCCTACCATAACTTCCTGTTTGTTAACGCTGGTGTATTCAGTTGGTATCCTGCCTTCTGCGCGGTTGTTGATTTGGCTGTCGGGACATATCTATTGGTAAGCTACAAACAGTTAGGGCACACGAGCAAGAACGAACCCAACGCGCATACCAAACCCTGATAATGTCTGGTTAGCAAAACAGGTTTTTAGTCCTCATGTGTAGATTCCATTAGAGTCTACTGAGATACTGTTATCGACTAAACGTTATTTGAGCACCCCGCTTCGCTGACGGTAAATCGACAACACGAGCTGGTATGACACAACAGAGAATCGCAATTGTAGGCATGTTCCTCGAGAGTAATCGCTATGCGGCGGTGGTCTCAAAAGAAAATTTTCACAAGACCTATGGCGGCAATATTGTCGAAGATGCACGGTCCCTTTCACCTAAACTGTTGAAGGAAGGACAAGGATTCTTCGCGCAGATGGATGCCGCTGGTGCTTGGCAAGCCGTGCCGATTTCAATGATCATTGGCGGCGCGGGCGGACCCGCTGACGATACTTTTATTTGTGAAGAAATCGAAAAAGTAAGAGCAGCGTTAACCAGCCAACTGCCGCTCGATGGCATCTACATCCTCAACCACGGCGCAATGACCACAACTGAACAGAGCGACCCTGACGGCCTGCTCTATGAAACGGTCAGAGATGTGGTTGGCGCAAGCATACCAATCGTCACGACCATTGATCTACATGCCAATATCTCGCAACGCATGGTCGATAACGCAAACGTTATTGTCTCTTACCGAACAGATCCCCACGTCGACCAGTTTGAATGCGGCAAAGAGGCAGCAGACATACTGCTAGAAATGCTCGCTGGCATGCAACCTGTCGTGCGCAATATTCGCATACCCATTGTGCCACCCAACGTGAGCCTACTCACCGACAATGGACCTTATGGCGATCTGATTGATTACGGTCAAAGCAAGATTAACCAAGAAATTTTGAATGTCTCCGTTGTTGCTGGCTTTGCATATAGCGACACGGCGGACAACGGTTTACATGTCATTGTGACGTCGCGGAACAACCCCGCGGCTGCTCAGACACTATGCTTAGAACTGGCAGAAATGGCGTGGGCAATGAAGGAGCGTTTTCTGTG
>CAJJAA010000006.1 GCA_905182025.1 uncultured OM182 clade bacterium
AGTCATAAAGCGTAAAAGGATCGACGTCGATTAGACTTTCTTTCTATCGCCGATTTGCATCGTTGTTGGGCTGGGTTATTGTGTTGCAAACATAACGGGAATAATTGTGAAACCGAAAAAAGCCGTAGTTGTACTTCTCGATAGCCTCAACCGACATATGTTGGGATGTTATGGTGGTGAAGAATTTTTGACGCCTAACCTCGATCGATTCGCCGCTAGATCCGTAAAGTTTAATAATCATTACACGGGCTCACTTCCATGTATGCCTGCTCGCCACGACATTTTAGTAGGTGCAATGGATTTCCTTTGGCGGCCATGGGGCTCGATTGAACTCTGGGAACGGCCTATCACCCATTACCTTCGCAAAATGGGTATCCCGACACATCTATTTTCTGATCACCCGCACTTGTTTGAAGTCGGCGGCGAAAATTACCACACGGACTTTTACTCTTGGGAATACACGCGAGGACATGAAGGTGATCCTTGGAAGACTCGGGCTGACACTTCTTGGCTTGGAACGCCTGCTTTGCCAGCACAGGGTGGCAAACGTCATTACGATTTGAATCGTACCTGGTTCAAAGATGAACTTGATTTTCCCGGTCCTAAAACCATGAAGGCAACAGCCGAATGGTTGGCACAACACGGTAAAGAGTTAGACAGCTTCATGCTGTTCGTTGACGAGTTTGATCCCCATGAACCCTTCGATACACCAGCACCCTGGGCAAATAAGTACGATCCCGATTGGCAGGATGAGCTAATGATCTGGCCTCCCTATGCGGTAGATGGCGTCAAGAATGGCAAGCTTTCAGAAAGAGAGGGCCAACACATTCGCGCCAACTATGGTTCAAAGCTCAGTATGATTGATCATTGGTTCGGCAAGATTCTCGACGAGATGGATAACTCCAATCTTTGGGATGACACCCTCTTCATCGTCTGTACAGATCATGGTCATTATCTTGGTGAAAAAGATATTTGGGGCAAGCCGCGCGTGCCACAATACGAAACCATGGGACACACGCCTTTGATGGTCGCCAGTCCTGGTATCGAGGCAAAAGAGGTTGATGCACTGACAACCAATGTTGATATTCATGCCACATTGGCGGATCTGTTCGGTGTTGATGTTGAATATATCACCCATGGTAAATCCCTCTTGCCGCTGGTTTACGGTGAGAAAACTGAGATAAGGCAATGGGCAATTGGCGGTATTTATGGGCAGTGGGTGCAGATACAAGACGGCACCAATAAGTATGCTCGTGCGCCGGTTGGGTCAGGTTTTCCCCTATCGATGTGGTCAAATCGCTGGTCTACGATGCCGATACCGACAATGCCGTCGGTGCGTCTGCCCAACCCCGACAAACGCGCTTATCTGGATTACATGCCCGGTTCAGACATTCCAGTTATCAGGCAGCCCTTCCAACAAGGGGATCTATTACCTTTTTGGTCAATGAACCCCAAAATTGATAACCATCATCTGTATCGGCTCGATCTTGACCCGACGGAAACTGAAAATCGGGTTGGCGAGAAGTTGGAGGACAATATGATTGAATTATTGCGGGTGGCGTTAACCGAGATGCAGGCACCTAAGGAGCAATTTGAGCGTTTGGGTATTCTCTGATCAATCAGATACGCACTTCCAAATGTAACTAAATGCGTGAATTTCACGTTAAACAGACGAGGTAGTTGAAACTCTGTCGTAGTACTCTGCTTTGATGGTAATGGAAAAAGAGTATGGCAGAGAGCAGATGAAACGATTTCTTGAGTTCGAATTGGATAACTATCTTCGTGGTCGAGGCGGTGAAATTATTGGCGAGCAGCCACTATACTTGGTCGAAAACCAACCCGATATACACTATCGAAAAGGCGGTGTCGTGATGTACGCGCTGCAGGACTATATCGGTGAAGGAAAAGTTAATGAAGCGCTAGCGGAGTTTATTGATACATACGCATTCAAAGGCGCGCCGTATCCAACCTCTAAGGATCTAGTCAAACTACTGCGACAAAAAGCTCAACCTGAACATCAGTCGACGATGACATTTAAAATCCGCGTGGCAGAAAAGCCACTCTCCGTAGGCATCGATCCGCTGAACAAACTCATCGATCGAAAGCCTGAGGATAATGTTAAGACATTGTGAGGCCGGCTTATTGTTAGCGGGCTTCTCTACTCATGTCTACTGAGACACATTGGCATCGAGTATCTGGATTGAAACATTTGTGATGGAGGTGGCCGCCTTCCACCCTGTCGCTAATGACAGAGACGCTTTAGCGTTCAACGACTTAAGGCTAAAGTCGCGCTGTAATGCTTGGCCATCGATTTGAGCAGAGACTTGTATCTGAATGTCGGTCATATTGATATTAGTCTTGTTGCTGAGTAGGGCGATGAGTTGTTGATCTTCAGAGGTTGTGGCGCTGACGCCGATGTACAGACTTGGGTTGTCCGGGATATCTAACAGCATGAAATTGTTTGATGCTGACTCGCCTGTTGGGCTGTCGCTGCCCATCGCCATTTGAAAATACTGTTTAGCCTCTCTTCGATCACCCCGTGTAAGCGCGAGTCGCCCCAGCGCGTTACTGGATACCGCGGTTGGTAGCAATTGGTGACTGCGAAGCAAATCCTGCCTGGCGGCTTCAGCATTACCAAGTTGTTGGTATGTTAAGCCGCGCCCTAGATAGTATTCGTAATAACTATCGTCCAGAGCTAAGGCTTGATTGAATGATGTCTTTGCTTGGTCGAATTTTTTCTGTTGGAAATAGATGTTGCCCTGGAGTCCCGAAAACTTTGCCTCTGTCGGCACGGACTTTATTGCTGCCTTTACTAAAGCATGCGCTTGCGTCAAATCCTCGGTGGAGGAGGCGACATCGGCTTTCTTGTACGCATGGCGGTTGTCGTAAATGAAGCGAATTTTTTGTTGATAGCGGTCTGCATAGCGTTCACCGCTCGGTAAGTTGAGCTCGGCGATTGTTGTACGATTTGCCTCAACCCGAGACTGTGATGGCGGGTGGCTTGCGAACAAACCATCAATCCAGCTCGATGCCTGTCCCTCTGAGAGCCTGACGAATGTCTGTTGTAATCCAATCGCGGCGGCGGGTTCGTAGCCGGCCAGACTCATGTATTTGATACCATAGTAGTCAGCTTCAAGTTCTGCATCGCGTCCATATTTTTGCCCTATCATTTGAGCCCCGACCTGGGCCCCGCCGACAATGTAGTTTCCATAGTCTGTGGTTGAAGCGCCGATTGACGTGGCAACGACAAGACCCTGCATAATCTGGCTACGCTGAAGTGAGTTGGCGCCGTGCTTGGCGGCAGCATGGACAGCTTCATGGCCAAGGACCGCCGCGAGTTCCGCCTCGTCTTTAAGTTCGAGTAACAAACCACGATTGATAGCAATTTTGCCACCGGGTAACGCCCAGGCATTCGGCACTGAATTATTGAGAACAACAAATTCATAAGGTAAGTCACGGTCACCTGCATTGGCGACTCGTTTGCCTACTTCATTAATATAGTCGTTCAAAGCGGGGTCAGCGAGGAACTGGCCGCCCTGAGACTGTTGCGACGGCAGATATTGCTGACGACCGATGTTGATCTCATCATCAGTCGATATCCACGAAAGCTCGTTTTTGCCTGTCACAGGGTTGACGGCGCAACCGCTCAGACCAAAAGTAGTCGACAGGGCGATGATGAGTAAAAATCTGTTCAGGTTGTTTGTAGCGGGTGTTTTTTTGCGTGATTTCGACATGTACGTATCCGATCTAAATGGCTAACCCAACGATCGGTATGTCTTTATTGAGCTCATCGCCGAATATTGAATTTGAGAATCATTTTCAGTCGACATAGTATGTCCTACATAAACTCACTTTCACAACAAATCCCTGCGACCAAGCAGGTGGGGCAAAATGCCGTTAAGTATCGATAACATCAAGCGTTCGTTGCACGACGATGAACGTACGTTCCAACCAAAGAAGAACACACGACACGCAGCGGTCGCGGCTATCCTGCGCCCATTGCCGAGCCATACGGAAGCATTATTTATTTTGCGGTCGACAAAAGAAGGCGACCCTTGGTCTGGGCAAATGGCGTTTCCTGGTGGGCATTATGAAGACCACGATCTTTCTTTGCGTGATACGGCCGAACGGGAAACCATGGAGGAGATTGGCTTGGATCTGCGCGCAGAGGCACATTTTCTTGGCAAGATTCACGATGTAGAGGCGAACCCGAGGGGTAGGGATTTCAATATCGTTGTTTCCCCCTTCGTTTACCAACTGCATAACCTTGAACCCAGTTTTTCGCCGAACTATGAGGTGGCCGACGTGCTGTGGGGCTCGTTGACCGACATGTTTAGCGGTGAGAATGTCACCCAGCTGCAATTTCCAGCCGTGTCGGGGCAATCCTTCCCGGGCTATGGGGTTGGCGATCAAGTGGTCTGGGGGCTGACATTACGTATGCTCGATCATTTCTTCAAAATGCTTGACGATGATTGGATCACCAATTACGAGTAGCCAATCGTCATTCATATCAATCGACCTTGAGGCGTTGGGGCGAACATTGATTAACATTCGGCACTGTATCTTTAGAGAAGAGACCGAAAGTAATGCGGCTGATTCAATAATAAGCTGAATATACGGGTCTGGCGAAATTAACAGGTTATGCTTTGCGGCTTGTTTGGATTATCATCTGTGCCTCGCGTCGTTGTTTGTTGCTTGTTTTCAGCGGCCTATTGGATTGATTATGCAAAAATCTCAAATGAATGTAGTTGTTATTGGCGGCGCTGCCATTGTCTATGGTGGGCTTTTAGCTTTACTCGGCGACATAGATGTACGTCAGATGGCCTTCACTGGCTTTGCTGTTGTTATTCTTGCTCTGATCCCGGTGCTGCTTATCAACCTTTCAACGAAGAAATTTGCCGCTGAAGTAAGCGAAGTGAATTCGCAGCTCAAGGCGAGTAACGACGCGTTAGCAGAAGTGAAAACGCGACTCGCTCAGATCACAACCCTCGATGAACTCACCGGCTGCTCGAACAAACGTCATTTCGAAGATTTACTTATGCAACATGTCGCCATGAGTGAACGTGGGGCTTATAGCTTCACTGTCGCTGTGACTCAATTGGATCAGTTTTCTGAGATTGTTGATCGGCAGGGTTTAGCGCGTGGTAATGAGGTGTTGCAACTATTCTCTCGTATCGTCAAAGCGGCGCTTCGAGAAGTTGATGTTATCGCGAGGTTGGACACGGATAAATTTGGTTTGGTTTTATCCGGGTGCTCTGAGGAAGATGCGCTGGTAATTATCAGTCGCGTTAGTCAGCTTATCAGCCAGATTCAGGTTAATGACAAGGATGACCTGAAGATCACTGCATCTGGTGGCATTACCTCGTATCACGGTACGGAGCAGCCAGGAGACTTGATTGGCCATGCCGAGCAAGCTTTACTATCCGCAATAGAACTAGGCGGCGATCGAGTTGCCGGCTATAACTATGTTGAGCCTGTCGTCGCATAGCGTCATAGGTTGTGAAAAGCTTTGCTGCCAGCTGCGTAGCAATTCGCGCCAGTCGGCAGATCCAAAACCTATTTATGAAAGTGGCACAATTGGCTGATTAATCGATCATGCAATCTCATGCGTCTTTCAAAACTCGCCATCAGTTCGAGCCGTCAACGCCAACGCAATGCCGCTGTAAGCGCATTATAGATTGGCCATGATGAGGGTTTTCATCAGCTTGACGTGGCTTTGCTGATCATTAAGGCAGGGTATGTAGTTGTAACTCACGCCACCGGCCTGCATAAAAACTGCTTTGTTTTCAATATCGATCTCTTCCAACGTTTCTAGGCAGTCCGCAGCAAATCCGGGACAAATCACCAGTAGTTTTTTTACGCCTTGGGCGGGTAGATTCTTCAACGTATCGCTCGTAAAGGGTTGAAGCCATTCCTCTGCACCAATGCGAGGCTGATAGGTGAGTAACCATTGGTAGGGACTCAGCTTTAGTTTTGCCGCTATAGCCTCCGCTGTCTGCACGCATTGGCGAGGGTAGGGGTCGCCACCATCAACTTGCCGTTTGCGTATACCATTGAAGCAGAACAGTAGTTTTGTGTCATCCGTCAGATATTCGCTGCAGTTGACGCTCGCATGCGTTTGGGCGCCAGTAGCCGCATTTTCGATGGAGGTTGCTAGCGCGGCGATATAGTCAGGTTCAGCAAAGTATTGGTTGATGATTTTGATTTTCGGCAGGTTTTTTTTCTTTGCCAAGGCAGCGGCCAATTTATCGAATGATGCCGCCGTGTTTACAGCGCAGTACTGAGGAAACAAGGGGATGATTAGCACCTCCTCAATCTGCTCGGACTGCAGTGTTTCAAGCCCGGCTTGGATTGAGGGATTACCGTAGGTCATGGCTGATACGACCCTGATTGAATGACCTGCCTGCTGTAGGTTCGCTTCCGTGTTTTGTGCAAGCGCTTTATTGTAAATGTGTACGGGCATTTTACCGTCTATTTCAATAGCAGCGTAATTTGCCACCAAACGCTTTGGTCTAAACGGTAAGATGAAACTGTACAAGATCGGCAACCACAACGCAGGTGAGATATTGACGACCCTGCGGTCTATCAGGAAATCTGTCAGATAACGTCGTATTGCACGAACGCTAGTATCATCGGGCATGCCGAGATTAACCAGAAGGACGCCCTGCTTGACTGTCATTTGTGCGTTCATCAATGAATTCAACGTAGAATTCCATTTATACCGACTGCACGTTGATCTGGATCTTTTCTGAGATCTAGGCAGCTCTCTGCGCCTGAACGATTGCTTGACTGTCAGTCTGCTTAAAACATTAGTATGACATCATGCTGAGTCTTCGAACATTTCGTCATGACTGGATCTGCGACCTGATCTGCCTATAAGGATGATGTTCCGAGAGGTGCCTGTGACTTTGCAGCCGCTTGGCTAATTTTGTTGATGCCGGTGGTGGCTTGCTTAGCCGTTAGCAGGGCGCATAGTTTGTCGGTAGCGGATCGGTAATGATCAGATCCCTGTCGCTAAAAGTCGCTTCGAGTATCTGCGAAAGGAGTGTTGGTAACTGTTTTGGTGAGAAATAATCGGTGGTTGTCTGCAGCTCGGTAAGAGACCACCAACGGAACTCGACTAGCGAATCGATTTCATATTGGGCCATACCTTCAAAGCTAGGTTCAAAATCCTGCGTCTTCACGAGGTAGTAGCGTTCATAAATGGGCCGAATCTCGTTATTGTACTGAAAACTAAAACGGCATTCCCAAAGTAGGTTGCCGACGTCAACATTCGTCAAACCCGTTTCTTCATAGAGTTCGCGTATTAGCGCTTTTTGAGGACTCTCGCCGGCTTCCATACCACCGCCGGCTGCCATCCATACTGCACCTGATATCCAGGGTAATTTGAGTTTAAACAAGAAGCATTGATGCTTGTCGTTGATCAAGATGGCACGGGCAACATTGCGTGTCGGTAGCGTTTTCATAAATGCGTGTCATTCCATTACGGTGTTGATGTTCCGGCTGCTAAGGCCTCATTGCCTAAAAGCACATCCGCTAGCTTTTCAGCCATCATGATCACAGGTGCATTTAGGTTGCCGTTGGTGATGTCCGGCATGATCGAAGCGTCGACAATACTCAGTTTTTCGATGCCGTGAACATTGGCTCGACCGTCAACAACAGCCATGTCGTCCGTCCCCATCCGGCAAGAGCAGCTGGGATGGTAGGCGCTGTGACTGTTATTGCGAACAAAGGTATCGATGTCGATGCTGCCAGGGTTGAGTTCCGCATCGACATATTCGGCAAACGCGTCCTGTTTCGCGATCTCCCTTGCGATCTCAACACCACGTCGAATAGTATCTTGATCTTCTTGGGTGGCGTTGTAATTGAAATTAATCTTCGGTGCGTCACCGGGGTTCGCGCTGTTCAGTGTCACTTCGCCTCGACTGGTAGGTTTCATCGGCCCTACATGGAACTGAAAACCGTGTCCGTTATGTTTATCGGAACCATCGTAGTTCATGGCGATGGGTAAAAAGTGATACTGCAAATCCGGTTGCTTCAGTTCAGGTCGACTGCGCAGGAAAGCGCCGGTTTCAAAATGATTGGTGGCGCCTGCACCGGTTTGCCTTAGATACCACTGCATACCAATTGCCGGTTGGTTGTACCACTTCAGTGCCGGGAAAATAGAAACTGGTTTTTTGCAGCTGAATTGAACGTAGGTTTCCAGATGATCCTGTAGGTTCTTGCCGACGCCGGGTAGATGCTGCTGTACATCGATACCGTGGCGTTCCAGTTCAACGCTATCGCCAACCCCCGACAGCATCATAAGTTGGGGCGTATTAATGGCGCCGCTGCAGAGAATGATTTTTGTACCTGCCTGTATAGTTTGTTGCCTGCCGTTTATCGTAGCCTCGATCGCTTCCGCGCGGGTCTGGTTACCTTGGCTGTCGCGGCCAAAACGAATCTTGTGCACCGTTGCCTTGGGGATGATAGTGAGATTCTTGCGTTGTTTTACGGGATGCAAATAGCCGCGGGCGGTGCTAAACCGTTTTCCTTTGTTGATGGTTTGATCAAAGACACCAAAGCCTTCTTGATGCTCGCTATTAAAGTCGTCTCTGACCGCATGACCCATTTCAGCGCCCGCCTTGAGCCAGGCATGGAATAGTGGGTTATTTAGTTTGCCCTGATTCACCTGCATCGGTCCATCCACGCCACGCCAGGTTGATTCGCCGCCAACGTAGTTCTCTGCTTTTTTAAAGTAGGGTAAGCAGTGTTCATAATCCCAATCCTCCAATCCGGGCCGTTGTGCCCATTGATTGAAATCTTCCCGATGTCCGCGTACATAGATCATGCCGTTAATTGATGATGATCCCCCCAACACACGGCCTCGAGGACAGTAAATTTTACGATTGTTCAAATGGGGTTCAGGTTCCGAGTCGTAGAACCAATTGTAAGTGTCCGAGGACAGAATATGGGACAGGGCGGCAGGCATGTGAATCCGAAAATCCCAACTGTGATCCCTAGGTCCTGCCTCGATCAAAGTCACGGATGCTGACTCTGAGAGTCTATTGGCTAGAACGCAGCCTGCGGAACCTGCACCGACAATAACAAAATCTGATTTCAAGCTGAGTACTCGTGATGATTTGCGACGATTCTACAGATTGCTTTAATTAATGGTACTCATTATTATAGGTGCAAATTCCATATCGCCTAGCCAAAAGCAAGGCGGTTGGAATGAAAGAAAATTAAGTTGGAGTAATCCCTATGACATTACCTGTACCCCTGCAGTTCAAAGGCGCACCTGGCTCTCCTTACACACGAAAGATGTTGGCTTTGCTTCGGTATCGGCGTATTCCCTATAAGCTTCTAATCGGTGATCAAAGCACCGCTGAAAATTTGCCAGAGGCGAAGGTCGGCTTACTACCGACGTTCTATTTACCGAATGGTGACGGCAAGCTTGAGGCTGTGGTCGATTCCACGCCGCTAATTCGTCGATTCGAACAGGACTTTTCCGGTCGAGAAACTATCCCAGCCGATCCGGTCCTTACTTTCATAAATTATTTACTTGAAGACTACGGTGACGAATGGCTAACAAAAGCCATGTTTCACTATCGTTGGTATTACGATGCGGACATCCAGAAGGCTGGCAAAATATTACCGCGCTGGCGCGGGCTTAACGAATCTTCGCAACAGCTGGATAAGATGCAGGCCTACGTTGCCGAACGTCAGATCACTCGGCTTTATGTCGTTGGTTCCAACGACATCACGGCGCCTGTCATCGAGGACAGTTACGTCCGCTTTCTAGAAATTTTTGATAAAATCATAGAAAAACAAACCTTTATGTTTGGCAATCGACCAAGCTCCGCTGACTTCGCTATTTATGCGCAGCTAACGCAACTCGCCAAGTTCGACCCAACCCCAGCCAAAATCTGTCTTGATAAAGCGCCCCGTGTTTATGCATGGACGGATGTTGTTGACGATCTATCCGGTAACCCTGCGGATGCCGACGGATTTATTGGCCGAGACGAACTCGGCGACGTGCTCAGTGATATGTTGACTGAAGTGGGGCGCACCTATGTACCCGCTTTGCTTGCAAATGCACAAGCAATGATGAAAGGTGAGGATCAGATGGAAACGACAATTGATGGTCGTCAATGGGTTCAGCCTACTTTCCCCTATCAGGGAAAATGTCTGCAATGGATTCGTGCCATGTTCAATGAACTGAGTGAAGCCGATCAAGGATTTGTGCAAGCGCTGTTAAATGGTACCGGCTGTGAGCCGTTGGTTTCATCTTCTTAATAAGAATAACAAACAGGAGCGTTACCCCATGAATAAAAATGTAATCAGAGTGGCAGCTGCGATCCCGGGCATTCCGATGTTGATCAATGGCATTGGCTTTATCGCAACGCCACTAGAGACCGCGCAGAGTCTCGGTATGGAACTGTTGACAGGCATTGGGTTGTCAACTCAGTTGGGTGATTTCACATCCTTCTTTATTGGCACGGCGGTGCTAATCTTTTTAGGCGCTTTTAAGAGCGATAGTAAACTGCTTTATGCCGCGGCTTTGTATCTAGGTGGTGCGGCGGTATTTAGAACCGTGGCTGCGCTCTTCAATGGTGCCGATATGGCAACCGATATTATTATTGTTGAGCTGGTATTAACGGCATGGATTTGCACCTGTGCATTTTTGTTGGGTAAAAAGGACTAAACCTAAACCAAAGGGCTATCATCACAAAGGCTAAGCCCGCCTTTGTGGTTAGCCTGGCGAAAATTAGATGGAGCATTAACGTGGTTCGAGCAGTATTAATTATCCTAGCAATTGGTTTAGGTATTATTGCCGTCGTGCTCAATAATGAGTCAGGCCAAATTTTTCTGTTGGATAGAGGCGTCAAGCTAGCGATGGCGCAAGACTACGAACATGGTGATGATAGTCTTCGAGTCTTAGTCTGCGGCAGTTCTTCACCATTGCCCGCGGCGGGTCGTGCACAGGGCTGTATTGCCATCATCACACCTGAGCACTTCTTTGTTATTGACTCTGGCGCGGGTTCAACGCGCAACCTTCAGTCGGCAAACATGCCGCTGAACAGGCTCGACGGCGTGCTGGTGACGCACTTTCATTCAGACCATATTGCAGAATTATATGAAGTAAATCTGATTTCCTGGGTTGGCGGTCGCCCAGAGCCGATGAAAGTCTATGGCCCTAAAGGCATCAAAAAAGTTATCTCGGGTATCAATGACACCTATGAATTGGATGTGCAGTATCGAACTGAACACCATGGTAAAGCGTTCATGCCAGAGAAACTGGCCGTCCTTCAACCTGTGCGACTCGACGCCGATGAGGCGTTAACGATTGGCTCACTAAAGATCACTTCCTTTAGTGCTGACCACTCGCCAATTTCACCTGCCGTCAGCTACAAGATTGAATACAAAGACAGAGTGGTTGTTGTCACGGGTGACACAAACGTCACAACAACCTTGGCAGAGCAGGTCAAGGGTATCGATTTACTGCTGACTGATGCACTCTCACTGCCGATTTTAGATAGGATGATTGCAGGGGCGACAGAAGCGGGCCGCACTCGAGGCGCAAAAATTCTCAAGGATGTGCAGGACTACCATGCATCAACCGAGAAGTTGATTGAAATGATTGGTGCAAGTGACGTTCAAATGACAGGTTTTTATCATATGGTGCCAGCACCAACGAACATCGTTATGGAAAAGATCTACAAAAATGATTTGCCCGACAATGTTGTGCTGACCGACGATGGTATGTGGTTCACCTTGCCGGTCGGCAATGATCGCGTTCAAGTCGACTAGCAATATCGCAATAGGTGTCAAACGCAGCGTCGGATTGACGAGCTTAAGCGCAAATTAATAGCGTTAGAATTTTATAATAGGTACAAAAATATAATGGACTACGCAACACTGATATATGAATTTAGCGATAGCATCGCAACAATTACCTTGAACAGACCAGATTCTGCCAACGCGTTGAACCCGGCCATGGCTAGAGAATTGAACCTTGTTTCGATTGAATGTGATCGCAATCCTGAGCTCAGAGCTGTAATTGTTACCGGCGCTGGCAAGATGTTCTCTGCGGGCGGTGATCTGGGCGAGTTTGTTAGTGCCGGTGATAATGCGCCACACTTATTATCAGAGATGACCGGTGATTTGCATTTGGCCATCTCACGTTTTACACGCATGAATGCGCCGGTGATCGCCAAAGTAAACGGTACAGCCGCTGGTGCTGGTTTGAGCTTGGTTGCGGCATGTGATTTGGCTGTGTCGGTCGATAGTGCGAAATTCGTTATGGCATATACCAATGCGGGTCTTTCTCCAGATGGTAGTTCGACCTATTTTCTACCCAGGCGAATTGGTGATCGACGAGCTCGAGAGTTAATGTTGACTAACCGCGTCTTATCATCAGCCGAAGCGGTACAGTGGGGCATTCTCAATCAAGCTGTCGCTGCAGATGATTTAGATGACGTGGTTGCCAAACTCGCGGCTACTATTGCGTCTGGTCCAACACTTTCTTTCGGGAAAGTGAAAGCGCTTCTAAATCAGTCTTTCGATAATGGGCTTGAGACCCAAATGGAACTCGAGTCTCGGGCGATATCTGATGCTTCAAGAACGCTAGATGGCCAAGAAGGCATGAACGCATTTGTTGAAAAGCGCAAGCCGACGTTCACCGGCAAATAAAATCTACACGCACGTAATTGATGCTTTGGTGCCACCATTTGTGTCAGCAGCCATCGGATTTTTATCTACTTAAGTAGATCAAGCCCGTCCAAGTGTAGAGCCATGTCAGCACTACGGCGTAACATGGTCATAAACATTTCATCGCCACGTTCCGTTTGGTTAACAATCATTGATGCGATGACGGCCATGACCAAGCCTGCAAAACTGCTCAAGCGATAGTCGTTCCAGCATTCATCAAAGGTGTAGTTGTCGACCCCATAGCTCTTTAAGCGTTGATGGTATTGTTTCAGCACATCGACTTCACAGGCCGCCCTTGGTGCCGCATCCATGCCCGTGCCCATAAAGTAGGCCGCATCAGCGCCGCCGGTGCCTATGGATGGCGACCAGTCAACAACCGTAATGGGGTAGGGCCCGCCAAACATCATATTGTCGAGCCGGTAATCAATATGCACCAGCGTAAATTTGTCAGGCGTGTTGCCATTATAGAGATGAAACTTTTCGCCTAAGTCGGTCACCAGACGTGCGTGCTCAGGTTTAAGTTTGTCGCCGTACCGCTCAAGAAAACCTGGGCAAACCATGTCCCACAGTGCTCGTGGATTATCGGCAGGCATGGTTGGCGCCAACCATTCAATGTCTTTTAATGTTGGGTCACACCATCTTGGGCCAGCAAGTCCTGCAAGTTCAGTGATCGCCAGCGCCGCTTGGTCAGCATTACAGCCGGCAAGTTGATCACCCTGTACCCCGGGTGTTAGATCCTCCATCATCAAAACAAACTCATCGGCTTGATCTAGGTTAATGGCAGAGAAATAAATTTTGGGTGTGCGTATATCGACGGTGGGTTCGATCTGCTGGTAGTACAATACCTCTTTAAGATAATCATTGACGGCAATGCCTGTTTGCCGACTGACCGGGTCATCGGAGGCGAACTTGCCAACTAAAGATGACGGACCATTGCCGGAGGCATAGTCCAATTCAAATCTTACATTCTGGCCTACCTGGCCTGTGCCAATGTTCTTCTTGGTAAAACTTCTTACGACACCGTTGTGACCCGAATAAGCCAGCACCTGCGATAGCCATTCGTTATCGACTTTTTCGGGATAGCATCGATTATCTGGTTTGGTTATCTGTGACATGATTCGACTCCGATGTTGAGTTTCACCTGCTTTTTGAAAAAGGCATACAAATAGGTGGTAGGGAGTATGCCATCTTTATTCAAAAAAATTTAAACAAAATAATGCGCAGTTTTTCGTGCGGTTCGAGCTTATCGATTGGCTGAAAAAGTGTGTTTGCTAGCGACGAACGAGCGCCGGCAAGCCCCTAGAAAGCAAAGCTGCGGTTAACAGAAATAGCGTTGAGATTATTAGGCAGGCGGCTAACCCCCACGTTTGAAACACCCAGCCAGACAGTACCGTTCCAATTAATCGTCCCATGGCGTTGGCCATATAGTAAAAGCCTACATCCATAGAAACGTCATCCGCGTCAGCGTAGCTAACGATAAGGTAGCTGTGGATGGACGAGTTGATGGCGAAGATGACGCCGAAGATCAACAGACCGACAACCAAGCTAATTTGAATATGCGTCGTCTGCAAGAGCGCCAAGGCGATGAGCGTGGGGATAAGCGCTAACAGCAAGGCCCAACCCAGTGCGCTGTTTCCATCCGGCGTCCGCTGTTTATAAAGGCTCGGTGCAAGACTTTGCACGATGCCATAACCGATGATCCAAGCAGCCAGGAAGCTGCCTACTTGCCAATGACTCCAGCCAAGTTCCATGGCGAGAAAAACCGGCAAGGCGACAACGAACCAGACATCGCGTGCGCCGAATAAAAATAGTCTTGCCGCAGAGAGCAGGTTAATCGAGCGACTCTTTGAAAAAATATCGGTAAATTTTGGCTTGTTGTTTGACTGGCCCAAATTGGCGGGCAACAGTATCAAGCTTGATAGCCAAACAAGCGTCAGGGCGAGTGCCATACCAAGGATCGCTATTTGAAATCCACACAGCGTTAAGAGCAGGCCGCCAAGGAAAAAGCCGAAACCCTTCATCGCATTTTTCGACCCGGTGAGTCGTGCTACCCATTTGAATAGCCGGCGCTCTTCGTTGCCCTCACCGCTAGGCACAAGATTCTTAACGGAGGCTTTGGCGCTCATCTTATTCAAATCTTTGGCAATCCCCGACAACGCTTGGGCAAACATTACCCAGGGTACGGTTAGCATTGCGACCGGTACTAACAACATGGCAAGGGCGATTATTTGCAGCAGCAAGCCGATGTTCATGATACGGGCAAGCCCGATACGTGCACCAAGCCAGCCGCCTACGAGGTTGGTGATGACACCAAAGACTTCATAAAAAAGGAACAGCATGGCAATCGACAGCGGGCTATAACCGAGTGCATGGAAATGCAGGATTACCAACATACGCAGCGCGCCGTCGGTGAGTGTGAAGGCCCAGTAGTTACCTGTGATGGTCAGGTATTGACGTACCTTCACTGACTCAATGGCGGGCGTATTGCTCATCAAGCAGTCGGCTGTCGGCCGTTGGTTTGAGCTGCAAGCGAGCGCTGGACCAATTGAGTTAATTCAACACAGCGGTTTACATAACCCCACTCGTTGTCGTACCAGATATAGAGTTTCACCTGCGTGTCGTTAATGACCATGGTTGATAGTGCGTCAATAATGCCGGATCGAGGGTCGGTGCGGTAGTCGATGGATACCAGTGGCCGTTCTTCGTAGCCCAAAATACCGCTCAGTTCGCCTTGCGCTGCCGACTTTAGAAAGTCGTTAACTGTTGCAACGGTAGTCGGTGTTTCAACTTCGAAAACACAATCTGTCAATGATGCGTTCGCTAAGGGTACGCGTACCGCATGACCGTTTAGTTTGCCTTGAAGTTCGGGAAATATGTGAGTGATCGCTGTTGCGGACCCCGTCGTTGTTGGTATTAAGCTCATGCTGCTCGCCCGGGCGCGACGCAGATCTTTGTGCGGCGCATCCAGCACATTTTGCGTATTGGTAATGTCATGGATAGTGGTCATCGAACCGTGCTTGATACCGAGCTTTTCATGAATCACCTTTACTACCGGTGCCATGCAGTTTGTCGTGCAGGAAGCGGCGGTGACGATGGGGAATAGTTCATGGTCATACAGATCATCATTCACGCCCATGACCACATTCAGTACGCCGTCTTCTTTAACGGGCGCCGTGACAATGACGCTTTGAACGCCCTGCTCTAGGTACTGTTTTAAGAGTGCTTGGGTCTTCATCACTCCCGATGCTTCGATCACAATGTCGCAATTGGACCAGTCAGTTTCAGCGATTGTCTTGTTCTGACACCATTGAATGGATTTCCCTGCGACCTTTATATGGTCTTGCGGGTGCGTTTCAGAATCAGTTTGCGCGGTCGCCTCATGCTGCCAACGACCATGAATCGAATCGAAATTAACCAGATGCGCCGCGGTTGCTGCATCTGCCGCGGGGTCATTGATTTGTATAAATTCAAACCCGGTCTGATCAAAGCCGGCGCGAAGCACCAGCCTTCCGATACGACCAAAGCCGTTGATACCTATTTTTACCGTCATAGCTGTTCCTCGCTCAAGCTTGTTTTAGATTAACCGACTAACGCCTCGCTCAAGTCCCAAAGCGTATTCGCATTGTCGCCGCTCACGGCGTAGGACATGACACCGTTTCTGGACGCCGGTAATGTGTCATGCACAACTGCTTCGCTGCAGTCCTCAAGGTACTGGCCACCTTTGCCTTGCAGGTATTCGCTGGTTGCCGCCCAAGTTGAAGTGGATGCACCTTGCTGCGTCGTCTTAAAGAGCTCATTGACGTTGCCCTGCTCGTCAACCCAGCCTCTGGATTGGATATCTTCTTTTGTCATGTGCCTTTGCAGTGTTGTCATAATGCCACCAGGGTGGACCGCAAAGGCCTCAATACCCTGTGCCGCATAACGCTGTTGGATGCCCAATGCCATTAGCGCGTTGGCTGTTTTTGCCTGACCGTAGGAAGACCAAGGCTCGTAATCACGATGCTCAAAGCCGATATCGTCAAACACAACAGGGCTTAAGAAATGCCCCGTTGAGCTTAAGCAAACGACGCGGGCATAGTCTGCGTTCAGTAGCGCCGGCAGCAAACCCTTAAAGAAGGTGAAATGGCCAAGGTGATTGGTGCCAAACTGAAGCTCAAAGCCCTCCTGGGTTTTACCATAAGGACAGGCCATGACAGCCGCGTTGTTGATCAAAATATCCAGCGTGTCGTGGCGCGATAAATACGTTGTTGCGGCTTGTTTCACTGCCGCTTGGGAATCGAGCGATAAGGCCAGCGCATCAACGCGCTCACTGCCGATTTCAGTGTTGATCGCGGATGCCGTTTCAAGCGCCCGCTCGTAGTCACGACAGGCGAGGGTAACGGATGCACCAGCAGCTGCCAGCGCTTTAACAGTCTCTAGACCTATTCCAGAATAACCGCCAGTAACAATGGCATGCTTTCCGGTCAGATCAATGCCGGCAACCGCTTGCGCGGCGGTTGTGCGATAACCGAAGTCTTCTTTGGTGGCTGAATTTGAGCTCATGGGTTGAGATTCCTTAAATGACTTTACACTTCTTTATATTGGCGGATAGTGAACTATTTTGATGCTGATTGCATGATTCAGGTTTTTTAACGAACGGACTTATTCAGTTCTGATCAAAAGGGCGATTACGCAAACAACCAGCGCGAAATTTCCTTGCGGTTAGACACAACAATGGGTTGAGATCGGGCAGACATATCCCGGGCGTTGGGTTCAACCCGCAACTCCTGCAGCAGATATTGAACTAAAGGACCACGGGTGGTTATCGCCAGCTTGTTATCGAGCATGCCATAGTCTTCAGCTACGACTTGGCGTTGCGCTTTGTTTAACTCGGGGTTCGGCACTAAGCGAACCTCAACATCCGTATGCCAATCCATATCTTCGGCAACCGTGTGGCCAGATAGGTCCATTAATTCCGGTATACCTCGGAAGCGACTCAGAACGAAATCGCGGTATTCACTGTTCTTCTCACACCAGCCGCGGACATGCCAACGCAAGCCCGTAAACACCAATGTGTGTGGCACGATAACGCGCCCCTCGTGGTCGGGATTAACCAGCGACACGTAGTCAACATCAATGCGGCGACATTGCCGAGCGGCTTGTACGATATTGCGTATCAGTGCCGGTGCTAGTTTGCGCGCCGGCGCATTGATAACTTCTGTATTGGCGGTACTCAGGGGTAGGGCGCTAAACGTCTGGCTGAGGTCGTCATTGCGATTGAGTAAATGCAAATACTCATCGGCATTGCCCGAGGTATAGACCGGCTTGAATGCCTTTGAGGGTTTGTACCCTTTTAGCGTCTTGTCGTATTCCAGGTTGCCGGGAGCGCAGTCATAATTATAGGTGTTGATGTCTTTCGAGGCCTGTTGCCGGCCGATACCAAAAGTGTCACACAAATGATTGGTCGTCAGCCTGCCTTCCCACAGGGCAATGATCTCAATTGTTCTATAGCGTAGTAGTAAATCCCAGCGAGTCTGCCACGCTTTTTTACCGTCAATGATCTTCATTGTTGTTGCTCCTGCTGGTCGACCTGCTTGATTACACGACATGTACATGTATACATAATAGACATGTATCTTATGACGACTATACTACTGGACATCACACAAACAAACCAACATCAAACGGCAAATAATTAAACTGTAGGTTAAGGAGAACGAGATGAACAAATTGGAATACTGCCTGGCACAAATAGCCCATCAAGTTACCGAGACTGATGAACTCATGGGTGAACTGATCGATATGCTCGCCAGCGCGGCTCACAGCTACCAACCCCCGGCGGAAGAAGACGCTGACCTGGGTGATGAGCTCGTAGGCTATGTCGAGAGTATTACGCGCCTAATAGCCTGTTAAAACCGCTGCCAAAGCGACAATTTTTAAGAGCCTGCAAGCACAGCTCAGGCGAACGTAACGGTCGGCAGATATGGTCTGACATCCGCTTTGCATTAGAGGACGCGTTTGAAAAGGCCGGCATCGTCGTTGCTTATCCACAACCTGATGTGCATCTTGATGGTCATGTAAGAATCTTGAAGGATAGCGACTAGCGCGTCGCCAGAGGTAGAAAAAGGCAAGACTCTTAGTGGGTGTGTATCAAGCCAATGTTTGCCCGGATACGCGCCAGCAAGAGTCTGCTTCCTAGTCTAAACAATTCGTTTGACTAACCCTTTTGATCAGCTGCAATTTGCTTGGCTGAATCTCTTTCTGCAATCAACGTTGACAGTGGTTTTGCTTCTGGGAAGGCTTCCGTCAGGTTTAGATCGAGCACTTTCTTGCTCGCTGCACCAGCCAAAGGCGCGGTGTACATAAACATAATGTCAGCATAGGTAAAGCTATCACCGGCAATGTAAGGTGAGAAGCTAGCATTACGCTGAATACAATCAACACCTTTCAAAATGTTGGCGCGGGCTTTTTCTTTAACCTCTTCGCTAACAGTGCCGCCAAAAAACGCTTCTGCGAAACATGTTCTAGCAGGTAGTTCGATATACAGTTCAAGCTCTTTGATTAACTCCCGTACCTTCGCACGTTCGTATGCATCGGTTGGCATTAGAGATGGACCTTGGCCTAGTTCTTCAAGGTAATCAAAGATCACATCAGTTTCACTGATAAAACCCTGTTCGGTTTCGAGGCAAGGCACTTTGCCCATAGGGCTTTTAACCAGAAACTCATCTTTCTGACTTGGCATGGTATTCACAAATTCGAACTCAATACCCTTTTCGATGAGGGCCATTTTGACCATATTGAAATAATTACTGCCGGTGAAACCGTGGAGCTTAAGCATGTGTTTTACACTCTGATAATTTGAAGGGCAATACTACAACGAACCATGTCTGATCGGATAGCCGTTGTGCTGGTTGTCCTGCGAGATCTGATGCGAGGTCTAATGTGAGGTCTAATGTGAGGTCTAAAAAGAGATTTTATAAGAGGGGCTCAATAGGGCTCATAAGGACGTGAGTCCTAGGCCCGTAAATCGCCTGCCGGCCGCATTGCTGCGGCGCGACCAGCTTTTCGTTAGGGCTCGATGGGGCAGAACTTCGATTCTAAATCCAGCACCGCCAGCAACCGACCAAAGCCAATAAACTGGCCAATCATCATGCCAAGCTCTAGCACTTGTTCGTCTGAATAGTGTGTTTTTAATCGATCAAAGAAAGCATCGTCCATATTGTGATGGTCAGCCGCGAGCAGATCGGCATATTCAAGCGCGAGTTGCTCCTCATCTGAAAAATTGGAAAGGGGTTTGTCCAAATCGAGTTGAAGGATTTTATCTTCTGTTAGGTCGTGTCCTGCTACCTGCAGGAGCCTTGCGTTTAGTCAAGTAAAGCAGTCGTTGTGGCGGGCAATACGCAGCCGCACCAATTCAATCAGTTGGGCGCTAATGGTGGTGCCTTCTCGCGCTGGCATGTAGAACTTGAAGTAGGCATCGAACATGTCTTGCCGGTTCGCCAGGCCGCGCAGGGTTGACGTGTCGCCGCCGCCAGCTTCAATGGCTTTGACGGTTTGTAGCGTGGCTTGCGAGAGTTCGTGATCTTCCTTTAATTTGATGCGGGACATAGGTGCTCCGATTGATATGTGATGTTTTTATTTTGATCTTTGTCTTTTATAGATACTAGCAAGCTTACCCACAAAATTGATACACGGCGCATACAACATTGCTACCGATAAGAATCTGTGTCTAGATGCGGCCTCGCAATTATAGATAAGCATTTAAATGTATTACGGCTGGTGGATCGTCATAGGCATGTTTGGTGTTCTCACCGTTTCCTCCGGGTTTGGGTTTTACAATCTGTCGGTTTACCTAAACGTTCTGGTCCGCGATACCGGCTTTCCTGTCTCGGCGGTTTCCTTTGCCATCACGCTCTTTTTCTTGATCGGTGGGGTCGGTGGTATCGCCATAGCTCGACTGATCAATGTGGTGTCGATCCGTGTGTTAATGATTGGCGGCGCGTTTGTCGGTGGCGCATCCCTTGCCATGGCCAGTCAAGTTGAGTCGTTGGGTGAAATCTACTTCTGGTTTGCGCTGTTCGGTTTAGGTAATTGTGCTGTTTCCATTGTCGTCTCAACCACCTTAATCACCCGCTGGTTCCCGGGCGCCAATCGCTCGATTGCTTTGTCTGTTGCATCGACAGGTCTTTCTTTTGGCGGCATTGTCATTACACCGTTATCAGCGTGGGTAATCGATCAATACGGTTACGCGCAATCTATGCAATGGTTCGGCGCGGCGTTCTTCTTTTTCACCCTGCCTATCGTGTTGTTGATCATTCGTAATCCGCCGACGATGGCCTCCGATTCACTGCATGCACAGCAGACCCTGGCGGGTTGGGCCTACAAAGATGCATTGCAAAGTCGTTTTTTTTGGATGGTCAGCATCGCGTTTGTCTTCTGCATGGGCGCGCAGGTTGGTGGCATATCGCATCTATTCAATCGCGCCGAAACAACATTTGGCCTCGGCACGGCGGCTTTGGCGATTCAAGCCTTAACGCTCGCTTCAATTTCCGGTCGCCTGCTTGGTGGCTGGATCGTTATGTATTTGCCGATACGCGGTTTTACGATTGGCTGTGCCCTATTGCAGGGATTGGGTTTGGGCATCATTGGTATTGCCGAAAGCCCAGCACTATTGTTGCTCGGTGCAGGTTGCTTTGGTGCTGCGCTAGGCAATTTGTTGATGCTGCATCCGCTGTGGCTGGCGGAGGTTTTCGGCAACAAAGATTATCCACGCATATTTGCTCTATCGAATGCGATCAGCGTCATCGGCGTTGCATCGGGCCCGTTTGTATTGGGCTTTGTGCATGATGGTTTTAGTTATTCTGCGTCTTACTTAACGGCCTCGAGTCTCGCCCTGTTCGCGGTGTCGATATTCGTATTTTCGCGCCCGACCTCTGGTAGCAGTCGTGTTTCTTCGCACGCTTCATAGTGCGTACCGAGAAATCGCTATTCAGGTAGATGCCAAATAGGCGAGGACCATGCGCGCTCGGCAGCCAACTTATCAGCATCTGGAAACTGCGTGCATAGCTCAGCTTTCTCGCATAGGAGTTTGCTCCAACGAGGCGTTGGCACTTCTAAGACTCTGGCATACCAGTAGGCCGGAACGGCTGGATCGAAGTCTTCATCCTGCCAAGTTAGACAAGCGTTGCTGCGACCCTTGTCGTATCTCGCCACCTCAACGACAGTTTCTTGTATCTGCTCGTCGCGATATTCGCCTTTGATAATTTGGATGTGTTCAAGCTTGGCTGCATCTTTCATGGCTTGTATGGCAAACCAAGGCGACTGAGCATGACCGTTAGCACTTTTATCAAGGCTTCCGCCCATGGTCACGTGCAATGATGGGTTGGGCTGCTCGCAATAATTAGATTCGCCCACACCAAAGCGCAGACTAATACGTGGGCCACTTGTTGCGTATGCCTCGCGTCGATGTAGCGCATCAAACACACCCGTGCGAGTGTTCTCATCTGCCCAAACGGCAACGAGGCCGCCGGGATTGAACGAAGTCCTGCCGAGCTGCTGTTCGTCAGTCATCAAAAGCCCTGCGATGCCTCTTGTATAGCTTTCCTCCGCAACTCGCCCAGGCGTGCCAAAGTGTGTGTCCGTTGAGCCTATTGCACCTAACATAAGCGGGTTACCGCGGGAACGTCCCAACTGATAAGCTGCCAGACCTCGACCAAGCAGCGAGCGATAGTATGAAGACCGCGCTCTTGTCCAAGCCTCTTTCGGTGTTGATTTTTCTGGGCCACTGATCATCGTTTTTGCCGCGTTCTCCTGTACTAAATCAAAACTGCAGTCTCCATCTAAGTCTTCTTTGTTTTGCGGCAAACATTCACTTGATCCTTTCTCTTGATAGATTTCAGCAAGGCGTTCAAAACGGTTTCGGACTGCCCATTCGGCTTCAGTTTCATCCTCTACGGCAAAAGTCCTGCCGCCATCAGCCCAATTGATATTGTGGGGGATTGTCAGCACACGGCAACCTTGTTCCTCATCGCAGTTGTCACTGAGTTTCTGCCAAAGCTGTTGAACCTTAGGAAAGCGCGTAAAATCATAGGCTTGATCAGGTACCTTGTCGCCGCTGAAGATAACATTACGGTGCCAATGCCGACCGCCCGGTGAGCCGGTCCACTCGTAACCAATCAGTGCAGTGAATTCACACGGTTCATTCGCTTGGTTTGCTGCAATTTGGGTTCGACGCCATTGATTGACTCTTGCCTGAGTGCAACGCTTTTCGTCGCCGATACAGACGCCGGCAGGTGTTGGTGTCTCTGTTGTGACCGCAGGCAATAGATACTTTGTGAAGATCTGGCGCGCATCTTTCTTTTCATGTAGATCACGCATACCGTTGCAGTAAGGGTGGTCAACATACTCTGGGTCAGTGCAGCGATACATTTGATCCCAAGTCTCTGCGTGGTCTGTTACTGCCGCAAAGTCGAGCGGTCGATCGATGGTTTTCATATCGCCATTGCTTAATCGCAGCGATTGCCCCTTTGCAAATGCATACGCGTCTTTCGGTGTTGCGATAGCGCCAAATGCCCACGCGTCAAGAGAGTTAGCTGTGTGCGCATGTAGATCGCCCCACAGTAACTGCTTCTCTGCCGCGGCAGACTTTGAACAGGATGCCGCCTGAGCTGATGCGCTCAGAGCAATCACCAGCAGGCTGGTGGTAAATTTAATGAGAGATTTTGGTGATCGCATAACGGACTCCATGAGTGCACCGAGTATTTCACAATCGCATACGTTCGCAAGGCGAATGTTTCTTTTATCAGTTGTGCGCTTTTTAATGCGATCGACGTCACCGCTGTTGCATCGGGCATTTTTATACTGGGCTTTGGGCATGATAGTTTTAGTTATTCTGGGGCTAATATAATCGCCTCGTGTCTTGCGCTTTTCGCGTTGTTCATTTTTTTCCTTGGCGGTAGGGCGTCGGATATAAAGGCAAGGGCGTCGTATAGTTAGGTTGAGCATAAGCTACGGCTAGATTATTGCTGAGTCCTTAACTCGCTGATATTGATCGGTGCCATTGATCAGTGGTATTGAGCGCCTGATTCATCTAGCGCGAATATTGCTGCGTACAAAGGTCATGAGTATTCAACCAATTACAACCGAAGACCAGCGTGAAACGGCAAAGTTTGACCGACTCGCACACCAATGGTGGGATCCGCAGGGTGCCATGTGGCCGCTGCATCGACTCAATGCCTTACGTGCGCCGTTCGTTACTCAAAAAATCCAGCAACATTTTAAGACGGATAGCCTCAAAGGGCTTCGCATCCTCGACATCGGCTGTGGCGCAGGTTTGCTTGCCGAACAGATGGCAAAACAGGGCGCGACGGTCACGGGTGTTGATGTCGCCGCCAAAAACATTGGCATCGCTCATCAGCATGCGCAAGCCGAAGGCCTCGTCATTGATTATCGTTGCGGCGCCGTTGAAGCACTTGAAGATATTGATGACTTTGACGTGGTGCTGAACATGGAAGTGATTGAGCACGTCAACAATTTGCCGTTATTTATGGCGCGAACCTGCGAGCTTACCGCCGCCGGCGGTCTGATGTTTTTGGCAACGATCAATCGCACTTGGTTTTCCTGGCTGACAACCATTGTTGGCGCTGAATATATTCTAGGTTGGCTGCCCCGTGGCACGCATGCTTGGCAACGTTATGTCACACCTAAAGAAGCGCAGCTGAGTTTGCAGCAGGGCGGCTTGTCTGTGCAGTCACAAACGGGGGTTGGCATGAACCCGCTGCAGCGACATTTGTTTCTCACCGGCAATATGCGGGCTAACTACATGATGGTGGCGAGCAAAAACTAATGGCCGTTGCAGCAATAGCGCTATCAACTTGGCTTGAGGCAGAATTACGCTCTGACCAAGCGGGTGAAACGGGTGCCGTTTGGATTTATCGCGGTGTGTTGGCGACGCGGCCTGATCCAGCATTGCGACAATTTTGTCTGCAGCATCTCGCCACGGAGCAACAGCATCTTGCCGAGATGAACGCACTGCTGCCCAAACAAGCACGAAGCGTGTTGCTGCCGATCTGGCGGCTAGCGGGTTTTTTAACGGGGTTTTTACCAGCCTGCTTCGGCGAGCGGTCGGTGTATCTGACCGTTGCGGCGGTTGAGACGTTTGTGCAGGCGCATTACCAACAGCAGATTGTGCACGCCGAGCTGAACCAATACCCAGATATTAAGAAAAAACTAGTCGCCTTTATGCAAGATGAGATTGAACATAAAGATGAGGCGACGAACCTTGCCGGTGAGCCAGCGGGCAGCGTGGCTGCGCGATGGTGCGAGCTGGTTGGTGCGGGATCTGAAATCGCTGTGAAGCTGGCGAGACGTGTGTAGGTGTTAAGACAGGAAGTAATTTTTGTGGCGAAGTTGAGGGAAAAAAACGAAAGGCAGATGAAAGGCTAGCGTTTTGCTTTGGTATTCTTTGAGGTTTTGACTTTGTATTGCGTCGGACAGTGTCCTCGACTGACATCGGGACTTCTCATTGCAGCATGTTTCGTTTGACGGCCAGTGACGCGTTTGCGCCAGCGCTTGAAGCTACCCTGTTGCAGTTGTGTGCGCATGACAGCGATAACGGCAGACTCGTTCAAACCGAACTGGGACTCGATAGCCTCAAACGGGGTTCTGTCTTCCCAGGCCATCTCAATGATTCTCGATTCTTCCAATTTGGTATAGGTCATAGCGTTCTTTTTAAAAGCTTCTGATCGCGTATACGTAGGACGGCACTAACCAGTTTCGATACTTGTGAGAAAGTCGAAAATTTTACTGAACTGAACTCAAGTGAACGTAGCAGCAAGCCGCGCAGGTATCGCGCATTCGCCACCTAGGTTCCGAATCAGTTGTCACTGAGCTGCAACAAAACGCAGTGGATCTGGCGATTCAATCACCTCGATAAATGCATCCGCCAATGTTTGGCTTGTAGAAACGCATTCGCGCCAGTAAGTCAGCCGCGTTGCCTGCGACATTTTTTGAAAGTCGCTTCGATCCGGAATCTTTCCATAGGGCAGCGCCGCAATGTAGGCCTGCGAGGGCGCGACGATCACCACGTTATCAAGCGCCGGACGGCCATTGCTATTACGTTGGCTGTTGCGCCGCCAGCTTAGGGCTTTGTCGAACCAGCCCGTCACCACTTGATCTGAAAAATGCGGATACAAAACCAAGCCGTCGCCAGCGCAATTAGCAAAATCAAAATGGTAATCAATGATGCCACCATCCCAATAATGACCATCGGGTGCGCCAACAATATCCCGTTGGCCTGACATCAAAAATGGAATAGACCCACTCGCTAACAAAGCCGACCGCAGGTTGTCTGGGTTGACGTCAATATGCTCGGTATCGAAATCCTTGAACACAAACGACTCGCTAACGCCTGTACTGAACACAACACGCTGAAAACTGCGTGCAAGCAACTGCCGGTTGATCATGTTCAGAGTGGCGGCCTTAGCCATGCCAAGTGCAAGCATTGATTTTTTTTGATGACTGTTGAGTCCGAGGCCCAACGCCGTGACAATATGCGTTCTAAAACGCGGATTGGTTGCGATGTGATTAATGTCATCCGGAGTCAAAAAGCTGTCTAGTACCCATTCACATAAACCGTCAACAACCTGAGAAGGCGAACGGCGATCATCTTCCGCCCACTGCTGTTTCATGTAACGGTCCTGCAATGTCGCGATCGCCTGGCCGGGACTAATCGAGGCAAGTGCTGCGTGTCGCCAACTGCCTATGGACGAGCCGTAAAGCTCCATCGGATGCGCTGAACGATTTAAATACTCGCCAAAAAGATATCTGTCCAGATAGCCTAAGCCCAACAACTTTGCGCCACCGGACGCGCCAACCATCGCTGTAAACAGTGCCGGCCGCCAGCCTTCGCTGGCCAAACGTTCGCGCGCGGTAGCGCCGGCAATAATGGTGAGTGGAAAATTAGGCATGGGGCTTGGTTAATTCAAAAGATGTTAAAGCGAGCAGGCAGAATAACATTTTTTTGTCATCTAACATCGCGGGGTGTGGAGAGATGTTTTGCATAACTGGTACTTGCTCGTTCTTCGATGTTAACTTGGCCTTCTTAATTGCGTCCAGTAAATTCAACCCTTCGGTAAAAAAATGAATCATTTCTTGTCGGTGACAACGTTCAAAAGGTTCGGTCTAGGTATCGTGTTTCTGTGGTTTTTTGTGGGCGGTGTAGGACACTTTACGAATGCTGAGTTTTTCGTCGCAATCGTGCCACCCTGGGTGCCTTTCCCCGTTTGGGCGGTCTACATTTCAGGCATCTTTGAAATTGTGTTGGCGTTATTGGTACTTTGGCCAAAGTCTCGCCCTCTGGCTGGTTGGGGGCTAATTGCGTTAACCCTCGCTGTGACACCTGCCAATATCCACATGTTCATGAATCCGGAGCTATTCCCGCAAGCGCCACAATCTGCCTATCTCATTCGCTTGGTCGTGCAGGTGTTGTTGTTGCTGTTGATCTGGTGGTCAACGAAAATCCAAAAATCGAGCGACATGAATGTGTAGTTAATGCGCCAATACTCGATCACGCTTTTGCCAAATAGATCCGGTTTTTGATCATCCGCGTAATTAGTACGTGTATACGGAGAGCGTGATGACAAAATTAAAGGCAAGGCAAAACGAAAGAACGGTGACACCGGCTGGCAAGCTGGCTGTTTTTTTTGGCGCGATGTTCTTGGCAATAATGACGTCGACCTCCGTTTCTGCTGACACCGAGAAACAATGGCAGTTTAAAGTCTATCTGGACGACAAACATATTGGCGAACACAGCTATGTTGTCAGTGACGACGCCGATACTCAGACCATTCGTTCACAGGCCAATTTTGACGTAAAAATATTGTTCGTCACCGCGTTTTCTTACCAGCACGAAAATACTGAAATCTGGCAAAATGGTTGTCTATCTGAAATCGATGCATCCACCGTGGTTAACGGCAAGTCATCTTCAGTCGAAGGCCGACGCGATAAAGGCACCTTTAGTATGCAGACAAACGAAAGCGCAACGTTACTCGACGGGTGTGTCAGTACGTTCGCTTATTGGGACAGGGACTTTCTGGGCAAAACACAGCTGTTGAATTCACAAACCGGAGAGCTGAAACCGGTTAAGGTTTCCCAGCTTGGACAGGAAATTTATACCTATAAAAACATCGAGATCGAAGCAACCCGTTATGAAATCGTTGTTGATGAAAACCCGATAAGCCTCTGGTATGCCCAGGACGGACGCTGGCTAGGACTCGAAACACTAGCCAAAGGCGGGCGAGTGCTGCGGTACCAACCTGTGGATGTGCCGGATGCACAACTCGTGCTAAGCGGCATTTAGAAAACCAAGCCATGACTAAGTGAACGCGTCGGGCTAGTCAATTGGCAGCGTAACATTCGCCTTAAGGTAGGCATCGAGTTGACGTTCGATGGCCTCACTCACTGTTTCAAAAATGTCACTTTGCCTACCGGCGCCATAAAAAAAGGCCGACGTCAGAAAGACGATATTGATACCCGAAGCATCCCCCATGCGCGATTCCACCGTATAGATTTGGTTTGCCTGAGTAGGCAGACCAACACAGTTTACATTGACCTGTAAAAACAGCGGCTTTGTTATCCAAGCTGGACGCCCAAGTGGTGTAATGCCGCGGCGAGTAATCGCTGTTTCCGCCATCGAGGCGATTTTCTCATGGGTAAAAGTGCAGTCCGCATGCACAGCCACCAGGTATGCCAACCGACTTGGGTCTGCTTTCTTGTAGCCAGTTGTTGCCAGATCCGCAAAAGCGCTATTTGAAAAGAGCGACAACATAAGCGCGATGATTTGGCATGTCTCGGTTATCCTTAATGGCGTCTTCATTTGAATGTTCTCGTTAGCCTGTTCATCAGCGACTCTGGCTCAATGTGCTTTTATAGAGCTTCATAGGCCGCAGTCATGGATCTGAAGAATGGGTGATCTCTCTGACTATCGCAACTCATAAGAGAGGTCTTGGGCATGAACGGTTGACGATATCAGGCGTGCTATCCAGAATGTATTCGGCCTAGGTAATACTCAATCCCGCGATCAGGTCGAGTCAATAACCGGAACACCGCGGGCATATCAGCGGCGAAGAATCGCGGCCGAGTAAAAGCTAATTGCAATTTTTACGCTGACCCCATTTATTACAACCTTGACTGGCTGTGGGGGATGGCTTGTACATTCTCGGTCCAGTATACGCCAGACGGCGTCGAACTGAAACATTGTCAGTAGACGTACCATCGATAACAGCTAAGACGCTTTTTTGAAGAGATCCATTTATGACAGCAGCAATCGCACCCGAAGCAAGCGTACAGCGCCCGATCAAGTCACAGGGTTCGGCACTAAACGTTACCGAACCTATGTGCTCTCGGCCCTAACGCTTATCTATATTATGAACTTTGTCGACCGCGGCCTGCTCGCCGTGGTTGGCCCGGAGCTTGTGCCGGAGCTTGGTCTTTCTGATACCCAGTTCGGCCTTCTTACGGGTTTCGGTTTTGCCCTTCTCTACACGATAGTGGGTCATCCCTCTTGCGCGCTATGCCGATGCGGCTAACCGTGTGTGGATTATGACCGTCTGCGTTGCGCTATGGTCTCTCATGACGGTGCTATGCGGGCTCGCAACCGAAATTACCATTGGCTCGGTCACCATTGGTGCGTTCTGGGTTTTGTTGATGTGTCGCGTCGGTGTTGGTATTGGCGAGGCCGGTTGTACACCGCCGGCCAACTCGTTGATCGCAGACTATTATGCACCGCGTGACAGATCCCAGGCGCTTGGCGTCTACGCCATGGGTGTAACGCTCGGCGGTATGTTCGCCAATCTGATCGGTGGTTGGGTGACAGACGTATTCGATTGGCGAACTGCATTTGTTGTCGTTGGCCTGCCGGGCCTGTTGATTGCTGTGATTTTCAAATTGACGGTGAAAGAGCCGCCACGGGGTTTTACTGACCCGAAAGGAACGCAATCAAATGAACCGGTTTCATTGCGCGAGGCGATCCGCGAACTGACGACGAAGCCCGCCTTTTGGCTAATGACGGCTGGCGCCACAGTCGCTGCGTTTTGCGGTTATGGAATCTCCTCGTTTCAGTCCATCTTCCTGGTTCGCACGCACGAAATCACAACCGGTGAAGCGGCCATTTGGATCAACACGCCCGTGTCGTTGTCAGCTGCCATCGGCACGTTTGCGACAGGGTGGCTTGCAACCAGACTTTACAAAAAACATCCGGGTGCCATCGCCTGGCTGCCGGCCCTGGGCTTGGCCTTGTCGGTCCCATTCTATGTGTTTGCCTTCACGACGCAGAATCTACTTGTTTGCCGCCATCGGCTTGATCATCGGCGGATTCGTGAAGTACGGCTATATCGCCGCTCAGTACACCATCGGCCAGGGTGTCGTCAGTATGCGTGTGCGTGCCATGGCAACGGCGGTGCTGCTATTCATCGCCAATTTAATTGGCTACGGTTTTGGTCCTTTGTTCATTGGTTTTACTTCTGACATTTTCTTTGTCAGCGGTGCCGCTGAACTCGGTGTTGCAGCAGAGGAGTTGACGCGAAACCAGTGCCATCCGCGCGCTGTCGGCGCGTTAAGCGAAAATCTGCAGAATGTCTGCGGTGCGGTCTACGCCCAGAGTTTACAGTCGGCAATGGTCATCATGGCGCTCTTATACGCTGCCAGTTCACTGTTCTTTCTGCTGACCTGGCGCCGGCTGGACAAGGACATGGTAGACAGGAACTAATGCCCGCAAATATTGCCCCGTTTTGTTGTTACACGGGGCATATTGGGTTGCGTTGGGCACTCTAGAAATCCAAGGCTCTTTGAACAACGAAAAATTTGGCCGTTTTATATGACCTATCCCAGAGCCCATCTCATTGATTCCAACGGAGGTGTCTAAAGAAATTTCCGGACATCCATCATTAGGCTCTGACTTACTAAGCCAATAGTCGATTACCTACGCTTTTAACTGTTAACGTCAAACTTGGCGCAAACAATGAGTGTTGATTGTGAGTTATTACAGAGATTTCTAGTAAGCCATAGCGAGTTGATAGCTGTGCCGAAATTCGTCCCGTATTTCATTTGGGCTGCATCCGGATTCTCATCGCAAAATCTGCTTTCTCGCACACGAGCATACTCCCTCGCGGTGTTTAAACCTCTAGTACTCAGACAACCATTAACGGAAAGGCCAATGTTACTAAGTGCAATAGCCACTTGAACTCGGCGAGTCAGGCTTTTAGGATAAGCGTCAATCAACGAATAAATGGCTGTTAAATAGCAACCAATATACAGCGACGTAACTGATCAATAAGACAGTTAAACGTACCGGAGAAATCATGAGCGCACAGTACCTCGAGCAGAACAACGACATACGTGAGGCCTTAATGGCTCGGCAGAGAAATGGCGAAATCGACATCCCAAACAGCGAGATGGCCGCAGCCTTCGCCATTGACCCGCACTTTGACGTCAACAAAATCCCGCTCGACGCCCTTGACCCGTCAAACCCTGCGTTGTTTTCCAGCGACACTATGTGGGAGCACTTTGCTCGATTGCGTAAAGAAGACCCTGTGCATTTCCACAAAGAAAGCACCGTCGGGCCTTATTGGTCTGTCACCCGATACGAAGACATTATGGAAGTTGACAAGAGACACGATGTTTTTTCCTCACAAGCACGCTTGGGCGGCATTACACTGGGCGGCATAGTCCGGGAAGATGATGACGATTTTGCGTTACCGATGTTTATCGCCATGGACCCGCCCAAACATGATGCTCAGCGCAAAGTGGTTACGCCCATGTTTGTGCCACGAAACCTTGCTGACCTAGAGCCTCTGATTCGTGAACGCATCGGCGTGATTCTTGATGGTTTGCCCCGTAATGAAGAATTCAACTGGGTAAAACATGTGTCGGTAGAGCTTACTGGACAGATGCTGGCGACACTGTTTGATGTTCCGCAAGAAGATCGTCTGAAGCTGGTCTATTGGTCAGACACGGTACAGTCGCTGGGTGATCCAGAACTGTTCGACACGCCAGAAGAAGGTTTTCAGGTGCTGTTTGAATGTCTAGCCTACTTCACCGAATTATATGAGCAGCGTAAGAAAGAGCCACCCAAGTTCGACCTAATCTCTATGCTGGCCCATGACCCCTCTACCAACAACATGTCGCCTCAAGAATTACTCGGAAATATTATCCTGTTGATTGTCGGTGGTAACGACACGACACGTAATTCTATTTCAGGCGGTGTGTTGGCGTTGAATCAGAATCCGCGTGAATATGAGAAGCTGTTGCAGAACCCTAGCCTGATCCCGAAAATGGTATCCGAAATCATCCGTTGGCAAACGCCTTTGGCCCATATGGCACGCACAGCTGTGGAAGACACCACCTTGGGTGGCAAGCAGATCAAGAAGGGTGACAGATTGGCTATGTGGTATATCTCGGGCAACCGCGATGAAGATTACATAAAAGACGCAGATCAGTTCATCATCGACCGAACCCATCCCCGTACGCATACCGCTTTTGGTTATGGTGTGCATCGCTGCGTAGGTAATCGCCTGGCAGAGATGCAGTTGCGCGTCATGTGGGAAGAAATCCAGGCGCGTTTCTCAAAAGTAGAAGTGACCGGTGATCCGAAATTGCTGCACTCAAGCTTTGTACACGGCATCACGGAGCTGCCTGTGACCTTGCGCGACTGATTCAAAAAGAGCGTACGCGGACGGCTTACTTCATGGCCAAGATTAATAGGTAAACTGCCGCCGCGTTCGTCCGGCATGTCTTGTAGATATAGATTTTCCCGTTTGAAGTTTTCTTGGGATTGAAATGAGAAGGGCTACGGTACTTTCAATGAATGAAAGTACCGTAGCCCTTTGTTTTAGACATTAGTTAAACCAACATCTAACTATTTGGTGGAGGCGGCGGGAATTAACGGGGGCGCCTAGCCGGGGGCGCCTAGCCCCGCGTCCGTCTCGTACACAAAATTTGGTGGAGGCGGCGGGAATTGAACCCGCGTCCGTCAGTCCTCTGCCTTCAGGTATCTTTAATGGGTTTGAGAACACGCTTTTGTTACATCCTTTGTTACATTAGATAATCCGTTTTACGGTTCTATAAGGGCGTCCAATCATCTGTTCTTAGCTGACTAGTTAGTAGCTTGGACAAACTTAGTTGGTGGTCTTAACTCTCCGACTCATTTCAGTTTCCTTTACCCTTCGAGTCATAGACCGCATTGGTTACAAAGGACGGATGACGGGACACGGCTCTTCGCTCTGTTGCATCCACTGTATTGAACGAATCAGGATTGTTTGATTTCGGTGTCAAAGAGCTCATGGGACATGCGACTATTCAGATGACAGAACGCTACGCGCACCTCGCACCGGAACACAAAGCAAGTGCAGTAGAAAAAATAGTGAGCTAGACACTCGAAAAACCCCAACATCCGTTATTCTTATGCTGTGTTAGTCTGTCTTTCTGTTCTTAGCGAAACATTCTTTATAGCTCCTATTTCTGTCATCTAAATGTCGACCTAATTTTTGTTAATCTCAGGATGTGCGGTTTAACAACATGAGGGGTTGTCAGGTAAAAACTTTGAGTTTTAAGCAATACATATTAAGTATCTTCGTTACATTGTTTGCAGTCGTGCCGCTGTCTAGCCTTGCTGAAGAAACTTTGGAGCAGCTCAGCCAAGTTGTTTCTGAGGCTTATGAAGCGGGTGACTATTCGAGGGCTGTGGACTTCGCAAAAAGAGCGCTCGACCTTTCTCGTTCTAGGCTTGGCGAGCGACACCCAGATACTCTAGCTACCCTCAATAATCTTGCAGGGCTTTATGCGAATCAGGGTCGATACGACCTTGCAGAAACAATGCATGAAAAGGCACTAGCATTGCAGACCGAGGTGCTGGGGGAAAAACATCCAGAGACTCTCACTAGCCTCAGTAACCTTGCAAGGCTTTACAACCTCCAGGGACGGTACGACCTTGCAGAACCAATGTATGAAAAAGCCCTTGCTTTAGAGACCGAGGCGCTGGGGGAAAAAACATCCAAGCACCCTCATTAGCCTCAATAATCTTGCAGGGCTTTATCAAGATCAGGGCCGGTACGACCTTGCAGAAACAATGCATGATAAGGCACTAGCATTGCAGACCGAGGTGCTGGGGGAAAAACACCCGGATACTCTTAACGGTCTGAATAATCTTGCATGGCTTTATAACCTCCAGGCTCGGTACGACCTTGCAGAAACAATGCATGAAAGGCACTAGCATTGCAGACCGAGGTGCTGGGGGAAAAACATCCAAGAACCCTCATTAGCCTCAATAATCTTGCAGTGCTTTATCAAAGGCAGGGGTCGATACGACCTTGCAGAAACAATGCATGAAAAGGCACTAGCATTGCAGACCGAGGTGCTGGGGGAAAAACATCCAAGCACCCTCATTAGCCTCAATAATCTTGCAAGGCTTTACAACCTCCAGGGACGGTACGACCTTGCAGAACCAATGTATGAAAAAGCCCTTGCTTTAGAGACCGAGGCGCTGGGGGAAGAAAACATCCAAGCACCCTCATTAGCCTCAATAATCTTGCAGTGCTTTATCAAGATCAGGGCCGGTACGACCTTGCAGAAACAATGCATAAAAAGGCACTAGCATTGCAGACCGAGGTGCTGGGGGAAAAACACCCGGATACTCTTAACAGTCTGAATAATCTTGCAATGCTACGAATCGAAATAGGTAATGTGGCCTCAGCCTTTACTTTGTGGCAGGCCTACCTCAGACATTCTAACGATTTCTTGCAAGACGTAATCTGGGGGGCGAGTGAAGCTACGCGCCAGTCCTATCTCGAGGCGGAGGTATACTTTAGAAATCAATACATCTCACTAATTGTAGATTTGAATACTGAAAAGAGCGCCAAGGAAGCACTCTTCTACTCGCTTACACGAAAGGGCTTGCTGTTACACATTGCTGCACAGTCAAGTGCAATAACAAAAGCGTCTGATGACCGGCTGTGGCTAGGCTTGCTCTTGAACTGAATAAATCCAAAAAGAAACTTTCTTATTTAACCGACACGGCGCTCGATGAAAACACAGCCAAGCTATTTAAGCAGGTTACACAACAAATAGAGAAGCTAGAGAAAGACCTAGGTAGACGCATTGCGGGTCTCGGTCGCGCCCAACAGCAGGTGTTGCCTGACGATGTTGTTGATGCCTTAACATTCCAGCAAGGCCTACTCGACTTCCACATCTACACTCAAGATTCGCGGGACAAGCTCGTCGCGATCTGGGTTGACCTTCTTCTAAAGTTCAAGTGAAATTAATACCGCTTGGCGACCTTGCGCCCATTGCAGCCGCAATTTCCGATTATCGTAAAGCATTGAACTCGTTTGATGAAATAGATACTCAGGACTCCAGCCGAGAAATCTATTCATTACTTTGGAAGCCAATCGAGTCATTTGTTGACAGCAAGGAGGTCTTTGTAATCCCTGATGGCATATTGCATTTACTGCCTTTCGCAGCGCTACTTGATGAGCAGGGGCAACCGCTCGTTAATAAGTTAAACTCTCTCACATTGCTTCAGCACGAGAGTTAGTGCTAAAGCCATATGAGAGGAAGCAGGGGCCCGCGGCCATATTTTCCGCGCCGCTTTATGATCCGGAGCAGGTATCAAGCTACTCCAGCGATGAACCGATAAGTCGATCGGTCACAACGAGGGCAAACCGTTCTGACCTCTACTTTGGCCCATTAAAAGGTGCTTTGGTTGAGGGTCAAGTTGTCGCGGGTACCTTGCAAAGTTCGAGCAAAATATAAAAGTTACGCTTTAGAAACAGCAACAGAAAATCGAATCGCCACTACAGTCTCACCCCGCTTCTTACACATAGCCACGCATGGCTTTTTTCTCGAACCACCCCAAGGTACTGACAAAATGGTTCAGCACCCATTACTGCGCTCAGGGCTGGCCTTCGCAAATGCTAATGTGAATCTCAACAACGCTGAAGAATCAATTCAAGACGGCATACTTACTGCTATGGAAGCGCTCTCATTGCGATTGGAAGGAACTGATTTGGTGGTTTTATCTGCCTGTGAAACAGGGGTTGGTGATATCAATACGGGGGAAGGCGTTTACAGTTTGCAACGCGCCTTCATCGAGGCCGGGCGCCAAAGCAGTGCTCTATACGCTTTGGGAAATTGATGATGAGGCAACTGCATATTTTATGGCAGTTTTCTACGAGCACTTTAGGGGCGGTGTAAACTCTCAAGAAGCATTGCGACTCACGCAATTAGACATGCTAAATCAACCTAAATGGAACTTCCCATATTACTGGGCTGGTTTCGTATTGAGCGGCAGCAGCTGACCTGGCTCTTCATGATCTCTAGCGCTGCTAAGAAGCAGTAAAGTGATCCCGGTTAGCTGCCGAGCAGGGATATGCCATTGCGCAGTAAAATCTTGGTGGGTGCGTACAACACCGGCAGAGGCGTACCTGAAGATACTGTGGTGGCCTATATGTGGGCGAATTTGGCCGGCGCGAACGGCTACGATGCAACTAAGTTTAAAGAGCATCTTGAGCAGGAAATGAGCCCCGAGAATAAATCAGAGGCGCAAAAGTTGACTCGACAAATGATGAAGGATTTCCCAGTCATCTACTGACAAACTCTGAGCTATCGCTTCTACCATCTCGTCGGCTGTAGTCATCAGTCTATATTTTTCAATTAACTGATCCCACCTTTGCGCGTAGCTGCACTTGTTGATTGATGGTAGCCATTGGTCGGGACCTTTTGCTCCTTTGCTTCTATTCGCAGATGAGGATGTTGCCAGAAGATTATCAGGGTCGTTAGCGAAAGTGCGTTTCTTGGTACTTCCGTCCATCTATCGCCACCATGACCGTGTGCCCACTTGGGCGGAATCATGTGATCAATATCGAGTTGTTGGGCATTCGTTACCGTCCCGCCAATATAGGGGAGTTCCCATAGACCGCCTGTAACTCTGCACTTCGCGTTTGAATGGTAAGTCACTGGCTTTAGACTATCTCGTATCAGAGATTTCACCCCTTGTGTCCTGGCAGTCACCATCCGCATCGATCCAGTGATCCCAATCATCGCGGTTGTACAATGTGGAATAAGTGACACCTTCGCCCTCAGCCTCCTCCATAGCTTCTGTCGTTTGATTATGGGTCGATAGACAAGGCTCCCTGTGACAATGGTAGTCACCAGCTTTTCGGTCCTTATGGCCGCCCGTGCTATCGAGCCACCGCCGTGAGCAAATGGACTGATGCTGTATAGAATAAGTAGAAGTAGTGATATCAAGTTCATCGCCTAATAGTAGCTAGTCTCTCCTAGCAGTCACACCACTTAAACGCATTGCGGGCAGGTGTCGCTTAGCGGACGCGCCCGCATAATCTCAGACTCGCCGCACCCCACGTAAGCGGTTAATCTCTTAAGCAGCTTGTAAGATATAGCTGAGACCGATTTTTGTCTTCAATCGACCTGCCAAGATGACTGGTGGAACAAAAAGTTCTGACCGGTCATTGGCACGTAAAGACAGTTCTAATAGAGACCTTGGGGTCTTTATGGTTCATACTGAAAGCGATCAATTTGTTACCTTGTTAGACTTTAACAGTGTCACGGGATACTAATAAGTAACCATGAAGCTGATCAGAATAGCGACAGGATCAAGTAGTAAACAATGGACCAAAAAACAATTAACCGAAAGAGACATCTGTACTAAATACATTCTTCCCGCCATTAAAAAGGCTGGGTGGGATATCCACAAGCAAGTACGGGAAGAAGTCTCTATAACAGCTGGACGCGTCATCGTTCGCGGGCAGATGGGTACACGCAGCAAGGGCAAGCGTGCTGACTTCGTGCTCTATCACAAAGCTAATCTGCCACTGGCAATTATCGAAGCTAAGAAAAACACCTTACCTATAGCTGCTGGCATGCAACAAGGGCTCGGCTATTCAGAGTTGTTAGAAGTACCGTTTGTTTTTAGCTCCAACGCGACGGCTTTATTTTCCATGATAAAACCGGACTTTACCCGCAGACAGAGCAAGAACTTTCGCTTGAAGAGTTTCCTTCTCATGAGGAACTATGGGCTAAATACCAACAATGGAAAGGCTACGAAGCCAAAGAGCTCGCAACAATAACGCAAGATTATTACGAAGACGGCAGTGGTAAGTCGCCGCGCTATTATCAGGCCCATGCTATCAACAAAACGGTAGAGGCCATCGCAAAAGGCCAAGACCGCGCACTACTTGTCATGGCAACGGGCACCGGCAAAACGTACACAGCTTTTCAGATTATCTGGCGCTTATGGAAAGCGGGTATTAAAAAACGCATCTTATTCCTCGCTGACCGCAATATTCTTGTCGATCAAACAAAGACCAACGATTTCAAACCGTTCGGCACTGCCATGACCAAAATCACTGGGCGTAAAATCGACACCTCCTATGAAATCTTCTTGTCACTTTATCAAGCACTGACGGGACCAGAAGAGGATCAAAAAGCCTATAAGAACTTCTCCCCCGACTTTTTTTGACCTAATTGTAATTGACGAGTGTCATCGTGGCAGCGCTGCAGACGACTCGGCATGGCGTGAAATACTCGACTATTTTGATACCGCAGCCCACGTGGGTTTAACCGCCACACCCAAAGAAACAGATGAAGTCTCAAACTCTACTTATTTCGGTGAACCCGTCTATACCTACTCATTGAAGCAAGGTATCGACGATGGCTTCCTCGCACCCTACAAGGTTGTGCGCGTCGACCTCGACACCGACCTACTAGGCTGGCGACCAACTGCTGGGCAGTACGATAAAAACGGTGAACTAATCGAGGACCGTATCTACAATCAAAAAGACTTTGACCGCACCATCGTCATTGAAGAACGCACGCAGCTAGTCGCTAAGATCATCAGCGATCATCTCAAAGCCACCGACCCCATGGCGAAAACGATCGTCTTCTGTCAGGACATCGATCACGCTAATCGTATGCGCCAGGCGTTGGTGAATGAAAACCCAGAGCAGGTCAGCAAGAACCGCAAGTACGTGATGAAAATAACGGGCGAATGACCAAGAAGGTAAAGCCGAACTTGATAACTTTATCGACCCAGAGCAACCCTATCCGGTTATTGCCACCACCTCAGAATTGATGAGCACGGGCGTTGATGCTGTCACGTGTAAACTGGTGGTACTTGACCAAAACATCAAATCCATGACCAAATTCAAGCAGGTCATCGGCCGTGGTACGCGCATCAACGAAGACTACAATAAGTTGTGGTTTACCATTATGGATTTCAAAAAAGCCACCGAGCTATTTGCCGATCCAGACTTCGATGGTGACCCAGAGGTGATTTATACACCCGCTGGCGGTGACCCCACTGTGCCACCAGAAGGTGGTAACGGCGAAGACGAAGGTTTTGACCCAGATGGCAGCTATCCAGGTGATGATGACGATGTGGGCGAACGCGCCCCAAAATACGTTGTAATGGCGTGTCGGTGAGCGTTATAGCTGAACGCGTTCAATACATGGGCAGTGATGGCAAGCTCATTACAGAGTCCGCTAAAAGAGTACACCAGCAAAACCGTCAAGCAGGAATGCGCCACACTGAACGACTTTCTTCGCAAATGGAATGATGCAGATCAGAAACAAGCGGTCATCCAAGAGCTAGAAGAACAAGGCGTTATTTGGCAGGCACTAGAAGATGAGGTGGGCAAAGACTATGGCGCCTTCGATTTAATCTGCCATGTTGTCTACGGACAACCCCCGCTGACACGTAAAGAGAGAGCAACCAATGTGCGTAAGCGCGATGTCTTTACAAAATATGGCGAACAAGCGCGAAAGGTTTTAGAGGCACTTCTGGATAAATACGCTGATGAAGGTATCGCCCCCATTGAAGATGTCTCCATTCTGACTGTACAACCTTTTAACCAGATGGGCCGCCCTCTCGAAATTATCAAAGGCTTTGGTGGCAAAGCAGATATCAGCAAGCCGTAAGAGACTTAGAACAAGTAATATACGAGGCTGCTAATCAATAAAGGCAGGCCTTTCCGCACCAACAGTAACGTCTTAAAACAGTTTATATGCGCGCGTGAGCCACGTGCCAACGATGAGAAAACTATGTCCGTATCAAATATTGTTAAATCCATTCAAGACATCATGCGCAAAGATGCAGGTGTTGATGGCGACGCGCAGCGCATCGGCCAGATGGCATGGTTACTCTTTCTCAAAATCTTTGATTCTCAAGAAGAAGAACTCGAACTGCTTCAAGATGATTACGAGTCACCCATTCCAGTTGAATTACTGTGGCGGAACTGGGCGAGTGACAAGAAGGCATAACCGGCGATGGCATGCTCAACTTTGTTAACGACGAACTGTTTCCCGCGCTAAAGCAGCTGCAAGCAAGCCCTACCAATAATCCTCGCGGTTTCGTCGCAAGAGAAGCCTTCAGTGACGCCTTTAATTACATGAAAAACGGCACACTGCTGCGCCAAGTGGTTAACAAGGTCGACGAAATAGATTTTCACTCTAGCGATGAGCGTCATACCTTCGGCGACTTGTATGAACAAATACTGTAAAGACTTACAATCCTCTGGCAACTCT
>CAJJAA010000007.1 GCA_905182025.1 uncultured OM182 clade bacterium
TGGCCATTTAGTGGATGTACAAAGCCCTCGGGACATTCGGCGTAGGACTTGTACTGTGGATGACAAAGCCAACGCTCGAAATGCCCAAAGCAATTCAGGTTGGGCACAAGTTCAATATATCGCTCGTTACAATAGGACTTTATTTCAAGGATATCGGCAGCGTTATAGGGTGATGCTTGCGACCAGACGGTTTCATGATTGAGGAAAGCAAAGGTATGTTCTGTATAAAGCTGCAGTTGGTTATATTTAAGCGCAGAGAATTGGTCAATGAGTCGCTTCAGCGTCAACAGACTTGGCACCTTACACCTGCTGATGTCGAGCATGATGCCGCGTTCAGTAATATCGGGTTGGTCATCAATGGTTAGGTAGGGTAGCAATGGACCGTCACCGATGACCTGTGTCAATGTTGCTAGTCCGCGAAATAGTCCAGCTTCACTCGTCGCTTGAAGTAAAAACCCGGCATGGGTGGTGACGATCTGGTATGCCTCTTGTTTTGATTTTGTTTGAGTCGGTTTTTTAAGTTCCAGTTTGAGTAAGGTGAGTTCGTCCTTCGGTTGACCGTAAGTAATTTGAGTCTGAAGTCCTATTTTATCGGCAAGATTAGCTGTAAACCTAGCCAGCGCAGCATTGAAAATATCGGAATGACTCTGCTTTAATTGGATGTTAATTCGATCAGATATATCAATTTTAGGCAGCGCCATTTTTAACAACTTGGGTGGCGGGTAGATAGAAAGTTGCATGTTTCCTCACATTCGGGTGGTTTTCGAATAACAGCAGGTTGCCATCGCTTCTTTTTCAGGGGGCTGAAAGCGTTATTTATAAGGCTGTCGAGCTGAATCTCTGAGTGTTACAAAGCTATTACATTTTGATTACATGGGTTTACATCATACGCCGGTGTTTTTGTTAAAAATACAATTCAACTGTCATAGAAATTGTCCGTTAATGCAGATCTACAGTCACACGAAGGTGGACACGCGTTCGCAACAAAGATCACGAATATATCGCATCTCAACATTAGGTGTGGGTATTTTCGTGCATCTGATGGTTTGTTGGTCAGTTCTTTCGATTGGGTATATGGATATCCAACCGATTCAATTTCTAGGTATCTGTTCTATTGCCGCCGCAGGGTTTGCTGTTTTCTGGTTGGCTATTCTGACCGAATGGAATCTCGGTCTGCAAGACCCGGACATGAACCTTGCCCAGATCATTTGGGCTGTCAGTGTTGTCATTATGACGTCATATTTCGTGGCCGAACTTAAGCCCGTCGTCGTTCTTGCCGGGCTGGCAATGATCGTCATGTGCGCAAATCGTCTTAGTCGCAAAGAACTGGTTTTTTTTGCGGTCTACTCTATTGTCACTTATTTTCTCGCAGCCAGCTATAAGACCCAATTTAACTCACTCGATTTTTTGTCTGAACTTGTGATTCTTGTCGCATTTGGCTTGGTGTTGGTATTTGGTCCGATGCTATATCGATTGGAGATGGGGTTAATTGAAGGTGTATTGCTTGATAAAAATGCTGAGCTCACTGCGGCATTAAATCAAATCAAAGAACTGGTGATCAAGGATGAGTTGACGGGTGCATTTAATCGACGCCATTTGTTGGAAACCCTCACGCAGCAAAAGGCCATCGCGGATCGTAATCCAGATTATCATTTTGCATTGTGTTATGTTGACCTTGATTTTTTTAAACAGATTAATGATAAGTTTGGTCACAGTACAGGTGATCAGGTTTTGAAAGGTTTTTCTGATATTTCGAAATCAATATTAAGAGAAGTTGACTGCATCTCTAGGATCGGCGGTGAAGAATTCGTTCTATTGTTAGGAGGTACTTCGCAAAGGGATGCGCTCGTTGTTTCGCGGCGAATATGCGCCAAGTTATTAGATATGCAAGTGAGTAGCATCGAACCGCAATTCAGAATTACTGCATCGATGGGCATAACGGAATATCGTCGGAGCGAAGAAGTCGCTCAGATAATGAATAGAGCCGACAAAGCACTTTATGACGCTAAGAGGACAGGTCGTAACAAGGTTGTTGTCGCTGACTCAGGCTCAGGTCGTCAGTTGGTGGTTAATGCCAGATAATAGCTGCTTTTTTGTCTTGCTAAATGGATATTGAATCGAGTTTGAATGGATAAGCGTCGCAGCCCTAGGTACGCATTAGACCTGAATGCGTTGGTACACCCGAATGAAGGGCGCTCTTGGCTTTGCTCAATTCAGGATTTCTGTGATGGTGGCATGCTTCTGGTGGAAAAAGATGTCAGTCGAACGCGCCGATCAATGCCGGGTATTAACGCTGGCGAAAACGTTGGTATTCACTTTTCCGTACCCTCTAATCAAAAAGACCTGCACTTTCGTTTGAACGGCGTCATTGTCCGTGTTTTAGACGCGGCGGTTGGTATTCAATTTGCGAGCGGTATGGCTGAGGATGCAATGACGGCCTTGTTGAGCTACTCCAACAGCGCGCCTTTACAGCAAGCTCAAGCGTCGAACCGGGCTGAAAGTGCTGCAGAAACCAAAAGTAAAAGTCCGGATAAGCCATCCAACGCTGGGACTCAATCACGAAATCTACAAAAAGCTTCATCTAGGCCGTCCAAATCAGCAGCTGCTGCTAGAACACCCGGCGGGCAAACCTCACGCACTTCACCTGCCGGGGGTGACAGAAGACGGACTCACGCTGACACCACCAATGCAGACGGCCAACAAGCTGGTACCAACAAGTCCGGGCGGGAAACCGGATCGATAAAACCGTCGGAATCAAAAAAGCTAATTTCGTCTATTCGAGCGGTCGTTGTAAAAGTATTACCTGAAATGAATTCAGCATTCTTCTCGTACATGGACGAGGAATTGTTGAAGCTTGCGAGAGATTCGCAGAGCAATGCGGAGCAAAGTGAATACTTTGCCGCCATGTCGAATCTAGAGAAGGCAAAAGAACACGGTTGGAGCGGGCGTTTCTCGCAGGAGGTTGCTGGATCAGATCGATAATCCGAGGGATCTTAAACGAGCTGCTACTCGGAGCGATCGTCTTGCTAAGCCGAGAGCGGAACGAAAAGAAAAGCAAGCGAGCCGGAAAAAGTTCGCCTTATCTCTCGTCAATACCGATGAATTCGAGGACTGGCTTGCGGTCGCGAACATCTAGTTTCGCGCTGCGAACGCGCTTACGACCAGCTATCTGCAAGGAGATTCAGTGCGCGATTGGGTCTGCTAGTCGATTCCTGGGCGCACGTCGAGGCCAATCCGTCTGGGTAGCGGCCGTATTTTGCCACGCTTTTGATCGTGTCGATCCGAATCGTGGAGCTGTCCAAAGGAAATCACGGCAGAAGGTCTATGCAGTGGCTTCGAGGCCTAAGCCTATGCCGCGTTTTCGTAAGCTGTACATGTGCGGTCACGAAGTTGCTTAGATGACTCGTCAAGCGATTTCCTGAGTTACGACGAAGACTTTCATTACACCCTCTGCTGCGACAGTTTCCTCGTGCGTCCAAGCATAAGCCTAGATGATGGACAGTGCGGCTGAGAAAAGGGCCGCTAGCGAAGCAGCAAGCGTAGAAACGGATCAGGCCGAGGAACAAGTGGGTGCTGAGGGCAGAACATGCGCGACCTCAAAGAACAATATGTTAGGGCCGATCGGGGCCACGAAGAGGTACGTCCTCTGGTTCACGCGCTAACTTGCCTTCTCGAACAGCTGGCAGGTCCAACGGCGGCGGTGTGAGACATACACCTGCGAACGTGGGGCAGGCGATCAGCAGTATCTATGGCACCGTGAGCAGATCTGATGAGTGGAAAATCGCCTGCATCTGAGTCGGCAGATTTCTCCGATGAACAACACGTTAGTTTCGATGAAGTCCAAAATTTGTTAGGTGCCATAAAGCAAAGACGCGTTGAGAGCGCAGCAGAAAGACCCAATATTCGACAGATGTTGATGGGCTCGGCCCGCGCAAGCAACCGGGCTATCGCGCCTGACGTAATGGAAAGTCTTGAAGTTGTCGAAAACTTAGTGAGTGCAGTTGAGACAGATAATCTTGTTTCAAGCAGCGCCAAGGATTGGATCCGCCAATTAGAGTTGACGCTAGATAAAGTCGCGACGCAGGAGAGCGATTTTCTATATGACGAAAGTCCACACTCGTCTCTTGAGGTTATTAATGAGTTAGCCCGACTGGGCGGTTCAGAGTCAGGTAGTGTAAAGCGAACAGTCGATAAGATTGTTGAAGATATAAATCAGAATTTTGATTCGAATCCGCAGATATTTGAAGAAGCGCTAGAGCAACTGCAGCCTATTGTAGAAAAACAATCGCGAGCGTTCACGGGCAATGTACAACGCACCGTCAAGGCAAGCGAGGGGCAACAGACCCTTGTCAATGCGCAACGTGCCGTTGTTGATGAAATGGACTCTCGACTTGCAGGTCGACAAGTTCCCGAGGTGCTTCTGCGGCTATTGATGCCAGGTTGGCGGAATTTGATGGTTAATACCCATCTTCGACAAGGTCAAGACTCGCCTGATTGGGAGAGGCATGTTCATGCGTTGGATCAAGTTTTCCAACATTTAGAAGGCAATGCTAATCCATCGTCTCCAGATTATCTGGAGCCAGTCAGTCCTGCTTGGAAGCAAATTGAACAGCGGCTTGGATTCTATCTCTTTCGAGCCAGGGACAGCGGGCACCGTTGCTCAACACAGTCTGCGGCAACTGATCGTTGCCGCTGGACATGCGCCCGGAAACGTCAATTGGATATGGTTGATCTGTCCGAAGGAGCTCCGTCGCAGGAGCGGTCTGGGTTTCGGCGACGTTTTCAGAGCAAGGGCTGAACTTCGGGAAACGCTCGAGCAGATCTTGCTGGAAGAATCTGGAGACCCTGATTGGCTGGAATGCAGTTAGGACCGCGCCACTCGGATTGACATGTCGGTGACTGGGTCGAGTTCAGCGAGTGTCACCTGAGTGAGAACCAGAGTGTCCATTGTTGCTTGGGCTAAGCGAGGGGCGCGGCGCTTTCGTCTTTGTTAATCGACGAGGCGTGAAGACCTAGCGAACTCTTGGTGTTGAAGAGTTCGACCCTCCATCTTGTTAACGAACGATCGCGTAGAGATCCTTGAGGAATCGGATCTTCCCCTAAGCGATCGTGCGTCTCATCAAATGCTACAAAATATGCACAATCAACTAACCCACCAGGCGACCCACGACGAGTTAACGGGTCTTGTTAATCGCAAAGAGTTTGAGCGGATTCTGGAAGAACTTCTGGTCGTTACCAAGAAGGATAACTCCAATCACATCGTCGCTTATATGGACTTAGATCAATTTAAAGTCATCAATACTGCCGCTGGGCATGATGCCGGCGATCAACTACTGATTAACATCGGCAAGTTATTGGTTAAGCAACTTGCGGGCAATGATTTCCTTGTCTCACGGCTAGGCGGTGACGAGTTCGGCGTACTGATTAAAAACTGTGCGAAAGAAAGTGGCATCTCGGTGGTTAAGCAGTTGAGCGACGCTATCAAGGCAAATCGATTTAAGTGGGAGACAGAGGAGTTCGCATTAACCACGAGCTGCGGTGTCGTATTTGTCACCACAGAAGTGGAGAACGTTTCGTCAATACTTCGTGGTGCGGATACGGCGTGTTATGCGGCGAAGGATGCTGGTCGAGATCGCATGCATGTATACGAAGTTGACGACTCAGAGATGGAGCACCGGCGTGACATTATGGAGTTTGTTTCTCAAATTGATCATGCTTTGAAAGAAGATAGGTTTGTACTGAACTGCCAGAAAATCGCGCCTATAGAAGATAATAGCGAAGATCTTGATCACTATGAAATTCTGCTCACGGTGCTTGATGAGAACGATAATCCGATGCCTCCGCAGGACTTTATCATCGCTGCCGAGACCTATAATCGTATGGGTGCGATAGATCGTTGGGTCATTAAGAACTCTTTCCGTTGGATTGCTGCGAACATTCTCAAATTGGATGGGTTGGGTGCATTTTCCATAAACATCTCTGGTAACTCTCTGACAGAAGATGATTTCATGGAGTTCGTATTAGAGCAGTTCAACGAAACTCGGTTGCCAACGTCAAAGATTTGTTTTGAGATTACTGAGACTTCTGCAATCGGCAGTCTGGATAATGCGATCGAGTTTATGGAAAAACTTAAAGTTATCGGTGTGCAGTTTTCACTTGATGATTTTGGCACAGGTTTGTCTTCTTATTCCTACCTAAGAAATTTGCCAGTCGATTACCTAAAAATTGACGGCATCTTCGTTAAAGATATCAAAACCAACCCAAGCGACTATGCAGTAGTGAAATCGATTAATGAAATCGGTCATTTCATGGGTAAGAAAACCATTGCAGAATTTGTCGAGGACGATGAAGTGCTGGAAATATTGAGGGAAATCGGTGTGGATTTTGCTCAGGGATATGGCATAGGCAAAAAGATTCCGATCACAGAGTTGCTAAAGGACGAGTGATTCCCTGCTGTTTATTCATCGCGCCAAAAAAAATTCCGCTCAATCTAAACAAGACTCAGCGAAGCAAAACTAGCCAAAACCACTCAAGCTTAAATCTCTTCGATCAAGCCGCTGACGATATCGACAATTTTGTCAGCCTCATCGTCGCTAATGACCAGTGGTGGTAGTAAGCGAATCGTATTTTCGCTCGTCACATTGATCAATAAGCCTTTGTCCATCGCCTTTGCCACGAGGTCAGTGCAGGGCGAATCAAGCTCGATACCAATCATCAAACCTTTGCCTCGTACTTCGATAACATTGTTCAATCCCGATAGCCTTTCACGAAAAGCGTTTTGCATTTTCTCGCCGAGCTCTCCGGCACGTTCAGCAATGTTGTTTTTTTGTATGTATTTCACCACGGCTGCACCCACTGCGCAGGCGAGTGGGTTGCCGCCGAAAGTAGAACCATGATTTCCCGGTTGAAAAGTGGTTGCTGCTTTGCCGCGGGCGAGACACACACCGATTGGCATGCCATTACCTAAGCCTTTAGCGGTGGTAACGAGGTCGGGCAGAATGCCGCTCTGCTGGTAGTTGAAATATGTTCCCGTTCGAGCGTTGCCGGTTTGTACTTCGTCTAGCAGCATAAACCAATCATGCTGGTCGCAGATTTCCCTAACTTGCTTTAGATAGTCAGGGTTCGGTACGCGAATACCGCCTTCTCCCTGAATAGGTTCAATCATGATCGCCACAACGTTTTGATTGTTTTTAGCAATAGACTTTATCGCTTCGATATCATTAAACGGTGCACGTAGAAAACCATTTAACAAGGGTTCAAATCCAGCTTGTACTTTGCGACTTCCTGTTGCCGTTAGCGTTGCCATAGTTCGACCGTGAAACGCAGCATCGGTGACAATAATCGTCGGATTCTCGATGCCTTTTTTTCTGCCCGCTAAGCGACTGATTTTAATCGCGCATTCATTAGCCTCCGCACCAGAGTTGGCGAAAAACGCATTGTCCATGCCAGAGATAGAGGTTAATAAATCTGCGAGCTCTTCCTGTGCCGGAATACGATAGAGATTTGATGTGTGCAGCAATGAGCTAGCTTGATTGGCGATGACCTTGGTGATTTCCGGGTTGGCATGGCCCAGAGAAATGACACCGATGCCGGACAGGGCATCGAGATATTGCTTACCGTCTTCATCGGTTAACCATGCGCCTTCACCTTTAGTGAATCCGATAGTAGGACGTCCATAGGTATTCATGATTGCTTCAGTCATTTAACGTTTCCAGCTTAAGTCAGCAGATGAAAGGGGGCGATAATAAACCAGTTCAAGTAAACTCGAAAGTCATCCTTTGTAGTCTTTGTCTTATGAACGCCATAGATTTAGCAATTTTTGTCAGTCGAGTGGAGTCGATTTGTGCTGAGATGGGTGCGATTCTTCAGCGCGCTGCTTTTTCACCTAACATCAAGGATCGGCTCGACTTCTCATGTGCACTGTTTGATTCAGAGGGTGCCTTGTTCGCTCAAGCCGCCCACATCCCTGTCCATCTCGGCAGTATGGCCTACGCCATGGCAGGTATCATCGAGGGTGTAGAGTGGCAACCGGGCGATATGCTGGTCGTTAATGATCCGTTTCTAGGTGGTACGCACCTTCCTGACGTCACCATGGTTGCGCCGTTATTCGTCGATGGTCAATTGGTTAGCTTTGTGGCAAACCGAGCGCATCATGCCAACATTGGGGCTGAAGCGCCTGGCTCTATGCCTTTGTCGAATCATATGGATCAAGAAGGATTGTTAATTCCACCTACAATCTTTGTTCGGGGGGGCGAATGGGTGTCTGAGATTCTCGAACAACTGACAGGTATGCCCGGTTCCGATACAAGTGGTGATTTTGCCGCCCAAGTGAGTGCTAATAAGAAAGGTGTCGTCAGGCTTGGTGACCTTATTGAGACCATGGGTTCTGAACGCTTTGCAGACGGTGTGGTGGCGATCAATGATTACGGTGAGAAGCTTGCAAGTTCGGCTCTAGCTCGAATGCCTGAAGGTTTGTATAAATTCAGTGACACGATGGATAACGATGGTTTCGCGGCTGTGTCTATACCCATAAGCGTAAGCCTCGATATTTCATCGGCCGGCATCAATGTCGATTTTGAGGGTACCTCGGCGCAAGTCGCGGGCAATATCAATTGTCCTTTGTCTGTGACGGCCGCTGCTGTCTATTATGCCTTCCGCTGCTTGTTGCCAGAGCAAACGCCTAATTGTGCGGGCACCTATCGCTGCATCAGCATCAAAGCGCCTGCTAATTGCCTCGTCAATGCATCACGACCCGCAGCGACAGCCGCAGGAAATGTTGAAACATCCATGCGTTTAGTCGACGTGATGTTAGGTGCGCTTGCCGAGGTTATTCCGAATGAAATTCCGGCCGCCAGTCAGGGCACGATGAACAATGTTGCGATGGGTGCCAGGGACGCGCAATTATCATGGGACTACTACGAAACAATCGGCGGCGGCATGGGGGCTTGTCGACAAAGGCATGGCTTATCCGGTGTTCAATGCCATATGACCAATACGTTAAACACACCTATTGAAAGTCTGGAACTACATTATCCATTGCGGATAGAACGCTATCAGCTCAGGCAAGGGTCTGGTGGTGAAGGTGCTTTCAAGGGCGGCAATGGTCTGATTAGAGACTTTAGGTTTTTAGCGGATACCGACGTCACGCTGCTGACTGAAAGGCGTGTAATAGGTCCTTGGGGGCTTGAGGGTGGGGCTGCCGGGCAATGTGGTAAGAACCTATTAGATGGAGAGTTGCTGCCAGCCAAGGTTCAATTTAGGGCTGAGCAGGGACAAGTGCTCAGTATCGAAACGCCGGGTGGTGGCGGGTACGGAATTGCGCCCTCGTCTGACTGACATTTCGCGGCAGCTATCGAACGGTGTACGAGAACTGAATAGGTAAATTGACGCTTCAAATTGACCGGTGAAATTGAAGCGGCGAGTTAAGCTAATGTTTTGCCTGTTTAGGACGATTCGACCCGATAACACAGAGGTCTCAATTGTTTTCATCACTAAAATAATAAATAAAGTCCGGAATGGACTAAGCAATGCGTCAAAAAAGCGTTAGAATCGCCGTATTTGAACAAGCAGCAGAGATTTATTACATGGATATTCTTGAAACAATCAAAGAACAGGTAACCGCGAACCCTATATTGCTTTATATGAAAGGCTCGCCTGAACAACCACAATGTGGTTTTTCTTCTCAGGTATCTCAAGCACTAATGGCTTGCGGGGAAAAGTTTGCCTATATCGATATCTTGTCAAATCCTGAGATTCGGGCGAATCTACCTCAGTATTCTGATTGGCCAACATTTCCGCAGCTGTTTGTCGCTGGAGAACTTGTCGGTGGATGTGACATTATTATGGAGATGTATAACAGCGGCGAGTTGCTGCCTATCGTCAAATCCGCAACGTCTGAATAGCGTCAAATTCCGCGTTTAGTGCCGTGTCTGGCCTGACAAAGGAGCAACGCTCTGTTGACTCGCCGGACACAAGCAGACCTAACGCCAGCTCGACCTCACACAAGCAGAGCAAACTCCTCGAGCAATAGCCTATGCTGTTGTTGCAAGCGATAGCCTGGCAACAATTTACGCTTGACCTACATAGCGGTATTTATTTTGGTAGTTGGGGTGTGTTTTTTTTGACATGGTCGGATTTTCCGTGATTTTTATCGCGGTGTCCTGCATCGTCATGTGGCGCAAGCCTCGTTAATAACCGACCTTTTAATAGGCATGGCTCGTCGTGCGATAGCGTTAGTGTTGCATTAACCCGCCGAGCTCTTTCCACTTGTTCACAATCGAACAAAATATGTCTGCGGTTTTTTCACAGTCGTACAGTGCAGAGTGGGCTTCGTCAGCATCAAAACTAATGCCGGCTACCTCGCAAGCACGTGCCAAAACTGTTTGCCGGTAGGCGAGTCCGCACAATGTTGCTGTATCAAATGAGGAAAAAGGGTGGAACGGGTTGCGTTTTATATTGCATCGATCTGATGCTCTGTTTAGAAAGCCCTGATCAAACGCCGCATTGTGTGCGACTAATATTGCTCGCTGACAACCGGTCTCTCTAACCGCGCGTCGCACGCCTTGAAAAACGTCCATAAGCGCATCCTTTTCTGGGATTGCCATCCTCAAGGGGTTGTCAGGGTCTATACCGGTAAAGTCGAGAGAGGCTTGCTCAATGTTAGCGCCTTTGAAAGGCTCTACATTGTGGAATATTGTTTCACCACGGACGAGCTGACCTTCGTCATTCATATCGATAATGGTTGCTGCGATTTCTAGTAGGGCGTCGGTTGCGGAATTAAATCCACCGGTTTCCAAGTCGATGACGACGGGTAGGTAGCCGCGAAAACGAAAAGCTATTGGTCTTTTTGGATCGGTCAATTGAATCCTTATTGCAGAAAACTGCTAAGAGAGAAAGTTACACAACACGCCAATTTATGACATCGCCTTTTTTGATCGGACCCAGCATCTCATCACCAAACTTTAGATACTCAGGTACCTGCCAAGGTGATTCGGTAAGGGTTATCTTATCCTGATTCCGCGGTAGCCCATAAAAATCAGGGCCGAAAAAGCTACTGAAAGCTTCGAGTCTATCTAATTTGCCGATCGAATCGAAGACTTCTGCATACAGCTCTAACGCTGCATGAGCGGTATAGCAGCCGGCTGCGCAGCCACACATATTCTCTTTTCTTGAACGAGGGTGGGGTGCAGAATCGGTGCCCAAGAAGAATTTTTCACTGCCGCAGGTTGCGGCTTCCAGTAATGCATTTTGATGCGTATTGCGCTTCAAGATCGGCAGGCAATATTGAATGGGTTTAATGCCTCCAGCTAACATATCGTTGCGGTTGTACATCAGATGGTGTGCTGTGATTGTTGCAGCGACATTCGCTGAACTGCCGAGTACAAACTCTACCGCTTCTTTTGTTGTGATGTGTTCGAGAATAATTTTGAGAGAAGCAAACTTTTCAACAAGTGGTTGTAGAGAACTGTCTATAAATATCGCTTCTCGATCAAAGATGTCTGTTTCAGGGTGAGTGACCTCACCATGTAAACACAGTGGTATCTCATGGTCCTGCATGGCTTCGAAAACAGGGTACATGGACTCGATTTCTGAAACACCCGACTCTGAGTTGGTTGTCGCCCCCGCCGGGTAAAATTTAAAAGCGCTGATAATGCCGCTTTCCTTAGCTAACTTGACCGTTTCAGGGTTCGTCTCTGGGGTGATGTATAACGTCATCAGAGGCTGGAATACTGCGCCCGCCGGAATTTGCTGGAGAATTCGATCACGATAAGCTTCGGCGGCAGCAACGGTATCAACGGCGGGTACAAGATTAGGCATGACTATGGCTCTACCAAAGTATCGAGCAACGTCTGCAACGGTATCCTTCAGATAGTCACCGTCTCTAAGGTGTATGTGCCAGTCATCTGGGCGTGTAAGGGTAATGTTTCGCATAGGAATTTAGTATTGAATGGATGACAGTAACGGTCGGCAATTGTACTACAGTTTGTAGAGAGGTTGTGCAGACGTTGTGTAGATGTTGTGCTGATGTTCGTCTGGTTTTGCACAGTGACTGTTAAGCGGTTTGTGGCGGATTGATATTTTTGGTAGGTAACTGGGCCAAGATTTTGGTAACATTCGGATTTTTTCAAGGCCTAGCATCGTGACTGCAAAGAATACCTCTATCAATAAAATCGTTCTGTCTTACTCCGGTGGCCTGGATACCACTGCTATATTGAAATGGCTGCAGGAGACCTACGATTGCGAAGTTGTGACCTTCACCGCGGATTTAGGCGATGGCGACGACTATGGACCTGTCAGACAAAAAGCGCTGAATTCGGGTGCATCAGAAGTTTTCATTGATGATCTGCGAGAAGAGTTTGTTAAAGACTTTGTTTTTCCAATGTTCCGTGGCAATACGATCTATGAAGGCGAATATTTGCTGGGCACGTCCATTGCGCGACCGTTAATTGCAAAACGATTGATTGAGATCGCCAATGAAACCGGCGCTGAGGCCATTTCTCATGGCGCAACAGGTAAAGGTAATGATCAAGTGAGGTTTGAGCTTGGCGCTTATGCCTTGAAACCGGACATCAAGGTTGTTGCACCTTGGCGGGAGTGGGATTTAACGTCACGCGAGTCACTGCTCAAATTCTGTGAAACGCATCAGATCCCTGTTGACCGTAAGCATGAAGGCGACAAATCACCCTATTCAATGGATGCGAATTTGCTGCATATCTCCTACGAGGGTGGAATCTTAGAGGATCCAAATGCTGAACCCGAAGAGTCCATGTGGTTATGGTCAAATTCGCCTGAAGCTGCGCCAGACAGTCCCACGTATATTGAACTCACCTATAAGGGCGGCGATATTACCGCGATCGACGGCGTCGAGATGTCGCCAGCGACGGTTCTAACCCATCTGAACAAGGTTGGTGGTGAGCACGGTATTGGACGGGTCGATATTGTAGAGAATCGATATGTGGGCATGAAAGCGCGCGGATGTTATGAATCACCAGGCGGCACCATTCTGCTCAAGGGACATCGGGCGATTGAATCGGTTACTTTAGATAGAGAGCTAGGCCATCTGAAAGATGATCTGATGCCGAGGTACGCCAGCTTGATCTATAACGGATACTGGTGGTCTCCAGAGAGAATAGCATTGCAGGCGCTGATCGATGATTCGCAGCGATATGTCAACGGCGTAGTGAGACTCAAACTTTATAAAGGTAACGTCATCGTTGTTGGGCGAGAGTCGTTAACGGACTCGCTCTACGATGGAAACATTGTGACCTTTGAAGATGATGCGGGTGCCTATGATCAGAAGGATGCGGAAGGCTTTATTCGACTCAACGCGTTGCGACTTAAAGTTGCTAGTAAGAAAAACAGGAAGATGATCTAGTCGTCTAAATCCTGTTTTTTGTCTTTGTATTCACAGAGATCGTAGATGACACAGGCACCACAGCGAGGATTCCTCGCTGTGCAGACATATCGCCCGTGAAGAATAAACCAATGATGCGCATCTAAAATAAACTCATCAGCGATAACCTTGATGAGTTTATCCTCAACTTGTCGCACCGTTTTACCCGGTGCAAATTTGATCCTATTCGATAGTCGAAAGATATGCGTGTCGACGGCCATTGTCGGCTGGCGATAGGCTGTATTTAAAACCACATTGGCTGTCTTGCGTCCCACCCCCGGCAGTGCTTCAAGTTCGGGTCGGTTATCCGGCACTTCACTATTGTGTTCATCAATCAGTATGCGGCAAGTTTTGATCACGTTGGCTGCCTTGCTGTTATACAGGCCAATTGTCTTGATATAGTCTTTCAGACCCTTCTCGCCCAATGCGAAAATAGCTTCGGGGGTGTTGGCGACTTTGTAGAGCTTGTCGGTCGCTTTGTTTACTGACACATCGGTTGCCTGCGCAGACAAGATCACAGCAATCATTAGCTCAAAGGTTGAATCAAAATTTAACTCCGTCGTTGGCGTTGGGTTCTCCGCGCGCAGACGTGTCAGAATTTCGTACCGCTTATCTTTATTCATAGTTCATCCGAAAGCGTTTGTCGTGGTGAGCTCGTCGTTGTTGATTGTTGACGAGCGTACCGCTGATCAATCATGTTTTTTAGTGCGATTAGACAGCCCAGAACGAAAAATGCACCTGGTGGTAACACAATGAGCAGGAATGGCTCATTGGGTAGGCGTATCAGGTAAAGAGATTCGCTGCCGCCGAACACCAGATGCATTTGACTAAACAACGTGCCACTACCAATGGCTTCGCGAACGACCCCCATAGCAAGGAGCGCAAGGAGGAATCCCAATCCCATTGTAAAGCCGTCCATTACCGCGGCACCAATGCCGTTTCGTCGCGCGAATCCTTCTGCTCTGCCAAGGATGGTGCAATTGGTGACGATCAAAGCAATAAATAATCCGATGCGCTGATGTATATCGAACATAAAGGTTTGCACGAGCAGGTCACCGATGGTGACAAAGGTGGCGATGATCATTATCTGCGCTGGCAATCGGGTTGAATCATCGAGTTTGTGCCTGATCAAACTGATAATCAGATTAGAGCCGGTTAGAACGAGCAACGTCACGATACCTAACACAAGGCTATTGGCGACGGTATTCGATACGGCTAACAAGGGACACAATCCGAGTAATTGAACCAGCGCGGGGTTGTTTGACCAGAGCCCCTGTAGAGTATTGTTATTCATGATGGCTTTGCACCTCTTCCGCTCTTTCTTTCAGTACGATTGAAGCGCCTTGATCATGATTGCTCTTAAGGTTTGCCTCCAGATGCGTAGCGATGGCTTTAATAATGGCCCTGGGAGTGATGGTAGCGCCGGCAAAAGCGTCGAAGTCTCCGCCATGCTTTTTCACATCCCACCGCGTATTTTCCAGACTGCGACGGTCAAAGTCCAAAACCCAGTCAGAGATCGAAAGGTCGAATTTGTCTCCGAGCCCTGGCGTCTCCCGATGGGATATGACTCGGACGCCCCTAACAGTGCCTGTGTCACGCGTCGCTAGCCAAAATGTAATGTCGCCATTGTAGCCTTGTGTGGTGAGAATTTTTTCGATTCTTCCGCTTTCAATGACGGCCTTGTTTTCGGTGTTGTTTTGAAAGTCGTGATTAAGATTGCTCGGAGAAACGTTCTCAAGGTTATTCTTTATCAGGTCTAAATTTATCGTGTAGAAATAGAGCGCTTCGCTTCGCTTAACAAGTGACACTTGGTTCGCATCAAGGTCGGCGCCTAGCAGTTCATGTAACTGCTGCTGTGCGTATTGCTGATGGTTGACTTCAATTGTATGCCTTGTCGCGAGATGTACAATCACAAGGCCCAAACCGCAAATCAGAGAGAGCAATGCCAGCCTGCCCGCGACGCGATAGAGTTGCACTTTTTCTGGCCCACTCATTTGGACCACCGAAGCCGAACACGGTCAATGATGGGTGCAAGGCTGTTCATAAGTAGGATGGCAAAGGCGTAGCCGTCCGGATAGGCGCCATAGCTTCGAATGATGAAGGTAATCAAGCCCACGCCTGCACCGAATATATATAGACCTACATTTGAGTTGGGGCTAGTGACAGGATCCGTGACAACAAAGAATGCGACCAACATGGTGCCGCCTGAAAACAGATGGAACATCGGCGACCCTAGACTCTCGGAACTGCCGCTATCGTAAAAGATACTCGAGACGACGATAAGGGTCAGTAGCATTGCCAGCGGCGCCTGCCAGTTACAGCATTTGTAGTAGACTAAAACGATGCCACCAACAATGTAGCTGATGTTGATCCATTGCCATGCTGTTGAAGACAAGGTCGAGAAGCCGTTAGCGGGCGTCCAGATTTCGTCGATTGTTGTAGCGCCTCTGAATTTGATGATGTCCAGCGGCGTCGCGCCTGTAATACCATCGACGGTCGAGCCAAACAGCACCGGCCAATTAGACATCGCGAGGGGAAAAGAGACGATCATCACCGCGTACCCAACCATCGTTGGGTTAAACAGATTGTGACCCAGGCCACCGTACACATGCTTGCCGAATAGAATTGCAAAGCCTGTCCCTACGAAGGGAAGTAGCAGATTGATGTCGGGAGGTAGCGCAAGGCCGAGTAGAACCCCGGTAATAATAGCGGTCCCATCTCTCAATGCGTTTAAGTCTTTTTGTTGAAGCCCCAGAGCAATCGATTCAAAAAACACTGCGCTAAACGCGCAGGTAACGACGTTAATTAAGATGCCTAAACCGAAGAAGTAGGTTGATACAAGCGCGCCAGGCACAAGCGCTACGAGTACCAGCATCATGATCCGATTGGTGCTATTAGAATAAATCATTGTTTAGACTTCAGGGTTGCAAGTAACTGACTCTTATCTTTTCTTGAGGGCCGAGTCTTCACACGTGTCTGATCGACTTCTAATCGTTTAGTTCGATCCTCAAATCTTACCTCGGTGATTTTTGCACGTTCTCGCTGGTTGACCTCCTGATCAATACGCTGTTTAGCGTTGACAAAATAGTCAGTTAATGGAATGTCACTGGGGCATATACGATCGCAAATCCTACATTCAATACAGCTGTCGAGGTCAAGTAAGGCGAGGGCGTCGCTATTGTTTCGTTGCCAGAATAGTTCCTGCGGTGCCAGATTCTTTGGGCACTTTTCTTCGCAGAAGCCGCAACGAATGCAGGCTTGATGGGGTGATGTCATTGGCGCGGCGTTTAGAAATGCAGGGTCAATTTTGTTTGCGGATGAAACACTCTGCTGCTCGGCTGAAGGTCCATCGACCATATCAATGCAATCGACGGGGCAGGGTTCTAGACAAAGATCACAGCCGGTACAGATATCCTGCAGCACCACATGCATGAGTTGTGTCGCACCGATAATTGCATCGACAGGGCATGCTTGGATACACAAGGTGCAGCCAATGCACTCCTGCTCGCGTATTTTTGCAATCTTCGGAATTTGCTCTTCTCCGAAATTTGAATCAAGCGCGACAGTTTCTTGGCCCAAGAGTTGAGCCAGTTGCTTAATCGCAGCTTCGCCACCTGGAGGGCAGCGATTAATGGCTTCACCCGCTGCGATAGCAACGGCGTAGGGTCGGCAACCTGGATGGCCGCACTGGGCACACTGAGTTTGTGGAAGACATGCATTTATCTTTTCAACGACTTCGTCTTGATCACTCGGGTAACGTTTGGCGACGAACAATAGTGCCGCAGCGATGATTGCGCCTAACAGTGTCAGTAAAATGACACTGGGTGCCATTTGTACAGCGTGCGCCGCAAGATTGGTTAGCCAGACATCGGTCACGGTTAGTTCATCCCCGTGAAGCCAAGGAAGGCGAGGGATAATATGCCTGCTGTGATCATATTAATTGCTGCACCTTGAAAGGGTGCAGGGATGTCCGTTTGAGACATGCGTTCCCGCAGCGACGCGAAGATGATGAGAACAAGTGAAAAGCCCAGCGCCGCGCCTAAACCAAACAGAACCGAGTCAATGAAACCCTGATTTTGTCTGACATTTAGCAATGCTACGCCCAGCACCGCACAGTTTGTTGTGATGAGCGGGATAAAAAGTCCGAGTACTTGATGGAGCACCGGCTGTGTTGCGCGGATAACAAGCTCTGAAAATTGTACGAGTCCTGCGATGACCGCGATGAAAACAATGATACGAAGATACTCAAGACCGAACGGGCTTAGCAGATAAGTTTCGATGAGATAACTTGAGGCTGAAGCTAACGTAAGTACAAAGGTTGTGGCAGCTGCCATGCCAAAGGCAGCCTCCATTTTTTGGGTCGCGCCCATGAATGGACATAGGCCGAGAAACTGCACCAGCACAAAGTTGTTAACAAACAGCGCTGTTAAAAGTATTGCCAGAGCATCTGACATGGGACTTGTGTCCTTAGCAGACCTTCATACCGGCAGCTGCACCGGTATGAGGCTCAAGTAAATAAATATCAGATCCGCCAGGTCCGGCGGCCAGTACCATGCCTTCTGAAATGCCGAAACGCATTTTTCGAGGCGCCAGATTGGCGACCATGACTGTTTGCTTGCCAATTAGCTGTTCCGGTGAATATTTTGATTTTATACCGGCAAACACATTGCGAGTTTCCGTGCCAAGATCGAGGGTTAGACGTAGCAGTTTGTCAGCCCCTTCCACAGATTCTGCATTGATGATGGTCACGACTCTTAGGTCAACCTTGGCAAAGTCGTCAAATTCTATTTGAGGCGAGATGCCTTCAACTGTTTGCTCGTCTGCTTTCACTACTTTTTCCGCGGGTTTAGTCGGTGCAGTCTCTGTCGAGGCGGCCACCATAGCGTCAACCTTATCGGTTTCTGCCCGGGTGATAATAGGTTTGAACTTGTTGATTTTATGGTTGACTAACGGTTTTTTGATGTCGCCCCAATGCATGCTGGGTACATTGAGGAACTGTTCGGACTTCTCCGCAAGACTAGGAATGACCGGTTTCAAGTAGCCAATGAGTATGCGGTACATGTTAATACCGTCGGAACACACATTGTGGACGTCGATTTCGTTTCCAGGCTGTTTGATCTTCACCCAAGGTTCGCACTCTGCGATATATTGATTTGCCTTGTCAGCCATCGCCATCACTTCGCGAATTAGCTTGCTGTATTCACCTTCTTCGTAGAGCTTTGCGATGGCACCACTTTGAGAAATAAACTCCTGGATGAGTGGCGATTTTGGTTCTGCTGATAACGTTGCATCGTAATTTTTCTTGATAAACCCGGCACACCGGCTGGCGATGTTGACGACCTTACCGACTAAATCCGAGTTTACCTTTTGTACGAAATCATCAAGATTGATGTCTATGTCATCGATGCTAGCGGTTAGCTTACTGGCGTAATAGTAGCGAAGGTACTCGGGATTAAGATGATCCAGATAGGCTCTCGCATTGATAAAGGTTCCTCGCGACTTACTCATCTTCTGTCCATTGACAGTAATAAATCCATGCGCATGGACTTTCGTTGGGGTTCTGTAGTCGGCACTTTTCAGCATGGCTGGCCAAAACAGGGCATGAAAATTGATGATGTCTTTGCCGATGAAGTGATGCACCTCATGCTGGCTATCTGACTTCCAGTAGTCATCGAAATTGATATTGCCTTGTTGATCGCAGTAGTTTTTGAAGCTCGCCATGTAGCCGATAGGGGCATCGAGCCAGACATAAAAATATTTTCCCGTTTCGCCTGGAATTTCAATGCCAAAATAAGGTGCATCGCGGCTAATATCCCAATCTTTTAAGCCCGCGTCTAGCCATTCGGCCAGCTTGTTTGCGACTTGTGTTTGTAGAGCCCCGCTTCGCGTCCACTCGGTTAGGAAGTCTGTGAAGTTTGATAAGGCGAAGAAAAAATGTGTCGATGCCTTCTCGACCGGTTCGGCGCCGGAAAGTTTGGACTGCGGATTGATTAGATCCATGGCGTCGTAGGTCGCACCGCAGGCTTCACAATTGTCACCGTACTGATCGTCGGCTTTACACTTCGGGCAGGTGCCGACGATAAATCTGTCAGCGAGAAAAATTTCCCGTTCCGGGTCGTAAAGTTGAGCGACAGACTTTGTTTTGATTTGGCCCGCTTGCTTCAGTTTGTTGTAAATAAGCCCGCTGAAGGCTTCATTTTCAGATGAGTGGGTGGAGTAGTAGTTATCATGGCTAATATGAAAATCACCGAAATCCGCTTCATGCTCTGCCTTAATTTCTGCGATTAGCGCCTCGGGTGTCGTGTTTCTCTCTTCCGCTTTAAGCATTATTGCCGTGCCATGAGTGTCATCGGCGCAGACATAAATGCAATTTTGTCCCGACATCCTCTGAAAGCGCACCCAAATGTCAGTTTGAATATGCTCGAGCAGGTGGCCAAGATGGATCGATCCATTGGCGTTTGGCAGTGCACTGGTGACTAAAATGTCGCGTTTTGTCATTAAATTACTATTTGCCTAGAGCGTCGATTTGAAGGGTGCTAAATATACCGATGCGCGGTCGCTTTTTCATCCGATATTCACTTGAGTTGGCAAGTAAGCAATTGAATATGTGATTTTTTTCACTGCATCCCTATAATAGCGTCCCTTTTTGAGTTTGGAGAACGGACATTTCTAATTCCGGCCCACAAAAATTTAAGCTTCCCGGTGTCAAGCACATCATTGCCGTTGCGTCCGGTAAAGGTGGCGTTGGTAAGTCTACTGTCTCCGCGAATTTGGCGTTAGCACTGTCTGCGGAGGGCCATACGGTTGGTCTACTGGATGCAGACATATATGGCCCAAGCCAGGGACTAATGATGGGTGTACCGTCTGGTACGAAGCCTGAGGTCGAGGGTGAATTTCTGCTGCCGATTAAGGCCAACGGGCTACAGGTCATGTCAATGGGCTTTGTCACGTCGGATCGGACGCCTGCTGTGTGGCGTGGACCGATGGCGAGCGGGGCACTACAGCAGTTATTGACGCAAACTTACTGGCAGAATGTCGATTACCTCATTGTCGATATGCCACCCGGCACCGGCGACATCCAATTGACGATGTCACAGAATGTACCTTTGAGCGGCGCGCTAATAGTTACGACACCGCAGGATATTGCGCTTCTCGATGCAAGAAAGGGCATCGAAATGTTCAAAAAGGTTGAAGTACCGCTATTAGGTATTGTTGAGAACATGAGTACGCATATTTGCTCTAATTGTGGTCACGAAGAGAATATATTTGGTGAGGGCGGCGGCGACGCGATTGCCCATGATTACAACATGGCTGTGATTGCCAGATTACCGCTGGCGATGTCCATTCGCGTTCAATCGGACGGTGGTAAACCTCCTGTTCTGAGTGAACCCGACGGGGCCATTAGTCAGATATTCAAAGGTATTGCGCGTGATGTTCATAGCATGATCGACGGCATTCAGCCGAAGGCTCCGCAAATCAAAATTGTTGATGACTAAGTTAAATTTCTTGAAGAAAGTCATTCGTGTATGATGCTGCGCGTTGCGGATTCTAAGCTTGGATTCAATTTCGAGTGCATCAGCGAATTTTTTAAAGCATAACGTGATGGGGAGTTACTAATGGCGATTAAATCAGATGGTTGGATCAGGCGTATGTCTGAGCAACAAGGCATGATTTCTCCCTATGAGCCAGGTCAGGTTCGTACGTCAGGGGACAAGAAGCTGATTTCGTACGGCACCTCGAGCTATGGCTATGATGTTCGCTGTTCAGATGAGTTCAAAGTCTTCACGAATATTCATTCCGCCACTGTCGACCCGAAGGCGTTTGATGAAAACAGCTTTGTTGATGTAAAAAGCGATGTTTGCGTGATTCCGCCAAACTCATTCGCCTTGGCGCGTACCATTGAGTATTTTAAAATTCCCCGTAGCGTACTGACGATTTGCCTGGGTAAATCAACCTATGCTCGGTGTGGAATTATCGTCAATGTAACGCCCTTGGAGCCTGAATGGGAAGGGCACGTGACATTGGAATTCTCGAACACAACCACGCTACCGGCCAAAATCTATGCAAATGAAGGTGTGGCCCAGATGTTGTTTTTTGAGTCCGATGAAGTCTGTGAAGTTTCATACAAGGACAGAGGCGGCAAATATCAAGGTCAACGTGGTGTGACGTTGCCAAAGGCCTGAAACGCCTCTGCGAATAACGAAAAGTTCAGCGAGGTAGCCTATCAGTGATTAGGCGTTTTGTTTCGCATAGATTTTTTGGTAGAGATTGTTTCGCTACAGTACCCGATCCCCGAATGTAGCCTCTTGAAGTCTTAGCTCGAAGCCGCGTCCTTCTGCGTCCTGTTGACGAAACTTCACCAACAGGAACTCGAATTCAGGTGCTAGCCAAAATATCGTTTTGCGATCATGTTTGTCATTAATACGCGTCGTTTTGATGGTGTTAATTGTACCAATAGGGGTTTCAAGGGCCTCCTCGCCAATAACCTGAAACTCATAGTGTTTTAACTTTCCATCATCGGCGATGTCGTAACTTAATACTGGCCAGGGCTGCTTAGCTTGGTGGGCTGACAATAGATCGGTTCTTAACTTTAGTTGATAGAGGAGTTTGTCGAGGGTGCCATGGGCCAATGCCATCTCCCAAGGTTCTGCCTCCTCAGCGCGCAAAAGTTGCTCATCCCAGTCAAAACTGAGGCTGGTGAGTCGATTTTTACCGACGCCGCGCCTGCTATAATGATATTCAATAGGCTCCAGTGAGTCCTCAGACCACCGAAAGGACGTTGATTCCTCAATGGTGGCAAAAAATGATTTCGCAGAGGACGTCAATTTGAATTCACCGGGTTTCGTATTTGTTAACTCCCTTATGCCTATCGCGCTGACCGGTAGGCCTTTATAGTCTGCTTTGTAGATGGCACGAAACAGTGTTGGGCTTGAAAGCTCAGAATCGTTAAGTTTTGACTCGAGGTCTAAATCGCTGGTTTGGGAAAATGAGATGGCGCTAACGAATAGCGTCGCGACCGCGAACACCAAGCGGGTAAATTGGGTTCCACTTGGCGGGGATAATTTGCACATCGATTTCAATGGGGTGCCTATTTGCATGCTTGTAAATCTCGGGTCAGTCTATGACAATTTGGAACCCATAATTGAAAAATAATTCAATAATTTGTGTCTCTTTGCGACAATTGGTTACTCAGACCATGAGCAGTCTGAGTCAAAGGTACGTTCACACTATCTTTGTCGTTATATCTAGCTATATTGTGGTTATATATTAGTCATGTTGATGGGCGATACGGGGCATGTCGGTTCGATAAGAAAATAATGGCACATAAATGCGATAGGTTATCCTTGCATGTAGTGCTTACAAAACGTTTGCGATGAGCGATATGCGCGCGAGTGAAACTCATATGAATAAAATCGAGGATGGTTTCGATTAATACTTTGTTACTAAACATCACAATGCTTCGCAAACTTATGGTTTGTGTCACGCTATGCCTGCTTTCAACAACAGCGTCCGCCGTCACCGTTGACGATCTATACATTGGCGAAGTGCTTGTATCTGAAGAGAGTGACGCGCAGCTTGAAGCGGGTGCTCGGGCTGGTTTATTACAAGTTTTGATTCGTGTCGCAGGGTCTGAAGAAATTCAGAGTAGTGCGCTCGTTGTAAATGCGCTTCGTAATCCTGCTTCTTATTATTATCAGTACAGCTACCAATCCACCGACCGTACGATGTTAGTCGATGGTGAAATTATTGCCGCTAGGGTTTTACGTTTGAACTTTGAGCCGAGTGCAATAGCGAGATTGCTTCGTGAAGCGGGGTTTTCAGTTTGGTCGAGTAACAGACCTGGGCTGTTAGTTTGGATTGCATTAAGTGATGGCAGTGGCAGGCGACTCATGTCCGAAGATGATGAAAGTGATGTGCGTGTCGCGCTTTCCGATGTGGCCAAACAGAAAGGTTTACCGTTGTTATTCCCACTATTGGACTTAGAAGATGCCGCTAGCCTTTCAGCTGCTGAAGTATGGGGCGCCTTTGTCGATCGTATCGATGGCGCGTCATTGCGGTATCAACCCGATGTGATTTTGAGTGCGCGAGTGCAAATGTCTGCTTCAGGACAGTGGCTGGGAGATTGGACTTATCGCCTTGATAGTCGTTGGGTGCGTTTTGATAATGTTGCAGATACACCTTCAGAGTTGGTTATGGATGTCATGGATAAGCTTACTGGACTGTTGGTTGAACGTTATGCAACAGACGATTCCAGAGGCAGTGTTGCAGTGACCATAGAATCCATCAATAGCCTTGCCGATTATGGTGGTGCATTGGCCTATTTACAGAAACTAGCGCCAGTTTTAGATGTTGAGATCTTGGCTGTTGATGAGGACCGTGTATCCTACAAATTGAAGACTGAAGGTAGCGTTGATCAATTGATAGAGTTGATTGAGTTGGATCAGCGGATGTTTCTTATTAGAGCGCCTCAGTTGTCTGATTCGATGATGCTATACCGCTGGTTGCAATAACATGGAACAACTGACACCCCTGCAGAGGATATTAGTGCCGAGTTTGATTGCTCTGCTACTGCTGTTGATCTATCTGTTGCAGCCGATTCTGACGCCTTTTTTAGTTGGGATGGGTATTGCTTATCTCGGCGATCCGATTGTTGATAGGCTCGAGCCAACGGTCGGTAGAATTGGTGGCGTCGTGATTGTTTTTGCAGGTCTGTTTTTAATCATGACCTTAGGCGTGTTGTTGCTGATACCGATGCTGGCTGCTGAACTTGGTACGTTAATCAAAAATATACCAAATTTTTTCCTCTGGCTTCAGCAGACCGCGAGCCCCTTGCTCGTTGAGTGGTTCGGGATTGATCCCTTTGACGTCAATATGGGGAAGATTAAACAACAGATATCAGGTAACTGGACAGAAGTTGGCAGCATCGTAAGGCGGTTGTTATTGGAAATTACAGCCTCTGGCTATGCCTTATTTTTGTCGCTGACAAATTTGGTGCTGATTCCCGTGGTGGGGTTTTATCTCATGCGTGATTGGGATTTGTTGGTTGGATATTTAAGAGAAACGCTGCCCCGTAATATAGAGCCTATTGTTAGCGAACTGGCTCGAGAATGTGATGAAGTCTTAAGCGCATTCTTGCGAGGACAGATGTTGGTTATGCTTGCTTTGGGGAGTATTTACTCGCTTGGGCTGGTGATGATTGGGCTCGATTTAGCGCTGATTATTGGCATGATGGCAGGGCTCGCCAGTATTGTCCCTTATCTTGGTTTTCTTGTGGGTATTGTTGCCGCAACTCTCGCGGCGTTGTTCCAATACCAGGATCTACTCCCCTTAGTGTATGTGGTTATCGTCTTCGGTATTGGCCAGATGCTTGAGGGTATGGTGTTAACGCCGTTGTTGGTCGGCGATCGTATCGGCTTGCACCCTGTCGCAGTCATTTTTGCAATTCTGGCCGGAGGTCAATTATTTGGGTTTATTGGCATTCTTTTAGCCCTCCCTTTTGCCGCAGTGATCATGGTTTTTCTTCGTTTCATCCACGATCGTTATAAAGATAGTGACTACTATCGCGCGCTCGATGAGCCTGACCCGTCGATGTCAGAGACGGATCGAAAGGTATGAATAAACTCCAACAGGGTCAGCTCTCTTTAGATATCAAGTTGAGAGAAGATGCGACATTTGAAAATTTTGTTGGTGATGCGGGGATGCAACTGCAACTACCCGAGGCATGGACCTACCTTTGGGGTGGCAAAGGTTCGGGTCGAAGTCATTTGTTGCAGGCATTGTGTCACCGAACAGCTGGCGGTATTTATCTTTCAGATTTGAAACGGCACTCGGTCGACCTTCTACAAGGTCTCGCCATGGTGCCACTAGTTTGTATTGATGATGTCGAAGATATTCTAGGTGACGCAAAGTGGGAAGCGGGCTTGTTTCATCTTATGAATGAAATAAAAGATGCTGGAAATCGGCTAGTCGTGTCAGGCCCCGAGCCTGCGGTAAGGCTCTCGATTCAATTAGCAGATTTGCGTTCGAGACTTGTATCAGCCTATGCCGTAGAGACCTGTGAGCTGTCAGATGAAGAGAAGCTTCAGGTGTTAATACAAAAAGCTCACCACAGGGGTTTTCGGATTAGCGAGGATGTTGGTCACTTCATTTTAGCTCGAACCAGTAGAGACCTGTCGCAGATCCTACGTCTATTAGAGAAACTCGAGAAAGAAACACTCAGACAAGGCAAGACGGTCACAATACCCTTCGTTAAAAGAACGCTGCATCTATGAAGCGAATTTTCTTTACAGGCGGAGGAACCGCAGGGCATGTGACGCCGAATATTGCTTTGATTGAAAGGATGCTGCAGCAAGGTTGGGAGGTCCACTACATAGGTTCTAAAGGTGGCATAGAAGAGTCTATCGTTGCCGAGCTGCCGATTACATTTCACGGCATTGCGACCGGTAAGCTACGACGATACTTCTCGTGGCAAAATTTTCTTGATCCTTTGAAAATTCTTTTTGGGCTGATGCAGAGCCTTTGGCTCTGCATCAGATTGAGACCGTCAATTGTGTTTTCAAAAGGTGGCTTTGTCGCTGTACCCATTGTTATTGGTGCCTGGCTTTGTCGAGTACCGGTCATTGCGCATGAATCCGATATCACGCCGGGATTAGCTAACAAACTGTGTTTTCCTTTTGTACGTTATGTCTGTGTCAACTTCCAGGAAACTGAAAAGTATTTAGGTCACTCTTCGGCTAAGACGCCAGGTAATAATCCTAACAAGGCTCATTCAAAAGTGATCGTGACAGGCTCGCCCGTTAGAACGACGTTAGTCGAGGGCGATGCTGAAAGAGGAAGAGCATTTTTAGGCTTTAGTCATACTCAACCCATATTGCTTGTGTTTGGCGGCAGCTTAGGCGCCCAGGCTATCAATGATTGGGTCTGGGGCTCGTTAACGGCATTGCTGGCGCGCTATCAAGTTGTGCATATAGTGGGTGCAGGAAACATTAACACCTCAACTGGTTTGGAACAGCGCGCGGGGCAAACAACGGGACCTATTCAGAACAGTTCAGTGCCGCACTACTGTCAGAAAGAGTTTCTGCAGGCTGAATTTGGTGATGTGCTCGCGGCGGCAGACCTTGTGCTTTCCAGAGCGGGTGCTAATTCAATTTATGAGCTTTTGCTAATGCGCAAACCGCATATCCTGGTTCCTTTAACGGCCCGGGCCAGTCGAGGTGATCAAATAATCAATGCGCGAATATTTGAATCTAAAGGCATGAGCCAAGTTGTTGATGAGGACCGTCTTACCTCCACTGATATTGTCCAAGTGATTGAAAAGACAATCGAAAATCAATCTCGTCAGCTTGCTGCTATTGCTGATTTTGAGATTATCGATTCGGTCTCAGTTATCACGGAGCTACTTGAGAGGACCCGACGGTAGTTCCGAACTCCCCGGTAAGTGAAGAAAGTTTAAAAATACCTTGCCCGCTTCAGTATTGGTGTTATAGTCATGTACAACACTATAAACGTAGCCGGCCAATATATGAGCATCAGCTGGAATGACAAAGACCCAATTTACCGACAACTTCATGATCGAATAGTCGCTTCGATCCTCGAAGGTGTTTTTGTTGACGGCGACGGATTACCTTCTGTTCGCCAGTTGGCGAGCGAACACCGCATTAACCCTATTACTGTTTCAAAATCACTTCAGTTATTGGTCGATGATGGACTAGTAGAAAAGCGTAGGGGACTTGGTATGTTTATCAAAGAAGGCGCGGCAATGCGACTGAGAGAAATCGAAAGACAACGATTTTTGACAGAAGAGTGGCCACGGGTCGTTGAAAAAATCGTGCGGTTAGGTTTATCCAAACAAGTGTTGTTAGCCGAAGGGGAGCTAGAAAAATGAATGAATCAGGTAATGTTGTCACAGCAAGAGGGCTCTCGAAGCATTTCGGTGATTTTTCTGCCTTGGATGGTGTGAACTTCGATATTCGCCCTGGTTCGATTGTTGGTTTGATTGGGCCGAATGGCGCAGGAAAGACGACCACACTAAAATCTCTATTAGGATTGACGGGCTTTGACGGAGATTTGGATGTCCTTGGCGTGGATCCTAGAAAAGACCGAAAATCCCTCATGCAACGTGTCTGTTTTATTTCAGATGTTGGTGTACTGCCTCGCTGGCTGAGAGCCCGAGAGGCGGTTGCGTATATTGACGCAATACACCCACGGTTTAATCGAGAAAAAGCGATGGCCCTATTGGAGAAAACAAATATTCCAATGAACAACCGGGTGAAACAACTTTCAAAAGGTATGGTAACGCAGCTGCATTTAGCCCTTGTGATGGCGATCGAAGTTGATCTGCTCGTGCTCGATGAGCCCACCCTCGGTCTGGATATTTTATACCGCAAAGAGTTTTATGATCGCTTGTTGAATGACTATTTTGATCATCAGACGAGCATCATTATTAGTACGCATCAGGTTGAAGAGATCGAAAGTATCCTGACTCATTTGCTGTTTATTAATAAGGGTAAGATTGTGCTGGACGCGGCTATGGACGATTTGTCTGAACAGTATGTTGAGGTCTTGGTAAAGCCAGAACATGTTGAGCAAGCCTTGGCATTGGGGCCCATTTACACGCGTGACATGCTCGGTAAGAAAAATATGATCTTTGAGCGCGGAGATCGAACTCAATTAGAAGGCTTCGGTGAGATAAACGTACCCAGTGTGGCAGATCTTTTTGTCGCTAAGATGCAGAGGAGTTGAACAAATGAACCAATTACCTATGTTGTTAAAACGTGAATACTGGGAACATCGAACGACCTTTCTTTACTTGCCGGCCATTATGTCGATGCTGTTCATCGGCATCCTGTTGTTCGGTAGTTTTGCGATTCAAAGCGGTGTGGTCAATGTCTCAATTGACAGCGAACGGCACCAGGATGGTAACCATCAAACGGAAGAATTTAAAGCCGAAGGTGCTTCCTTGTTGGAGATTTTTGGTCAGCGAATCAATCGGTTCGCAGACCAGTCTTTTAGTGAGCGAGAACAGGTATTAAACCAAGTTTACTATTCTACGAGCGTCATCATGTTTGTCGTGTTGTGGTTTGTTATCGTTTTCTACTTCATCAACTGCCTCTATGATGATCGCAAGGATCGCAGTATTTTGTTTTGGAAGTCTTTGCCAGTTTCAGACACGATGACTGTTGTTTCGAAGTTAATCGTCGGGCTGATTGTTGTGCCCACGATTTTCCTCGCCTTCACGATGATAAACAATGTCGCGTTATTGCTTGTCTCGTCAATCGCGGCGCTTGGCAATGATATTGATATCTTCTCGACCCTGTGGGCCCCCGCAAATATTATTGGACGCTGGGTAACCTTTGTCGGCTATATACTTTTCGCTGGTATCTGGTGCTTACCCTTCTTCGGTTGGTTATTGTTAATATCGTCTTGGGCGAAGTCTGCACCATTGGCATGGGTTGTTGGTATTCCATTGTTGATAACCATTGTCGAACGAATATTCACCGGTAGTGGTGTTGTTCGAGCATTCTTTATGGATCACGTTGCCCTGCGACAACCCGTCGTCTGGCTCCAAGATGGTTATGGTTCTGAATTATCGGTTGTGTCAATGCAGACCTTTGCGTCGCTGATACTGGGCGTTGTCCTGGTCGGACTTGCAATATGGCGTCGGGGTTATGCTGATGAACTTTAGGCTCATAGTAGTGTTACTGGCGTTACTGTCACTATCAGGTTGTGTACGAGTAGAAACAGGTCGTGTTGCTCCAACCATTGGTAAGCAGGTCATCGACCTGGTCAATGCAAAGGAGCTTGGCGCTATTTCAGAAGAGGAGTTTCGAAAAGCGAGGTTAAGGCTGCTAGCAGCCTTTTAATAAGTAATGTCGTCACTATTGAAGTACGACGCGTGCCAGCCAGCGAATTAAGTATGGGTTCGCCCCAAAATTTTCGATTCAACCAATCCACAAAGACCCTCCATACCCCCACGAGGGTTTTACTTCACCTGCAACAAGCCCCATTAAGATGCTAGTCAAACCATTGCCGCTCAATTGAGCCCGCGTATCTTAAAAACAGCATCGCTAAAAAGACATCACTGAATAGCTTAGTGTAGACTTGACGACTTTTTACGGTCACGGCGGGTATATGCACAAGGTTCGAGTTCTAAATAACATTTCGGAAAAAGGGCTGGTTAAGTTTTCAGCCGAGAAATATACGCTTGCCGAAGACATGGCTAATCCTGATGCCCTATTACTAAGAAGTCATAAAATGGCCGCGCAGGACATCTCTGAATCACTGGTAGCAGTTGGACGAGCAGGCGCTGGCGTTAACAATATCCCCGTTGAGGAGATGACCGAGAAAGGCGTCGTTGTTTTTAATACGCCGGGCGCTAATGCAAATGCTGTAAAGGAGTTGGTACTTGCGGGTTTGTTACTGTCGCGTCGAGGCATCATTGGCGGCATCGAATATGTTAACTCGTTATCTGAGCATGAAGACAAAGCTGAGTTGAACAAATTGGTCGAGGCCAGCAAGAAGAAATACAAGGGCTCAGAGCTAAAAGGAAAAACCCTTGGGGTTCTTGGTTTAGGCGCAATTGGTTCAATGGTGGCAGAAATGGCCTTGCAGATGGATATGACTGTGCTTGGTTATGACCCTGCGCTTTCGGTTGAAGCGGCGTGGAGATTGTCGAGCCAGGTGAAAAAAATGGATAACATGCAGAGTCTTTTCGCTCGTTCCGATGTCATTACTTTGCATGTTCCCGCGTTAGAATCGACCCGCGGTCTTGTTAATGCCGAAGTTCTTTCAGGCTTTAAAGATGGCGCCGTACTCCTTAACTTTTCAAGGGAAGAGATCGTTAATAATGAAGACGTGTTAGCCGCGTTGGAGTCGGGCAAATTGAGTCAGTACATTTCTGATTTTCCTACGCCGGGGATGATCGGTAAAGCAGGGGTTGTGGCGACCCCTCACTTGGGCGCGAGCACAGCGGAAGCCGAGGAAAACTGTGCTGTGATGGTAGCCGAACAAATAATTGATTTTCTTGAACACGGTAATATCCGTAATTCGGTGAATTTTCCGGCGGTGAGCCTAGAGCGAACGCAGGGATACCGCATCGCATTGGTAAATAAAAATGTGCCGCGAATTCTTGGCAGTGTGCTATCAATTTTGGCGGACAAAAATATCAACGTCATCGATATGCTGAATAAGAGCCGAGACAATGTCGCCTACAACCTTATTGATGTCGAGACGAGCCCAAGCGATGACTTGATTGATGCTATCCGAACAATTGATGGCGTTGTGAACGTTAGGACGTTTAACGAGAGCCCTTAATAACGAGGCGCACTAACTTATGTCTCTGGCGAATATTATCAACTCGGAAGTTTGATGCCGGCGTCTCTGAGGGCGAAGCGAATCGGCGATAAATAGTGCGGTTTGACGTGGGGTTCTTGGTTAATCATTCGCGCCAATATCTCGGCACATAATGGGCTCTGCGTGAGTCCGTGTGATCCGAAGCCGGTCATTGCATACAGGTTAGGCTGATAGTCGATATAGGCTTCAGTAATTTTATGCTTGCTCCTTCTGCCTTGAGATGATCGATCACAATACGCTTGGAGTTGTTGCCAATCTGGTATTTGTCCGAGGATAGGTGACCTATCTCTGGTGGTGGCTCTGATGCCGACAACTGCTTCAACATCCCCGACCGACGAAAGCGTCACGGGTGATGGTGGTACTAAGGATTCATAGCATTTGGCCAACCAAGCAGAGTCTTCGTCACTGGGGTTCATGTCAGTGCTGTTGCGCCGATAAGTTGATGCAACGGTTTGCAGACCATTGCTAGCCGGGAAAACTGACGCTTCACTGGACAACATTGTTTTCAGAACTGACGTTCGAGCTGGCTTACTTACAAGGCACTGGCCCCTGACGGGTAATATATTCAATGGTTGAAGCATGTCTGATGGCATGCTGCCGGTTGCAAGCACAACTGATTTTGCTCGTAACTGAAATTTTGAATCGGTGTCTTCTTTTGCTTGATCGGGCGCTGCTTCACATGAGAGTAGCCAATCGTCTTTTTGTTTCGTGATACGACTAACGATAGTGCTAAGACAGGTCTCATTTTGAGCACAATCCTGCCCGTCCATATGACTGAATGTTTGCTTCGGATTTATCCAGCCTGCATCCGGAAAAAATAGCGCATTGTGCTTAATGTCCAAGCCTGAAATTTGGGAAGCTTCCGATGAGGTTACGATGCGAGCTAATGATTGATTGCTGAGGTTGACCAGTTTTTTTGCTTTTTCAAGGGCGACATCATTGATCAAAAGATTAAGTTTGCCGCAACGATTGTAGTTCAGGTTCTTCTTGATGAATTCAAACGCCAAAAGTGAAAATCGGCTTTGTGGCGTCGGCGCGAGAGATAGCTGTGGGCTTATTGCGATCTGTGGTATTTGCTCGACTGCGCCAAGTCGATTTGGTTTTGTATCCATAAGTCGCACGGGAATATCTCTTAGGGTAAGTGCGGCTTGGCAAGTTAGGCCCGCTAAGCCAGCGCCGATGATCGTAACCTGATTGCGTGGCACGCTTTTTGGCTGCCAGACCCCCGGCACTTGTCCTTTTAACATTTGTGCTTTTGAACCGAATCCAGTGATTTTTGACACATTGATACCTTGCTCGATCAAACCCCGTCGAACATGTCCGGCCACCGTGTAAGTCGATAGCGTGGCGCCTTCTCGCATCATCGAGGTTAACGTCTTGTAAAGACGTGTTGACCACATGCTTTCATTCTTGCTGGGGCTAAAACCGTCGAGGAACAGTGCATCAATGTCTGCGCAAAGGTTCGCTGCCGTCTCCGTAATGTCGCCAACGATGAGGGTCAAGCAAATATCTTTTGCTAACCAAAGGTAGTGAGGTCCTGGTATTGGGTCAGGATACTGGCGCCGAAATTCGGTCAAGAGCGTGGGGTCTATATCAATATTAATGCGTTCAATATCTGGCATAGGGACGAGATACTTTTCGAATGCAACGTAGTGTAGTACCGCGCCATTTCTAGGTTTTGATCGCCATAGATTAGTCGTTAGAAAAAAGTTCAGGCCAAATCCAAAGCCGGTTTCTGCGATGACAAATTGATCCATATCCGACAGGCTTTGCCAACGTGTTGATAGTTCGTTGGCGGCCAAGAACACGTGAGTTTTCTCTTCCTCACCACCACTTTTACTCCAATAGATGTCTCCAAATTCTGGCGAGTAGGGTGCGTTGTCACGCCACTCAATCGCTGCCATGGGCAGATAGTAGCTACTGTTCATGGGTAGAGTGAGTCGCAATCGGACGTTTTGGGTCTACGATCCACTCGCTCCAAGAACCTGCGTATAGATACGGTTCGATATGGCCAGTGTGTAGCAAAGCAAGAATGTTGTGGGCGGCTGTAACACCGGAGCCGCAGTAACAGACTATGCGCTCTGAGGTGGAAATGTTGGCTTCGTGAAATTGTCTTTTAAGCGTGTCGGGATCTTTGAAGAAGCCTTCTTCATCTAGGTTGAGTTGAAAGGGTAGTGATATAGCATTGGGAATATGACCTGCGACGGGATCGATCGGTTCAACTTCGCCGGTGAACCTTGGGTAGTCCCGTGCATCTGTGACGATGCCGTCAAAATGTGGAATCTCGGTTGCCTCTATGAGTCGTGTGATGGGTGTTTTGGCTTCGAAACCAGACCGAGGGAATGTCGGTTCGGTTTCAGTCAAGGTGTGATTTGCAGCTAGCCATGCACGTAACCCGCCATCGAGTACCGACACCTTGTGATGGCCTAACCATCTAAACATCCACCATAGTCTTGCGGCAAAAGCGCCAGGACCATCGTCGTAGACGACGACGTGGTCGGTATTGTTGATACCCCAAGTTCTAACGCATTGTTCGAAGTCGGACCGGCTTGGCAAGGGGTGCCGTCCGGTTTCGCCTTTAATAACCGGCCCGCTGAGGTCTGTCTCCAAGTTGGCAAATATTGCCATAGGGATATGACCGGCTTGATATGCGTTTCGACCATAGCTGTGATCATTAAGGGAAGATCTCACATCGAATATCCGCACGTCTTCATCAAGCGCGGTGAGATCATCAACACAGATCAGTGTATTTACATTAGACGTTAACTCTAAGTCAGCCACGTTCGTTATCCCCCCGCCAATTTCACTGTATAGCCACGTGATTCCAGTTCGGATTTAATCGTGTCGCGATTGTCACCTTGAATAATGATGCTGTCCTGTTCGATCGTACCGCCGACGCCGCACTTAGCTTTGAGTTGCTTTGCGATCTTCTTGAGTTCGGCTGCTTCAAGGTTCAATCCGGTAATGATGCTAACGGGTTTGCCCGCTCGACCTTTGGATTGCCTTTGAATGCGAACAATACCGTCACCCGTTGAGACCGTATTGTTCGTCGCACCGCGGGTACCGCAGGCGCAATCTGTTTTGGGTCGATTGCAGTTATCACAATGTCGGCCCTTATCGGTTGAATAGACAGTTTGCTTAGTTCGATTCCTGGGCATCACTGAGATTCTTAATCATCTGAATAAAGGAAAATGGAGAGGTCGTCGTTCACGGCAATTTGGCAAAAATGAACGAACTGGAACATGAATTCGTGTAAGTCATTGGTATCGACGCCGAGCTGTTCTATTTCTGCGCAATCGAGCCAACTCAGTGCAACTTCACCAATTTGATCTTCTTCAAGCCTTGCTAAACCTTCGGTTAAATCAGGACTAAGCTGGTAGATGAAGGGGCCGTCATAGGACATGGTCCGATAGAGTTGTTCGAGACTGATAGCTTCATCTAGAAATTTATTGAGGACGAGGACGTAAAGTTGAGCTCTGGCATCTTTGTGGAATTGCTGGCTCGACATGCAGGGGAACTCTTCAGCAGGGTTATCATCTGACTCAAGAGAGCCAACGGCTTCTGTCGAAGCAATGAAGATGATTTGGTGCATGCTCTCTCCTCGAGGCTAGACGCAATGGTGCAAATGTTGAACACGCTTTAGCGTATCTCGGCTGTTTGAAAAGGGTACGAACAGCCGCAGGCGGTCAACCGATATTGCGTTGACCTATATTGCTTCGACCTCTTCTGCCTGCAGGCCCTTGTCTCCGTCAACGACGATAAAACTTACCCGTTGGCCTTCAGCTATTGAGCGGCGACCCTTGCCTTCCAAGTTTCGGTAGTGAACGAAGACATCATCGCCTTGATCGCGCGTGATGAAGCCGTAGCCTTTTTTGACGTTAAACCATTTTACTGAGCCTTCTTCGGAATCATCAGATGCTTTTTTGCTGACTGCCTTTCGACTTGCGGGGGAACTTGAGCTTGAACTCGAGTTGGAACTCGAGCTTGAATAGGTGCCAATGGTGCTAACGTAGATTCCGATAAATAGAATCGCTAGGGAGATGTAGTTTTCAGCAGAAGCTGGTACAAAATTGCCGCCATTTATCGCAACAAGTGCCAGATAGACAATGATGGTGATGACCAAACTGACAAGGATTTTTTTCATTAATATGTTCATGATTTAATTTTGGTTGCTAACAGATGGAGCCGAATGATACGCATTGTCGACTTCAGTTGCGAGTCCAGATGACGGGGTCGTGATCTGCCAAGCCGTTAGAGTTAGGTTCGTTCGCAGTAGATGATCATTCTGCGGCGAGAATCGCGCAATATTTACGAATTGTCGTATCGAGTCCCATCCACAGTGCGTCGGTAATAATGGCGTGTCCTATAGAGACTTCGGCCACATTAGGCACCTCGCGGCAGAAAATCGCCAGATTGTCGAGGTTGAGGTCGTGCCCTGCGTTAATGCCTAGGTTCAGACCTGCAGCAAATTCTGCACTTTCAATAAAAGGTTGCAACACTTTCTGATAGTCGGGGAATGCGTCTGCATAGGGCCCCGTATAGTACTCGATTCGTTCAGCACCGAGCCTGGCGGCGCGTTCTAATTGAGCAATGTCTGGATCCATGAAGAGACTGACACGAATTTTTTGGACTTTCAGCTCGGCAACAAGGGTGTTGAGTTGGTTTGATTCCCCCATCAAGTCCCAACCATGATCCGAAGTGAGTTGATTGGGGTCATCTGGAACGAGTGTTGCTTGATGAGGCTGCACTTCGTTGACCAACGCCATAAAACCGGGGTAGCCGTTTTCTTCAGCCAAGGCGTAGGGATTGCCTTCTATATTAAACTCGATTTGTTTGTATTGGGGTTCGGCTAATAAATGGGCAAGATCTCTGACATCTGCAGGTCGAATATGTCGTTGATCCGGTCTTGGATGGACCGTGATACCTTCAGCGCCGGCGTTGATGGCAATTTTTGCGGCATCGACGACACTTGGAATGGTGGTATCGCGTGAATTGCGTATTAAGGCGACCTTGTTCAAGTTGACACTGAGTTTAGTTTTCACGACCAGTTACTCGCTTTGTTGACGTAAATTCTTCTCGATATTAAGAAACCAAATAAAAGGCCGATGATAATGGTGCCCGCGCCCCTTAAAAACCAATCCTGCGCTGATGAATTTTTGAGGTTATCTAGTTCTTCAGCCATCTGATTGATTTGTAGATACGAAGCGTCCTGTTCGGATATCAGCTCGGCGTTCCTGGCATTAATAAATAACTCGTCAGCTGCAATCGCTTTTATCTCTGCCAGCTCTGTCTTGAGTTGGCTGTTTTCAAACGTTAAGTTCGTTGTATCGCTTGTCGTGATCGCTGCCTCGTTATCCATTGTCTTTATGGTTGCGAGCATTTGCTCATGCTGCTGCTTTAGGTTTGCGAGTTCTTCTTCTGCCACAGCTAAGCGGACTTTGGCGATCGGCGTTTTGACGAGATATTGGTTTTGAATCCATCCTTGCATGCCACTGGCGGTTCTTACCTGACTAAAACTGGTCTCCTCATTTACCTCAAGAAGTTCAAGTTCGGTGCCACTAGGAATACCTTTATGCAATATGCGGTGTTCGGATGACTGTCCGCCGCGCAATGGCACATAAAGCGTGTCTCGAATATAGACTGTCTCAGCAAAGCTGAGTTGTGCCCCGACGCTTGCCATCAATAGCCCCATGATTAAAAGTGATCTCATTAAGGTAGTACCTTTTTAAAGGGCTTTACTGTCACCTTGGCGTAGACGCCTGCAGCCACATAAGGGTCCGCATCCGCCCAAGCTTGAGCGTCCGACAGAGAGTCGAATTCGGCCACGACGAGGCTGCCAGTGAATCCAGCTTCGCCAGGGTCCTCATTATCGATAGAAGGATGAGGGCCAGCGAGAATGAGTCGCCCCTCAGACTTCAGTGTTTGTAAACGATCTAAATGACTTGGACGTGCCTGCACCCTCTTCGAAAGGCTCTGGTCGATATCCTGACTAATGATGGCGTATAGCATAAGCATCCTTATATTGAGCGTTTTGGGCTGATGGGCTGAACGTAAATCAAGTGGAAGAATTTTTACAAAGGCAATGAAGTATAGTCGTTTCGTATGATGAGAACTCGATCTGAGTTCTCAGTTTTTAATGATCGGTGGGCTTGGTATCGGCTTTAGCCTCTTCTAGATAACCACCTTTAACCAAATAAGCCATCATGATAATCATGTAGATAAGCGTTAAGCCGATGCCTCCGATGAGCTTGTAACTCACCCAAATATCCATGCTGAAATTGAAGGCGACGATCAGATTTAGTGCGCCGGCGATGAAGAAAGCAAGGCTCCATCCTAAGCTTAAGTTTTTCCAAACAAAATCCGGCAGAGAGAGTTGTTCGCCTAGCAGTTTTTTTAGCAGGTTCACTTTTCCGATCACTAGGCTGCCGAGCAAGACGATACTGAAGCCCCAGTTGACTAAGGTAGGTTTCCATTGGATAAACGCTTCATCTCGAAAAGCGAGCGTCAGGCCGCCCAATAAAACCACGGTAACGAAAATAAACAGGTTTTGCTTTTTAACCGTTCTCGTCGTGCCATATTCATAGCCAATAAGCGCACACATACAAGCCATCAGCACAGCGGTGCTAACGAATATATCGCGAGTGTAAAAATAGACTGCGGCGAAGATAGCAATCGGAATCGTGTCAGCAAACTGTTTCATAGTCAGAAAAATAATTATGTGGCGTACCAAATTGTACCGCAAATTTGATCTGTGGGTAACAAGCCGCAACACAGTCGTTTGGGTATGAGTGTCGGTGATTGGCTGTTTTTGTGTGAATCGAGGTGGCGCAAGGTGTAACAATCACCTATTTCGGTGTTAATAGAGTAATATTTCGCTCCGATTTGGTCTGTAAATGAGTCCCATGAGCCAGTTTTTCTCAATTCATCCCGACAATCCGCAGCCGCGCTTGATTCAGCAGGCTGCAGACATAATTCGTAAGGGGGGTGTGATTGTTTATCCGACGGATTCTGCCTATGCCTTGGGGTGTCATATAGGCGATAAATCCGCACTTGAGCGTGTCCGTCAAATACGCCGATTAGGGCCTGATCATAACCTCAGTATGCTTTGTCGAGACTTGTCTGACCTAGGGACATATGCAAAGGTGAATAATAGTGCCTATCGCCTACTGAAAGCCTCAACGCCTGGACCTTATACGTTCATTTTGCCTGCGACACGCGAGGTGCCTAAGCGGTTGGTGCACCCGAAACGCAAAACGATTGGGCTGCGTGTACCGGACAACAACATCTGCCGTGATTTGTTGGATGTGTTGGGAGAGCCTCTGATGACATCGACGTTGATACTCCCAGGTGAATCTGAACCGCTGTCTGACCCTTATGAGATGCGTGATTTGCTTGAGCACCAGGTAGATCTGGTCATTGACGGGGGTTACTGTGGGCTGGAGCTCACAAGCGTCATTAATTTGGAACATGAGGCGCCGGAAATTGTCCGCGATGGTTGTGGCGACGTTTCAATATTTACTTGATCGAAAGCAGTGAGTTGACAATTCAGCTAACTGTATTGGATCAACTTAATTGAGTTTGAATGGCGCATTGGTTGCAGCCAACCCTTCATATATAATGCGCCAAACTATCAGCAACTTGGTTTAATGAAGATGCCTTGTCGAGGGGTCTCACAAACGATTTAGCTGCATTGATGGCTTCCACAATTCTATAATTATCAGGTGACATTTTGAGTTTGCTCGAATCACAGAAGCGTGTTCTGTCTGGAATGCGACCGACCGGCCATCTCCATCTCGGGCACTACCATGGCGTGTTGAAAAATTGGGTGCGTCTTCAACATGAATATGAATGTATGTTCTTTGTTGCAGATTGGCATGCGCTAACGACGCATTACGATGATCCTGAAGTTATTGAGGATAACGTTTGGACCATGGTTATCGATTGGTTGGCCGCGGGTGTGAACCCTGGGTCCGCTTCGTTATTTATCCAATCTAAAGTACCCGAACATGCCGAGTTACACTTGCTGTTGTCAATGATCACACCTTTGAGTTGGTTGGAGCGAGTACCGAGCTACAAAGATCAACAAACAAAACTGAACGAAAAGGATCTTTCGACCTACGGTTTTTTAGGCTATCCGCTGCTGCAGAGTGCTGACATATTGATCTACAAAGCAGGTCTCGTGCCGGTGGGTGCAGATCAGGTGCCGCATGTTGAAATGACGCGTGAGGTTGCTAGACGTTTCAATCACATTTTTGGACGAGACTCTGGTTTCGTCGAGCTGGCTGAAGTTGCGATTAAGAAGCTGGGCAGAAAGAGCTCAAAGATGTATCGCGAGTTGAGAAAAGAATTCCTCGAAAAAGGTAATCAGGAGTCACTCGAAAAAGCTCAGGCGATGCTGCAAGAACAACAGAATATCTCACTGGGCGATAGAGATCGCCTGTTTGGTTATTTAGAAGGCGGCGGTAAAGTCATTTTACCGGAACCTCAAGCGCTATTGACGGAAGCATCGGTGATGCCTGGACTTGATGGCGGCAAGATGTCTAAGTCGTATGGCAACTTTATTTCGATGCGAGAAGATGAAGATTCCATCGTAAAGAAAATCAAGACAATGACAACGGATCCGGCCCGTGTTCGGCGCACAGACCCGGGTGACCCTGAAAAGTGTCCAGTCTTTAAGTTGCACGAAATTTATTCCGATCAAGCGCAAAAGGCTTGGGTGGTTGAGGGATGTAAGTCGGCGGGTATTGGTTGCTTAGATTGCAAGAAACCGATTATCGATGCCATCATTGACGAGCAAAAGCCGATGCGTGAAAGAGCGCGTCAGTATGAAGAAAACCCCGATCTCGTTAAATCAATCGTCGCCGAAGGTTGTGAAAAGGCAAGAAGTGTTGCGCGAACAACACTGGAAGAAGTGCGTCAGGCAATGGGTCTTAACTACCGTTAGGTAAAAAATGTCAGATATTCAAGACGAAGTAGACGATACATCTGCAGTGCCTGATTCGGGCGCCACTGGGCGTGAATCTGTTCCGGCTGAAGGCGCATTACAACATCAAGCTGAAGGCACGTCACAGGAGCAAGTTGAAAGCTCTGCACAAGATGACGAGCAACCGAAGGCTGTAAAGCCTCACACGCTGGGTCAGCAAGGCGAAATGCCCTTCGCGGTTGTCGACGGCACGCCGGTTACTCAGCTGCCAATGGACCTCTATATTCCCCCCGACGCATTGGAGGTAATACTTGAAGCATTTGAAGGACCATTGGATTTATTGCTCTATCTGATCAAGCGTCAAAACCTCGATATATTAAGTATCAAGGTTGCAGAGATTACTAAACAATATATGGACTACATTGAGTTCATGACAGATATCCAGCTCGAACTGGCGGCGGAATACCTGGTGATGGCAGCTGTGTTAGCTGAGATAAAGTCCAGAATGCTTTTGCCACGGCAGGCTGAAGAGGGCGATGATGAGGATGATCCTAGGGCGGAACTGATTCGTCGATTGCAGGAGTATGAGCGATTCAAACAGGCCGCAATGGATATTGATGATCTAAAGCGAATGCATCGTGATTATTGGGTTGCTTCAGCAGATGCGCCCGTCATCGAAAAGGTGAGACCGCTACCTGATGTTAATTTGCAAGAGATGCTGCTGGCACTATCGAAGATACTTAAACGCGCCGATAGCTACACGAGTCATAGAATTGAGATGGAACCGCTTTCTACCCGTGAGCGTATGTCTGCAATTCTTGATCAGGTGCAATCGGCGGGTGACCAATTTGTCCCCTTCGTTGCGTTATTTACGGTTGAAGAAGGGCGCTCTGGTGTTGTTGTCACGTTTTTGGCGATGATGGAGCTTATCAAAGAATCCCTTTTAGACATCGTGCAAACAGAAGCATTTGCGCCAATACATGTAAAAATGCGCACGGGTGATGATGCGGCGACTGAAATAAGAATATAGTCGTTCGAATAAACAGCATAACGGCCTCTGCTGACTTTTATCTGATGACAATTAAGTGCTCAACTGTTGACCGCTAACTGAACTTATATTCGAGCGACTATTAAGCGATTACTCGAACTTTTACTCAAGATTTGAACGTAACTACTAAAAAGAGAATGTTGTAAAGCATGAGCGAATATCCAGCATTAAAACAAATTCTTGAAGGTGCGATCCTCGCAGCGGATAAACCATTAAACCTTGATAACCTGACGTCGTTGTTCGGTGAGCAAGCGCCAGATCGTAATCTGATAAAAGAAGCGCTAGCAGAAATCGAATCGGACTGTGAGGGTCGTGGATTCGAGTTGAAAAAGGTGGCCAGCGGTTATCGCTTTCAAGTGCGCAGCGAATATGGCGATTATGTTGATCGTTTATGGGAAGAGAGGGCGCCAAGGTACACGCGTGCATTTCTCGAAACGTTAGCCTTAATTGCGTACAAACAACCCATTACGCGCGGCGACATAGAAGAAATTCGAGGCGTGACAGTTAGCACGAATATTATGAGAAGCCTCATGGAGCGAGAATGGGTGCGTGTTGTTGGGCATCGAGACGTGCCTGGTCGACCGGCAATCTATGCAACAACGAAAACATTTTTAGACTACTTCGATCTCTCGAGTCTCGATGAGTTGCCAACCCTGTCTGAGATCAAAGATCTAGACAAGATGAATGAAGAGCTTGATCTTGGCGAGGAACTTATCACACCGCGATCGATTGACCTCGGTATTGAAGAGGAAGATATCAATATCGACGGCGCAGATGATGAAACGCTTTCTCAGATCACGGACAAGGTAAACACAATCCAAGAGAACATCAAAAACCTCTTTAAAGAACCGCAAGAGGATGACTTGACGGATGATGAAGACGATTTGGAGGAAACTCTTGAGTCGCAAGCTGAAACTTCGTTACCCGCTGACGAAAGTTCAGGAACTGCGAACGCTGAGCCTGAAGAAGATGGATTAATCGAAGTTATTGTTGATACTGAGGTGTCTGAGTCGGACACTAATGACGATGACGATGACGATGACGATGACGATGACGATGACGATGACGATGATACTGTTGATACAAAACCAACTTTGAATAATAAGGTAGACCCTCGTGTCTGAAAAGCTTCAAAAAGTTCTAGCTAACATGGGTATGGGAAGTCGCCGAGGTCTCGAAGTATGGATTACGGAAGGTCGCATTCGAGTCAATGGCAAGGTCGCGAAACTCGGTGATCGAGTCGAAGAGGATGACCATATTATGGTGGATGGAAAACCCATTCGCTATGAGCAACCCAAACATCGATACCTGATTTATAACAAACCTTCTAATGAGATTTGTTCCCGTGATGACCCTGAGGGTCGAAAGTCTGTATTTGATAAGTTGCCACGCTTGAAAAAGCAGCGTTGGATATCTGTGGGTCGGCTTGATTATTCAACATCCGGGCTGCTGATTTTTACGACAGATGGAGAGCTCGCTAATAAACTCATGCACCCCTCGTCAAAAATTGACCGAGAATATGCGGTCAGAATACTCGGCGATGTCACTGAGGAAATACTCAATAATATGCGAGAAGGCGTTCTTCTTGATGACGGCATGGCAAAGTTTACAGATATTCAGAAAGGTCGTGATGAAGAAAGTGCCAATGAATGGTACTACGTTGTCTTGATGGACGGTCGTAATCGAGAGGTTAGGCGCTTGTGGGAGTCGCAGGGTCTAACAGTGAGTCGGCTAAAGCGTGTTCGTTATGGTCACTTTTTTCTCCCGTCGGCGGTTAAAGCGGGCCAATATACCGATTTAAAAGCAAAAGACATTCGGCTTCTCTACGAGATGGCCGGTGTAAAGCGTAATCGCCGTTAGAAATCGTCGTTAACAGCCTTCATTAAGAATATCGCTGAAGGCGCTCGTTAAGTGCCGCGATGCTGCTGCTGATGTCATAAGATAATGACACTTAGCGAGTAGCGGGTCGGACTTCCCGCGTGACTGTTTCCGGTTATGCGAGCCAATCAGGGGTAAATGTCTGCCCCTGTTCTGACAAGCTGTCGTCATTCATTAAGTAAAGATACAACGGCATAAGTTCATCGGCCGTTTTAAGTGTCATTGGGTTTTCTGTTGGGAATGCCGCTGCACGCATCCTTGTTCGCGTGCCGCCGGGATTAAGAATGTTAAAGCGAATGTCAGAGGTGTTTTGCATTTCGTCTGCCAGCAGCTTTGCATAGCCCTCGAGTGCGTATTTTGAAACAGAGTAAGCGCCCCAGTAGGCTCGTGGCATGGTGCCGACACCAGAGCTGGTGAAAATTACTGATGCGCTTGGCGCTAACCTTAGGACGGGCATAAGGATGCGCGTCATGATGCAGACAGCGTTTAGATTCACCTGCATGACCCTAAGCCAAGTATTCATATCATAGTGTTCAACGGGCACACGATCGCCGAGGATGGCTGCATTGTGTAAGACACCATCGAGTTTGGTGTACTTCTCAAGTATGACATCTGTCATTTCCTGCATTTCGAGCGGTTGGGCGGATGCTAGGTCCATGGGTACAATGGCTGGCTCGGGTGAACCTTGGTGGGTAATCTCATCATAAACAGCTTCAAGTTTAGACGTCGTTCTTCCTAACAGTATGACTGTGGCGCCATGTGCTGCGTAGGTAAGGCTGGCCTGCCGGCCTATGCCATCGCCAGCGCCCGTGATTAAGATTGTTTTACCCTCAAGGCAGCCGTTAGCGGCGGAGTATGTCATTGATTTTCCATCGAGTTAGTTGAAGCTAAAGTTGTTAAAGCTAACGTTAAGCGGGTTTGACTGCGTGTACGAGATAGTTGACGTCAGTATCTTTACCTAAGCTGTATCGCTTTGTTAGCGGATTATAAGTCATGCCGGTGATGTTCATAAGATCTAGGTCGCACTGGCGCAGCCAAGTGCCGATCTCAGAAGGCTTGATGAACTTGCCGTAGTCGTGCGTGCCTTTGGGTACCATACCCGTCACGTACTCGGCACCGAGCACCATGAGCAAATAGGCTTTGGGGTTCTTGTTGATGGTTGAAAGAAATAAATGACCACCTGGCTTTAGCAGTTTTGTGCAGGCAGCAATAACTGATGCAGGGTCAGGGACATGTTCCATCATTTCCAGGCAGGTGACGACATCGAAGCTGCCGGGGTGTTTGTCTGCGTACGACTCAACGGTGGTTTGCTCATAGTTGATTGCCAAGTTTGATTCGTGCCGATGCATTTTTGCTACTTGAAGGGGCTTTGGTGCCATATCGATGCCGGTGACTTGAGCGCCAGAATTTGCCAATGCTTCAGTCAAAATGCCGCCGCCGCAGCCAACATCAAGAACGGATTTGTCCGCCAGTGTCGATCGGCTTTCTATGTAGGACATCCTTAGAGGGTTGATGTCGTGTAGTGTTTTGAACTCACTTTCGGTATCCCACCATTTGCGAGCAAGTTCATCAAACTTGGCCACCTCGGATGGATCAACATTTTCTTGTTGGGTCGGTTGTTCTAGTGTCACGTTGCTGTTCCTGTATGAGTGCCTGATTGAGTTGCTGCCTGCCGGATACTTTGGTGCCATCGACTCACTTTGTCGGTCAGTGCCGCAGTATCTAATTGTGTCAGTTTACGATCCTTCAGTAGCCGTTGTCCGTTAATCCACACATCGGTGACATGACTGCCGTTGGCACTATAAACAATTTGTGAAATCGGGTTATGTACGGGCTGCAATTCTAAGGGTGACATGTCTATGGCAACGACGTCGGCCTGTTTGCCTATTTCAAGGCTGCCGACTTGGCTGTCGATGCCGAGTAGTTTTGCGCCATTGATCGTCCCCATGCTTAATGCCTGTGCTGCTGAGATACTGGTTGGGTCGAGTGTGACGCCCTTTGACAGGAGCGCAGCACTTCTAATCTCGGCCAGCATATCGAGGTTGTTATTGGATGCTGAGCCATCAGTCCCAACGGCGACATTCACGCCGTTTTTTAGGAGTTTGTCGATGGGGCAGAAGCCGCTCGCCAGTTTGAGATTTGAGTCCGGGCAATGTGCGACGTGAACCTGATTGGCGGACAGTAGCTGGATCTCTTCATCATTCAGTTGTGTCATGTGAACAGTCTGTAGCAGTGAGCTGAAAAGACCGTGATTATAGATGCGTTGTAAAGGGCGTTGATCTGACTCTGACAGCACCTCGGAGGCGGTTTCGTGTAAATGCAGGTGTACGGGTATGTTGTGAGCTTGTGATTGTTTGGCGATTTCTTCAAAGCCTCGGTCGGACACCGAGTAAGGCGCGTGTGGCGCCAGTGCTGGATATATTTGTGGGTGGTGCTTGTATTGATCGTGGAATTGCATTGCTTTGCTCAAGTGTTCATCTTCGTCATTGGCCCAATTCGTCGCGAACTGGACGATGGGGCAAGCTATTTGACCTCTAAAATGGTGATCATCAAACGCAGCTGCAACCGCGTTGGGGAAGAAATAAGAATCAGCCGTGCAGGTTGTGCCGGACGAGATCATTTCGGCGATAGCCAGTGTTGTCCCATCGTAGACAAAGTCGTGGCAAACCAATGCGCCTTCGATTGGCCAGATGTAGTTTTCAAGCCAATCCATTAGCGATTTATCATCAGCATAACCTCTGAGTAGGGACATCGCGGCGTGACTATGCGTATTGATTAACCCCGGCATGACGGCGTGTTGTGTTAGGTCTTCGATGGCCAGGCCCGGGTGGTTATCATGTGCTTGTTGGTGGGGACAGATATCGATGATCAAATTGTTGCTAATGACCAAGCTATGATCTTCTAGGACTATACCTTCTGGAACGACAGGAATGAGCCATTTTGTGTCAATGATAAAGCTGTTTTTATTGGTATCCATTTCGTGATTATAACAGAGTGTAATTTAGCGTTTATAGGTTGTCTCGTGTTACAATGCTGGTCTTGTAGGGGGGATTATTGGATGTTGACGTTTTCTGTCAATACTTCAGCTGATTAACATCTCTCGAACTCACAGGTTTTTCAAAAGTGCGATCGTTGGAATCTGATTTCATTCGCGTTTTTGTGCAAACTTTTAAGTAAATTTGGTCGTAGAACCCGCTAATTAATGTCTGAATTCGAGTCCGATATAACTACCGTCAACATCGAGGATGAACTTAAGCAATCCTATTTGGATTATGCGATGAGTGTTATCGTCGGTCGTGCTTTGCCTGATGTTCGTGATGGACTCAAGCCTGTCCATAGGCGTGTGTTATTCGCCATGAATGATCTGAATAACGCCTACAACCGACCTTATATGAAGTCTGCTCGAATCGTTGGAGACGTCATTGGTAAATATCACCCCCATGGCGATACCGCAGCCTACGATACGATCGTTCGAATGGCTCAGTCATTTAGCATGCGCTACCCACTTGTCGATGGTCAGGGAAACTTTGGTTCCCTTGACGGTGATAGTGCTGCGGCAATGCGGTATACCGAAATTCGAATGGAGAAGATCGCGCACGAATTGCTAGCGGATCTTGATAAAGAAACGGTCGATTTCGTTGATAATTACGATGGCACTCTACAGATGCCTTCAGTATTGCCATCAAGAGTGCCTAACCTTTTGGTGAATGGCTCCAGTGGTATCGCTGTTGGTATGGCGACAAATATTCCGCCTCACAATATTGTTGAAGTTATTAACGGCTGTCTGGCGTTAATCGAAAACCCTGACATCGACATTGACGGGTTAATGGAACACATCCAGGGGCCTGACTTTCCAACAGGCGCAATCATTAACGGTCGCGGTGGTATTGTTCAAGCGTATAGAACAGGCCGAGGTCGAATACAAGTTCGCGCGCTCTGTGAAGTGATCGTCAATGAAAAGACGAATCGTGAAACAATCATTATTAAAGAGATTCCTTATCAGTTAAATCGGGCTCGATTGATCGAGAAGATCGCTGAACTTGTTAAGGAAAAGAAATTGGAAGGCATTTCTGAGCTCAGAGATGAATCCTCGACAGATACGCGTATTGTTATCGAGTTAAAGCGTGGCGAAGTCGGTGAGGTCATACTCAACAATCTCTACGCTCAAACACAGCTTCAAAGTGTCTTTGGTATCAATATCGTTGCGCTCGTCGATGGTGAACCGAAGGTCCTCAATCTTAAAGAAGTGCTCGAATCATTTGTGCTTCATCGGCGCGAAGTTATTACTCGCCGAACGGTATTCTTATTACGCAAAGCCCGCGCTCGAGGCCATGTTTTAGAAGGTCTCGCGGTTGCATTATCGAATATTGATCCGGTTATTGAGCTGATTAAGACTTCTGCAAACGCAAGCGAAGCCAAAGAAAAGCTGATCGCAACAGCGTGGCGCTCAGAAAACGTGGCGAAGATGCTGGAATCAGCAGGTCCCGATGCTGCAAGGCCTGATGGCCTGGAAGCGCAGTATGGCTTCAAAGCGAACGGAGACTATTTCCTCTCGCCTGAGCAGGCCCAAGCGATTTTGGAAATGCGTTTAAATCGATTGACGGGTCTTGAGCAAGATAGACTCATCGACGAGTACGCTGAAATTATTAAAACAATCGCTGAACTTCTGCTGATTCTCGATAATACAGAACGTTTGATGGAAATTATTCAGGAAGAACTCGTTGCGGTCCGAGATGAGTATGGTGATGAGCGATTAACTGAAATTGTTGGCACGCAAGAAGATTTAACGATCGAAGATTTGATCACTGAGCAAGACATGGTAGTGACGCTTTCGAACGCGGGTTACGCCAAGACGCAACCGATTATTGATTACCAGGCCCAGAAAAGGGGCGGAAGGGGTCGATCAGCGAGCGCTGTTAAAGAAGAAGATTATATCGAGCGGTTGCTGGTGGCCAGCACCCACGACACGATTTTGTGCTTCACGAATAAGGGTAAAGTTTACTGGTTGCGTACCTTCCATATCCCCGTTGCGAGTAGAGCAGCGCGTGGTAGACCGATGATCAATATCTTGCCATTAAGTGAGGATGAACGTATTACCGCGATGTTACCGGTTGACGAATACGTTGAGGACAAGTTTGTCTTTATGGCAACGATGAACGGCACAGTGAAGAAAACGCCACTGATGGACTTTTCAAGACAACGCACGTCCGGTTTGATTGCGATCGAATTGGAAGATGATAATACCCTCATCGGCGTTGCTATTACCGACGGCGAATCGGATGTCATGCTGTTTAGCAGTGGCGGTAAAGTGATTCGGTTTAAAGAGTCGGATGTTCGCGCCATGGGAAGAACCGCTCGAGGTGTTCGAGGCATTAAATTAAAGACTGAACAAACGGTGATCTCGCTGATTATTCCTCAACAAGATGGTGAAATACTGATTGCGAGTGAGCAAGGTTTTGGTAAGCGCAGTCGTTTAGAGGATTATTCGGTTATTGGCCGCGGCGGTCAGGGTGTCATCGGCATGAAGCTGAATGAACGTAATGGTTCAGTTGTTGGTGCTATTCAAATGTTTGAGGGCGACGAAGTGATTCTGATCAGTGATCAGGGCACATTGGTTCGAACTCGCGGCGAAGAAGTGTCTGTCCAGGGTCGAAATACACAAGGTGTTAGGCTAATCAATGTGGGTTCTGAAGAGCATTTGGTCGGTCTGGCGAGAGTCGAAGAGCCTGATGAAGTAATTTTCGATGCTGACGCCGATCTTGATGACGCGCTTGAAAACGACCTCGACAACGATGCCGAGAAAACAGTCGACGCGGAAGATGGAACGACGTCTTCAAGCGATACTGATTCAGCGAGCGACAGTTCTGCTTCAGATACACCTGATTCTCAGGAATAAAAATGACCGACCAATCGAATGACGAAGCCGCGCGATTACTCGCTTTGCGTGAACAGATTGATCTTTTAGATAGAGAAATTTTAGGTCGTCTAAATCAACGCGCACAATGCGCGCTTGAAGTCGCCGAAGTTAAGCAACAATCCTCCGAGGGTGCGGCCCCTGTTTTCTATCGACCTGAGAGAGAAGCTCAGGTGCTGCGCAACATTGCTCAGCTAAATCCCGGTCCCTTGTCGGACGAAAAAGTCATGGCGGTTTACCGCCAAATTATGTCCGCTTGTTTGGCGCTTGAAGAGCCATTACGGGTTGGTTTTCTGGGACCTGAAGGTACTTTTACGCAGATGGCGACCCAGAAACAGTTTGGTCACGCGATTATTAGTGTGCCGATGGTGACGGTGGATGACGTCTTTAGAGAAGTGGCATCTGAAAATTGCAACTATGGTGTGGTGCCTGTTGAAAATTCGACAGAAGGGGTCATTAGTCACACGCTGGATAACTTCCTTAGTTCTAACTTGCGCATTTGTGGTGAAGTTGAACTACGTATTCATCATCATCTAATGGTTGCGCCGGATGTTGATGTCACTTCGATCAAGAAAATCTATGCTCACTCTCAGGGGCTGGCACAGTGCCGTCGCTGGTTGGATGGGCATATGCCGAATGTTCCGCGTATATCGACGACCAGCAATGGCGAGGCAGCTCGTCGCGTTCTGGAAGAAAAAGATGCCGCTGCGATCGCCGGTGAAATTGCAGCTGAGACTTACGGACTAAAAATACTCTCTAAGAAAATTGAAGATCAGTCAGACAACACGACGCGATTTTTAGTTGTGGGTCGAGAATCTATCGCCGCCAGCGGTCAAGATAAAACGTCTATTATGGTCTCGACGCATAATCAGCCAGGTGCGTTGTATAAGTTGCTTGAGCCTTTCCATCGACACGATGTTTCACTCACTTCTATCGAAACGAGACCGTCCAGAACAGGCATGTGGTCATATGTATTTTTTATTGACTTTGAAGGTCACCAAGATGACGAGCTCATTCAGACAGTACTGGGTGAAATCGATGGGGACGCGCTTGAAGTAAAACTGTTAGGTAGCTATCCGAGGGCAATTACCAACTAAAATGGTTAATTTTATTGAACTAGCCTCCAAAGGTGTACAGCAACTCCAGCCTTATCAACCCGGCAAACCCGTTGATGAATTGCAACGCGAGCTGGGTCTTGATGACATTATCAAGCTTGCCAGCAATGAAAACCCGCTCGGGCCAAGCAAGCAAGTCCTTGCTGCAATCTCGTCAGTTCTACCCGAGCTTGCGCGCTATCCAGATGGCAGTGCTTATAAATTAAAACAAGCGCTGTCTGATTTTCTTGGCGTTAGAACCGACACGATAACGATTGGTAACGGCTCGAATGACGTGCTTGAACTTGTCGCTCGTATCTTCCTTAATCCAAGCAACGAAGCAATCGTCTCGCAACACTCTTTTGTTGTTTATCCGCTTGCGGCTAAATCGATTGGTGCTGGTTTGAAAGTCATACCGGCGCGTAATTTCAATCAGGATCTCGACGCCACCCTCGCAGCAATAAGCGACAAAACGCGGATGATCTTCATCGCAAACCCTAATAACCCGACGGGCACTTGGATTGATAAAACAACATTGGTCGATTTTCTAAATCAGGTGCCGGATAATGTTTTGGTTATCCTAGACGAAGCCTACTTCGAGTATGTCGAAGATGTGTCCTACCCTGATGGTATATCGTTGCTGGCTTCTTATCCCAATTTAATCGTCACACGCACTTTTTCAAAGGCTTACGGCCTTGCTGCGCTTAGAGTCGGTTATGCCGTCAGTCACCCAGATATAGCGGATTTGATGAATCGTATTCGACAGCCATTTAATGTCAATGCAATGTCATTGGTTGCAGCCGAAGCCGCGCTGCAGGATCAGGCTTATGTCACGCAAGCTGTTCAATTGAATAAGCTTGGTATGTCCTTTTTGACGTCGGCCTGTGAAGATTTGGGGCTTGGTTTTGTGCCGTCAGCAGGAAACTTCCTCACCATCGACTTTGGCCGAGATGCGATGCCTATTTACGAAGATTTACTTGCCAAGGGGGTCATTGTTCGTCCGATAGGCGTTTATGAAATGCCAAACCATCTTCGCGTTACGATTGGTACTGCGTCGGAGAATGAGCGCTTCGTTGAAACTTTGAAGCAAGTGTTAAACTAGTCATGTCGCAAAAATCGACTGACAGTCCCACAGAAGATCATCTTTCAGTTGATCAATCTAAAAAAAATCAAAATTCCTTTAAAGACGTTGCCATAATCGGCTTAGGACTCATCGGTGGTTCAATTGCTAGCGCTCTGAAGCAACAGGGTAGTTATGTAACAGCCTTTGATATAACCCCCCAGAACCTCGACGATGGCGTCCGTCAAGGGGTCATCGACGAGGCGGCTGATTCTGTTGAGTCCGCCTGCGGTAATGCCTCTCTTGTTATATTGGCCGTGCCCGTATTACAGATGCCGGCTTTGTTTAAACAGCTCGTAAAGCTTGATGATATCCAAAGCAAGGTGATAACCGATGTCGGTAGTGTCAAAGGCCAGATGCTTGAAAGCCTGTTGGTTGATGGGCCACTACTGGCGAACTTCGTGCCGGGACATCCGATTGCAGGTTCGGAGAAACACGGTGTGTTGAATAGCGACCCGACGTTGTTCGCGCAGCACAAAGTCATTCTCACGCCCCATGCTGAAACCGATACTGTTGCGATAAACGCTGTGGCTAGCATGTGGCGCAGTCTTGGCGCAGAGGTTTCTGAAATGTCGCCAACCAAGCATGATCTGATTCTTGCCCAGACGAGTCATCTGCCACATTTGCTGGCATATGCGCTGATCGACTCACTTTCTGACCGCGGTGACAGCTTGGAGATATTTGATTATGCGGCGGGAGGTCTACGAGATTTTTCCCGCATCGCGGCGTCCGATCCGACCATGTGGCGCGACATTTTCTCTTCGAACAAAGAGGCTTTAATAGATGTGCTAGATCGATATGTGGCCGAGCTAGCCGAATTGAGACGCATGATTGAGACTGATGATCAAAAGTCCGTATACGGTGTTCTCGATCGGGCAAAGTCCGCACGTGATCACTTTAGTCAAGTACTCAAGGATAGAGAGAAGAAATGACACATATCCCGGTGATAACCATCGATGGGCCGAGTGGCTCTGGAAAAGGTGCTATCACGCACCGATTGGCCGAAGCATTGGGTTTCCACATACTTGATAGCGGCGCACTGTACAGACTGATTGGTCTTGCAGCGCGAAGACGTAATATTGCATTGGATGCTGAAGATGCGCTGGTTAAATTGGCGCTTGAGCTCGAGATCGAGTTTCAGCCAACCAGTGATCCCGAGGAGCCGATTGAAATACTGCTCTTTGGTGAACGTGTCACAAGAGACCTGAGAACCAACGAAGCGGGTACGGATGCCTCGAAAGTGGCGCCAATAGAGGCTGTGAGAGAGGCGATCAAGGACTTGCAACAAGACTTTAGAAAAGCGCCCGGGTTGATTGCCGACGGCAGGGATATGGGTACCGTGGTGTTTGTCGATGCAGACGCAAAAATTTATTTGACCGCCAGCGCTGAGACCCGCGCTGAAAGGCGCTATAAGCAGTTGAAAGATAAGGGTATTGATGTTAGTCTGCACGCCCTTTTTATCAGCATACAGGAACGGGACGAGCGGGACATGAACCGAGAGGTTGCACCCCTTATTCCAGCCGCTGATGCGAGAGTAATTGATAGCACGAAGATGGATATCGATCAGGTGTTCAACGAAGCGCTAGCGTTTGTTCGAGAGAGATTGGCAAATTAGGTAATACCTCGATCCCCCAATGGACGTGGTCTTGCCTTCATATTAATTAGACCCACCGACATTGGAATGCAAGTACGCAATGTACTGGCATAGGAGAGGTGGATGAGAGTCGAGAGACTCGGGAAAAATATTATCTATGAGTGAATCAATGGAAAGCTTTGCGGAGCTATTTGAAGAAAGTTTAAAGTCCATCGACATGAAGTCCGGATCCATTATCTCCGGTGTCGTTGTAGATATCGATAGTGAATGGGTCACTGTTCATGCTGGCCTAAAATCTGAAGGCGTAATCCCACGAGAACAATTCCTAAGTGAAACCGGTGAACTAGAGGTTGCTGTTGGCGACCACGTTCAAGTTTCTATGGATGCTGTTGACGATGGGTTTGGTGAAACCAAACTATCTCGTGAGAAGGCAAAGCGTGCCGAAAGCTGGATGATGCTCGAAAAAGTTTATGACGATCAGGAAGTTATTAAAGGTACGATTTCAGGTCGCGTTAAAGGCGGATTCACTGTTGAGATTCGTGATGTTCGTGCTTTCCTACCGGGATCATTGGTCGATGTTCGACCGTTGCGTGAAACAGAGCACCTGGAAGGTAAAGAGTTAGAATTTAAAGTCATCAAGCTAGATCAAAAGCGTAACAACGTGGTTGTATCGCGTCGTGCTGTTCTTGAGCAAGAAAACAGTGCAGAACGTGAAGCGTTACTTGAAAGCTTGCAAGAAGGTCAGGGCGTTAAGGGTATCGTTAAGAACCTAACTGACTACGGTGCATTCGTTGACCTAGGCGGCGTTGACGGTCTACTTCACATTACAGATATGGCTTGGAAGCGTATTAAGCACCCAAGTGAAATTGTTGCCGTTGGCGACGAGATAGATGTGAAAGTCCTTAAGTTTGATCGTGAAAGAAATCGTGTATCACTTGGTCTTAAGCAATTGGGTGAAGATCCATGGGTTGCAATTACCAAGCGATATCCAGAGGGTACTCGTACAACTGCTAAGGTTACAAACCTTACTGATTACGGTTGTTTCGCAGAGCTCGAAGAAGGTGTTGAAGGATTGGTTCACGTTTCAGAAATGGATTGGACAAACAGAAACATTCACCCAAGCAAAGTTGTGCAGGTAGGTGACGATGTTGAAGTTATGGTTCTGGATATCGATGAAGAAAGACGTCGAATCAGCCTAGGTATCAAGCAGTGTCAGGGTAATCCTTGGGAAGAATTCGCTGTTCTTCATAATAAGGGCGACAAGATTAAGGGATACATCAAGTCAATCACTGACTTCGGTATATTCATCGGACTCGATGGCAACATCGACGGTCTTGTTCACTTGTCAGATATCTCTTGGAACGAGCCAGGCGAACAAGCTGTTCGTCAGTTCACCAAAGGTGACGAAATTGAAACGGTTATCTTGTCAATCGATGCAGAGAGAGAGCGAATTTCTCTTGGCTTGAAGCAACTTGAAGAAGATCCTTTCACTAACTATGTCGCGATCAACGATCGAGGCACTATTGTTAAGGGTAAGGTCAAAGAAGTTGAGCCTAAGCATGCTGTGATTGAAATCGCTGACGAAGTAGACGGAATTCTGAAAGCTTCTGAAATCAGTGTTGATCGAGTAGAAGATGCTCGTAATGCACTCAGCGTCGGTGATGACATAGAAGTGAAGATCATTTCTGTCGATCGAAAGAACCGAATCCTAGGCGTATCAATTAAGGCTAAGGACATCGCTAATGAAGAGCTAGCTGTGAAAGAACACAAAGAACGTGATTCGGATGTGAATCCTACGACGTTTGGTGATCTGATTAAGCAGCAAATGGATCAGGCTTCTGACGCCGAGTAGGCTGAATTTAGCGATAGTATTGGGAAAATGACCAAGTCGGAGATGATAGAGCGAATTGCTGCGGTACAAACGCAGCTTTCCCTCAAAGATGTAGAGCTTGCTGTCAAAATGATCCTAGATCATATGGCAGAAGCTCTCGCTGATGGGGAGCGAATTGAAATTCGTGGGTTTGGCAGTTTTTCACTGCATTATCGAGAGCCTCGGCTAGGACGAAATCCTAAAACGGGTGAGAAGGTGGAGCTGGCGGGTAAGTTCGTTCCACACTTTAAACCAGGCAAAGAGCTTAAAGATCGCGTTAATTTGGGTATGCGCTTGGAACATCAAGCGGATAATCGCCAGTTAACAGATGAGACCGCTGCGCAAGGGTTAGAATCAACACTTTAATTTAGCTCGACTGTTACAAAGCGTAAGATGACGACATAAACGGCGTTTCCGAGAGGAGACGCCGTTTTTTTTGGTTGCTGCATAAAATGGGGCCAGAGACATGATCAGAACGACTTAGGCTGTGTTGTTAGTTTGTAGTACATCATGTGTGATCAATGACGGGAAATTTGGATACTCGGGGGTAATCACTAATTATTTTGGTGCAAGCCGCGATGCTGGTTATAATAAGCTGTCTCTATCAGCTGTATAGGCCGAAAAACGAACAATGAAACTATTTAAAAGTTTGATATTTAAGTTAGTCGCAGTGATCCTATTCATACTGGTTGTGTTGGTCGCCTCGGAAAATAGTGAGGCAGTCGTATTGTCTTTCCTTGATTATGAATCTGTTGCTTGGCCAGTATCTTGGTGGATGATGACGGCATTCCTCGGTGGGCTGATAGTCGCATCTATGTGGAACCTGTGGACTAACTCGGCATTAAGATTAGCTGTGCGAAAGGCAAATAAACGCTCCGACAAGACGAACCAAACGCTTGATCAGGTACGCGCGGTGAAAACACCGGCTATAAATGCTGAATCGTTAGCTTCAGTTGATACAGCAGACAAAACGTTAGATGATCCATTTAACTCTGCGCCTGAGAGCGTTCCTACGACGGCCCTTGTTAAGCCCTAACACACAACGTGTAAGGCTGTTGAGAGAAGCAGACTGCAGACCCGCTAATTAATCGTGCTTTTTAGCGATAAAGTAAGTGCGCCTCAGCTAGAATAAAGACACGTGTAGCGCGACAGAGTATCGTTTCATTCTGCCTTAAGGCGACGTGTCGTCATTAAACGCTCTGTTACAAGCGGTACGATTGAACATAAATATTGAACATCGATATACAACATCGATATTGATCAAAGGTTAACTTTGGATAATTGGCTTCTCTATATTTTGGTGGTATTCGCAATTGGCGTCGGCTGGTTGTTGGGTCGCCGTGAGCGTCAAAAACGGACGGAAACGCTCGGCCCTAATTATTATCAGGGTCTTAATTATCTGCTCAACGAAGAGCCTGATCGCGCCGTCGCGCCTTTCATCGAAGATCTAGAGGTTAATGCCGATACGCTTGAAACACATCTCGCCCTGGGCAGCTTGCTGCGTCGCCGCGGCGAGTTGGAAAAGGCTGTTATCGTGCATGAAAACATTCTGGCACATGCGGAGTTAGAGCGAGACGCAATGTTGCAGGTTCAGCTCGAACTGGCCAGAGACTATTTGTTGGCCGGACTGCTTGATCGGGCTGAAGACTTGCTATTGAAACTCTCACAAAGAGAAAATCAAGACATCGGCAGCATTCGGCGAGATGCCCACAAGTTAATGTTGGAAATCTACGAAAGAGAAAAAGAGTGGCATCGTGCCGCGGAGATAGGCGAACTGCTGGCCTACGGCGATGAATCCGACAAATATGAACGTTTCAACTCCCATTATTATTGCGAAATTGCCGAAGATTTACTCAAACGTAATCGAACGGAAGAGGCGAGACAGTGCATCAGCGATGCCATCGGCCACGACGCAACCAACGCGCGCGTGAGTCTTCTGCTCGGCATGTTGGAACTCGCCGAAGAGAACTACCCTGAAGCCATACGCGCCTTCCAGCGGATACGAGATCAAGAGTCTGTCTACGTGGTGGAATCACTGGAATCACTGCAAACAGCCTATGAGAAAAGTGATCAACCGATGGATACGTTTCGGGCATACCTATACGAAGCGCTCGAGACCACACCTTCCATTTCAATCGTTCTATTGCTTGCACAACAGATTCGAGAAGAAAAGGGCGATGAGGGTGTGTCGAGATTCATTGCTGATCATTTGAAAAAGAATCCAACGATTCGTGGTTTAACTCAATTGATTGACCTGCATATCGACAATGCTCATGGGGTTTCGAAACAAAACCTGTTTATTCTGCGTAGTTTTGCCGAAGCGCTAGTTGCCGACAAACCCGCATACCGTTGCAATGGTTGCGGCTTTGAAGGCAAGAGGATGCGATGGCACTGCCCAAGCTGCAAAGACTGGGGCACGATTAAGCCCATATTTGGTTTGGAAGGTGAGTAAGATCACGCCACTTCGCTCCGATTTCTGACACCCTACCGCTTCAATTTCTCAAACGAACCAAGCCAACGGCCTACATCGACGCGTCTGCATCAGTGCTAATTTTCCTGTCGCCTAAAACGTAAATGTTTGCGTGAATCGGCATCACAAACTAATAGACAGGAGTTTTGCCATGAAAGCGAAGAATCTTTTAATTACCTATCTCACCTTCGTCTTCTGCTGTTTTGCGACCTACGCAACAGCGGACGACATCTCGGAAGGTATCAGTGACTCAGCAATCTTGGAATCGACAGTGAATATCAACCAGGCAGATGCCGAGACGATTGCTGCCGCTCTAGATGGCATCGGCATGAGTCGAGCCCTCGCGATTGTTCAATATCGCGATGACCACGGTTCGTTTTATTCTGCCGAGGAACTATCAGCAGTGAAGGGGATAGGAATGACGACAGTAGAGAGGAATGTGGGAAGGATTGTTGTGGATTAGGTGTGCTTAGCACCTAAAACAGAAGATCTGAGTTTCTGAAGACCAGCACATCAGTAGATTTTTCTTTGACACGAAGGCCTCTGCATGATGTTGTTCGTCGCAACAAATTCGCTCAACATTCAGTGGGTTTTTTTTGTAATTAACCCTATAATTGCGCCCTTGTCTCTTTATCCTATCGGTGTAAAAAATGGCTGGCATTTCATCATCTGATGAAATTGATTAGCGAATGCTCGTGAGAGCCGTCCTTGATACGAAATTGAGAGTTTTTATACTTAGACATTCATAGCTTACAATGGGTTAACCCTTTTATGAAATTAATCATTCAAATCCCTTGTCTGAATGAAGAAGAATTCTTGCCGATCGCCTTCAATGATTTACCGAAAGATATTGAAGGAATAGATAAGATTGAAGTACTGATTGTTGATGATGGCAGTACGGATGGTACTGTCGCCGTCGCTAGAGAGATGGGTATAGATCATGTGGTAAGCCTTAGTCACAATCAAGGCCTTGCTGTTGCGTTTATGGTCGGAATCGATCGTTGTTTGACTGAGGGCGCGGATATCATCGTCAATACCGATGCTGATAATCAGTATGTAGGTGCAGACATTGAGAAACTAGTCAGACCGATTTTGAATGGTGAAAGTGATATCGTAATAGGTGCTCGACCAATTATGGACACTAACCATTTTTCGCCAATTAAAAAGATGTTGCAGCGCCTCGGTAGTTGGGTTGTAAGACTAGCTAGTGGTACTGGAATTCCTGATGCCCCTAGTGGCTTTCGCGCTATCTCACGCTCAGCAGCGAAAGAGCTTAATGTGTTTAGTGAGTATACCTACACGCTCGAAACAATAATCCAAGCTGGGCAAAAGAATATGAGAATAACTTCGGTTCCGATAAGAACTAATGGTGAACTTCGTCCATCCCGACTCTTTGGAAACATTTTTCAGTATGTACAACGTTCTATATTGACAATCCTAAGAATATTTGTCGTTTATAAACCTTTTGCCTTTTTTATGGGAATTGGAATTACTTTGCTTAGTTTGGGAATTCTTATTGGAGTTAGGTATCTTTATTTTGTTTTCAACGGCGACCCAGATGGGCATATCCAATCACTTATCCTTACGGCGATCCTTGTAGGGATAGGTTTTCAAACGATTCTGATAAGTTTTGTGGCCGATTTGTTAGCAGTAAATCGGCGTCTTTTGGAGGGCTTGAAAAAAAGGTTGCAAAAATATGAGTAATCACTTTTTTCGTACTGTCGATCTGGTTTACCTGTTTTGCATCATTTTATCTATTGGGGCTTTTTTGATTGGCTCGTTTTTCCTTAATAAAGTAAAAATTGCCTGATCTCCTGCGCATTTTCAAATAGCTCCTGTACAATACTCACTTTGTTTCTTAGGGCGTTGCTTTGCATCAATTAGTTGCCTCTCTTTGGCAGTTCCGGGGTTTTGTATTTGGAACAGTTAGACGAGATTTCGAGAATCGCTACATTCGATCTGTCTTTGGGTTTATCTGGGCAATCCTAGAGCCGTTGTCCATGATATTGGTGTACACGTTGATCTTTTCTACGGTCATGAAGGCAAGGCTACCAGGGAGTGATGATAGTTGGGCCTATTCAATCTATTTATGTGCAGGGATCTTAACTTGGACATACTTCTCTGACACGGTTATACGATGTCAAACACTGTTCATTGAACAAGCTAATTTACTTAAGAAGGTTAATTTCCCCAGATTAACTCTGCCAATAATTGTTTTATTATCATCAACTATAAATTTCATAATTATTTTTTTCATACTCATCCTGTTTCTTCTGGCTATAGGACGTTTCCCTGGCATTTCGATCTTACTTGTCTTGCCGGTGCTCGCATTGCAACAAGGTTTCGCAATTGGACTTGGCATGCTGACAGGTACGCTTAATGTATTTTCCCGCGACGTGGGTAAATTCATCGGTATAGTGATGACGTTTTGGTTTTGGATGACACCAATAATTTACCCTATCGAAATTTTACCTCCAGTATTGCAAGATGCTTTGAAATGGAATCCAATGTTTGAATCGATGAACTTCTACCATGCTCTGCTACTGGGAAATGAAATTCCCCCAGTTTCATCATTGTACTATCTTGCATTTTTTTCTCTAACATCGTTGCTACTTGGGTATTTTTGTTTTCATAAATTGGTCGCTGACATGGTGGATGAGTTGTGAAAAATTGTGTCGAAGTCGATCAAGTTTCAAAAGTGTTTCGAATCTATTCGAAGCCAAGGGACAGATTCCTTGAAATATTCTCTTTGGGCGGTAGACAACGCCATATAGAAAAGTGGGCGCTCAAGAACATATCTTTTGATTTAAAAGCAGGCGAGTCCCTAGCGTTGGTTGGAGATAATGGGTCAGGGAAAAGTACGCTTCTCAGTATAATTGTTGGTAGCCGAGCGGCTACAGACGGTGTTGTACGAAGTCATGGGCGAGTAGCTGCGTTGTTGGAACTTGGCATGGGTTTTAATCCTGATTTCTCCGGCAGACAGAACGCCATCACAGGATTGCAAATTTTAGGGACACCGCCAGCGGCGATACCTGAGCTGGTTGATCGAGTGGAAAGCTTTTCTGAGCTGGGCGATTATTTCGATCAGCCTGTCCGAACATATTCAAGTGGCATGCAGGTTCGTCTAGGTTTTAGTGTTGCAACAGTGCATGCACCCGATATTCTGATTGTCGATGAGGCACTTTCTGTTGGCGACGCATATTTCCAGCACAAGTCTGTAGCCCGGATCAGGGAACTTCGTGATGGCGGATGTAGTTTGCTATTCGTATCTCATGATCCCGGTGCAGTTAAATCACTTTGTGACAGAGCGATTTTACTTGAAAATGGTTGCATGCAAATGGATGGATCCCCCGCACAGGTAATGGACTACTACAATGCTATGGTTGCGCAACGTGAAGCCGACTGGGAAATCAAACAAGTTGAGCTCGGGCAAACGAGAAGTGGCTCTCATGAAGTGGAAATAGTTAGTGCCAGTATGAACGATGCGTCTGGCAATTCGTTGCGAGCATTCAAAGTAGGTGAACAAGTACAAATAGCTTGTATGTTAGCTATCCACAAAGACGTTGATTTACCAACGGTAGGCATATCGATTAAAGATCGGCTCGGCTATGAGGTTTTTGGGACCAACACAGAGTATCTAGGCGTGAAAAAAGATTTTATTTTGAGCTCAAAGCGAATTTCCGTATCCTTTGATTTACCTCTAAACCTCGGAATAGGCAGTTACTCCGTTACAGTAGCGGTGCATTCAAGTGAGACTCATTTAGAAGAAAATTACGACTGGTGGGATCAAGCTTGTGTATTTGATATGTATCAGGGCGCTGAGTTTCAATTCCAGGGGACGAGTTTTTTGCCGGTCGAAGCATCTTACAAAAGCGAAGCAGATCATGAGTAGGTCAGAGATAGAAATTGAAGTCGAACAACTGATGAAGTCAATGAAAATAGGGGCGCTCAATACTGGTATTAAGGCCGCTACCTTCAGGGCGGGCATGGCGGATTCTTCCGAAAACTTCGATATATTTCAAAAACAAGCTTTTGACCGTAAAAGTGAGTATCAACTCGGTGAGTTACTTGCAGCTCACGATGAGCAGTTTGTATTATCAACCTTCAATGCTTTGTTATATAGATTGCCAACCGACGACGAGCTTACGACCGTTTTAACGGATATGCGTGCGGGTAAGATCACCAAGGTAGATGTCGTCGGGCGCCTTAGTAACTCTGTTGAAGGCAAAGCGATTTCGGTTCCTATTAGCGGATTAGCAGGGTCATACTTTTTATCGAGAGTTCGCCGCGCCCCTCTGATTGGCGGACTTTTTTCATGTTTTTACTGGTTGCTAAGGTTACCTAAACTGGCGAGAGGGTTAAG
>CAJJAA010000008.1 GCA_905182025.1 uncultured OM182 clade bacterium
CTACTCTGGTTATTCCATCAGAGATCAATGGCGCACGCGTTATAGCAATCAGTGACGGCGCGTTCTTTGGTCGCGGGTTAATCAGCGTGGTGGTGATTCCCGATAGTGTTATAACGATTGGGAACAGTGCGTTTCGCAGTAACGGTCTGACCAGCGTAATCATCCCCGACAGCGTGATAACGATTGGGGCACAAGCTTTCCTGGAGAATGTCCTAACCCGCGTGGTCATCGGCGACAGCGTCACAACGATTGGATTTGACGCCTTCTACAGAAACTCAATAGCGAGCGTTGTACTTGGTGACAGCGTCAAAACGGTTGGGCCCGGTGCTTTCAGAGGCAACGCCCTGCGAAGCTTGATCATCCCCGCCAGCGTGACATCTATTGGGGCATCTGCCTTCAGTGACAACGACCTAACCAGCGTCTCCATTCCGAATGGGGTGACATCTATTGCAGATTTCGCCTTCAGTGGCAACGACCTAACCAGTATCACTATCCCTGACGGCGTGACGAGCATCGGCGAAAGCGCTTTCAGTCAAAACGACCTAACCAGCGTCTCCATTCCGAATGGCGTGACATCTATTGGGGCATCTGCCTTCAGTGGCAACGACCTAACCAGTATCACTATCCCTGACGGCGTGACGAGCATTGGCGGTGGGGCTTTTGCTTCGAACCAATTAACCATCGTCACCATTGGCAATAGCGTTATATCGATTGGGGCAGCCGCCTTTAGCGGTAACGGCCTAACCAGCGTCTTCATTCCGAATGGCGTGACATCTATTGGGGCATCTGCCTTCAGTTACAACGACCTAGCCAGCATCTCCATTCCGAATAGCGTGACATTGATTGGAGATTTTGCTTTCGCTAACAATGCTTTAAACAGTGCCAATATAGGCAACAGCGTAGCCACGATTGGGAACAGCGCGTTTATTGATAACGCACTAACTATGTTGACCTTGGGTGACAGCGTCGAGGTCATTGGAGAATATGCGTTCTTTAATAATAGTCTAACGGATTTAATTATTCCTAGAGGTGTCGGTTCTATTGGTAATTACGCCTTCAGTGGCAACGACCTAGCCAGCATCTCCATTCCGAATAGCGTGACATCGATTGGAGATTTTGCTTTCGCTAACAATGCTTTAAGCAGTGCCAATATAGGCAACAGCGTAGCCACGATTGGGAACAGCGCGTTTATTGATAACGCGCTCACGAGCGTTACCGTTCCTAATAGCGTAATTACTATTGAAGATTCCGCTTTCGCTGATAACGCATTAACTACGTTGACCTTGGGTGACAGCGTCGAGGTCATTGGAGAATATGCGTTCTTTAATAATAGTCTAACGGATTTAATTATTCCTAGAGGTGTCGGTTCTATTGGTAATTACGCCTTTGGTAACAATGCCCTAATTAAATTGGATTTCAAAGGAGAACGTCCCTACCTAGGTTACGACAGCATAGCATTTACAAATCGGAATTTTTTTTGGTTGCAAAAGATGTGACAATTTTAATGTTCTCGTGTCGATTCAATATTGCGCGATAAGAGTGAGGGTTGGAGCGTTTCACAGTTGGCCGGGAGATCCAATTGGTGGTGGGCAAGGTGAAGACCTTAGCTATTCTCCAAAGGTTAGACCTTCCCCAGTTGATTGTGACTCCGATCAGGACGGAGTCCTCGACAGCGAGGATGCATTTCCAGACGTGAGTTTAGATGGGCGGCCAGATTTCGACAGAGACGGGAGTCCCGATAATTGCGATAGTGACTGTACAGCATTAGGTATGGTCGCTGATCCTGATGATGATAACGATGGGGTGTTGGATGCAGTTGACGGCTTTCCTTTCATCAGTCTTGGAGGACTGACAGATACCGACGCAGATGGCGTTCCTAACGATTGTGACCAGTTTTGCACCAACAGCGGCATGGTCGCTGATGATGACGACGATGGTGATGGCGTAGCGGATGGGTCGGACGCCTTCCCGTTAGATGCTACTGAAGATATTGATACCGACTCGGATGGCACGGGTAACAACGCAGACACAGATGATGATAATGATGGTGTTCTGGATACTGCTGATGCGTTCCCGCTGATCACGCTCGGTGGACTCACCGACACGGATGGTGATGGTCGTCCAGATGTTTGCGATGCAGCATGCCAAAGCTGCAGGTATGGCCGCCGATACAGATGACGATGGCGATGGTGTTCTGGATACTGCTGATGCGTTCCCGCTGATCACGCTCGGTGGACTCACCGACACGGATGGTGATGGTCGTCCTGATGTTTGCGATGCAGCCTGCCAAGCTTTAGGTATGGCCGCCGATACAGATGACGATGGCGATGGTGTTCTGGATACTGCTGATGCGTTCCCGCTGATCACGCTCGGTGGACTCACCGACACGGATGGTGATGGTCGTCCTGATGATTGCGATGCAGCCTGCCAAGCTTTAGGTATGGCCGCCGATACAGATGACGATGGCGATGGTGTTCTGGATACTGCTGATGCGTTCCCGCTGATCACGCTCGGTGGACTCACCGACACGGATGGTGATGGTCGTCCTGATGATTGCGATGCAGCCTGCCAAGGATTCAGGTATGACCGCCGATACAGATGACGATGGCGATGGTGTTCTGGATACTGCTGATTTCTTCCCATTGGATAGCACGCGAGCTGCAAGCCCAGTAGCAGCCATTAAACTAACTTCTGATAAAGCGCTGGCTTTGTCTATCATTGGTGAACAGTTAACCTCGCCTTCCGGTTCTGTGCTCGGAATGCCTTCAAATGCTACAGCAGTTGCGCTGAATGTAACCGTTGTTACGCCATCAGGCTCTGGCTATATTACGGTATGGCCATGCGGCGTACCTATGCCGTTAGCATCTAACTTAAACTTTGTTTTGGGTGATGTAGTGCCTAATGGAGTGATGGCGTCCCTTGGTAGTGAGGGCTCCGTTTGTTTTTACTCGAGCTCAGAAACTGACTTGATCGTTGATATAGCCGGTTGGTTTGAAGGCTCTGCGTATACAGGTGCGACGCCTACAAGACTTGCTGATACTCGTGATGGCACGGGCGGACAACTAGGCCAACTCGATCCCAGCAATCCTCTTGGTTGTCCAGGCGACAGGAATTAGTGCGACCACTGCAGCCGGATCAGCGACAAGTATCCCGTCGACCGCAAGTACGGTCGCATTAAACCTGACGGTTGTGGATCCCACTGCACCAGGTTTTATTACCGCATATCCTTGTGATGGCCCCCGACCCTTAGCTTCAAATGTAAACTACGTTGCAGGACAAGTTGTAGCTAACGGCGTTATTGCACCTGTATCTGCCTCTGGCAAGGTCTGCCTTTATAGCTCTGTTGCGACCGATATTATTGTCGATCTTGCAGGTTGGTTCCCAGGCGATGCATTTACCGGAGCCACACCCAAGCGTTTTGTCGACACACGAGACGGTACCGGCGCACCTGTAGCCAAACTCACCTCGTCAGATCAGCTATCCGTCGCTCTGCAACTCGCATTAATTACGGTGAACGGTAACGACGCCCAGATTCCTCTGAGCGCGACTGCGGTTGCTCTAAATGTAACCGTCGTGAACCCTGAAGCCGCAGGCTTCGTCACGGTATGGCCATGCAGTGCAGCGAGACCTAACGCCTCGAACCTGAACTTTGCTGCGGGTCAAACGGTCGCCAACAACGTTGTTGCGCCAATAGGTGATCAGGGCAATGTGTGCTTCTATTCAAGTCAAAATGCAGACGTCATTGTCGATGTATCAGGGTACTTCATGGGCGAAAGTGGCAATCAGTTTGTGGGCGCTTCACCGAAGCGGTTTGTTGATACCAGAGATGGGACCGGACCAGCGCCTGTGCAAGAGTAAAAATAGAACAATATATAAGTGATAAGGCTGAGACCTGAGCCCCGAGAATATATCAGAGGCGCAAAAGTTGACTCGACAAATGATGAAGGATTTCCCAGTCATCTACTGACAAACTTTGGCTATCGCTTCTACCTCTCCGGCAGTAGTCATCAGTCTATATTTTTCAATTAACTGCTCCCACCTTTGCGCGTAGCTGCACTTGTTGATTGATGGTAGCCATTGGGCGGGACCTTCTGCCTCTACTGAAAAACTGTCATTCAAGCTTTCAAATGCTAAAAAACCCAATTAGGATACTTTTGAAATTCGGAGTAAATGCGGTTTGAAATTACTATCCTCTGCTTTGCCGAGTATGCTTTCGCGTACTAAAAAACAAGCAGGTCGGCATCGTTACGCCAAGCCGTTGTTTATTTTCTTTTTAACAACAGCTCGCGAATCACGGTTCACGACCCACGTTCCACGGCTCGGTGCTCACGGGCGCATTTAAAATGTGTGCGCACTTCAAAAATGTGTGCGCACTTCATTTCGCGTTTTGCGCACACACCTTTTGTATATATATCAATGACTTAGGTACATGTGTGCGATGTGTACGCACTTGACAGCCGTTTTCAGGTTGGTATTACAACTTCTCTAAAACACTGTTTTATTTTCTAAAAAGAACTTCAACTTGAAAACACCCTGTACACACTGTACACATCTCTACAACCCGCATGTTTGCTCACTTCTTACCCTTCTCAAGTGCGTACACATGTGCGTACACAGTGCGTACACATGGGGGTCTAATGCGTACACATCAATTATAAACTCTACCTATGGCTTACCATTAGTATTTCGTATGCCATATGTCACTGATTCGTTCCTCATCAACGAGTCGGTTTTGTTTGTCCATTTATCTTTTTATAGGTGCTTCACATCATCTTCAAACCATCCTACGCTTCGCTCACCAAGACTAACCCTCGATGGGAACCGCCCCTCTTTCTCAAACCTATAGATCGTAGTCTTAGAAAGACCCGTTACCGCTTTTACTTCACTTAACCGCATTATTCTTAAAGCCATGTCATTGTCCTATCACTGCGAAGCTTCTTGCTCCGTAATTGAAAGTGCACCAACAGTTGAGTCTGTGGTGCGTGATTGGCTAACTCGTTTAGACCACCAGTCCATCATATCCCTGCGCCGATCGACGTACTCAGCGCGGTTATATGCGGCTCTTACAGTGTTTTTGTCAGTATGTGCTAGTGCTGACTCAACAATGTCTGGCGCAAAGCCGTGTTCATTCAAAATTGTACTCGCCAAAGACCTCATTCCATGCGAGACCAATTGGCCCCCATAACCCATCCGTTTTAAAGCCATGTTGGCAGTTTGTGAATTCATGCTCTCCAGAGCTTTTACCTCAGAGGGGAAGATAAACTGACTGCGGCTACTTATGACTCGCATCTCTTCGAGGATCTCTATCATCTCTGAAGATAGCGGCACTATATGCTGGCGCTTCTTTTTCATCCGTGACGCTGGGATGGTCCAAAGCTTTGCATCAAGATTAATTTCTCCCCACTCAGCTGCTGCCGCTTCGCTTGGCCTAACCATAGTGTGTAGCTGCCACAGCACCAAATTACGGGTCGTCAAACGAATTGAGGCGCCATAGATTCGTCTAACTAGATCATCTAGCTGATGTGGCAGTAAGGTGGGTAAATGCTTTTTAGCAGGTGCTATAAAGGCGTCTTTAATACCTGAAAGAGGATTGGCGCCGAGAATGATTCCAGTATTTACAGCAAAGACCATGATCTCATTTAGGCGCTGACATAACCGCTTAACCGTCTCATAGCTGCCCTTTACTTCTATCGGCTTGAGCACACTTATAACTGCTGGGGCAGTAATCGAGTTGATTGGCGCTTGTCCCATATAGGGAAAGATATGCAGGGCTAATGAGCGCCAGATATCATCTCCATGGTCATTGCTAACTTTGCTTTTCTTTACACACAACCAATCTGCCGCCACTTTCTCGAGTGTGTTGGCTGCCGCTGCTTGATTGGCAGCCAGATTGTCCTTTCGATGATGCTTGGGGTCGATACTCTGGGCGAGTAGATCTCGGTATTCAGAGCGAATGACTCTTGCGGAGGACAATGACACTGTAGGGTAGATACCCAGACTAATATTTGCGCGTATCTTGGTGATCGGACGCTGATAATTGAATATCCAATACTTTTCACCACCCGGTCTAACACGCAACGCAAGACCGAGGCCATCAGCTAAGTTGTATTCTTTAGCCTTGCCTCGTGCGTTGTTTATTTCTGTATTGGTAAGTGGCCTAGTGATTTTTGGCATGTAACAAAAAGGCAGCGCTCTCCTCTTATTTGTTACATCAATTGTTACATAAAACGTGGAATTTTACAATATCTAATGGATCTTTATGCGCTTTTAAAGCCCTGCTAATAACTATATAAATCAACACTTTATGGTACTTTAAAGCCCCTTGCGGGGCTGCTGTTTGGTGGAGGCGGCGGGAATTGAACCCGCGTCCGCTCAGTCCGCTGCCTCACGGCTCTACATGCTTAGTCCGTCTATTATTTAACCTTTCATTGTCCCGGCGAACAGGGAATAAAAGGCGAGCCTGCTTTAAGTTTAACTGCTTTTGCCACAAGCGGGGCTAGACAGCGATCCCATGAGTCGTGCACCCGGATTGAATACATGGGCATATTCGCCCCGGGTCAAGCTAAGACTTAATAGTCTCTAAAAAAGAGAGGTTTTAAGCAGCTAGTGCGTAGTTCTCGTCATTGGCAACTATAAAAGTTACAGTAATTGTTTTACGAGAGTTACTACCCTCTCGGCATGCACTTCAGGTTTCGTAACCGGCGTCGAATCCATGTCGCCCCCAGTTGTCCGCTACTTTAACAGCAGCGGGCGGTCATTGTACGCTTTTGGTAAGAGAATCCAAGCTTGTTTAAAATGCCGGCCAAATAGGGCTTTCAGCGTGTATTGCTGTGATGTCGGTCGGGTCCCTTGTGCACTTGGTCTGCAAGGGTAGATAACGTGATGACCCTGTCGCATTTTCATATAAGGTAATGGCACTTGAACTGTCGGGGTTACTCGGCTCAATAAAAAGGGAAAATTATGTCATTCAAGTCAGTAACAAGCCTGGTAGCGCTCACATTATTACTTGCGGGTTGTGGTGGTTCGTCCGACGAAGCAGCCGAGGTGAAGCCTAAAGCTAATAATCCTTTGGCTAAAGAACAGCAGCTTATTCGTGACGCCGAAAGTCTGCAGGGCATGCTAGACAAAGATGCAGAGCAGAAGAAGAAAACATTGGAAGAAGCGAAGAATTAGGCGCTGATGCCTCGATGATGACAAGGTGGGTTGTCATGGAGGTGAGTTCATCTGTTTTTTCGCATCAAATGAGACCTAGCGGGACGAGTTGTTAATCCTGGTTGGCTTTCATCACCCTAGATTTGTCGCGGTTCCAGTCTCTTTCTTTGATGGTTGCGCGTTTGTCGTGCAGTTTCTTACCCGTGCCTAAGGCGATTTCCAGCTTTACTCGATTGCCTTTCCAATACATGGCAGTAGGGACGCAGGTCTGACCCTTAGCTTGCGTCGCGCCAATCAATCTGGCGAGCTCGCTTCTGTGCAGCAGTAATTTTCGAGCGCGCTGTGGTTCCGCGACCACGTGGGTCGAGATCGTTTTTAAGGGCGAGATATTACAGCCGACCAAATACGCCTCACCGTTTTGTAGTAAGACGTAGGTATCGGAAATCTGACACTTCCCTTCCCTTAATGCTTTGACTTCCCATCCGGTTAATACGAGACCTGCTTCGAATTTGTCGTGTAGCTGATATTCGAATCGGGCCCGCTTATTTTGGGCGATTGTGCCGGGTGAGAGTTTAGGTTTTTTGGCCATAGCCTCCTCGCTGGAGCGGCATTATAGGCTCCAGAGTTTTAATGTACAGTGCCTAATCGCTTCAAAGCGCTTCGATGAATAGGGTTGAATAGGAATGAATAGGTAGCCCTTACGTATTTAATAGTTAGTCATTACGTATTGAGGCCAAGTCAGTAATCGCTGACAATACGGATTAACGAAAATAATAAGGTTGCCTATGTCCGCGCCAGAATCCGTCCACGGTATGTGGTCTTCTCGATTAATGTTTATTCTTGCCGCCTCCGGCTCGGCGGTAGGGTTGGGCAATATATGGCGCTTTCCCTATGTGGCCGGTGAAAATGGCGGCGGTGCGTTTGTGATCGTTTATCTTGCCTGCATTTTCTTAATCGGCATTCCTATCTTAAGTTCCGAGATTTTGCTGGGTCGCGAGGGCAGACAAAGCCCAATTCATACAATGAAAACCCTCACCAAAACCTCAGGCGCCAACGGTGCATGGCAGTTTATCGGCTGGATGGGCGCGCTGGCGGGGTTCGTTATTTTGTCCTACTACTCGGTGGTCGCCGGTTGGGCCATGGCCTATGTTTTCGAGATGGGCTCGGGTGTTTTCGTCAATGCCGATGGTGCGACCGCCAGTCAAGTGTTCGCGGACTTTACCGGTAGCCCGGGCAAAGTGGTTTTGTGGCATTCGATTTTTATGCTGCTGACCATGTTCATTGTTGCACGTGGTATCACAGAGGGTCTTGAGAGGACCGTCAAGTATTTGATGCCGGCGCTTTTTGCTTTGCTGTTGGTATTGGTGGGTTATGCGATGAATTCAGGCCACTTCATGGAGGGTGTGGCGTTCTTGTTCTCCTTTGATTTCGACAAACTCACAGGTGCAGGCGTGCTGATGGCCATGGGTCAGGCATTTTTCACGTTGAGTCTTGGTATGGGCGCGATCATGACCTACGGTGCTTATATGCCGAAGGATGCCTCAATTTTAAGTTCAGCGACGTCAATTGCACTGATTGATACGAGCATGGCTTTGCTGTCCGGTCTGGTGATCTTTCCCCTTGTGTTTGCCAATGGCTTGGAAAGCTCAGCAGGACCAGGTTTGATGTTCGTCACCATTCCGATTGCTTTTGGATCAATGAGCGGCGGGACATTTTTTGGTGTCATGTTTTTTGTGCTGGTGAGCTTCGCTGCTATCACCTCTGCCATATCGTTGGTCGAGCCTGCCTTGGCATGGTTTGTAGAAAAGTTAAATACATCGCGGCGCAATGGCGCGATTGTCGTTTGCACAATTGCTTGGGCATTGGGGTTGGGCTCTGCATTCTCAACCAACATTGGTTCGGAGCTTTACCTATTGCCGGGTATGACGTTCTTTGATTCGATGGACTATGTGTCTAACAATATCATGCTGCCGTTGGGCGGTATGTTAATCGCGCTGTTTACCGGTTGGTTCTTAAGTCAGGACATTGTTGCGCGGCAACTTCAAATTAGTGGTGGGAAGTTGATTATGTTCAAGGTGTTAGTGCGGTTTGTTGCGCCGATTGGCGTCGGCTTAGTCTTCATTAATACGTTTATTTAGGTGGTTTGTAGAACATGACGGTGCGTCGCGTTAACAGAAGTGCATTAGTGCCCTACAGTGCAGAGCAAATGTTTGCTGTGGTAAATGATGTGCCGCGGTATCCGGAATTTTTGCCTTGGTGTAAAGATAGCGAAGTCCTATCTGAAACCAGTGACGTGATGATCGCACGGTTAACCCTTGCAAAATCCGGACTTCAACAGGACTTCACCACCCACAATGAATTACATCATCCAGACATGATTAAGATGGATCTGGTTAACGGCCCATTTTCTCGTCTGTCAGGTGAGTGGAAATTTCAACCGTTGGGTGAAGATGGTTGCCGCGCCAGTATGCATTTAGAATTTGATTTCAGTAGCCTGTTGTTCAATATGACCTTGGCAAAGGTGTTCGAGTCGGCAGCCGATAAGATGGTTGATGCGTTCTGCGAAAGGGCGGATAAGATCTATGGCGAATGATACGCAAGATAAAGCCTCGCAATGTCAGTCTGACGTTACCTCTGAAACACCCGTCGAGACTATTAAAGTTGATGTTGTTTACGCCTCGCAAGACCGACAGCTTCGCCGCGAGCTTGTGGTTGATCAAAGTACTACCGTACTGGCGGCAGTGCGTAAATCTGGTTTGTTGAATGATTTTCCTGAGCTAGAGGTAGATACATTAAAGCTGGGTATCTATGGGAAAGTGGTGCCGGCCGACACGCAGTTGCAAAACAACGATCGGGTCGAAATATACCGGCAACTGAAGATAGATGCTAAGCAAGCCAGACGGCAAAGGGCAAAGAAGCACTAGCGTTTGAGACTACAGTGCTATTAGGTCGCTTCTGTTTGCTCTGTTTGCTCTGTTTGCTCTGTTTGCTCTGTTTGCTCTGTTTGTTCGGTTTGCTCTGATAGTTCTGTTTTTTCTGGCGCTGCCTGTTTAGCACGTTCTACATGCACTTCGGTTGGCGCGTAATCACCTTCGAAGTAACTTAAGCGCTCATCGATAAAGTAGAGCTGCAGCTTAGATTTGATATAGCTCGTATTCGGTAGTTGGATGCTATAGACGTAGTCCCAGCGGTTACTGTCCAAGCTGTCATCCAAAATGGTGTTGCCCATAACATATCTCACTTGGCTTTTTGTCATGCCGGGTTTGAGCTTGTCGACCATGGACTGGCTGATGACGTTACCTTGTTGGATGGTAATCCTGTGCACGCCGGGAAAGCGAAGGGTTGAACACCCGGTGATAAGCAATGTGATCGCCAACAAAGCAAGCACGCGTTGTAGCGGTCGTGATGACGAAACCGGCGTAGCGGGTAAGCGTGATCGTATTGATGCAAAGCGTGTTGGTGTCATATTTTTGTCTTTTGTATCGATCTGATGTGAAACAGCACGGCCATTTAATGTTCTGACGGCCGCAGCAAATGCATATTATCCGTCATTCGGATTGCGATTGCTCGTTAATCATTGTTCGTCATCGGGATTGAACTTCCAATTATGAATTAAAATCGAGATACTAGCACGTCAATCTATACCTCTATGAAGAGTCCGATGCCTACTGAGTCTCAAGAAATCAAAGATGCTGGTCTGAAGATCACTGCTCCTCGTGTGAAAATACTGGAGATTCTTGAGAGTTCCAGTATTCATCATATGAGTGCAGAGGACGTTTACAAGCAACTGCTCGTCAATGAAGAAGAGATTGGCTTAGCGACAGTCTACCGCGTATTGACCCAGTTCGAAGATGCTGGTTTGGTGGTTCGACATAACTTTGAAGGCGGTCATTCAGTCTTTGAAGTATCTGCGGAAGAACACCACGACCATATTGTTTGTGTGCGATGTGGTCGTGTTGAAGAATTTCAGGATAAAGAAATCGAACAAAGACAAGTGTTAGTGGCGCAACAACTCGGTTTCGAACTAACCGATCATGATCTGAATATGTACGGCCTTTGCCCTAACTGTAAGTAGGCCCGGACTCATAGGGGCTGCTGCTCCTAAAGTATCTTAAACCTAGGTTTGCGCAGACTCGTACATTTCCAGTGCATGGGCTAGGGATTGATCTGTCATCTCTATACCGCCGAGCATGCGCGCAATCTCTTGTACTTTTTGTTCATCCCCCAGCTTGTTCACTTCCGTTCTTGCGGTTTTCTTCTCGCTCGATTTGGTTACTTGCAGGTGGTGATGTCCTTGCGCTGCCACTTGTGGCAGGTGGGTAACGCATACGATTTGTGCCTTAGTGCCGAGCTCGCGTAGCAGATGGCCGACAACTTCAGCGATACCGCCACCAATACCGACGTCAACTTCATCAAACATTAACGTTGGTACCCGTGACGTATCCGCCGTAACCACCTGTATCGCCAAACTGATTCTTGATAGCTCGCCGCCAGAGGCGATCTTGTTCAGCGATCGAGGTGTTTGGCCGGGGTTGGTACTAATCAGAAACTCTATTTGCTCTAAACCATTGCGTGCCGGCGTGTTGGTTGCGTGAGGGGTGAGTTCGACCGCGAAGGTCGCGCCCATCATGCCGAGCAGTGCCAATTGGGCCGAGACACTTTTGGTGAGTTTCTTGCCAGCTTTGGTGCGGGCGGTTGAAAGTTTCTTGGCGAGTTTATCGAAGTCTGCTGCGATGGATCGAATTTGGTGTTCAACCTTTTCGATCTCGGCATCAATGTTCTGAAGTGTGTCGAGCTCTTTATGAATGTCTTGTGTCAGCGTCGGTATGTCATTTGGCTTGATCCGATGCTTGCGACAGATCTCGTAAATTCTGCTCAAGCGGTCTTCCACTTCCGTCAGTCTGCCGGGGTCAAGTTCAACATCGTTCGTGAATCGCTGTAGGTCCGAGGTGGCTTCCTCTAGCTGAATCTTCGAAGATTCCAGCATTTCGATCATGGGTTTTAATTCAATAAGATCAAGTTGTTGCAGTAAAACGACGGCGCGGCTGAGATGATCTGCTGCGCCTTCGGTGCGGTTGCCTTCCAGCATCTCCAAAGCATCCTGAGTATTGCCAAGGATGTGTTCGGCGTTGGCCAGGCGTTTCTGTTCGGCTTCAAGCTTGTCCAACTCGCCAGGCGAGTATTGAAGCTTATCGAGCTCTTCTGCTTGATAACTCAACAGCTGCAACCGCGCGGTTTGTTCTGTATTGCTTTCGATTAGCTGCGTGAGTTGTTTGCTGACGCTCTGGTGCTCAACGAAAAGTTTGTTTGCGGCGAGGTTAACGTCAACGACGCCAGCAAATTCATCTAACATTTGGCTGTGAGTATCTTTGCGAAGCAGTGATTGATGTTCGTGCTGCGAGTGGATGTCGACCAGCAGTTCACCGAGTGATTTCATATCGGTTAAGGTGCTCGGGGTGCCATTGATAAAGCCTCGTGATCGACCTTCGCGGGTAATGACGCGACGCAGGATACATTCAGAAACCGTGTCTTCATGAACAAGCTCGCGATCCTTTAGCCATTGAGTCGCTTGCGGGTTATCGGTCAGATCAAAGCTGGAGATGACTTCGGCTTTATCTGCGCGAGGTCCGATAAACCCAGTCTCAGCTCGATCACCCAAGGTTAGGCCGAGCGCATCGAGCATGATCGACTTGCCCGCGCCAGTTTCACCTGACACGACGGTCATGCCGTCAAGAAAAGAGACTTCGAGTTGATCGACCAATGCGAAATTTTTTACGTTGAGTAGGCTCAGCATGATCGGCAGGGAAAAATGGCTAGGGGTACATTAAACAAACTAACGCTTTTAACTGCAACGGCTAACTGCAATGACGCGCAGTGTGACGGCTATTCCCACACTATCTTAGCCTCTATTTTTTGTTTTGCTCATTGGGTATATTGAGGTTTCTTTGTTGTTGGTTGCCTCGTAGACATTTATGCCCGACTTTAATCCGTTAAGCGCTAAAGGTCAGATATTACTCAAGTCTTTGGTTGAGCAGTATATTGTCGACGGCCAACCGGTAGGTTCTAAACGTTTGTCCGAGAGTAGTGACCTTGGTGTGAGCTCAGCCACAATCCGTAACGTCATGGCTGATCTTGAAGAGAAAGGGTTTGTCTCATCACCCCACACGTCAGCGGGCCGAATACCCACACCCATGGGTTATCGATTTTTTGTCGATTCGTTGCTCAAGGTTGAGCCCCTCGGTCAGATTGACCTAAAGCACCTGCAAGCGCAGTTTGATCCCGATATGACAGCACAAGAACTTGTCCAGTCGGCCTCGGGTATGTTGTCTGAGGTTACCCATCTTGCAGGCGTAGTGACAATTCCTCGGCGTGATCAGGTGACGCTACGACATGTTGAATTTCTCAGCTTAAACGACTCACGGGTTTTGGCCATACTAGTGCTGGATGACCATGAGGTGCAGAACCGGGTTATTTATACGGAGAACGAATACACCGAAATACAATTGAAAGAAGCCACCAACTTTATTAATCAATCCTTTTCGGGGCAAAGTCTTAGTCGTATTCGAGACAGGATCATTGTTTCAATGAAAACCGACAGAGAAAGCATGAACGGTTTGATGCTGACATCGCTAGAAATGGCTGAAAAAGCCTTTACCGAAGAAGATGAGCCGAATGACTACATCGTTGCAGGTCAAGAGAATCTGTTTGATCTGTCTCAGAGTAAGGCGCTGGAAGATATCAGGGAATTGTTCAAAGCCTTTAGTTTGAAGGGTGATATTCTGCACCTGCTTGATCGCTGTATGGAATCTAATGGCATGCAGCTATTTATCGGCCAGGAGTCAGGTTACGAGATACTGGACGAATGTAGTGTCGTAACGTCGCCTTATCAGGTTGACGGCGAACTTGTTGGTGTTCTCGGTGTGATTGGTCCGACGCGTATGGCGTACGAGCGTGTTATTCCTTTGGTTGACGCTACGGCTCGTATTTTGGGGGCTGCACTTAACAATAGTCGCCAAAAATAGCCAATTTGGCGCGTAATCCCAGCATAAATTTCAGCTCAACAGCGTATTTCTCCCCGTTTGGCTCTTATCAAGACGTAAAAATCCTCAATTTCCTTCCAAGACCCTTGAATGTGCAGGGGTTAGCCCCATATACCTGTTAACCAAATTTTGAACGATGAATTACGGATTGGAGTATTGCTGAATGTCGAGTCACGAAGAGCAGACTGATGATATCAACAGTGCGGAAACTGATGAAAAGCAGTCTCCCGATGAATCAGTCGAAGCCTCAGCTGATGAAATAGTTGAAGGAACCGTTGAAGAAATTAAAGAAGTCACCGTTGAGTCCCTGCAAGCTGAGTTAGAGCAGGCAGCTGAGCAGGCGCTGAAATTCAAGGATGTTGCGTTAAGGGCTGAAGCTGAAATGCAAAATGTCCAGAGACGGGCAATAAAAGACCTCGAAAAGGCCCATAAGTTCGGTTCAGAAAAGCTCATCCAAAATCTACTGCCCGTCATCGACAGCCTTGAAAAGGCCGTTGAGTCGGCAGAAACCGCGGCAGATGAGGCAGCAAATAAGGCCGTCGTCGAAGGCGTGGGTTTATGTTTGAAGATGTTGACGGATTTGCTCGGTAAAGAAGGCGTCAAGATGTTGGATCCGATGGGCGAACCCTTTGATCCTAATCATCATCAGGCGATGTCGATGATTGAAAACCCTGATGTTGAACCTAATTCTGTTGTTGCTGTTATTCAGAAGGGTTACACGCTTAACGAACGTTTGGTTAGACCTGCAATGGTGATGGTGTCTAAAGCCGTTTCGCCACCGACAGGCGAATAAGATACAGACGACCTAATCTAGAGAGAAAAGATAAGCCGCAAGATTTAAAATTTTTAACTTGAAGTTTTAGCTTGAAAAAATACAGACGGCGCCAATATAGGTGTCAGTAAACAAATACACAGCCGCAAGATTGATGCGGTGAACCAGAAGATTGGAGAAGTGAAATGGGTAAGATTATCGGTATTGACTTGGGAACGACTAACTCTTGTGTCGCATTCCTCGAGGGTGGCATCCCAAAGATTATAGAAAATTCAGAAGGTGATAGAACGACGCCTTCAATTATTGGGTACGCCGATGATGATGAAGTGTTGGTTGGTCAGGCTGCTAAACGTCAAGCGGTCACAAACCCCACGAATACGCTCTTTGCTGTAAAGCGATTGATCGGACGTCGTTTCGAGGATGAGGTTGTGCAGCGAGACATCAAGATGGTGCCCTACACAATCGCCAAGGCCGAAAATGGTGATGCATGGGTTGAAGTGAAGGGCAAGAAAATGGCGCCTCCACAAATCTCTGCACAAGTATTGGTTAAAATGAAGAAGACCGCTGAAGATTATCTCGGTGAAGAGGTGACAGAGGCGGTGATTACTGTGCCCGCTTATTTTAACGACTCTCAGCGCCAGGCAACCAAAGATGCAGGTCGCATCGCAGGTTTGGATGTAAAGCGAATTATTAATGAGCCGACCGCTGCTGCACTTGCCTACGGCATGGATAAAGCAAAGGGCGATTCAACCATCGCGGTTTATGACTTGGGTGGTGGTACGTTTGATATTTCAATCATTGAGATTGCTGATGTTGATGGCGAGAAGCAGTTCGAAGTACTTTCAACCAACGGTGACACGTTCTTAGGTGGTGAAGATTTTGACTTACGTATGATCGACTACCTGGCCGACGAGTTCAAAAAACAGGAAGGCATGGATCTGCACAATGATCCGCTAGCGCTACAGCGACTCAAGGAAGCGGCTGAGAAGGCGAAGATTGAATTGTCGACTAGCCAGCAGACCGAAGTTAACCTGCCTTACATTACGGCTGACGCATCAGGTCCGAAGCACTTGGTCATGAAAGTGACACAAGCCAAACTCGAATCTTTAGTTGAAGATCTTGTTGATCGAACCCTCGAGCCTCTGCGCATCGCAATGAAAGACGCAGATGTCAGTGTTTCAGAAGTTGATGACATTATCTTAGTTGGTGGTCAGTCTAGAATGCCGCTAGTGCAGAAGAAAGTGAAAGAGTTCTTCGGTAAAGAGTCTCGACGTGATGTTAATCCTGATGAAGCAGTAGCGATGGGCGCATCGATTCAAGCGGCCGTGTTATCGGGTGATGTGAAAGATGTTCTGTTGTTGGATGTTACGCCTTTGTCTTTAGGTATTGAGACAATGGGTGGCGTGATGAGTAACTTGATCGATAAGAACACGACGATTCCTACTAAGAAATCGCAGGTCTTTTCGACCGCCGACGACAATCAACCTGCTGTAACCATTCACGTTCTTCAGGGCGAGCGCAAGCAAGCTGGGCAGAACAAGTCACTTGGACAGTTTGATTTAGCCGATATTCCGGCTGCGCCACGCGGTACGCCTCAGATTGAGGTTAGTTTCGATTTGGATGCTAACGGTATCTTGAATGTGTCTGCAACGGACAAGGCGTCCGGTAAAGAACAGTCGATTGTGATCAAAGCGTCTTCCGGTCTGTCCGATGAAGAAGTTGATCAGATGGTGAAGGATGCTGAGGCTAATGCGGAGGAAGATCAAAAGTTTGAAGAGCTGGTTACAACACGCAACCAGGCTGACGCTATGATTCACGCAACGCGCAAAACGGTCGAAGAATCAAAGGACATCACTGACGAAGAGAAAGCGGCAATTGATACTGCTGTCGAGGAGCTCGAAGCAGCTTTAAAGGATGATGACAAGGAAGCGATTGAGGCTAAACTGCTCGCGCTAACTGAAGCCTCTTCCGATGTTGCCCAGCGAGCTTATGCGGCGCAGGCCGCTGAAGCTGGCGGTGAAGCGCCAACGGGTGATGCAGGAAGTGCTGATCCAGACGCAGTGGATGCTGAATTTGAAGAAGTTAAAGAAGACAAATAACCTTCATAGAAAGTAACTAAGGCCGGGGTGTTCAACACGCCCGGTCTTTTTTCGTTAAGAGACGATAAAAAGAATTATGGCTAAAAAAGACTATTACGAAGTATTAGGTGTGTCACGTGACGCCTCCGAGAAAGAAATTAAAAAAGCCTATCGTCGCTTAGCTATGAAATATCATCCTGACCGAAACTCGGATGATCCTGACTCGGATGATAAGTTTAAAGAGGCCAGTGAAGCTGCCGAAATTCTCACGGATACTGAGAAGCGCGGAACCTATGATCAATTTGGCCATGCGGCCTTTGAGAAATGGCGGTGGCGGTCGCCAACAGGGCAACGGTAATTTTGGTTCGATTTTCGATGATGTGTTTGGTGATATTTTCTCCGGTGGCGGTGGTCGCGGCGGTCGAAGCGGCGCGCAACGCGGTTCCGATCTAAAGTACATATTAGAGCTGACACTTGAAGACGCTGTGCGCGGTACAAATCCCAAAATCAAGATACCGACCCTTGTTGAATGTATGGAGTGTTTGGGTTCGGGTGCTAAAAAAGGAACAGCGCCGATTAGCTGTGTGCAGTGCGGTGGTATGGGTCAAGTTACCGCCAGGCAAGGTTTCTTTTCAATCCAGCAGGCATGCCCTCGCTGTCGCGGTACCGGCAAAATGATTTCTGACCCCTGTGGTAAATGCCGTGGTCAGGGACGCGTTGAAGAACAAAAGACCTTGAGTGTCAAAGTTCCGGGAGGCGTTGATACAGGTAATCGTATTCGACTGACAGGCCAGGGAGAAGCTGGCGCTAATGGCGGCCCTGCCGGTGATTTGTATGTCGAGATACATGTGCGCGACCATCAGATATTCACCCGTGAAGAAGAGCACCTGTATTGTGAGGTGCCGATCAGTTTTGTTGATGCTGCGCTAGGGGGTGAACTTGAAGTGCCCACACTTGATGGCAAAGTTAACCTGAAAATCCCGAAAGAAACGCAAACCGGTAAGTTGTTCCGACTGCGGGGCAAGGGTGTTGATGTCAGTAAGATTCGCGGCGGCGGCATTGGTGACTTGTATTGCCGTGTCACGGTTGAAACCCCTGTTAAACTCTCAAAACGGCAGAAAGAATTGTTGCAGGAATTTGCCGGCGAAAGCGACGCTAAGCAGTCGCCCAAGCAGACCGGTTGGTTCGATAATGTTAAGCGTTTTGTTGACACCTTGACCGACTAAATCTGTTGTTTTGCATCGTTTGGGGCATGGCTCGTGAATCTTTCGTGAGTCATGCTCAAGTTGTCCTGGTCTGTGACGAGAGCGGATGACGGTTGCTTGTAGACGCCGAGCGATCTATTTTCAGGAAGACGAATCCGTTATCCTGACCTGAGAAAATAAACGAAAAACTGAAGCCATTTCTATATCCGATTCTAAGGTCTGTCTAAGTGGGCAGGCCAATAGGCGGCTGAGCGAGAAACGATTATGAGCAAAATAGCCATTACCGGTGCCGCAGGGCGCATGGGAAGAACTCTCATTGAAATTATTCAACAAACACCGGGTGCAGAGTTGACCGGCGCAGTCGAGCGTCCGGGCATTTCTATTATTGGTGCCGATGCGGGTGAGGTTGCAGGGGTTGGCGCTCTAGGGGTCAAAATCGTCGATAACCTTGAATCTATTCTTGCTGACTTTGATGTTCTTGTAGATTTTACGATCGCCGATGCGACAGCGGTTAATCTCGAAGTTTGCGCAACAGCCAACAAGGCGATGGTAATCGGCACAACCGGTTTGTCCGAAGCTCAGACTGCTCGCGTCCGCGCGCTGGCGCAAAAAATGCCTATCGTGTTTGCACCCAATTACAGTGTCGGTGTGAACGCGACGTTTAAGTTACTCGAGATAGCGGCGCAGATTTTTGGCGACGATGTCGATATCGAGATTAGCGAAGCGCACCATCGCCATAAAGTAGATGCGCCTTCAGGTACGGCCTTAAAAATGGGCGAGATTGTCGCGGCAGAGTTAGATCGTGATTTGTCTGAAGTGGCCGTTTATGGCCGCGAAGGCATTACCGGCGAGCGAAGCCGCGAGACGATCGGTTTTTCTACGGTGCGAGCGGGCGACATTATTGGTGAACATACCGTTATGTTTGCAGGCGCGGGTGAGCGTTTGGAGATTACCCACCGGGCCCACAGTCGCAGTAATTTTGCTCAAGGAGCGGTGCGATCTGCGCTGTGGTTGGAAGATCGGCAAGCAGGTCTGTTTGATATGCAAGACGTGCTCGGTCTGAAAGCGATTAAGGCGTAACAATTTCTGGTATCTCGAGCCTCGTTCCACTAGAATATCGCGCCAGTATGACACCAAGCTGAATCAATATATCGAGGCGAGATGGAAGCAATTCCCTCTCGCTTTTTTTCGAGCTGGATTCGCAAAAACTGACCCAGGAGAACCAATTTGTCGCATTGTGCTGTGCTTGCCTTAGAGAACGGAGAATTCTTTCAAGGTATTGCTATTGGGGCGCTGGGAAGCTCTGAAGGCGAAGTTGTTTTTAACACTTCGATGACCGGTTACCAAGAAATTCTGACCGACCCCTCCTACGCAAAACAAATCATCACTCTGACTCACCCTCATATCGGTAATACCGGCGTGAACAGCGAAGACGAAGAATCCAGTGAAATATGGGCTTCGGGTCTCGTCATTCGAGACTTGCCGTTACTCGCAAGTAGCTGGCGCCAAGAAGAAACCCTGCAAGCCTATTTAGAGCGACGAAACATTGTTGCCATTGCCGAGATCGATACACGCAAGCTGACGCGCATACTTCGCGAGCAGGGCTCGCAACGGGGTTGTATTGTTGCCGGTGAGAACATTAGCGACAAAGAAATTGAGCTGGCGATAGCCAAGGCAAAGGGTTGGGCCGGACTTGAGGGTATGGACCTGGCCAAAGTTGTCACCACCAAAGAAGAATATCAGTGGTCTGAAGGTTCTTGGAAGATTGGTGAAGGTCATCCGGTTGTTACCGACACGCAGTATCACGTCGTTGCCTATGATTTTGGTGTGAAGCGAAACATTTTGAGAATGCTCGCTGACCGAGGCTGCCGCTTAACGGTCGTGCCGGCGCAGACACCCGCTGATGTTGTCATGGCAATGAAACCCGATGGCGTGTTCTTGTCCAATGGTCCAGGTGACCCGGATCCCTGTGATTATGCCGTGACGGCGATTAAACAAATTCTAGAGACAAATGTTCCGGTCTTTGGTATCTGTCTAGGCTTGCAGTTATTGGGGCTTGCAACAGGTATGACGACAAAGAAGATGGGCCACGGTCATCATGGCGCTAATCATCCAGTCAAAAACTTTGATGATGGTACGGTGTTAATTACCAGTCAAAACCATGGTTTCTGCATCGACGATGCAACCCTTCCAGAAAATGTAAGAGTGACTCATCGATCGCTTTTCGATGATTCCCTGCAGGGCATTCATCTGTTGGACAGTCCAGCCTTTGGCTTTCAGGGGCATCCCGAGGCAAGCCCGGGGCCGCGCGACGCCGCGCCTCTGTTTGACCACTTCATCGAGTTGATGGAACAACGTATTCAGGGCCAGAAGTAGCTATGTCAAAACGAGAAGATATTAGTAGCATCCTGATTATTGGCGCGGGTCCGATCATTATTGGTCAAGCCTGTGAATTTGATTATTCAGGTGCGCAAGCGTGTAAAGCGTTAAAGGAAGAGGGTTACAGGGTCATCCTGGTTAACTCAAACCCCGCAACAATTATGACAGATCCATCAATGGCGGATTCAACCTACATTGAGCCGGTCAACTGGCGGATGCTGAAAAAGATTATTGAAAAGGAACGCCCAGACGCGATCTTGCCCACCATGGGTGGTCAAACAGCATTGAATTGTGCGCTTGATTTGGCGCGAGAAGGCGTCTTAGAAGAATTTGACGTTGAGCTTATTGGTGCGACTCGGGATGCAATTGATAAAGCTGAGGATCGCAAACGATTTGACGACGCGATGAAAGAGATTGGCCTAGAGACGCCAAATTCAGCCTTCGCACATTCCTTAGAGGAAGCTCGCCAAGTTCAGGCGGCCCTAGGTTATCCCTGTGTTATTCGCCCCTCGTTCACCATGGGTGGCAGCGGCGGCGGCATCGCATACAACCACGAAGACTTTATTGAAATCTGTACACGTGGGCTCGATTTATCACCGACCAACGAACTGCTCATTGATGAGTCTTTGTTGGGGTGGAAAGAATATGAAATGGAAGTTGTTCGAGACAAGAACGATAACTGCATTATCGTTTGTTCAATCGAAAACCTTGACCCAATGGGTGTTCACACGGGCGATTCTATTACGATCGCGCCTGCTCAAACCCTAACGGACAAGGAATACCAGATTATGCGTAATGCCTCGCTTGAGATATTACGTGTTATCGGTGTTGAGACAGGTGGCTCAAATGTGCAGTTCGCCGTTGAGCCTGAGACAGGTCGACTGATCATTATTGAAATGAACCCGCGGGTATCACGTTCCTCAGCGCTGGCATCGAAAGCGACGGGCTTTCCGATTGCGAGAGTCGCTGCGAAGCTTGCCGTTGGATACACCTTGGATGAATTGTCGAACGAAATTACCGGCGGCGTTACGCCGGCTTCATTTGAGCCGTCTATTGATTACATTGTGACGAAGATTCCGCGTTTCACTTTTGAGAAATTCCCGCAGGCTGAAAATTTCCTGACAACCCAAATGAAGTCAGTGGGTGAAGTCATGGCGATTGGCCGGACCTTTCAAGAGTCTCTGCAAAAAGCACTGCGCGGATTGGAAGTGGGTATTAATGGCTTGTCGCCAATTATTGAGAAAACCGGTTCTGATTGGGAGGCTAAGCTGCGTCGTGAAATTCGTGTGCCGGGTGCCGATCGAATCCGATATGTTGCAGACGCGTTTCGGATCGGTATGAGTTTCGATGAGATTCATGATCTCAGTAGAATTGATCCTTGGTTTTTGATTCAGCTCGAAGATCTAATTAAAGATGAAGCCTCAATGGAGGGTCAAACGCTTGTTGGGCTTGGTAGAGACCGCGTTTTTAAGCTAAAGCAGAAAGGATTTTCAGATTCCAGAATGGCTGAACTGATGTCGCTGAGCGAATCAGATGTGCGCTCGCAGCGTTTAGGCTTAGGTGTAAAACCTGTTTATCGTCGCGTGGATACATGTGCCGCAGAATTTGCCTCCTCGACAGCGTACATGTACTCAACCTACGAATCTGAATGCGAATCGCGACCGACCAATAACGAGAAAATTATGGTGTTGGGCGGTGGTCCCAATAGAATCGGCCAGGGTATCGAGTTTGACTATTGTTGCGTGCACGCAGCCTTGGCAATGCGTGAAGACGGCTATGAGACGATCATGGTGAACTGCAACCCAGAGACTGTTTCAACCGATTACGATACGTCTGATCGACTCTACTTTGAGCCTCTGACCTTGGAAGATGTACTTTCGATCGTCGATATTGAACAACCGAAAGGCGTGATTGTGCAGTTCGGTGGCCAGACACCTTTGAAGTTAGCGGAAGATTTAGAGGCGGCCGGCGTCAATATTATTGGCACCTCGCCTGATGCGATTGATCGCGCCGAAGATCGCGAACGATTCCAGCAGATGATTGAAGGGTTGGGGTTACGCCAGCCACCCAATAAGACGGTTAAGAATGTCGAAGATGGCGTGGTTGCGGCTGAAGTGATTGGTTATCCGATCATTGTGCGTCCTTCCTATGTCTTGGGTGGTCGTGCCATGGAGATTGTCTACGACGAATCAGAGCTGCGCACATACATGCGTGAAGCCGTCACGGTTTCCGACAAGTCACCTGTGCTGCTTGATCGATTTCTTGATCAGGCTATTGAGGTTGACGTGGACGCGGTCAGCGACGGCAAACAGGTTGTGATTGGTGCAGTAATGCAACATATCGAACAAGCAGGTGTACATTCAGGTGATTCGGCCTGTTCACTGCCGCCCTATAGCCTCAGTGATGAGTTGATGGCGGAGATTCGCCGTCAGGTTATTCAGATGGCAATTGAACTTAAAGTGATTGGATTGATGAATGTCCAGCTGGCTATTCAAAATAACGAAATCTATGTGCTCGAAGTTAATCCGCGTGCATCGCGTACCGTGCCCTTTGTTTCAAAGTGTATTGGTGTTTCATTAGCCCAAATCGCAGCTCGCTGCATGGCCGGAACGAGTTTGGAAGCGCAAGGTTTTACAAAAGAAATTGTGCCGGACTATTTCAGCGTTAAAGAGGCTGTGTTTCCTTTCGGCAAGTTTCCCGGCGTTGATCCTATTCTCGGACCAGAGATGAAATCAACCGGCGAAGTGATGGGTGTAGCAAATACATTTAGCGAGGCTTATCGAAAATCACAGTTTGGTGCGGGCGATATTATACCGTCCAGTGGCACGGCATTTTTGAGTGTTCGTGACGTTGATAAGCCTGAATTGGTGCAGGTTGCTAAGGACTTGATTGAGCTTGGTTTCAACGTGGTTGCCACCCGGGGTTCCGCTTCGGTGTTGATCGAAGCGGGTATCGATATCAAGATCATCAATAAAGTCGGTGAAGGCCAACCCCACGTTGTCGATGCGCTGAAGAACGATGAAATTGACCTGATTGTGAATACGACTGAAGGTAAACAAGCGATTCGCGATTCTTCTATCATCCGACGCACAGCGCTGCAGCATAAAGTCTACAACGCGACGACGATGGCGGGCGCGAGAGCCTGTGTAGAGGCTGTTCGACACGGCGATAGCTATACGGTGCATAGGCTTCAGGACCTTCATAAGCGGCTCCCTGCGAGCGGCTAGAGGTAGAGTTCCGTATCTAAAGCCCACTTAATCCTGGGCTTGAACTGCATTTTTTCTTTGCTAGACTAACGTGGTTGTCGTCGAGTTTTCTTCAACTCATCGGCGCCGAAACCTATATAGACGACATTACGAGATTGGATTGGACATGGATAAAACCCCTATGACAGCAGCAGGTGAGGCGACGCTTCGTGCTGAGCTTAATAGGCTGACGCGTGTTGAGCGACCCCGCATCATAAAAGAGATTGCTGCGGCGCTTGCGCAGGGCGATCTAAGGGAAAATGCCGAGTTTCAGTACGCCAAGGAAGAACAAGGCTTTATCGAAGGACGGTTGGCAGAAATCGCGTCTAAGTTATCCAACGCACAGATTATTGATTGCACGGCGATTCCACCGACAGGCAAGGTGATATTTGGCACGACCGTACACTTGCTGAATGTTGAGACGGATGAAGAGGTAATTTATCAGGTTGTCGGTGATGATGAATCGGACATTAAGGCCAACAAGATATCTGTTTACTCGCCTATTGCCCGCGCGCTGGTGGGTAAGTCGATCGACGATGTTGTCGTTGTTGTCGCGCCTAGTGGTGATATTGAATATGAAATCTGTAAGGTTGAGCATATCTAAGCCGGTTATGTCTGGCGATAGCTCGGTAAGAGTGCAGGAACATTTCCTTCAGACTGCCAGAGTTAAAAAAGTACTCGGCATTAATCTCTTTTAAACGATGTCTGATCGAAGAATATTCGATAACTTCGGATTGGGTTTCTTGGCTGATTTATAAATAAGTGCGACATTTCCAATCGACTGCACTAATTCAGCATTGGCGGCGCCAACGACTTTTTCAATCGTCGCCTGCTTATCATCGCGATCGTCAGCGTTGACCCTGACTTTTATGAGCTCATGATCGGTGATTGCGCGATTAAGTTCTGAGATCACAGCGTCGCTCAAGCCATTTCCAGCGATTGTCACGACGGGTTTCAAGCTATGTCCGATTGCTTTGAATCGTTTTTGTTCTGCCTTCGTTATCATGTGCTTATACTAGACGCTTGTTCTGATGGGGCAGGGAGTCTACCTAACAAGCAGGGTTTTAAGAAACTATTTCACAAACTATTCAAACTTAACTCATAGATTCAACCATATTTAGACGGCGCAGATGAAAAAGTCAAAATCGAGTCACGAGTGGCTAAAGAATCATGAAAATGATGAGTTCGTAAAGCGCGCCAGAGAAGATGGCTACCGCTCTCGGGCAAGCTATAAGTTGTTGGAAATCAACGAAAAATACGGTCTGATGCGGCCGGGGCAATGTGTCGTCGATTTGGGCGCTGCACCGGGTGGCTGGTGCCAGGTAGCTGCAAAAGCGGTAGGCGAGAAGGGTAAGATTGTTGGCATCGATCTTTTAGATATGCCGCCGATTGACGGTGTTGACTTTATTCAAGGTGATTTTACCGAGGATGGGCCTTATCAGCTTTTAATTGATCGACTTGAAAACAGGCCCGTTGACCTTGTTTTATCCGATATGGCCCCAAACTTAAGTGGTATGAAGCAAATGGATTTACCGAAATCGGCCTATTTGGTCGAGCTTGCGATTGATCTATGTGATCAGGTTTTAAGGAAAAATGGTGCATTTGCGACAAAATGCTTCGAAGGTGAGGGCATTGAAGAGATCCGCCGAGCCTTTCGAGATCGCTTTGGCCGCGTCATGAATTTTAAGCCAAAATCGTCAAGCTCCAAATCACGAGAAGTCTATGTGGTGGGTATGGCGTACAAAGGTAGGTAGACAGCACGAAAATCCGTAAGGCGAATGAGAAAAAGACCGTCTGGCCAGTTTTCGTGGCGAGCCAATAAGTGCTCCTAGGTCGTTTGGCAGGTTGTGCATTCGGTCGTTTATTAGGTCTTTTGATAGGTAGTTTGGCGAAGTATTTCAAATATAGTAAGGTGGCTACCCCGCGGCATAAGTAAGAGCCTCGGTGATGTTGTTAACGGGTCTTGTAACGCAGGCTGGTTGGCGCATATTGAGCAAAAATGTAGCTGTTAAAAGTGGTAAGTAAACATAGCATTTGTCTATGAGAGGATAATCCATGAATGACATGGGAAAAAACATACTATTGTGGCTAATCATTGCCGCAGTACTCCTGACCGTGTTTCGTAACTTTGACGTTAGTAGCGGTCCCGATGAAGTCGAATATTCCTCCTTCCTTGAGATGGTGAATATGGGGCAGGTGAAACGAGTTGACGTGGATGGCCTTGTCATTCGCGGTATCCGTTATGACGACACACCTTTCGAGACCATACAGCCACAAATCTCGGATAAAGCGTTGATCGATGATTTTGTTGATCACAACGTTCAGTTCAGTGGTACACGTCCAGAACAACAATCTCTTTGGTCGCAACTCTTCGTTGCTGCATTCCCGATTCTAGTCATTATTGCGGTCTTCATGTTTTTTATGCGGCAGATGCAAGGTGGCGCGGGCGGCAAGGGCGGACCGCTTACCTTCGGCAAAAGTAAGGCCAAGTTACTCGGTGAAGACCAAATCAAAACGACTTTCGCCGATGTTGCAGGCGTTGATGAAGCCAAAGAAGATGTGCAGGAGTTAGTTGAATTTCTCCAAGATCCTACCAAATTCCAAAAGCTCGGTGGACGTATCCCTCGAGGTATATTGTTGGTGGGTCAGCCAGGTACAGGTAAGACGTTATTAGCGAAAGCAATCGCCGGTGAAGCCAAGGTGCCCTTTTTCTCAATCTCAGGTTCAGACTTCGTCGAGATGTTTGTTGGTGTTGGTGCATCGCGTGTTCGAGACATGTTCGAGCAGGCAAAGAAGCAATCGCCATGCATTATATTTATTGATGAAATTGACGCTGTCGGCCGCCATCGTGGTGCCGGTTTAGGTGGTGGTCATGACGAACGTGAGCAAACCTTAAACCAGTTGTTAGTTGAGATGGATGGTTTTGACGGAAATGACGGCGTGATTATTATAGCCGCGACCAACCGTCCAGACGTGCTCGACCCTGCTTTACTTCGTCCCGGTCGATTCGATCGCCAGGTCGTCGTTGGATTGCCAGATATACGTGGTCGTGAACAGATTCTTAAAGTACACATGCGTAAAGTGCCTCTGGGAGACGATGTCGAGACGTCGTTTATTGCTCGGGGAACGCCGGGCTTCTCTGGTGCTGATTTAGCCAACCTAGTCAATGAAGCCGCTCTATTTGCTGCACGACAGAGCAGGCGAGTGGTAGGCATGGAGCAGTTCGAACAAGCTAAAGACAAGATCATGATGGGCGCAGAAAGAAAGAACATGGCGATGTCTGAGGATGAAAAGCGCAACACGGCCTATCATGAAGCCGGACACTGTATTGTTGGTTACATGGTTCCAGATCATGATCCAACTTACAAAGTAACAATCATACCTAGGGGTATGGCTTTGGGTGTGACGATGTTCTTGCCCGAAGAAGATCGGTACTCCATTAGCAAACGTGCCTTGAGATCGAAGATTTGCACGATGTTTGGCGGGCGAATTGCTGAAGAGCTGACGCTGGGTCCGGATGGCATTACGACGGGCGCATCAAACGATATTCAGCAAGCGACACTGATGGCAAAAAACATGGTCACAAAGTGGGGCCTATCTGACAAGCTTGGTCCATTGATGTACGCGGAAGATAGCCAAGAGGTATTTTTGGGAATGTCCGCCGGTGCGCCAAAGCTTCAAGTGTCTGGTGAAACGGCCAAGATGATTGACGAAGAGGTGCGTGCGATCGCTGATTCTTGTTACCAGACGGCAGAGAAAATTCTTGTCGAAAACAGAGACAAGCTCGACATGATGGCTGAAGCTCTGCTTGATTATGAGACGATCGATAAAAGCCAAATTGATGAAATTATGGCCGGTAGAAAGCCGAATCCACCTCAAAGCTGGCAAGATAAAAATGATCGAAAACCGGATGCAGGCTCTGAGCCTGAAGCGGAATCCGATTCTGAGCCGCGACCTAGCGGACCTGTTGGTGGGCCTGCAAGCGAGCACTAGCATTTATCTTTTAATCATATTACGACAGGCGCGAGCAGCAACAGTTGCTCGCGTCTGACGCCTTTCAGATGTCCAATTCATATCTCGTAAACAAGCGCTTACCTTGTAGGCCTTGCCGGTCAGAACTTTCAAAAAAGAACCTAGCCCAATGATAAAGCCAGTCAGATGATATTCGGTGACGCACCATTAGTGATGGGTGTTCTGAATGTCACGCCGGATTCGTTTTCTGACGGCGGCGATTACGTTAGCGTTGACAACGCCCTGGGTCGGGCACGTGAAATGGTGGGTCACGGCGTTGATCTGATTGATGTTGGTGGTGAGTCGACCCGGCCAGGCGCTTCTGTTGTTAGCGTCGATGAAGAGTTGGGGCGTGTTTTACCTATCATTGAAGCGCTGCGTAATCATGTCGATATTCCTCTTTCTGTCGATACCAGTTCGCCCGAGGTCATGACGCAATCTGCGGCGATGGGCGTGTCACTTATTAACGATGTTCGAGGTCTAAGGCGCGTCGGTGCACTGCAAGCGGCCCAAGCAACCGGTTTGCCTGTTTGTATTATGCATATGCAAGGCGACCCAGAAACCATGCAGCTTGATCCGCATTATCACGATCTTATCGAAGATATAAAAAGCTTCTTCGCCGAGAGAATTGAGGCTTGTGAAAAAGTAGGTTTGGCAAAACAAAAATTAATCCTGGATCCAGGCTTTGGCTTTGGCAAATCACCCGCGCATAATTTGACGCTGATTAATCGACTCGCAGACTTTAAGACCTTCGAGTTGCCAATCTTGGTGGGTCTTTCTCGAAAGAGTACGATCAGTAAGCTGCTCGCGCAGCAAAATTTTAACCCCTCGCAAGAAGAAGCAGATATCATAGACGCGAGTGTTGCCGGTGCATTGCTAGCGATCGAGCGTGGCGCCTCAATCATTCGCGTTCATGATGTAAAACAAACGGTTATCGCGTTAAAGGTCAGGCAGGCTATTCAGTTGGAATCCATTTTTGAATGATGATCATCAAATCTAAACAAAAAGGTACGACGTGAAAAAATATTTCGGCACAGACGGTATTCGCGGCAAGGTGGGGGTTGACCCCATAACCCCGGAATTTATGTTAAAGCTTGGCTGGTCGGCCGGGCGCGTCTTTGCTTCTAAGGGTGTGGGTCGCATTTTAATTGGTAAAGATACGCGTATTTCGGGTTACATGTTCGAGTCTGCGCTCGAGGCCGGCTTAGTTTCGGCCGGAATCGATGTGTTGTTTTTAGGCCCCATGCCGACACCGGCAATCGCCTATTTAACAAGGACATTTAACGCCGAGGCAGGCATTGTCATTAGTGCATCGCATAACCCGTATCACGATAATGGGATTAAGTTTTTCTCTGGCGCCGGTGAGAAATTGCCGGATGAGGTTGAGCTAGCAATAGAGGCTCAGCTGGATATAGCGCATCAGTCAATGCAGTTGGTCGAGTCGGACAAGATCGGCAAAGTGTCTAGAATCGTTGATGCGGCAGGGCGTTACGTAGAATTTTGTAAAAGTACGCTGTCGAGTAAATTAAATCTGCAAGGCAAGCGTATTGTGGTTGATTGCGCCCATGGCGCCACCTACCATATCGCACCTAAGGTCTTCCGTGAATTGGGCGCGCAGGTCATCGAAATTGGTGTTGAGCCCAATGGCATCAATATTAATGACCAGGTCGGCTCAACCAGCCCCGAGCAACTGCAGCGTGCTGTTGTCGATGAATCCGCAGATTTTGGTGTCGCTTACGACGGTGATGGCGATCGTCTTATTATGGTCGATGAACACGGTGAAGTTGTCGACGGCGATGAGCTGGTTTTTATCGTTGCGAGGCATCGGCAGCAACAAGGTACGTTAAAAGGTGGCGTGGTTGGCACGTTGATGAGCAACTTCGGTCTTGAGTTGGCTCTGCAGCAGTTGCACATTCCTTTTATTAGGGCCGCGGTGGGTGACCGATATGTATTAGCGGCGCTGCGGGAGAATGGCTGGGATTTAGGCGGTGAATCGTCGGGTCATCTGCTTTGTCTAGACGTGGTGTCGACAGGTGATGGCATCGTGTCATCCTTGCAGGTGATCGGAGCGATGCTTGAATCCGAGCAGTCACTTGGCGAGTTGAAGAAGGGGATGCATAAGCTACCGCAACTGATGATTAATGTGCGCTGTGATGCGGCTGTTGTTAATAGCGATGAAGTGCTTGCGGCGGTCGCGAAAACAGAAAAACAATTAGCCGGTAAGGGACGTGTGCTGCTGAGACCTTCAGGGACCGAGCCGGTTGTTCGGGTCATGGTCGAAGGCGAAGATTCAGTTCAGGTAAAGCTTTTGGCACGCGCGTTAGCCGATGTCGTTGAAGCGACAGGTTAGCCTGATGCACTATTTATTGAATTCACGATAGTTAGATTGGACGAGACAATTGAATCTTCAAATCAAAACATTTAACATGCGCAGCCGCTTTTGAGGTAAGTCATGAGAAAGGCCTTGGTAGTCGGCAATTGGAAAATGAATGGCACGCAGAGCAGTATCGATGTATTGATGCACGGTCTGATGGCTCAGCTGGCGGGGTGTTCGAGCGGTATTGTGGTTTGTCCGCCGAATGTATATCTCGATCAGGTGCGAAAACTTATTGAACAAACCCCCATTAGCGTGGGTGGTCAGAACCTAGATTGGCATGACAAGGGTGCGTTTACGGGTGAAGTCTCCGCAGAAATGCTGGCAGACTTAGGATGTGACTTCGTACTTGTTGGTCATTCAGAAAGACGGACTTTGTTTGGTGAGACAAATGAAGATGTCGCGATGAAGTGTAAAGCGAGTCTTTCAAAAGGTATTATACCGATTCTTTGTGTCGGCGAGACGCAAGCGCAAAGAGAAGCTGGTGAGACAGAGGATGTCATTGCTTCGCAACTTGTCCCGGTATTTGACAAGTTGGGTACGGAGGCGATGGCAAGTGTTGTTATTGCTTATGAGCCTGTATGGGCAATAGGCACAGGCATAACCGCCAGCCCGCAGCAAGCTAATGATGTGCATGCGTTTATTCGGCATACATTGGCTGAGAAGGACCTGAATATAGCGAATAATATTCAGATATTGTACGGAGGCAGTGTTAATGCAGACAATGCCGGTGAATTATTTGGAATGCAGGACATTGATGGAGCCCTCGTCGGAGGTGCATCTTTGGATGCGGCAAGTTTTCTTGCTATCTGTCAGGCTGCTGTACTGGTTTAAATAAGCGGAATTTGATGCGCTTAGGTAAGTAAGCAGTTGCTTACTTGAATAGGTGTGACTGAGTAGACTATGGAAACTCAAGTGTTAGAAACAATTGTACTGATCATGCATGTGGGGGCCAGCCTTTGCATTATTGGTCTTGTTTTGATCCAGCACGGTAAGGGCGCTGATATGGGCTCCGGCCTAGGTGCGGGCTCTTCCAGTACTGTATTCGGTAGTGGTGGTACGGGCAGTTTCCTGACGAAGGCGACAGGGGGTCTCGCGGTTGCGTTCTTTCTGACCAGTTTCGGTTTGGCTTTTTATGCTAAGCAAAAATCAATTTCTATTCGAAACTTAGGTGTGCCTGAAATCGTCGAACAGATTAATATTGCACCAGAGCTGGAATTACCGACGCTTGATAGCGCTCCAGCAAATAGTGCCTCAGGCGGGTCAGATATACCCTCGATAGAGCCTGAAACAGAATAATCAAGGACCTTTGTCCTTAACAGGCCATCATTGCAAGCGTTAGATGATGGTCGAATTTTATGCCGAAGTGGTGAAATTGGTAGACACGCTACCTTGAGGGGGTAGTGAGCTTTAGCTCGTGGAGGTTCAAGTCCTCTCTTCGGCACCATATACAACAACATATTGGGTTTTTATTTGGTTTTGGAATAAAAACCCAAGGTCCAACGAGGACCGTTGAGCGTTTTCGCTAAAAAACACATCCTAACCGACGAGTTCAAGGCGTTTATGATGGTTTCAGTCTAAAGTGTTGTCAGTAAACGCAATTAACGATAAACAACTGTGTTTTCTATTGACCAAGCCCATCGACATCCCTATAATTCGCCCCCTTGTTGATGCGGGGTGGAGCAGTCTGGTAGCTCGACGGGCTCATAACCCGTAGGTCGTAGGTTCAAATCCTGCCCCCGCTACCACAGCATGAAGTGAAGCCCCTTATTAGGGGCTTTTTATTAACTTCAGATTAATATGATGTAATCGTTCGCGGTAAAGGCTAACGGTTAGGTTGAAAGAAAATGTGGATGGCAATTGCCATCTTATTAGTGAGAATGGGCTTTATGCCCATTTTTTGTTTATACAGTGTGTAATGGTACTGCCGTGAATGAGCAACTAAGAGAGCTGATTGAACCGGTTGTAACCGGAATGGATTACGAACTTTGGGGTTTGGAATATCTTACCCAAGGTAAATATTCTATCTTGAAAATTTACATCGAATCCGACAAAGGAATTGATGTTGATGATTGCGCGCGTATCAGCAGACAGGTTAGCGGTCTACTTGACGTGGAAGAAACAATAAGTGGTAAGTACACGCTTGAAGTTTCATCTCCTGGAATGGATAGAAGATTATTTACGAAAGTACAGTTTGAATTGTATAAGGGCGCAAAGGTTAAAATAAATTTGCGTAACCGGTACGAAGGTAGGCGAAAATTTACTGGCTTGCTATGTGGTATTGAAGATGACGACGTTGTCATACGCACTGGAGACGAAGAGTTTTTGTTTCCGTTTGATGAAGTCGACAAAGCGAATGTTATACCAGAGTTTACAGAGTAAAATGAGCAGATTGAGTAGCGGTAATTACGCAGTTGTGTGTTTACCGATTGGGGTTATATCGTGATGTTTTTTTTCACGTAACTCTATTGTCAGACTGAGGCAATGTAATGAGTAAAGAAATTTTGTTAGTCGTTGATTCCGTATCCAACGAAAAAGGCGTGTCGAAAGATATTATTTTTGACGCACTAGAACTGGCGCTCGCCACTGCTACAAAGAAGCGGTATGGCGATGATGCCGAGTTACGCGTGAAGATTGATCAGGAATCTGGCGAATACGAGACGTATCGTCGTTGGCTTCTTATTGAAGATGATGCGGAGATGGAGTTTCCTTCTGCGCAGATGACCGTGTCTGCAGCTCAAATAGACGAGCCCAATCTTCAAGTTGGTGACTATGTTGAAGAGCTGGTTGATTCTGTTGCTTTTGGCCGTATTGCGGCTCAAACAGCCAAGCAGGTTATTGTCCAGAAAGTACGGGAAGCTGAGCGAGCTCAGATTGTAGATGCTTACCGAAGTCGCGTTGGCGAGTTAGTTAGCGGGCAAGTTAAGAAGGTGACCCGAGAAGCTGTAATCGTTGACCTAGGTAACAATGCGGAAGCATTGCTGCCGCGCGATGAGTGGATACCGCGAGAAACGTTCCGAATGGGCGATCGTCTGCGAGCTTTGCTGAAAGACGTCCGGCCAGAAGTGCGTGGACCACAATTAGCATTGTCCCGAACTGCGCCGGAGATGTTGGTCGAGTTATTTAAGATTGAAGTGCCTGAGATTGCCGATGGCATTATCGAGATCATGGGCTCCGCCCGTGACCCAGGCTCTAGAGCGAAAATTGCTGTTAAGACGAACGATGGTCGCATAGACCCCGTTGGTGCTTGTGTCGGTATGCGTGGTTCGAGAGTTCAGGCTGTGTCTGGCGAACTAGGTAACGAGCGTATCGATATCGTTCCCTGGGATGACAATGTTGCTCAATTAGCAATTAATGCTATGGCGCCAGCTGAGGTCGTATCGATTGTTGTTGATGAAGAAACTAACAGTATGGATATCGCTGTTGGCGAAGACAACCTGGCTCAGGCTATTGGCCGTGGCGGTCAGAATGTGAAGTTGGCAAGTGAGTTGACTGGCTGGGTTCTGAATATCATGACTGAAGACGAGGCTTCCGATAAGCACGAACAGGAAGCAGGTTCAGTTATTGAAAGGTTTATGGAACAGTTAGATGTCGATGAAGATGTCGCCATCGTACTCGTTGAGGAAGGTTTCTCAACGCTTGAAGAAGTTGCCTATGTGCCCGTCAATGAGATGATCGCAATCGAAGGCTTTGACGAGGATATTGTTGAAGAGCTTCGGAATCGAGCTAAGAGCGCCATAACGACGCAAGAATTAGCGACGGAAGAAGAGCTAGATGTCGAACCAGCTCAAGATCTCCTTGAGATGGAAGGCATGGATACCCGATTAGCATTTCAAATGGCTAAAGTGGGTATTGTGACGATGGAAGATCTAGCGGAACAAGCAATTGATGAGTTGCTTGAAATTGAAGGAATGGACGAGGAACGCGCCGGGTCATTAATTATGACTGCACGTGCTCCTTGGTTTGCAGAGGATTCCACAGACTAAGGCATCGAGCCTGAGAGTACTGTGCGAACCTAACTTGAGGTAAATTGAATGGCAGATGTAACTGTTTTGCAATTAGCGGATACCGTGGATACACCGGTAGAAAAACTATTGCAACAATTGCAAGAAGCCGGGCTACCACAGAGTTCCCCAGAGGACCTTGTGTCCGAAGATGAAAAAGAAACTCTGCTGGGCCATATTAAAAAGGCGCATGGCGAAGAGTCTGAAGGTGCGCCTAAGAAAATCACACTTAAGCGACGTACATTAAGCACGTTGAAGACAGCCGGTTCTGCCGGTCGAGGTCGAACAGTCAATGTAGAAGTTCGTAAGAAGCGAACCTATGTTCGAAAGACTGATGCGACTGACGCTGAAGGTGATGTCGAGCCTATGATTGAAGAAGTGGAGGTCGAGTTAGTTCCTGAAGAACCGATTGACCCTGCTGAAATCGCAAGAAAAGAAGCTGAAGAACAAGCGCGCAGAATGATGGCGGAAGCACAGGCTGAAATTTCTGCGGCTGTGAATACCAGAACGAAAGCGAAGGCCGACGAGGCCGAGCAAAAGCTGAAGGACCTTGAGGCTGAAGCTGCAGCAGCTAAAGCTAAGGTGACGAAAGCAGAAGAAGCTAAGAAAGAAAAAGAACTGGAAGAGTCCAAAGTTAGCGGTCGTAAAGACAAGCGCGACAGAAGCGACTTGGATGATAAGAAAGACGCGAAAGAAAAACGTGTCAAACATGGTAATAAACGTCGTCGCAAAGAAGAGCTGTTGTCAGCCGATTCCCGTGGTGATTTAGGCGATGACAAAAAAGCGCCGTTGGGTCTGAGTTCGAGTCGAACAAAGCGTCCAGGCAAACGACAAGTACAACATCAATTCAAGGCGCCTACTGAAGATATCAAACGTGAAGTGGAGGTCAGTGACTCAATCTCTGTTGCCGCTTTGTCGCAAAAAATGTCGATCAAGGCAACGGAAGTGATCAAAACGCTGATGGGTCTAGGTGTCATGGCCAATATTAATCAGACGATTGATCAAGATACTGCAATCCTCGTTGTTGAAGAACATGGTCATACGGTCAAACTTGTCGATGCGGATGCGCTTGAGCGGTCGGTCATTGACGAGGAAATGGCGTTGGAAGGCGAGTCTGCACCACGTGCACCGGTCGTAACTGTCATGGGTCATGTTGATCACGGTAAGACATCACTACTCGACTATATTCGTAACGCTCAAGTTGCCGAAGGTGAGTCGGGCGGTATTACACAGCATATTGGCGCATATCGTGTCGCAACCAAGCACGGTGAAATTTGCTTTATCGATACGCCCGGTCACGCCGCCTTTACAGCGATGCGACAACGTGGCGCACAAGCAACAGACATCGTCATTCTTGTCGTTGCCGCAGATGATGGCGTGATGCCACAAACCGAAGAAGCGATTAAGCACGCCAAAGCAGCCGGTGCGCCGATGGTCGTGGCAATCAACAAAATGGATAAAGAAGGCGCTGATCCTGATCGCGCTAAGAATGAATTGGCATCAAGAGATGTTATTCCTGATGACTGGGGTGGCGATACACAGTTCATTCCTGTCTCAGCCTTGAAGGGTACCGGTATCGACGCGCTAATGGATGCCGTGTTGTTGCAAGCAGAGTTAATGGAGTTAACAGCGGTTGTTGACGGACCTGCACACGGTGTTGTCATTGAATCTGAACTAGATAAAGGTAAAGGACCGGTAGCAACACTATTGGTTCAAAATGGCACCTTGAAACAAGGTGACGTGATTGTTGCCGGTGATCAATACGGTAAAGCAAGAGCCGTCAACGATGACCGCGGCAAGCCCGTAAAGAGCGTTGGCCCATCAACGCCAATTACAGTACTCGGCCTCGATGGCACGCCAGCAGCAGGGGACACGTTCGTTGTTGTTAAAGATGAGAAGCGTGCAAGGGAAGTGGCAACGTTCCGACGCGAGAAGTTAAGAGAACAAGCTTTGGCAACGCCAGCAGCAAGTCTTGATAACTTGTTGGCTAGCTTTGGTGCAAGTCAAATTAACTACCTGAACGTCGTTGTTAAAGCTGACGTTAGGGGATCTCTCGAGGCAATTGTTACGGCACTGCAGGCGTTAGGTAATGACGAGGTTCAGGTCAAGGTGGTTTCCTCGGGTGTCGGCGGTATTTCAGAAAAAGATGCCACATTCGCGACAACGTCAGGCGCTGTACTATTTGGGTTTAACGTCCGAGCTGATGCAGCAGCACGTAAGAAAATTGAAGAAGAAAACATCGATCTACGTTACTACAAAGTAATTTACGATCTGATCGATGATGTTCGAGATGCGCTATCAGGTATGCTTTCACCAGAGTTAAGAGAAGACATAGTTGGTATCGCCGAAGTTCGGGACGTATTCGAGTCGAAGAAGCTTGGCAGTATTGCAGGTTGTATGATCATCGAAGGTACCGTCCATAAGGATAAGAAAATCAGAGTCCTTCGTGACAACATTGTTATTTACGAGGGTGAATTGGAATCACTGCGACACTTCAAAGAAGAAGTTGCAAGTGCTCGAAACGGTACCGAATGTGGTATCGGCGTCAAGAACTACAATGACGTCAAGGTCGGTGACCAAATCGAAGTATTTGAATCTCGGGAAGTCGCTCGGGCGCTTTAAGCCGCCCACGGATGCAACATGCCAAGAGAATTTAGTAGAGGAAAGAGAATCGGCGATCTGATTCAGCGAGAATTAGCGACGTTGATTCAGACTGAAATCAAGGACCCGCGCGTCGGTCTGGTAACGATTAATGAAGTAAAAGTCAGTAGGGACTTAGCCTTTGCTGATGTGTACTTCACGATGTTGCCTGAAGGCAGTGAACCGCAGGGTGTTGAAGTACTTAATAGTGCCAGCGGTTTTCTCAGATCTCAGCTTGCGAAAGTCCTTTCGACCAGAACAACGCCACGACCACGTTTTCACTTCGATCATTCAATCGAGAATGGTGCGCGAATGTCGAAGGCGATTGGTGAGGCAATCAAAAAGGATGAAGCAAATCATCGACCGGATGAGGCTGATCAATCTTGAATAAACCCGCCGTTAAGCGTCGTGAGATAAACGGTATTCTTATCCTAGATAAAGGTATCGGCAAGAGCTCCAACGGCGCACTTCAGGAGGTTAAACGCCTGTATAACGCCAAGAAAGCTGGCCATACGGGTAGCCTTGATCCATTAGCGACAGGTGTTCTACCGCTTTGTTTTGGCGAGGCGACGAAGTTCTCTCAATTTTTACTCGATGCGAATAAACGCTACGTTACGACAATCAAATTGGGTGTTGTAACAACCACAGGTGATGCAGAAGGCGAGATTGTTGAAGAAGTTGCGACTCAGGGTTTTAGTACCGAAGAGCTTGAGTCGGCATTGGAGAAGTTTCGAGGCGAGATAGAACAGATTCCTTCCATGTTCTCCGCAATCAAGGTCAACGGTCAACCTCTGTATAAACTTGCCCGTCAGGGTATCGAGATTGAACGAAAATCACGAGTTGTGACGATTTTTGAGCTTAATTTGGTCGAAAACAACGGTGATGAGCTGATTCTGGACGTAAGTTGCAGTAAAGGGACTTACATCAGAACGCTGGCAGAGGACTTGGGTAAAGTGTTAGGCTGCGGCGCGCACGTTATAGCGCTAAGAAGGACACAGTCCGGCCCGTTTAAACTCGATGAGGCCTATAGTCTGCAGGCGCTAGAAGAAATGAAAGCGTCAGGCGAATTTGAAGCGATAGATAGTCTCTTGTTGTCTCCCGCAGCGGCCGTTGTAGATTGGCCCAGTGTTGAATTGACAGCATTGAGTGCAAGTTATCTAAAGCAAGGACAAGCTGTACAAATTGCGAAAGCACCCACAACAGGTTGGGTAAGTATTTTTTCAGAGTCAGAAGACACCTTGGTTGAATTTCTTGGTGTTGGTGAGATAACTGAAGATGGACGAGTTGCACCTAGAAGACTGGTTGCAACTCAATAGAACGGGAGTCTTCGACTCTCCAACGATGGCTATCAATATGCGTGGCCATACGTTGTTATATTTGGAATTGGCAATAGCCAGTTCGGCATATTAATTTGGAGAAATGCAAAAATGGCATTAACCGCAGAAAGCAAAGCCGAAATCGTTAAAGAATTCGGCAGTTCAGAAAATGATTCAGGCTCTCCTGAAGTTCAAGTCGCGTTATTGACAGCTAATATCGAACAGCTGCAATCGCACTTTCAGGAACACAAGCATGATCACCACTCTCGAATCGGTCTACTAAGAATGGTAAGCCAACGACGGAAACTACTGACCTACCTAAAGAACAAAAGCACAGATAGGTATTCTCAGCTCATTAAAAGACTCGGCTTAAGAAAATAATAGAGCCCGTGGCATTAAGGCGGATGCATGTGCTTGCATCCGCGATTGCCGCATTAGCAAATAAATGGAGACACAATTGAATCCGGTAAAAAAACAATTTAACTATGGCGGCCAAGAGGTCGTGATCGAAACTGGCAAGATCGCCAGACAAACTTCAGCTGCCGTTGTTGTAACGATGGCTGATACAACGGTACTTGTTGCTGTTGTTGGACGAAAAGACGCAAAGTCAGGGCAGGCATTTTTTCCCCTGACTGTAAACTACGAAGAGAAGACCTATGCAGCAGGAAAGATTCCTGGTGGATTCTTCAAACGAGAAGGTCGTCCTTCAGAGAAAGAAACACTGACATCACGTCTGATTGACCGTCCTATACGGCCATTGTTTCCTAAAGGTTTTATGAACGAAGTGCAGGTTACCTGTCAGGTAATCTCAGCATCTAAGAACGTTGATCCCGATATCCTCGCGATGATCGGAACATCTGCAGCATTATCCCTGTCAGGTATTCCTTTCGCTGGACCTATTGGCGGTGCGCGTGTTGGCTTTAATAAAGATGGCTACATCTTGAACCCAACTTACGAAGCACTTCAAACATCAGACTTAGATATGGTTGTTGCTGGTACACAAGACGCTGTGTTGATGGTTGAGTCAGAAGCGAAAGAGCTGACTGAAGATCAAATGTTGGGCGCCGTTTTGTTTGCCCACCAAGAAATGCAGGTTGTTATCAAGGCAATCGCAGAATTGAAAGCCGAAGCCGGTAAGCCCTCATGGGACTGGCAGCCAGAAGCTGAAAACGAAGCACTAACGGCAGCAGTAGCAAGTAGTTTCGCTGCAGGTGTTGGTGAAGCATACCAAACTGTTGACAAAATGGATCGTCAAGACAAGCTGCACGCGTTGCGCGAGCAAGCCGTTACTGAACTTGTAACTGACGCGTCTGACTTTGATGCAGGGGATGTTTCTGATGCATTCGCTAAGCTGGAAAAGAAAACGGTTCGTAAAAGAATCATTTCTGGTGAGCCTCGTATTGACGGTCGTGACACGAAGACCGTTCGAGCGATTGATGTTGAAGTTGGTCTGCTTGAGAAGACACACGGTTCCGCTTTGTTTACGCGAGGTGAAACTCAAGCCATCGTAACGACGACATTGGGTTCAATGCGAGATTCAGCAATCATCGACGCATTACACGGTAGCTACCGAGATAACTTCCTGTTGCATTACAATTTCCCACACTACAGTGTTGGCGAGACAGGTTTTTCTGGCGGACCAAAGCGCCGTGAAATCGGTCACGGTCGATTAGCTCGACGTGGTCTTGCTGCAGTACTACCTACCTTAGAAGATTGGCCTTACACAGTTCGTGTTGTGTCTGAGATTACAGAATCAAATGGTTCTTCTTCGATGGCAAGTGTGTGTGGTGCAAGTTTGTCGCTTATGGATGCTGGTGTGCCTCTTAAAGCACCTGTTGCTGGTGTAGCGATGGGTTTGGTTAAGGACGACGAAGGTTTTGCGATCTTGACAGATATCCTTGGTGACGAAGATCATCTTGGTGATATGGACTTTAAAGTTGCAGGTACCGACACAGGTGTTACTGCTCTGCAAATGGATATCAAAATTCAGGGTATCACTGAAGAGATTATGGAAACGGCGTTGAGCCAAGCGAAAGATGCTCGACTCTTCATTCTAGGTGAAATGAACAAGGTTATTGGTCGCAGTCGTGAAGATGTTTCTGTTAACGCACCTGCAATGGTTACCATGAAAATTGATTCAGACAAGATTCGTGACGTTATCGGCAAAGGTGGCGCAACAATCCGAAGCATTACTGAAGAAACTGGCGCGACGGTTGATATTGATGACAATGGTACTGTGACTATCTTTGGTGAAGGCCAAGAATCACGTGACGCAGCTGTTGCAATGATCGAAGGCATTACAGCGGAAGCTGAAGTTGGCAAAGTCTATAAAGGCAAGGTCGTTAAGATCGCTGACTTTGGTGCTTTTGTTAATATCCTGCCGGGTAAAGACGGGCTTGTTCATATTTCTCAGATTGCACGGGAACGTGTTGAGAAGGTGACTGACCATCTTTCTGAAGGTCAGGAAATTGAAGTGAAATGTCTCGATGTTGATCGCGGTCGAATCAAACTTTCGATTAAAGAGTTGTTGCCGGAGCCGGCTGCGCAAGAGTCTAACGACGATAGCGCCGACGAGGGCTAAGTTAGGATCTTAATCTAGTTATTGGATCTAAAAATTGAAGTCCAAACGCTAGATACTCAAAGTAAGATGAAAAAGGGCAGATTTATTCTGCCCTTTTTTTTTGCTCAAATTTTGATCTCATAACGGCCAGGTGCTCGCCTATAGATTCTAGATCGAAGGCGAGCGACTCTCGCTTTGCGAGCGTTTAGAAAAGAGATTGATGACAAAGTCGTAGCTAATCGTCATGTTGTCTCTGCTCTGAAGTGCAAGCAGCCTGTCTCGGTCCGCCTGCCAGGCGTAAGGGGTCATGTTGGTCAGGTTGCCAATGTCGGCTTGATCGAGGTTCATCGTGCCCGTCACGCGCTGTGTATCGATGGCTTGCCAGTGTTCGAACGCTCTATGTTTATCGATGTCTGCAACAGTGTCGTACAAGCAGTCTCGAAGTTCTGCCAAATGGTTCGAGCCGGGCGTGACGTTGATCCAATGGCCTTTTGGTTTGACGATGCGCAGTAGTTCCGTTTGGTCGATGGGGGCGAATATCGTCAATGCTGTATCAAATGATCTATCTAGTAGCGGTAAATGCCAGTTTGATGCAACCAGCCATGCTGCGTTCGGCAGTGACTTTGCTGCACTACGAATACCGTGACGAGAAATATCGACGCCGTAGTAGTCGAGTGAAGGCTCTAATTCCAGAAACCAGCGCCCATAACTGCCTTCGCCACAACCTAAGTCTGCCAAACTGGATGCCGTTGGTAGGTGATTTGTGATCGCGCCGGCTAGCGGTTTATAAAATTCATTGTCGTGAAAATGGCTGCGCGCCTGGACCATCGACTTGGAGTCGCCAGGGTCGCGACTTGCCTTGTGTTGAGGCAATAGCAGATTAATGTAGCCTTCTTTGGCGACATCAAAGCTATGCGCATTGTCACACCGACGTGTGTTGTATATCAGCGCCAATGGCAACGCGCAAATCGGGCAAGCAAGCTTGCTCGATTGTTGTTTTGATTGCGTGAGATCTACCGGCACAACGGAACCTTAACTAATTCATATCTAACGATGATCAGGAACGATTGCGAATTAGTTCTTCAACAACGCTAGGATCGGCTAATGTACTGGTGTCACCCAAGCTATCGAGTTCATTTTCGGCAATTTTGCGCAAAATGCGACGCATGATCTTACCGGAACGTGTTTTGGGTAAACCCGGTGCCCACTGAATGATGTCCGGTTTAGCAATGGCACCGATTTCTGTGCGAACCAGGCTATTGAGGTCCGCCATAAGCTCATCTGTGCCTTCTACACCTGACATGAGTGTTACATAGGCATAGATGCCCTGACCCTTGATATCGTGCGGGAAGCCCACCACAGCGGCTTCAGCAACGGCCTCATGCAGCACCAGCGCACTTTCGACCTCCGCAGTACCCATTCTATGGCCAGAGACGTTCAAAACATCATCAACCCGTCCGGTAATCCAATAGTAGCCATCTTCATCGCGTCGTGCGCCATCACCGGTAAAGTAGTAACCAGAATAGGCCGAAAAATACGTATCGATACAACGTTGATGGTCACCGTAGACTGATCGTATTTGACCCGGCCAGGAATGTGAAATCGCCAAATTCCCCGAACCTGCGCCTTCAATTACCTGTCCTTGCGTATCGAGTAGCACCGGTTTCACGCCGAAAAATGGTCGCGTAGCAGAGCCAGGCTTTAACGCCGTCGCGCCGGGCAGAGGTGTAATCATGATGCCGCCGGTCTCTGTTTGCCACCAGGTGTCTACAATTGGACAGCGTTCTTCACCGACCACATGGTAGTACCATTCCCAAGCCTCGGGATTAATCGGCTCACCGACAGAGCCAAGTAACCTTAAGGATTTCCGCGAGCTACTAGTCACAAAGTCATCACCTTGGCCCATCAATGCGCGTAAGGCTGTCGGTGCAGTATAAAAAATATTGACTTGATGTTTATCGACCACCTGCCAACAACGCGAGGCGTCAGGGTAGGTTGGAACGCCTTCAAACATCAACGTCGTGGCGCCATTCGCCAGTGGTCCGTAAACAATATAAGTGTGACCTGTGACCCAACCGACATCGGCAGTACACCAATAGATATCGCCGTCGTGATAATCAAACACATACTTATGTGTCATTGCTGCCTGCAGCAGATAACCGGCGGTGGTGTGTAAAACACCCTTTGGTTTACCGGTTGATCCTGATGTGTAGAGGATAAATAGTGGGTCTTCACTGGCCATCCGTTCCGGTTCACATTCTGCGCTTACAGCATCTACAGCTTGCTCGTACCAAATGTCACGCTGTTCATGCCAATCGATCTGACCGCCGGTGCGTTTGACGACGATAACGGTATGAACATTTGGACACTTTAAAAGTGCTTGATCCGTGTTTGCTTTGAGGGGAATAGGTTTAGCAGCACGCAAACCTTCATCAGCTGTGATGACAGTCTGGCAATCCGAATCAAGGATGCGGTCTTGCAAAGCCTGAGGCGAAAAGCCGCCAAACACGACGGAGTGTATTGCGCCGATGCGCGTGCAGGCGAGCATTGCATAGGCAGCCTCGGGAATCATTGGCATGTAAATACAAACCCGGTCTCCTTTCTTCACGCCTCGTGCCTTTAGCACATTACTTAAACGGCATACGTGCTCATGCAGCTGCGCATAGGTAATAGCGGCATCTTCGCTTGGGTCATCGCCTTCCCAAATGATCGCCGTTTGATTTGCGCGGTTGGCTAGATGTCTATCGATACAGTTGACGCTGACGTTTAGCTCACCGCCTAAAAACCAGGCTGCTTGGCCCTGCGCAAAATCCGTTTGCTGAAGTTTTGTCCAGGGTGTGTCCCACTGTAGAAATGCGTCAGACTGGGATTTCCAAAATGTCTCTGGGTCATTGATTGAAGCGTCGTACATTGCCAGATACGTTTCGTTGTCAATATGTGTTCGCTGTTTGGCGGACTCATTTATGGAATAGACCTTGTCATCTGACATGGATTTCCCCTTATCTCAATTATGTTCGTCTAAGTATTTGCTCATTATTATTAATGAACTTTTGTACAAAAGTTTCGAATATTTATTTTCGAAACAGTATTTATGTTTTGGCTCTTAAAGCCAAATAATGACGCAGTAGTGATTCGGTCGAACCGTCGAGTTCGATAGCGTCACCCGCAATTGCATCGCCTTTTATTGCGTCAAAGATATTGTCGCCTAACTCCTTGCCAAGCTCCACGCCCCACTGGTCGAAAGGGTTAATTTGCCACAGCATCGCTTGGCAGAAAACCTTATGCTCATAAAGTGCGATCAATGCACCGAGCGAATAAGGTGACATCTTGTCGACTACAATTGTATTTGATGGGCGGTTGCCTGGCATTTCTTTTTGCGCGGCAAGTTTGGGCTCAAGGTTCGGCATTTGTTGGCGCGAGCGTCCCACCATCAATGCTTGGGACTGACTAAGGCAACTTGCGACAAGCTGATCATGGTGTTCAGTTAAGGGGTGTCTAGGCTGCATCGGTAGGATGAAATCGACAGTGACCTGTCGCGTACCTTGATGCAATAATTGATGATAGGCGTGCTGACCATTACTGCCTTCACCACCCCAGACAACGGGCGCGGTATCGCATGCCACTTGCTCTCCCATTGCAGTGACACGTTTGCCGTTACTTTCCATGTCGAGTTGTTGTAAATGTTCCGAAAAATTTCTCAAACCGTGATCGTAGGGTATGACTGCGTGAGTGGTTACGGAGAAGAATTGCTGATACCAAATACCCAACCAGGCTAGTACGAATGGCATATTTTCTGACAAATCCGATTCGAGGAAGTGTTTGTCCATCTGCCTCGCTCCTTCGAGCAACTCGTTGAACTTGTCAAACCCGTAGCGTATCGCAATCGGTAGGCCAACCGCAGACCAAACGCTGTATCGACCACCGACCCAATCCCACATGGGGAGGATATTCTCTGCTAGTGCGCCATAAGATTCAGCGGCGCTGATATTTGATGTGATCGCGATCAGGTGATGTTGTAAAGCTGAAGCAGGCATTGCATCTTCAAGCCATTTTTTTGCAGTTTTACCATTTAACATTGTTTCCATTGTTGTAAAACTTTTTGATACTACAATGATAACGGTAGTGTCAGGGTTCAACGATGCAAGTGTTTGGTGTATATGATGGCCGTCCACATTCGCAACATAGTGGCAAGCGATATTGTTACTGGTATCGGCGGGTAAGGCTTCAGTCGTTAACGCTTCATCAACCATGGATGGACCAAGGTAAGACCCGCCTATGCCAATGTGCACAATATCCGTTATCTTATTATCTCTATGACCTCGCCAATCACCGTCGCGCAATCGGCCACTAATCGATTTCATTTGTTTTAGTGCATCAGAGACTTGTGAGGCATTGCTGTCTAATTGTTTTGGTTGCTCACCATGAGGTGTTCGAAGCAAGGTGTGTAGAGCCGCGCGCGACTCCGACGCGTTTACAAGCTCACCCGTCACCATCGCCTGAGCAGAATCGAGTATTTTTGCTTCTTCGCCTAATGCACAGAAAAGTTTTTGGGTTTGTTCTGAGATGAGGTTCTTGCTGAAATCCAAGTGCAAGCCGGCACAGTGCAATCTAAATGTTTCCGCGCGTGCAGGGTCGTCTTCGAACAGCTTAACGAGTTGAAAGTCTTTAGCTGTTTTGGCGTGTTGTTCGATCGACGACCATGTGGGTAGTTTGAGCATAGTGGTTGTATTCTATTGTTCTAATTCATCGTCCGAGCGATTACGTTTAGAGGATCGACGGCGTTGGGTTGTAATAATGGCGTCCTCTAGTGACTGTCAGCAGGTACGCAAGTAAGGCATCGTAGTCATCATCATTGTTGACCAAATCGATCTCAGCTGCATTCACAATGAGTAACGGCGAACCGTCATAGTAATGGAAGAATCCTGTGTACGCATCTACGAGTTGATTCAAATAGGCGCGTTCAATTTGTTGTTCTGATTTTATCGCCCTTTGCTGAATACGGGTTAGTAACGTGTCCGTCGGCGCTTGAAGATAAACGACTAGATCAGGTGCTGGTGCGTCGATGGTCAAGTGCGCGTAGATATTCTCGTACAATTTCAGCTCATCACTATCGAGATTCAGCTCAGCGAAGAGTCTATCTTTTTCAATAAGAAAGTCGGCGACCCTAACGGGTTCGAATAGATCGGCTTGGCGAAGTTCTTGAATTTGGCGCGCGCGTTCGAACAAGAAGAATAGCTGGGTTTGAAGTGCGGCTTGTTTTCTATTTTGGTAGAAGCGTTCTAGAAACGGGTTTTCTTCGGGGTTTTCAAGAATCATTTCGTAATTTAGAGAGCTCGCGAGACGTTTGGCAAACGAGGTTTTCCCAACGCCGATGGGACCTTCTACCGCAATATAACGAGGTGTCTTTTCCAAAGGTGTAGCCTGCTCCAAAGGGTCTAAATTTACAAAATGATGGCGCGACGTCAGTTTTATGACGTCTGTCCTTAATCTCTATTCCGATGGCGCGGGCTTTTTTCTGGGTCGACGTCTGCGCCTTCGTTTCTTCTCAGGTTCAGGTTCAGGTTGGCGTTGCGATGTTGTGCCACCCTCGACTGGGTTGTCTAATTGGTACTGTGTCCACCATTTGCCAATATCATCAAGCATCTCGCCAGATTCTTCTCTTAACAGCAGAAAGTCATAGGCGGCTCTGAACCGTTTATGGCTCCTCAGTACCGAGGGCTTCTTGCCACCCGTCTGTGGTAGTCGCCCTTGAATCTGCCATATGTCGCGCATCGGACCCGAGAAACGCTTTGGTATGGATGTGACGTGCTGCTGTCTGGTCAAAACGTTACCGGAAGCTTCGTGGAAAGCTGGCATTGCTGGCATGCCGTCTTCTATGAGCTTTTCGCGTTCGTTTATAAAAGGGTACCAAAGCAACGCGGCAAAAATGAAAGCCGGTGTGACAGGTTGGTCGTTGGCAATTCTTCGGTCGGTACTTTGCAGCGCGAGTCGAATAAGTTCTGCGGCTTTAGGGTTGTCAAAACACTGCTGGCTGTCGGGAAATAACCAGCCAAATAGGTCGTACTCCATCAGGGCATCAAAAGATTTCTCTGCGTGGCCGGAAAGAAATAGTTTCAAGACTTCTTCGAATAGTCTGGCGGGCGGTATGTTGCCGAGCAGGAAGCCGAATTTTTTGATCGGCTTTGCTGTTTTGGGTTCGATATCGAAACCGAGCTTTGCTCGGAAACGTATCGCGCGAAGCATGCGAACAGGATCTTCCCTGAAGCGTTTCTCCGGATCGCCAATGAGCCTAATTTTTTTAGCTTCAATATCAGCGGTACCCTCGACTAAATCTTCGACGTGCCTCAGATCGGCGTCGTAATAAAGTGCGTTCATCGTGAAGTCACGACGATAAACATCCTCCTCAAAGTCACCGTAGATGTTGTCGGTTAACAGTTGCCCGGAATCGCTGCTCTGTTCTTCATTTTCGAGTTCGGAATGCGGTGCACGGAAAGTTGTGACTTCGATGATCTCTCGTCCATAGCGAACGTGAACAATCTTGAATCGTCGTCCAATGAGACGTGAGTTGCGAAAAAGGTCTTTTACTTCTTCGGGATGTGCGTTGGTCGCTACATCATAATCTTTGGGTGATTTCCCCAACATAAGGTCGCGCACGCAACCACCGACCAAATAGGCTTCGAAACCTTCACTGGTGAGACGTTTGACTACTTTGAGTGCATTGACGCTAGCTGGGCTGCGTTCTAATTCTGCTTCGATATCTAGCATCGTGTAACTAAGTGAACCATGTAAGTCTTATTTTGGTAAGAAGCCCAGCATCCTATCAGAGGAGCGATGAGGGTGCGACTCAAGGTGCGTATAGGAGGCAACCAGGTTTGATAAATGATGCAGGGGTTCGCGTGGTTAGGTCAGGCTTGCGCTTTTGTTTGACGCAAAGAAAAATGGGGAAAGCGTACTTTCCCCATTCAGCGAGCCAGTTGTTGTTTTTCTTCTTATATTTGTTTTTCTTATTATTATTTTTCTTACTAGTGCACCGGTGCTTATTATTGTTATTACACTTGGTTGCGATTACTAATAGAGCAGGTTCCATGCCAACCTCGCGTCTTCATTAATATCAATGACTTAGCAAAAATACCTATGTAACCAAAGGTTACCTTGTAACCATTGGTTACATGCAATGTGTAACCAAAAGTAACACCACGTAAAAAACAGTGCGGTTCTGCTTAAGCGTTGATTAACATCAGGCCGTGCAAGGCAATTAGCGTTCGCTTGGTTATGTTGGGTTTTTGAGGCGGGTTAGGTGCGGCGCGACTTTTCGCGAGGAATGTTGTGTTTTTGCCGTTTCTGCCAAAGAGCTTTGCGACTGATGCCGAGTTTTTGTGACAGTTCGGTCTCCGTCATTTGATCTTGGTTTTCTTGGACAAATTTCAGAAAGTAGTCTTCTAACGAGAGTTCTTCTGGATTCTGCTCGTCAGTGGGTTCGATAAGTGACACGTCCAGCTCGATTGACAGTAAGTCTGGCGATATCACCGGTTCTTCGCAGAGGATGACGGCTCTCTCTATTGCATTTTCTAACTCCCGTATATTGCCGGGCCAGTGATAGCTTTCGATGAGCCTGCGACTTTCCTCAGAGAAACTTAAGCAGGGTTTGCCCAATTTTTCGCAGTTCAGGCGAAGAAAGTGTTGTGATAGTTCCTCTAAGTCAGAACGTCGTTCTCTCAGAGGCGGTAAAGTAAGCTTGACGACATTGAGGCGGTAATAAAGATCTTCTCGAAAACCACCTGTCTTTGCCAACGACTTCAAGTCGCGATGGGTAGCGGCAACCAGTCTGACTTTGACTTTTATCGTCTCAACAGACCCTACTCGTCTGACTTCTCCTTCCTGTAAAACTCTCAGCAAGCGTGCTTGTGCCTCAAGAGGTAGTTCACCAATTTCGTCAAGGAATAGAGTGCCGCCATCTGCAGCTTCTACCAATCCTAGCCGTCGAGATGTTGCGCCGGTAAAAGCGCCCTTCTCGTGACCGAATAGTTCAGATTCAATCAGCGAGTCTGGGATAGCGGCGCAATTTAGCGAGATCATGTTCGCTTTAGACTGTTTGCTTGATACGTGTATTGCCTTGGCAACGAGTTCCTTACCCGTGCCGGACTCACCTTGGATTAAAACGTTGGTGTCAGTCGGTGCAACCTTGGCGATTTGTTCAAACAGCGTCAGCATTGCCGCGCACTTGCCCAGCATGTTGGTTAGCGGGGCTGGTGATTGCTTGTCATCCGCTGTCTTGTCTTCGTCTGAGACGACCCTGCGGACGGTCGACAAAAGGTCATCGTAATTAAATGGTTTCGCAATATAGTCAACAGCGCCGAGTTTCATCGCATCGACTGCCGAGGTGACACTCGCGTAGCTGGTCATGACAAGCACGGGGATATCCGGCGCCTGTTTTATAATATCCGTGCCGATAGCACCGGGCAGACGAAGGTCAGTAATGATGAGATCAAAGTTTGTAAGGTTGAACGCCGTCGCTTCCGCAACCGAACCTGCCTCGCTAACTTTATAACCTTGTTTGTGTAGGAATTTTCTAATGGAAGAGCGAATCACAACTTCGTCTTCGATGATCAGAATGTCTTTGGTGCCCATAGTCACACAGAGCTATCTACGTCGAATGAGATCAACTAAGCACTGTTTTGCTCGTCGAAGTCAAATCGAATTCGGGTCGATCGTAGTGCGGTAGGGTGATTATGACCCGAGTACCTCGAATCGGTCCTGGAACAGCAGAAATTGAACCGTGATGTTCCTGCAGAATAGTCGTCACAATAGCTAACCCAAGGCCTGTTCCTTGGCCTGGATCTTTGGTGGTAAAAAAAGGATCGAACATGCGGCTGAGGTTTGCCGCTTCGATACCGTGACCTTCGTCTATGACCTCAATACATATGTGGTTGTCGATTACCTGACCGGTAACATCGACCGTGTCATGCGCTGTCGATGCGTCCCTCGCGTTGGAGAGAATGTTTATAAACACCTGCAATAGTCTTTGCCCATCACCTAAGGTGAAAAGCGTTGGTGGTAGATGGTTAACGAAAGTGATTTGCTTGTCATTAGTTGCCAGATTAAGCAGATTAATCGCTTCGTCGATACATTGGCTCAAAGCGACGGGCGTCGTTTGGGGCGCGCTGAATTTGCTGCCACTATGTGCAAAATTGACGAGGGATTTTAGAATCTCGGAAACTCGGTCTGTCTGATTCAAAATTTCTTCCGAGAGTTCGTGTAACTCCGGTTGCTCTGTTTCAATCTTCAAATTCTGGGCAAGACATGCAATGCCTGTAATGGGGTTGCCGATTTCGTGCGCGACGCCGGCGGCTAGTTGACCAATAGAGGCAAGTCTTTGATTATGAAGCAATTGTTGCTCGAGGATTTGTTCGTCGGTGATGTCTTCCAGCACGATAACCCGGTCACCGTTGTTACTATCTGCTGCAATGACTGATTTGTTTAGTGAAAGCAGGCGCGTCATACCTTCGGTGCTAAATTCGAGTTTGATTTTTTCCTCTGAATCGGCCCGAGCAATTTCATTGATGATTTTGAACCACTGGGTCGGCAAGCTCGCGATGTTGTGGTCGACGATGATGTGGGCTGGAATATTTGTTAGTTCTTCCATTGCGGCGTTCCACGTCAATACTCTGTCACTTTGATCAATAGAGCAGACTGCTGAGGGCAAATCTTGCAGAATCTGACGATGATAACGACGCAGGTTGTCGAGTTCCGCGGCTAGCCCAGTCAGTTCTGAGCGGTAACCTTCAAATCGATTCTCCATGCTTTGGACGCTCTCCGAGACTACCGTGCCTGAATGGTCGAGCTGATAAGGTAGTGTGCGCGTAATAACGGAATGAGCGATTGTCTGACCAACCAAGCTAGAAAGGCCGGATTCCAGGTGATTTCGGATCCGAGTGAGAGCGAAGGCACGCCTCTCCTCCTGCTTGAAGCCTAGTTCCAACAAGGCTGCGCGGACTTCTCGACTTGCGGCGCCGAGACCAATCATCTCGCCTAGGTTATTGCGAATCTCCGGAATAGACCTTGCGACGAGAACGCCTTGGTACGGTTTTACGCGGGAATTAGACATGCATTCCTCGGCGGCCTTTAATTCTTCGGATGTCGGTGTTGTTAGTAAAGATGCGGCAATGAACATGAAACTATTAGCGAGTAGCGAAATCAAGGCAGCGATATGCCAGACGTTTTGATTGAGCTCAAAAGACAAGGGCGTATCGAATCGGGAGGCGTATACGATATCGCCTAAAAGCGGCAGCAGCAGCATGAGAAACCAAACAAAAAAACCTGCGGCCAAGCCCGACATTAAACCAATGCGATTGGCTGCGCGCCAATAAAACCCGCCAATAAGACCTGGCAAAAACTGAATTGTGGCGACGAATGTGATGAAGCCGATACTCATCAGTGATTGTTCAGCGCCTAAATACTGATAGAGGCCGTACGCGGCCATAATGATGCTGGCGATTAAAATACGGCGCATGTTTAGGAGCAAGGCAACAAAGTCTCTGTCTTCGTTGGGTCTATAGAAAGGTAACAGCATGTGGTGAAGAGACATCGACGCCATCGCTAACGTGACGACGATCAGGACACCGCTAGTCGCAGCAAAACCGGTCAGAAAAGCAAGAATAGTAATGATCTCGCTGTTAATGGTAAGGCCAAGGCTGACAGCCGAAAATTCGGCGCTATGCGGGCTTGAAACGTAGTTTGCCGCCCAGAAGATAGGTGGGATGCAGAGGCTTAATATAAACATGTAGGCAGGGAAACCCCACCGGGACGCTGCCAGAAGCGACTCGTTGTCGTTTTCGGTCAGTAACAAGTGAAACATGTGTGGCATGACAAGTGCGGCTGCAAAGAACATGAGTAATAGCGAGCGAGAGCTGCCTTCATTCAAATCCGTGATCTGACGCTGCATTACGCTGGCTTGCGCTGAGCCAAGCCAGGTCGCCATTTCAGAGAAGCCGCCAAAGACGCTAAAGACGGCGTACAAAGCGATGGCCATGAAGGCGAGCAGTTTGAAAATCGACTCAAGCCCCATCGCGAAGATGAGTCCTTCATGCTTGTCTCGCGTTGATGCATGGCGTGCGCCGAACAAAATGGCAAAAACCGTCATTGTCATACAAAAAATGATGGCCAGCCGGTCTTCACTAATATCTTGATTGAGAAGATGAACGGTGATCGATACTGCATGTATTTGCAATGCGATTAAGGGTAAAACGCTTAACAACATGAGTATGCTAATAATGCCGCCTACCCAGCTTGAGGGGTATCGAAAGGCGAATACATCCGCCAGCGATCCAAGCTTATGCGCCAAAGATATGCGCGCAATGGGGAATAGCAGCAACGGAGCGAGTAAGAAGACCGCGCTGGATCCAATGAAATACAGAAGGTAATTAGATCCAAACTGGGCAATTAGGGTGAACGAACCAAAAAAGGCGATCGCACCGGCAAACACACCGAGTGCTGCCACCCGGATAAACGGATGCTGGGTAATCGATTTTGGCAGCCATCCTTTCTCAGTCGCGTACGCAGATCCAAACAACGTCAGTAGATAGATGAAGCTGATGGTAAATAGCTGTGCGAGTGAAAATGTCACGGCATTTCTCGAGGGCTAGTAGCCGCGCTATGCGCATTGCCGGTTGTGTTATCTGGCGCGTAACTTGTGTTGGAACCGGCCCGATTGGCTGTTGAATGGCCCGTTGCGTTGTTCGTCGTAAACGTCGCTGTATTGCGGCGTAGCGATAGTCTAAGCGTCAGAATGATCAGGGCGAACCATATGGCGTAATTGAGAGTAAACATAATGACACCGGAGCGCGAAGACCATTGGCCGACGTCGGCAATAAACACAAAAAAACCGAAAATGAGAAATATCAGACACTTTTCAAGAATCACAGTCGTACCTGCTGTTAGCTAGTCTAATTATTGGAACCCTATTTAAGACACTTTTTGGGCACCCATTTGTGAGTCTGTCTAAGACGCCAATGGTACCGAGCGTTATGGTGTAAATGAAAAATGTTGCCAAAGACCGAGTTTAGTCTATTTCAGCACATCCTCGTCCGATAGATTTGTGATGCTTTGAGACAGATTCTTCGGCACCTGCCCAATATCCCAATTTAGGATGCTAAGAGCAAGAACCTCACTGTAGTCAACGGAGTCGATCACCTTTTGGCCCAGAGCCTTTAAGGCGAGCCTTAGCAGTCTGATGGGGTCTTCATTACTAATGGGTCTCGCCATCGCTTGTTTGCTCAACTTAAAGCCGTCTTTGCCAAGGATGACAGGCAGATGGGCGTAAACGGGCTGCGGTAAGTCTAAACATTGATTGAGAAAAATCTGTCTCGGTGTGGAGTCCAAAAGATCGCTGCCTCGAACAATGTGCGTGATGTTTTGATAGGCATCATCAACAACGACTGCAAGCTGATAGGCGAATAAATTGTCTTTGCGCCGAATGATAAAGTCGCCAACCTGATGTTGTAGGTTCCACGTCTTGGTTCCAAGTATTCTATCTTCAAAACTGACTTCACAGGTCTCGACTCGGAGTCTGGTCGATGTCGGCAACCCAGCCGAAGTTTCTGCATGCGCTGCGTCGCGGCAGGTGCCCGGGTAAATGCTGGGCGTCTTATTGCGACTGCAGCGGCATTGAAAGGTTAGTTTACGGTCCTTTAGTCTTGCTAGTGCTGCAGCGTAGGCATCGAGTCTGGTACTTTGAAATAGAACCGATCCATCCCAGGCCAATTCAAAATCTTTGAGCTGTTTGAGAATGGTTTCCGGCGCGCTGGGGCTTTCTCTTGGTGGGTCTAGGTCTTCAATTCGAATCAACCACTGGCCGTTCTGTGACCGTGCATCAAGAAAACTTGCGAGCGCGGCGACGAGCGAGCCGAAATGGAGGGGTCCGGAGGGGGAGGGAGCGAACCGCCCGATATAGTGATATTCTGAATTCACTCGTGAGCGGTCCTGTTTAGTTATACAGATGCTAGAAGCTAGCAGCCCCTTCGCTTGTAATGGTTCTACATAGCAATTTTAGAGCCGTTCAACGCTGTGAACCAAATTACACGACTAGCCGTGAGTTTGCTTCTCTTTGATTTCTGAGAGCATCTTGCAGTCGATACATTGGGTGGCCGTTGGGCGGGCCTCCAATCGTTGTAGACCAATCTCGATGCCGCAAGAATCACAAAAGCCGTATTCATCTTGATCAATAAGATCTAGCGTACTATCAATTTTCTTGATCAAACGCCGCTCTCTGTCTCGAGTACGTAGCTCAATACTGAACTCTTCTTCCTGCGTCGCTCTATCTGCTGGATCGGGGTCATTGGTTGCTTGATCCTGCATGTTCTTTACAGTTCGGTCCACTTCCTCCATCAGCTGTCGCTTTGCTTTTAACAACATCTGGCGGAAGAAATCTCTGTGTTCCTCCGTCATGTATTCGTCGACGAATTTCTTCTTCGACTTAGTCTTCGCTTTAGGCGTCGGTTTTGGTTGCTGTTTTAACTTAGCCTTAACCCTAGGGACAGGTTTTACGGGCGCCTTGGGTTGCTTCGCTGCGGCTGATTTTTTAGTTGCAGCTGCTTTTACCTTGGGCTTTGCCGCTGCTTTTTCTTTTGGCTTTGCGCTGGCTTTAGTGGTCTTGGAGGGTGTTTTAGAAACTGCTGTCACCTTCGTATTTGCCTTTACCTTAGATGTAGATTGGGTGGACTTGCTTTTTGCGATGACTTTTTTAGCCTTCGCAGGTGTTTTTACCGCTGCTTTCTTAACTGCTTTGGCTTTTGGCTTTGCTGCAGCCTTTGGTTTAGCTGCTTTAATTTTGCTCTTTGCTGCAGCCTTTGTTGGTGCCTTTTTCGGTGCTTTTTTTAGTGCCTTCGCAGGTGCTTTTACAGATGCTTTGGCTTTTGCCTTACTTGTCGATTTGGGTTTTGCTTTCGCTACAGATTTGGGCTTCGCTTTTGTTTTAGGCGTCGCCTTTACCTTTGACACGGCTTTTACCTTGGCCTTTGTCTTCACTTTAGGCTTAGGCTTAGCTTTAGCCTTTGTCTTCACGTTAGGCTTAGCTTTTGGCTTCACCGTTGCTTTGGCTTTACTCTTTTTGGGTGCTTTAAACTTTGTCGCTGGCGTCTTTTTTTGTTTTGCTGCCATAATGCCTTCCAGTTTGGTTATCTTAAAAAGCCGTTCAAAATCGAGCTGCGCACCATACCAGACCAAGTGCCAATCTCCAAGTATCTCATCATAAAAAACTTTTGCTCATTTGGAGATAAATATCTGTCTTTTAGTGGGATATGTCTCTATGTTCTACCGCATTCTCGATAATGATTTGGAGTTCGAAGGGCGTGGCGTTGAAATACGCGGATAGATTAGATGAAATTCAACCCTTTAGGGTGATGAAACTATTAGCAAGGGCTAACGAGCTGCAGGCGCTTGGACGGCCCATTGTGCACATGGAGGTTGGTGAGCCAGATTTTCCCACCCCCCAAGCAATAGTGGAGGCGGGTAAAAATGCTATTTCTGACGGTCGCACGAAATATACGCCGGCCGAGGGTATCCCTGAATTGCGTCGCGCAATCTCGACTTTTTATCATGCACAGTACAATGCGGACGTTCCCGCAGAACGCATTTTTATCACGGCAGGCGGTTCGGGTGCATTGCTGATGGCAATCGCACTAACGATGAATGTGGGCGAAGGTTTGCTCATGAGTGATCCTGGTTATCCGTGTAATCGACATTTTTTAACGACGCTGGGTGCTCATGCTCAACTTGTGCCCGTCACTGCTGATACAGGCTATCAACTCAATCGATCGCTGGTTGCTAACAGTTGGCAGAGTAATAGTCGGGGCGTTCTGCTGGCCTCGCCATCAAACCCCACAGGGAGTGTCATCTGTGAAGCGGATATGGCGGATATTGTAGATGAAGTGATGACGCGACAAGGGCACCTGATCGTGGATGAGATCTATCATGGGCTTGATTACTCTGATGAAAAATTGCGATCGGCAGTTGAGTTCAGTGATCAATGTATTGTCGTTAATAGCTTTTCTAAATACTTCGGCATGACTGGCTGGCGGCTTGGTTGGATGGTCGTGCCGGAATCTGCCATAAGCGGTGTTGAGAAACTTGCCCAGAATCTATTTATCTGCCCTTCAAGTATTGCTCAGTATGCTGCGCTCGCAGCGTTTAGCGAAGAGGCAAGGAGTGAAATGGACCGTAACAGGTCAGCTTTCAAACAACGTAGAGACTATTTGTTAAGGGAATTGAAAGCATTGGGCTTTGGTATACCCGTTGAGCCCTCTGGGGCATTTTACATCTATGCTCAATTACCCGAGGGTTGCGGCAACAGTGAAGCGTTCTGTCATGATTTGTTGGAACGGCATAGTGTCGCAGTGACACCGGGGACAGACTTTGGGTATTTTGATGCAGACCGCTATGTCAGGTTTAGTTACGCGCAGGATATTGATCTTTTGCGTCAGGGCATAAAGCAACTTAAGCAGGCATTAACAACTTGATTAGTTGAAGATGCGTCATGGTGTCGATGCAGCGGCTCAATTGCATCTATTCAAATAATTTGGTTTTAGAACAGCAACTTTCATTTTTTGTAGTAACTTAGTTTGGCCTTCTTATGAAATATTTCCCCGCGCTTTCATCCGGCCTATTGGTTAAGCGTTATAAAAGGTTTCTAGCGGATATAGAATCACCCGCTGGGGAATTCATGACGATTCATTGTCCCAATACGGGCTCAATGAAAAACTGTACTGAACCCAATAGCGAGGTTTGGTATTCGACGTCCGCTAATCTAAAACGAAAGTATGCCCATACTTGGGAGTTAACTAGAAACGCGAAGGGACACTACATTGGTATTCATTCCGCAAAGGCTAACCAAATAGTGCTAGAGGCGATTCAAGCCAACAAGGTGCCCGAGTTGCAGGGTTATGCTGATACGCGTACAGAGGTTAAGTACGGAAACGAAAACAGCCGCATAGATTTGTTGTTAACGGGCAATCGTTCGAAAGACGCAAAGGACTGCTACGTCGAAGTAAAAAGCGTGACGTTGCTCGAACAGTCGGGTCGCGGCTATTTCCCCGATGCGGTCAGTACTCGGGGTACAAAACATTTGCGAGAGCTTATCGACGTTGTGGCCAACGGCGACAGAGCCGTTTTGTTTTTCTGTGTACAACATTCAGGCATCACATCGGTAGAACCTGCCGTTCATATTGACCCGGAGTACGCGAGCACAATCAGGATGGCTGTCGACGCCGGCGTAGAGGTACTTGCCTACAAATGCCGTATGTCGCCAAAATCGATTTCTATTTCCAAACCGGTTCCCTTTCGGTTACCTGAGTCATGAGCAGAACGCTGATATTTACCCTGCTGAGCATTGGCTTGATTGTGCTGTTTCTTGTCGGTATGTCCATGGGTGCGGTATCGATTGATCTAATGCGAATATTGAGTGGCGCAGCGTCGGTCACGGACCAAATAATCTTTTTTGAGCTAAGGCTGCCGCGACTCGCTATGAATATTATTATTGGTGCGGGGGTTGCGCTATCGGGTGCTGCAATCCAAGGCCTATTTCGAAATGCGTTAGCAGACCCAGCATTGATTGGTGTATCAAGTGGCGCTGCGGTATTTGCAGCGGCATTTCTTGTCTTCGGTGTTCAAGAGCCGGCTCTTAGGTTGGCGGGTGTTTCTGGGTCGGCATTTTTAGGCAGTATTGTTGCCACAACCTTGGTGCTGTTGGTTGCGAAGAAGTCGCATTCGACCTCAACCATACTTTTAGCAGGTATCGCAGTGAATGCGATTGCATTATCTGCTGTGGGTCTGTTGAGTTATCTTTCAACGGATGCCCAGTTAAGGTCTGTGTCATTCTGGGCGCTGGGTAGTTTTAATGGCGTGACTTGGACAATGGTTGGGGTTGCAGGGCTGAGTATCCCCGCCATGATATTGATTTACTTTGAAAGTAGCCGGCTCAATATCATTACTTTAGGGGACCGTGAAGCGACAGGGCTAGGTGTGTCAGTACGTCAACTTCGCCTACGGGTTATCGTTGGCTGTGCATTTATTGTCGCTATTGGCGTGTCGCAAGTTGGCGTAATCAGTTTTATCGGGCTGGTTGTACCGCACTTGGTGCGATTAACGATAGGCTCGAACCACAAGGTGTTACTGCCTGCTTCAGCGATAGGAGGAGGGGCGATAATGATAGTTGCCGATAGTTTGTGTCGAACCCTGTTTGTCCCGAATGAATTACCGGTTGGTATTCTAACGGCCTTGGTTGGTGGTCCATTTTTCATCTACCTAATTATTATTCAGAAAAACCGATTTCGAATATGAGCATAAAATTGCATCAGGCAAGTCTACAGATTGATCATAGAGAAATTCTGAGTGACGTGTCAGTGTGCTTCGGCGCGGGTGAGATACGCACGATCATTGGTCCCAATGGCGCGGGTAAAAGCTCATTGTTGGGATTGTTGAGTGGTGAGCGTCAACCGTCCGCAGGAACTTGTTTGCTTGATTCCAAATCATTACGTTCATATGGGCTTGAAGGGTTGTCGCGACGGTTGGCAATTTTACATCAACAATCGTCGTTGGATTTTCCCTTCAAGGTGGATGAGGTTATTGAAATGGGGCGCTACCCGTGTAATAGCTCTGATAGCGTCAATAAAAATATTGTTTCAGAAGTTAAAGCGAAATTGGATCTAGATGATTTGGCGGGCAGAACATACATCACGCTATCCGGCGGTGAGAAGCAACGCGTGCAAATCGCACGGGTCGTTGCACAACTCTGGGATCAACTTGAACATGCGATTTTCTTATTCGATGAACCTACAGCACCGCTCGATCTAGCGCACCAACGTCAGTTTCTGAAACTATGTGAAGAAATGAAATTAGCGGGGGCATGTATCGTTATGGTTGTGCACGACATCAACCTCGCCAGTCGTTACTCAGATCAAATCACACTGTTAATGGACGGTCGCGTTCTGGCAGATGGTAAGGCTGAGGTTGTCATCACAGAAAGTCTGATTCAAGAAGCCTATCAGGTAGACATTGCCATTGAGATGTTAGCCGGTAGGCGCATGCTTGTTTATTAAGGCAGATGAATGCCGATGCTAGCGGCCGGTCTTCGCCTGTTTATTGTAACCTCCTGCCACTCGCGTCAATATTCTTCATGATGAAAAAATGACTACGGTAAGTGAGATTGAAGGTTTTGTGCTGACCAGACAGTGGCAGGAAATTCAGGGTGACCAGCATTTGGTCTTCTGGCTGTCGACTGAGTCCGGTCCGGTTAAAGTGACTCAACACAAGCAAGAGTCAGTCTTCTTTGTTCGGACATCTGATGTCGCGAGAGTGAAGAGAGTTTTGGCTTCCCTGAACTGGCGCTCGACCGATAGGGCGCTGTTAAATTTTCACCACGAGCCGGTCACCGCTTGTTACTTTCCCACACAGAAAATTTTGGTGCTTGCTAGAACAAAGTTGAGAGGCATGTTGCCTGTCTATGAAGCTGATGTCCGACCGACCGATCGGTATTTAATGGAGCGCTTTATCACTGCGGGCGTGTTGGTAAAAGGCAACGCTATGTTCGCTGAAGGCGCGGCTTCAAATTCGCTGATTGGTCGCGGGTTTATCAACCCGCGATTGGAACCTGCAGATTATCAACCAACGTTAACAATCGCGTCTTTAGATATCGAAACCTCCTACACTGAAAATATTCTGTACTCGATAGCCGTTCATTCGGCGTTAGAAGATAAAGTGTTTATGGTTGGGGCGGGTGATAGCGCACTGTCTTATCTTGAATACGCGTCTACAGAGCGTCTTGTGATTGAACGTTTCCTTGAATGGTTCGCGGTACTGGATCCAGATGTCATTATTGGTTGGAGTGTTGTCGGATTCGATTTGGATTTCCTGCAGAAGCGCTGCGATGTTCTGTCTATTCCGTTTACCCTTGGACGAGAGGCAAGCGCGGTTAGTTGGCGAAATGACTCGCGCCGACCAGAACGACGATACGCGTTGGTTCCAGGTAGAGTAGTTCTTGATGGCATCGAGTTATTACGAACGGCGACTTATCAGTTTGAAAGTTTTGCGCTGGATTTTGTCGCTCATCAGCTTCTCGGACGAGGCAAGTTAATTCATGACGTCGATGCCAGGGCAAGTGAAATTCAAGAACTCTACGCCAACGACGCGGATCAGCTTGCCCGTTATAACCTTGAAGATTGCGTTCTTGTCAGAGAAATCTTCGACCATACAGATTTGTTTTCCTTCGCGATGGAGCGCAGCCGGCTGACGGGTTTAGACATGGATCGTGCGGGAGGGTCAGTTGCTGCATTTGACTATTTGTATTTACCGAGACTGCATCGACAGGGTTATGTTGGGCCCGTTGTGGAGGAGGAAAAGTTGGTTGGCAGTCCCGGCGGGTTTGTACTTGATAGCCAAGCGGGTATTTATAATGACGTGATTGTGCTCGACTTCAAAAGTCTCTATCCAAGCATTATCCGCACTTTTCATGTTGACCCGTTGGCGATGATAGCTGTGCGAGACGCGAGCGATGCAATACCGGGTTTCAAGGGGGCGGAATTTTCACGGCACCAAGCATTGCTTCCGGCGATAATTGAGGAGTTGTGGGCGGCAAGAGATGTTGCGAAAGCCTCGGGTCGAGAAGCCATGTCTCAGGCAATTAAGATCATTATGAATTCCTTCTACGGTGTTCTGGGCACGCCGGGCTGTCGTTTTTTTGACACCAAATTAGTCAGTTCAATTACCTTGCGAGGCCATGAAATTTTGCAGACAACCCGCGACCTTATTAATGATAAAGGCATGTCGGTAATTTATGGCGACACTGATTCGGTATTCGTGCATCTCAAAGATTCTCAAGGGAAAGTTAGCGCAGATGAGATTGGTGGGGAATTGGTTGATTACTTAAATGATTGGTGGCGCGAACATTTGTTATCGAACTACAACATTGTCAGTTGTCTTGAGGTTGAATTTGAAACTCATTACAGCAAGTTTTTAATGCCGACTATTCGAGGCTCGGAGGTTGGGTCGAAGAAACGCTATGCAGGTCTAATCGGAGACGAGCAGAGTTATGAAATAATATTCAAGGGTCTCGAGGCGGTACGCTCCGATTGGAGTCGGCTCGCAAAAGATTTTCAGCAGGAGCTTTATCGAAGAATTTTTCTTGGCGAGCCCTATGAAGCGTTTATCTTAGAGACGGTCCAACAAGTCAAGGCAGGGGAGTCGGATGACAAGTTGGTTTTTCGCAAACGCCTTAGACGAAAACTGACAGAGTATCAAAAGATTGTCCCGCCGCATGTTAAAGCTGCAAGGTTGGCGGAGGCAGAGCGTGCTTCAAGGGGTTTGAATTCAGCTTCTGACTTTGGCGGTTGGATTGAGTACTTTATGACTGTCAATGGCGCAGAACCCAAGCAATATCGCCAATCAAGAATTGATTATCAGTTTTACGTGGATAAGCAACTCGCCCCAATCGCTGATGCGATACTCTCCTTTCAGAGTAAGTCCCTGGCAGGAATTATCGATCAGCAATTGAGTTTGTTCTAGACTCTATTGTCGCTCGTACGACCGCGCTCGGTTTTAGTTAGAGATTTCTGCGCTATCGAGCCGCGCACCAAATCGTGACACGATTTTTGAAGCGTATTTATTTGCGAATGCCGCTGCTGTGGCGAAGTCACTGCCGCCGCTCAGGGAGGCGAGAAACGCGCCCGCAAACATATCGCCTGCACCCGTCGTATCAACGGCTTCGGTAGGTTCGCCGGCGACATTACTTGTTGTCGTACCGTCGAATACCATTGCGCCATTTTTGCCGCATGTCATTGCGACCTGTTTACAAACCGTCTTCAGTTTTCCAAAAGCTTCTTCCGCTGATTCGCTTGCTGTCCAGATCATAGCTTCTTCTTCGTTGCAGAAAACCAGGTCGATGCCTGCGTCTGCGAAAGTATCAAAGGCATCCTTGAACGCACCAACAATGGCCGGGTCAGAGAGTGTTAGGCTGACCGTGACGCCCGCTTCTTTGGCAATTTGTTGTGCTTTAAGGGCAGCTTCAAATGCGGTTGGCGAAGTAACGAGGTAGCCTTCGATATACAGGTATCGTGATTGTCGTAGTGCTTCTTCATCGAGTTCTGTGACGCTCAGTTTTTGACTGATGCCGAGATGACTTGCCATCGTTCGTTCTGCATCATTGGTGATCATTGAGATGCATTGCCCTGAATGCCCCTCATCGTTTGAGTTTTGTTGGTTGCTATCAACACCGATTGCTACGAGGTCTTGCATGAAAAAGTTACCAACAACGTCGTCAGCCACTTTGCAACTGTAAAAACCTTTCCGACCAAATTGTTGTACAGCAACGATGGTGTTTGCAGCAGAACCGCCGCCGGATTGGTGGATAACTTCATGTTCATGTTTCACTTCGAGTTGATGCAGAATCTCTTCTCGCTGTTCTGACTCGATGAGTGTCATCACGCCCTTTTGCAGCTTAATGACGTCGAGAAATGCGTCATCAATTTCATATTCCGTGTCGACGAGTGCATTGCCTATTCCATAAACGTCATATTGTTTCATGTCGATCAAATTCCTGTGATTGGTTATTGTCTTGGCCTAATCAAAAGCGTCAATTTAGGCTTCATGTGTCGGTGCGAGTTTGTCTAAAAAATTACAGCGCAGCGAATGCGATTTCCGCACAGCGGAGCGTTTCTTCAATGTCCTCACTGCTATGGGCTGCCGAAATAAACCCTGACTCGAATGGCGAGGGGGCGAGGTTAATCCCCTGCTGCAACATTGAATTAAAGAACGTATTGAATTGATCAGTGTTTGCATTCATTACCTGAGCAAAGCCAGTGACAGGGTTTGCCGAGGTAAAGAAAAACCCGAACATGCCGCCGACACAATGGGTGCTAAAAGATACGTTGGCTTGCTCTGCCCGCATTCGCAAACCCGAGGTCAGTTGTTCTGATTTTTCTGCGAGACGCTCAAAGAAACCCGGCGCTTGAATTAATTCAAGCGTCGCAAGCCCAGCCGTCATGGCGATAGGATTGCCTGATAGGGTTCCGGCCTGGTATACACCGCCTAATGGCGCGACGACATTCATAATATCTGCTCTGCCACCAAACGCGCCGACGGGCATGCCGCCACCGATCACTTTGCCGAGTGTTGTCATGTCCGGCTTTACGCCGTAATGGGACTGAGCGCCGCCTAATGCAACTCGAAAGCCTGTCATCACCTCGTCAAAAATCAAAACAGTGCCATGTTGATCACACACCTTTCGCAGGGTTTGAAGGAAGCCGTCAGCGGGTGGCACCAAACCCATATTTCCAGCGATGGGTTCGACAATAATCGCAGCGACATCGTCGCCTATGCGGGCGAAGGTCTCCGTCACCTGCGCTGAATTATTATAATCTAACGTGATTGTGTGGGCAGCAAGACTAGCCGGTACGCCAAGTGAATCAGGTTCTCCCAGTGTCAGTGCACCAGAACCTGCTTTGACTAAAAGAGAATCTGAATGGCCGTGGTAGCAGCCTTCGAATTTGACGATCTTGTCACGACCGGTATACCCACGTGCAACACGGATAGCGCTCATCGTTGCTTCGGTGCCTGAGCTAACCATTCGAATCATTTCGATGCTGGGCATAAGTTTGATAACTTCTTCCGCCAGTATCGTCTCGATTTCTGTTGGCGCACCAAACCCGAGTCCTTCGCCGACCGCCGTTTGAATTTTTTTAATGACGGTTGGGTGGGAGTGTCCGACGATCATTGGTCCCCATGAACCGACATAATCGATATAGCTTTTGCCGTCAACATCAATCAGATGTGAGCCGGAGGATTTATTAAAAAAGATGGGATGTCCGCCGACACGTTGGAATGCCCGAACGGGAGAGTTTACGCCACCGGGAAGCACTTTCTTTGCGGCCGTGAAGAGTGTGTCGGAACGATTCATATTGGATTATCCGTCGCTAGATTTCTCGAAGAGCGCATTCAACCATTCATCCAGCTTCGATTCAATGTTGAGAAGCCTAATGTCGGGTGATCTTTTCGGGAGATCGCATCAAGACATTGCATCAAGGCATTGCTTCAAAAGAGGATTCTAAGAAAAGGTTCCAATCTAGCGTCGCAAGACCTTTTTTATACGGGGTTTTTATGTTGGATAACTAGGCTTGATAATAGGACTCGATGTCCTCTCGTGTTAGCACGCCGACGACAGAGTTGAGCATGGGGCCACTGATCCGATTGACATAAAGCGCTTGCACGCCAGATTGATTCAACTTGTCCAAAGCCTCGCTAAGGGTCGCTTGCAGCATAACGGCCTGAATATCCTTGCGGGTTGCGGGAATGGCGTTGAGATCAATGGTTTCTGGGTCTTCGTTTACGTCTTGTAAATAGGTGATCAAGTCAATGGTTCGCAGAATGTAGCTTGGTATCGCTTCTGAGCCTCTGACGATCAGCCAGGTTGGTTTATTGATAGTTAGTTCCTGTGCCTTTGCAATGTCAATGTTGCGAGGTACCTGCTCGAAGCTGCGGGACATAATGGATGCGACCGATGCGCGACTCAATGTAATGGTTAGTGGATTCTGGCGATAATCGAGACCGAGAATATCCATCTGCGTCAGGTACACCGATTTAATTTTGAATATCTGGCTCGCGGTCAGGTTTGCGATGATGATTACGAGCATGGCCGGTAGGATGATATTCGTGTTTTGGGTAAGTTCCATGACAGCCATAAGTGCGGCAAGTGGCGCTTGTAGAACCGCTCCCATCATTGCTCCCATACCAAGGATGACGTAAAAACCTTGCGGAGCAACCTGATCGGGAACCGCAAGCGTGCCGACATAACCAAGTATTCCGCCGGCGGTTGCGCCGATGAAAAGCGTTGGTCCAATGACACCCACAGGGACACCCATTGAAACTGTGACGGCGGAGGTGATTATTTTCAGGATACAAATAACGATGAGCACGGTTACTGCGAGCTGACCGTTGTGGGTCAATTCGACCGTATCATAGCCAATGCCCAATACTTCTGGGACCATCATACCAATGAGTCCGGTTGTCAGGCCGGCAATCAATAATCGCAACCAATATGCGCTCGGACTGTATCGATAGAGTATTTTGATGAGGTAGACATAGGCCGCAGCCAACCCACCGATGACGACGCCCTCGAGAATCAAAAAGGGCAAGTTGTAGAAACTCTGCCACGAAATATCATAGTCCACTTCAAAGACGCTGCCGTTATCATAGACAAGTTGGTTAATCAGCGTCGCGGTGACAGATGCCAATATGACCGGTATAAAGCCCGCGATGGTGTATTCGAGCATGATCACTTCCATCGAAAAAATAACGCCTGCAATAGGGGTGTTGAATGAGGCGGATATCGCTGCCGCAGCGCCACATCCCACTAAAACTCTGATGCTATTGTTGGGTAGTTTGAGCGATTGGCCTAGAAGGCTGCTAAAGGCTGCGCCGAGGTGTATGGCGGGTCCCTCCCTGCCACCGGATTGACCTGTGCCTAGGGCAATAATGCCACCGAGAAACTGAACAACAGCACTTTGCCAAGGCAGGTAGCCTTGATGGCGTCCAAGCCGTTCTAGAACGTGGACCACGCCAACACGTCGGTGTTGTGCCTTAATGAGGCGAAAAAGTATGGCGAGAATAATGCTGCCAAAAACGGGCAGACCGAAGAGTAATAGGGGGTCAAGGGCTTCGAAATTTTCGAACTGGCCATCCAGTAGGTAGCTCAGAGGTATTTCCATCAATGCTCTGAAGGCGAGAATGACGAGTCCTGTTACCAGCCCAGAGATGACGCCCAGCAGGGCGAATTGAGGCACCGAATCCAGAGATGCCAAAGATCGGCGAAAGCCGCGGATCGAAAAATTTGAAGGAGTTTTATTTGCCACGCTTGAGGGCTATCTGTTTTGTTTGAGGATAGGTCATGTGTATATAAAGATCGACCACTCATTCCAAAGTAGAATGGAAATGGCTGATTATTCTCAATATCTGGTAAACTAATGCCTTCACAAGGTTTTATGAGGTAGCCCGTGTCGTCGGTAAAGGGCAGCAAGCACCACCAAATGATGGTCGTACCTTATCGGCCGTTCTATCGTTTTGGTCTTTTTTTCGTCTGTTTACTGCTGTTGGGTGGGTTCAGCTGGTCGACCTACGAGCTTGGCCTGAAAAAAGGTATGGCAACAAAGGTTCAAGTAATTTCTGAGAGAGACAATCTCAAAGGTCGCCTGCAGCAGCGTGAGGCTGAAGTGCTGACATTGAGTCAGCATGTGGCTGATCTTGAAGTCGGAGAGCAAATCGATACACAAGCTACCGAGGAAGTTCGCTCAACCGTTGAAGAGCTGCAAGGTCAGATCGCTGAGCTGAGTGAGGAAATCCGGTTTTACAAGGGTGTGATGTTGCCTAGCGTTGAAGAGCAGGGATTGCGCATCGAACGATGGGATATGAAACAGGCGAATGAACCCAACAAAATCAGCTTTAGTCTTTTGTTGACACAAGTCGTTGAAAAACATCAATATATTCAGGGTGGCGTCGAGATTCAGATCGTCGGCAGTACGGAAGAAGGCGAGCGCTCTTTGAGTTTGATGGAGCTGCGGGATGATAAGCAAAATTCTATCCGGTTTAGATTTCGCTACTTTCAAAATATTGATGGTGAGTTAACAGTTCCAGAAGGTTTCGAGCCGCGGGAGATTATGGTGGTCGCCAAAATGACCGGTAGAAATAATCAGCGGCTTGAGAAGAAGTTTGACTGGCAATTAGATGGAGACTAGTCATGTTCGGCAAGAATAAAGGCTTACAAGCCGGTATAACCTTGATTGCAAACAACTGTGAGCTGTCCGGGGATGTACATTTTAGTGACCATCTATTGGTTAATGGTGTGGTCAAAGGCAACATCATTGCTCAGTCAGGGTCAAAAGCTGTCGTCACGATCAGCGAGAAAGGCAGTGTCAAAGGCGAAATTCGGGTGCCCAATGTGATTGTAAACGGCAAGGTGTTCGGTGACATTTACAGCGACAAACATGTAGAGCTGGCTGCCAAAGCTGAAATTCAAGGCAACGTCTATTACAACTTGATTGAAATGGTGAAGGGTAGCAAAGTTGACGGCAATCTCGTTCATCTTAAGCAAGGCAAGGATGTCCGGCAGGAAACGCGAGTACCGACGGAGTCAGTTGTTGAGCAGGAAAGGCCTGTGACGAAGACCGGCGCAGTTGCTGCGGTGAAGTCAACGTCAAGCCAAGCCTAATGAGGACATCTGTCCGCAACTTGCTTTGTTAGTTGTGACTTGTTTTAGAAATATTAGCACCCATATCTTGAGGTACAGATACCTGAGTTTTAGACAACGGATCGACTACAAGGTATGTGTACCTTTCACTAAGAAATAGACGGTAAGAAACTGCGATGACTGACACACCCACAATAGTGACCCCACTCGGCATGAACTTTACTGATGCTGCGGCCGGCAAGGTAAAGAACTTGATTCAAGAGGAAGAAAATGAAAATCTGAAATTACGGGTTTTTGTGACGGGCGGTGGTTGCTCTGGTTTTGAATACGGCTTCACTTTTGATGAGGATCTGGAAGAGGATGACACTGCAATTGAGAAAGACGGTGTCCAGTTAGTTATTGACCCATTAAGCTTTCAGTATCTTGTTGGTGCGGAAGTCGACTTTAAGGAAGATTTACAAGGGTCGCGGTTTGTTGTGACAAATCCTAACGCGTCGACAACCTGTGGCTGCGGCAACTCTTTTTCAATCTAAACATTCGCGGCTGTGCTTGTGACCGAGCCTTATCAGTCCACCTGCCCAATAGCTCTAAATATAGAATGCACCTTAAAAGATGCCTGCGCTGATTTTATCGGTCGACGGATGCGTACATCTTATTTTCAGTCGTCGGACATGGCGTAGCGTGTATCACCTGTGACTGATTCCAGTCTTGCCAGAATAGGCATCGTACTTTTCTTAAACTGCGCCAGCTCAGCTTTGCTGATGGGGTTCGCCTTTGGTAGTTTGACAGTTCTGGGATTGCGATGGACGCCGTTCACAAGAAATTCATAGTGCAGGTGCGCCGCTGTGGCCCATCCCGTTGCGCCCACATAACCGATGACTTGCCCCTGCTTGACTGATTTTCCAGGGCGAACACCTTTGGCAAAAGCCGATAGATGAAGGTACTTCGTTTGATACTGCTCACCGTGCCTGAGAACAACGTATCGGCCTGAAGCATTATTTTGTCTGGCGATAGTCACTTTGCCGTCACCTGAGGCAAGCACCGGTGTGCCCTTGTTGGCGGCGTAGTCGATGCCTCGGTGAGGCATGACCTTTTTATGGATTGGGTGAAGTCGTTTTAGATTGAAGCTCGAACTTACATGAGAAAAATGGACTGGGTCTCGAATGAATGCTTTTCTCATCGAGCCTCCACTAGGGGTGTAATAGTTTTTCTGCCCCAATTTGTTTTCAAACAATATCGCTGTGTGGGTTTTCCCTAGGTTTTTAAACTGGGCGCCAATTATGTCGCCTTCTTCTACCTTTTCGCCATCCACATAGACGTCTTCATACAACAATGTGAATGAGTCGCCCTGCCTTAGATCCAGAGCAAAACTTACATCCCATTGAAAGATGAAGGCGAGTTCCATAATAAGATTGTCTGATAATCCCGCCGCTTTGCCAGCATGGTAGAGCGATGGCGTCTTTTTCGTGATTTGTGCATTTTTGTAGGAAATCAGTATCTCTGGCTCTTTGTAGTGCCAAGCTGCTGTAAATTGTTCACCCTGTCGCGTCACTATGAGTTGCTTCAGTGGCGTGCTGGCATAACGAAACTCTGATAGTTCGCCTGCTGACGTCTGGGCAAAATGGAGTGATTGGCCGGGCATAATTTTCTTCAGTGCCTTCACTGGCCCTTCGAGGCTCATGATGTCGTGTAGATCTTTCGCGGAATAGCCTTGTCGTTTGAATATGGCAGACATACTGTCACCCTTGCGCACCACTACTACTTCGTTGACAAGCGGGGCTCTGTCGATGGCATGTTCGATTGAAGCGGGCGTCGACTGAGTCTCGGCAAGGGTTATGTTTGCATCGTGTTCAGCAACGCTCGTATGTATCGTGAGCGAGACTGGGATGCTGGTTGTGCTGGATTTCCGTTCAGGAAGTGCGGTGATAGCAATGCCCAGGCAAAAAGCCAGGATCAGTGCGGTTCGTAAATGTGATTTTGGATAATGTTTCATAAAGCAAACGGCTACGGTCTTTTTTTATAGTTATTTATCACAAAGTGGCGCTAAGTGTATAATAATTATAAGTTTAATCAAGTGTGAATATTGGTTCTGTTACTCTGGCTCAAAATCAGGCGTATATTTGATGCTAACTCATCGTGTTGACGGTTACGCTGGGCCGTCTTTTTCCAAATATACAGTTGAATTTCTTTGCGCTTAATGTATTTTGGCGCATCTTCGTCATATGAACCCATGCCTGATATTTCGCAGGTCGCGAAGCGTACATGACCAAAGGTCAAAAAAGAATGATCGTGTTCTCAATTTCAAAAATAATTTTTCCGGAAAACCAGTATGACAATTAACAAGGACCTGCTTGGACAACTTAGATCTCTCGGGCTGATTGCTCAGGTGAGTAGTGAGCCGGAGTTGATTGATCATCTGACGCAAGGATCGCGTACTGTTTACTGCGGTTTTGATCCCACAGCGGATAGTTTGCATATCGGAAATCTTGTGCCTCTTCTGGCGTTAAGGCGATTTCAGCTTGCGGGCCACAAACCAATCCTTCTTGTGGGAGGAGCGACCGGCATGATTGGTGATCCTGGTGGACGAACATCGGAGCGAGATCTCAAGTCAGCTGACGTTGTGAAGGCTTTTGTTGCGAAGATTCGTGAACAAGCGAGCCGCTTTCTGGATTTTGATTGTGGCGAAAACTCAGCGATCGTCGTTGATAATGCCGAGTGGACCGAAAACTTGACTGTCGTCGATTTTCTGCGGGATATCGGCAAGCACTTCAGTGTCAATGCAATGGTCCAAAAAGAAACGGTCAAACGGCGACTGGAGGATGATGCGTCGGGTATTAGCTACACAGAATTCAGCTACATGATTCTGCAATCCTATGATTACACTATTCTAAACCAACGCTACGACTGCACTATCCAGATGGGTGGAAGCGATCAGTGGGGGAATATTACGGCGGGTATCGATTTGGTCCGCCGAATGAACGGCAATCAAGCCTACGCAATCACTTACCCTTTGATTACTAATTCTGATGGGACAAAGTTCGGTAAGAGCATGGGTAATGCTGTTTGGATAGATGCACAGCGTACTTCGCCTTACAGCTTTTATCAGTTTTGGCGTAACTGTGCAGATGCAGATGTTATTAATTATCTAAAGATATTCACATTCATTGATGCAGACAGCATTGATAAGCTCGCTGCCGGGCATGATCAGGATCCCGGCGCGCGTTCGGCTCATGTCGCACTGGCGCAGGCGGTAACGCGTTTGGTGCATGGTGATGAAGGCGTTGATGCTGCGGAAAGAATTTCTGAAGCCTTGTTTACAAATCAGCTTTCGCAACTGTCGGCAAGCGATCTGGGTCAATTAGCTCAAGATGGTATGTCTTCATCTCAGACCCTAGCAGCAGATATATCGTTGATCGATGCACTGGTTGACAGTGGATTGGCCGTTACGCCGAAGGGTCAAGTGACAGCTGGCCAAGCAAGAAAGCTGATTACAGGTAATGCTGTATCGGTAAATGGTGTGAAAATTGAAGATGCAGAATATCGATTGACGATGACAGATGCTTTGCATGGTCGTTATCATGTCATTCAAAAGGGTAAGAAGAATCACCATTTGCTTATTCACGCGATTGAATAGCTTGTTGTAAATTTTCCTCCTCTAGGGCGTTGTAAATCAAATCTTGCTGCGTATAATACCGCTCCTCGCGATAGCGATGGGTCTGTAGCTCAGTTGGTTAGAGCGCACCCCTGATAAGGGTGAGGTCGGTGGTTCAAATCCACCCAGACCCACCAACTCAAATGAGTTGGTCTAAACTCGAAAGAGTGATTGGGAACGTTCCAGCTTGATAGTAAGCTAGGGCAAATGATGGCAACATCATCTGTTAAAATGGAATGTTGACCCAAAGGTACTTTAGTTTTCCATCGATTGGAATGCGAGGTACCACCCAGATTGACAGTCTAACTGTCACTCACCAGGAAGTTTCTGGGGCCATAGCTCAGCTGGGAGAGCGCCTGCCTTGCACGCAGGAGGTCGGCGGTTCGATCCCGCCTGGCTCCACCAAATAAAAAAGAATCACCGTAAGGTGGTTCTTTTTTTTTGTATTGCTTTTTGAGGTGGGTCGAACCGTCGAAGGCGGTTTGATCACGCGGGGACGCCTAGTCCTGGCTCCACCAAATAAAAAAGAATCACCGTAAGGTGGTTCTTTTTTTTTGTATTGCTTTTTGAGGTGGGTCGAACCGTCGAAGGCGGTTTGATCACGCGGGGGCGCCTAGTCCTGGCTCCACCAAATAAAAAAGAATCACCGTAAGGTGGTTCTTTTTTTTTGTATTGCTTTTTGAGGTGGGTCGAACCGTCGAAGGCGGTTTGATCACGCGGGGACGCCTAGTCCTGGCTCCACCAAATAAAAAAGAATCACCGTAAGGTGGTTCTTTTTTTTTGTATTGCTTTTTGAGGTGGGTCGAACCGTCGAAGGCGGTTTGATCACGCGGGGACGCCTAGTCCTGGCTCCACCAAATAAAAAAGAATCACCGTAAGGTGGTTCTTTTTTTTTGTATTGCTTTTTGAGGTGGGTCGAACCGTCGAAGGCGGTTTGATCACGCGCTCATTTCGGGTCAAGCGGTGCATAATGCGCGCTACTGTTTTGTGGTACACCTCATTGGAAAATCGCACGCTTCAATTAATACAGATCTTGGCGACAGACGGGGTTGTTAAGGCAGACTCTTACAGTAAGCGAGCGCTAACAAACTTGGCTCTCGCGTACGATGAGGTACAGGGTATGATCAGGCTGCGACAACCGTTAGAGCTCCTTTGTGATCAGAAAATATTGGACGACATGGCGGTCGATATAAGGCCTCTCGTTTCAAAGATCGACATTCATGCCTCTATCGATTCAACCAATACTCATCTCATGTCGTGCCTAAAAAGTGAGACCTTTCAGGGCCATGTTTGTTTAGCGGAATCGCAAACTGCAGGGCGCGGTCGTAGAGGTAGAGCTTGGATTAGTCCCTTTGGGCGAAACGTCTACATGAGTGTCGGCTGGATATTGCCTCGAGGTCTTAAGCCGGGCGGGTTGAGTTTGACCGTTGGGATGGCGATAGTCAGGTTGCTGCGTGACATGGGTGTATCAGATGTGAGCTTGAAGTGGCCCAATGATGTACTGAGAATTACTGAGGGTCGTTCAGGTAAGCTAGCAGGTATATTAATCGAATTGGGTGCGCCGACGGCAAAGGGTACGCCGTTGATCATAGGTGTTGGGCTCAACGTTGACCTCGGGGTCGAGGCATCTGCACTGATTGATCAGCCCTACCAAACACTTGGCGAGTTTAAACTCTCCCGCAACGCATTGGTTTCGGGGTTGTTAACAAGATTGTTGCCCGCTCTGAGCAACTTTAGTGAAAACGGATTTTGCATTAAGGCGAGTGAGTGGGCCGAGGTTAATTTTTATGCCAATAAGGAGGTGCAAATCGTTTTAGGTCAAGATGTTATTCCTGGGATTGATCGAGGTGTTGATGAGCACGGTAATATTCTCATTGAAACCGAAGCGGGCGTAAAATCTTTCAATGCCGGTGAAGTGAGTTTGAGGCCAATATAATGCGTGCAATTGCGTTGAGTTTGATCGCGGTGAACATTCTCTACTTTCTCTATCAGGGTTTTTATCTGGAGCCAAAACCAACAACGCTTTCGGTGAGGTCTGTCGATGGGTCGCTTGATCCTGTCTATTTGTTGACTGAGAGTTCAAGCGCAGGTTTGCAGCGACAAAAAGAATTGGACCAAGTGATTAGTAATCCGATTTTGCTGAACGTGGACGAAAACAGGCTATGTCAGGCCATTGGCCCATTTGAGGATTTGTTTGCGGGTCAGGCTGCTCACAAGAAGCTCGTTGCGCTGGCGCTTGACGTTGAATTGAAGGCGGTCGATCGACCAACCGCGGAGCGTGACTACCGGGTGATGATCCCGCCGGCAACCTCTCTGCAGGCTGCCTTTCGAAAGCTTCGCGAGCTTAAGTCGCAAGAAATCGACAGTTATGTCATTACCCAAGGTGACGATGCTCTGGGTATTTCGTTGGGTGTGTTTTCCACCAACGCAGCGGCCGTATCTTTGCAAAATACGCTTCAATCAAGTGGCTATGCAGCAGAGATCACAGCAATACCGATCTTGGATCGGCGATTTTGGCTATACGGTACTGATGGTGGTGATTTCGAAATTAGTGCAGCCTTGCTGGCTGAATTGACCATAGAATATCCTGGAATTCGGCAAAAAGAGGGTCAATGTGTCGAACAGACCATTAAATATTGAAAACTGTCTTAATTTAGTTTGCGGGCAGTGCAGACTTCGCATACAATCCGCCCCCTGTTTTTACAGGTAGCCGCTATAGCTCAGTTGGTAGAGCAACTGATTTGTAATCAGTAGGTCCCGAGTTCGACTCTTGGTGGCGGCACCAAGTTTTTCAAGCAAGTTTGTAGACCGTGGCTTTCGCTTTTGGGCGATGGCACGGTCTTCTTTTAGCTAAAATTTGATTGACAAGCTGGAGCCTCGAAGGCAGAATCTAGCGCCTCATTTTTGGAGGGGTTCCCGAGTGGCCAAAGGGATCAGACTGTAAATCTGACGCGTAAGCTTCGGTGGTTCGAATCCACCCCCCTCCACCAAGGTGGGCTGGATCTTTTGTCAGATCTGGAAATTAGGCAAAAATGACGTAGTGCTAGATGTTAAGAAAATAATGAGCAGATTAGTCGCTCAACAAAGAGTCGGTTTAGTACCGAGAGGGTAAGGCCGTAAGGCTGAGCCAGCTTGGGGATAGAAAGTAATTGGTAAGTTGCAGGAAAGAAAACGCGGGTATAGTTCAGCGGTAGAACCTCAGCCTTCCAAGCTGATGACGCGAGTTCGATCCTCGCTACCCGCTCCAATTTGGAGCTTGATGAGGAAGCTTATCTGGGTTTGTGGAATGTAGGCTCATATAGCTCAGTCGGTAGAGCACTTCCTTGGTAAGGAAGAGGTCACCGGTTCAAATCCGGTTATGAGCTCCACATTTGAGGGTTTTCGAGACTTTATTGGGCTGGTTGAGTCGAGTGAAGTGTTAAAAAGAGTATATCGAAGCAGTTTAGTAGTAATAGTATGTATCGGTGGGAATTACCCACTGTCCATTGTTGAAAAGTAGTTATTCTGGCGATCTAGGAGTGTAATCCAAATGTCCAAAGAGAAGTTTGAGCGGACAAAGCCGCACGTAAATGTAGGAACAATTGGTCACGTTGACCATGGTAAGACGACGCTGACGGCGGCGATTACCAAGGTCTGTGCAGAGACATGGGGAGGCGAGTTCCAGGCGTTTGACTGCAATTGATAATGCGCCGGAAGAGAGAGAGCGTGGTATCACGATTTCGACCTCGCACGTTGAATATGATTCGCCGAACCGTCACTACGCACACGTAGACTGTCCTGGTCACGCTGACTATGTGAAGAACATGATCACGGGTGCGGCCCAGATGGACGGCGCGATCTTGGTCTGTTCAGCGGCGGATGGTCCGATGCCGCAGACACGAGAGCACATTTTGCTGTCGAAGCAGGTAGGTGTTCCTTACATCATTGTGTTTCTGAACAAAGCGGACATGGTTGATGACGAAGAGCTTGTAGAGCTGGTTGAAATGGAAGTACGAGAGCTGCTAGACCAGTACGATTTTCCGGGTGACGACACTCCGATCATTATCGGTAGTGCGCTGAAAGCTCTGGAAGGTGATCGATTCAGAGATCGGTGCGCCGGCGATTATTAAGCTGGTAGAGACTTTGGATTCTTATATTCCAGAGCCTACGCGAGACGTTGACCGAGCCATTTTTGATGCCGATTGAAGACGTATTCTCGATATCAGGTCGTGGCACGGTTGTCACGGGTCGAATTGGTCGCGGTATTGTCAAGGTCGGCGACGAGATCGAGATCGTTGGTATTCAAGATACGCAGAAGACGACTTGTACGGGTGTTGAGATGTTCCGTAAGCTGCTTGATGAAGGTCGTGCAGGCGAGAACGTTGGTGTTCTTCTTCGTGGTACCAAGCGAGAAGAAGTAGAGCGTGGTCAAGTGCTGGCGGCGCCGGGGTCAATTACCCCGCATACGAAATTTGAAGGTGAGGTTTACGTATTGTCAAAGATGAAGGTGGTCGTCATACGCCATTCTTCAAAGGCTACAAGCCGCAGTTCTTTCTTTGAGACGACAGACGTTACAGGTCTTGTGAGTTACCTGAAGGTACCGAGATGGTGATGCCTGGTGATAACGTGAACATGGCGTTGAGTTGATTGCTCCGATTGCGATGGAAGAAGGCCAGCGTTTTGCTATTCGCGAAGGCGGCCGAACCGTAGGCGCGGGTGTTGTTGTTAAAATCAGCGAGTAATATCGCTAACTGAGTTTGATGATTTGCTATGCATGGTAATATCCACGCAACGCACTAGGCCAGTAGCTCAATTGGCAGAGCGACGGTCTCCAAAACCGTAGGTTGGGGGTTCGATTCCCTCCTGGCCTGCCAAGCAAATCACAAGCACCAGGATGTATTAGTTGAGCAATAATGAAGTTTCGGTCGGTAAGCTGGATCCATTGATCTGGTTAGTAGTTGTCGCGATTGTGTTTGGCGGTGTTTACGCCAACATGCAGTTCGTTGCCGAAAGTGTACTTATTCGAGCGGTTGGTGGCCTAGTGCTGGCAGCTGTTGCAATTGGTATAGCGCTTCAGACCGTTAAAGGTCGTGCTGCCTGGGATCTGGCGAGAGAAGCTCGCGTAGAAGTTAGAAAGGTAATTTGGCCAACAAGGCAGGAAACAACACAAACCACAATGATCGTTGTTGTGGTTGTTATCGTTGTCGGTTTGCTTTTATGGGCGCTGGACTCCGGTCTTAGTTGGGGTGTCCGAGCCGTTATTGGTTAACGGTTTGGTAATCACCACTCAGGAGGTTTGAATGAGTAAAAGATGGTATGTAGTGCACGCCTACTCTGGATATGAGAAGCAGGTTATGCGCGCGCTGACAGAACGTATCTCGCTGTGCTCATTTGCCGAGAAGTTTGGTGAAGTCATTGTGCCGGCGGAAGAAGTTGTTGAAATGCGCGCAGGTAAGAAGCGCAGAAGTGAGCGTAAGTTCTTTCCAGGCTACGTGCTGGTAGAAATGGAGCTCGAAGATGATACATGGCACCTAGTGAAAGAAACGCCGCGTGTTATGGGCTTTATTGGTGGAAAGGCTGATCAGCCAGCACCGATTTCAGATCAAGAAGCCGCGACCATCTTGCAGCGAGTGCAGGCTGGTAGTGAGCATGCTACGCCTAAAACTGTGTTTGAACCGGGTGAGTTGGTTCGAGTTGTTGATGGTCCTTTCAACGACTTCAATGGCGTTGTTGAAGAAGTGAATTATGAGAAAAATCGTCTGCATGTGGCAGTGACCATATTTGGACGTTCAACGCCTGTTGAGCTGGACTTCGGCCAAGTCGAAAAAGGCTAGATAGGTAAGGAGCTGCACCAGATTCGCTGGTGTTAATCGGGGACCGGCACAAGTCGTCGGGTTTGACCCACAAAGGAGTTTTTTTTACATGGCTAAAAAGATTGATGCATATATAAAGCTGCAGGTTCCTGCAGGACAAGCGAACCCAAGTCCGCCTGTTGGCCCCGCACTGGGACAGCATGGTGTGAACATCATGGAATTCTGTAAAGCCTTTAACGCTGAGACGCAAGTCACTTGAAGCAGGCATGCCTGTTCCTGTGGTCATTACAGTCTATGCAGATAAGAGTTTTACGTTTATTAAGAAAACACCGCCTGCTTCAGTTTTGTTGAAGAAAGCAGCCGGCGTTGCGAAAGGTAGTCCGACACCGCATACGGATAAAGTAGGCAAGGTTACTCGGGCGCAGCTTGAAGAAATCGCGACAACAAAAATGCCTGACCTAACAGCAAAAGATATGGATGCAGCCGTGCGGACAATCGCCGGTAGTGCTCGAGCAGCTGGTATCGAAACTGAAGGGGTTGTGTAATGGCTAAGTTATCAAAAAGAGCACGTTTGCACAGCGAAAAGATTGAGGTAGGTAAAGCCTATCCTATCGAAGAGGCGGTTCAGATATTAACAGAGCTCGCATCCGCGAAGTTTTGTGAGTCGGTCGACGTAGCATCAACCTTGGTGTTGATCCACGTAAATCTGATCAAGTTGTTAGAGGCGCAACTGTGCTTCCTAACGGTACAGGAAAAGATGTCAAAGTAGCGGTGTTTGCTCAAGGCGAAAAAGCTGAAGAAGCAAAAGCAGCCGGTGCTGATATTGTTGGTATGGATGACCTTGCGGCATCTGTAAAAGAGGGTAATTTGGATTTTGGTGTTGTCATTGCGACACCTGATGCAATGCGCGTTGTTGGCCAGCTTGGTCAAATACTCGGACCTCGTGGACTCATGCCTAACCCACGTCTGGGTACTGTTACACCAGACGTTGCTGAAGCAGTTAAGAATGCAAAAGCTGGTCAGGTGCGATATAGAACAGACAAGAACGGCATCGTTCATGGTGGCGTTGGCAAAGTTGGCTTTGAGCCGCTAGCAATTAAGGAAAATATCGAAGCACTTATAGGTGACCTTAAAAAAGGTAAGCCAGCTTCTGCAAAGGGTGCATATATTAAGAAAATCGTATTGTCTACCACAATGGGTGCAGGCATTCCGATTGACCAATCTACATTAGAGCTTTGAATCTTAAGTTGTAATTTTTTGCTGATCCCTTGTTCGATCAGCGAGTAACCAGTTTATCTGGTAATAGAAACTTTGGGGTTCCTGATGAGTCGATTCGATCAACAGAACCTGTCAAAGACCGTAGGTCGGGTGGCCGAATAGATAGGTCGCCTGTTAATTTCTGAACTCCTGAAACGGAAAAAGAAGCCTGCGCAGACGGTGAACCCGATTCGAAATTTGAATCCATCGCCGTATTAGGGTGCTTACGCGTGTTATTACTCATTTGAGAAATAGTCACGGAGTAAGCTTACAAAAGTCGACACAGGAGTATTACTTGTGCCTATAGGACTTAAAGAAAAGCAGGCGATTGTTGCGGAAGTAAACGAAACCGCTAGCGCAGCGCTTTCTGCAGTCATGGCTGACTACCGAGGTGTATCTGTTGATGGTATGACAGAGCTTCGGAAAGTAGCCCGTGAACAGAATGTGCATGTGCAGGTGATTCGTAACACTTTGGCAAAGAGAGCGTTTGAAGGTACTGAGTTCGAATGTATGAACGAAGTATTGCTTGGACCAAACATTCTTGCATTCTCCCTCGAAGACCCTGGTGCTGGAGCACGACTCTTCAAGGATTTTGCAAAAAAGAATGAGGCGTTCGAGATACGAGCTCTTAGCGTTGGCGGGAAACTGCTAGCGGCCGATCAAATTGATGCGTTGGCTAAGTTGCCAACACGCGATCAAGGTTTAGCAATGTTGATGTCAGTCATGCTGGCACCAGTAACAAAGCTAACGCGTACACTAAACGAAGTACCGACAAAGGTTACTCGTGCGGTTGCGGCAGTTCGCGATCAAAAGCAACAAGAAGCTTCTTAAGTAACTTAACTATTGGAGATAGGACTCATGTCTTTATCAAAAGATGATATTTTAAATGCAATCGCTGAAATGAGCGTGATGGACGTTGTTGAACTCGTTGAAGCAATGGAAGAAAAGTTTGGCGTATCTGCAGCAGCAGCCGTAGCCGCAGCACCTGCTGCCGGTGGCGACGCTGGTGAAGCCGCTGAAGAACAAACTGAGTTTGATGTACTTATTACATCAGCTGGTGAGAAGAAAGTGAACGCTATTAAAGCTGTTCGCGCTATCACTGGACTCGGTCTGAAAGAAGCTAAGGCATTGGTTGACGGTGCTCCCGCTGCAGTTAAAGAGGGTGTATCTAAAGCCGAAGCAGATGAGATCAAAACACAGCTTGAAGAAGCTGGTGCTTCTGTGGAAGTTAAGTAATCCGAGATTGTATCTTGGAAATAGTTGTGCGAGAGGCTGACAGTATTTATTGCTGTCAGCCTTTTTGCGCTTCAAATTTAGACTTTGCGCGTTGCATGATTGCGGCGCGAAGAGTCACCGATACGAAATAATGATCTAGCCTGGAGGCATTGATGGCCTATTCATTTACAGAGAAGAAACGTATTCGTAAGGACTTCGGCAAGCTTAATACCTTGATGGACATTCCTTATCTTCTTGCTATTCAAGTTGAATCCTACAAGGGGTTCTTGCAAGAAAATCGTGACCCCAAGGATAGAATTGAGAAGGGTCTTCATGCGGCGTTTAAATCAGTGTTTCCAATTGCCAGCTATTCCGGCAGTGCGGCTCTAGAGTATGTGAGCTACAGACTTGGAAAACCAGCGTTCGACGTTCGAGAGTGTAAGCTCCAGAGCGCGACTTACGCAGTTCCGCTGCGCGTCAAAGTCAGGCTGATCATTTACGATAAAGACTCGTCCAACAAGGCGATTAAAGATATTAAAGAACAAGAAGTTTACATGGGTGAAATGCCGCTCATGACTGACAACGGTACGTTTGTTGTCAATGGTATCGAGCGAGTTGTTGTATCGCAGTTGCACCGGTCACCCGGTGTCTTCTTTGATCACGACAAAGGTAAGACGCACTCCTCGGGTAAACTACTTTATTCCGCACGAGTCATTCCGATGCGAGGTTCATGGTTGGACTTCGAATACGATCCAAAAGACTGCGTGTTTGTTCGAATTGACAGAAGACGAAAGCTCCCCGCAACAGTGTTGCTTCGGGCGCTAGGTTATTCGTCTGAAGAAATACTCGATATGTTCTTTGACACCGATACATTCCAGGTGTTTGAAGAAGGTTACGGACTAAACCTTATCGCTTCGCGTCTTCGCGGAGAAACAGCACAGTTTGAAGTGCTCGATAGTGAAGGTAATCTGATTGTAGAAGAAGGCGCAAGAATCACTGCTCGGCACATTCGAGCAATGGAAGCCGACAAACTCGAGCAGTTGAACGTACCTTTAGAGTACATCTGCGGCCACGTAACGGCTAAAGACCTCGTTGATGAGGAGACAGGCGAAATTGTTGTTCCTTGTAACACTGCACTGACTGAAGAAGTGCTTGAGAAGATTCGCGAGCTGGGGCTAGCCTCGTTCGAGACGATTTACACAAACGACCTTGATCACGGACCATGGATTTCAGATACATTAAATGTCGATCCTTCGAGCAATCGATTGGAAGCATTGGTAGAAATATACCGAATGATGCGTCCTGGCGAGCCGCCAACGAAGGATGCGGCTGAAAACTTATTTTCAAACCTGTTCTTCTCTTCAGAAAGGTATGACCTAACAGCTGTTGGACGAATGAAGTTCAACAGACGCCTCGGTCGTGAAGAAGAATTGGGTGAAGGTACGTTATCGAATGAAGACATCGTTGACGTATTAAAGTGCTTGATCAATATCAGAAACGCGAAAGACACGGTTGATGACATCGATCACCTTGGTAATCGTCGAATTCGTTCTGTTGGCGAAATGGCTGAGAATTCTTTCCGTTTAGGTTTGATTCGAGTCGAGCGAGCGGTAAAAGAGCGTTTGAGCCTAGCTGAGTCAGAAGGTTTGATGCCGCAGGATTTGATCAATGCGAAACCTGTCGCCGCTGCAGTCAAAGAGTTCTTTGGTTCGGCGCAACTTTCCCAGTTTATGGATCAAAATAATCCGCTTTCAGAAGTGACTCACAAACGTCGCGTTTCTGCTTTAGGACCAGGTGGTCTGACGCGTGAAAGAGCAGGCTTTGAAGTCCGTGACGTTCACCCGACTCACTACGGTCGGGTATGTCCAATTGAAACACCTGAAGGACCAAACATTGGTTTGATCAACTCTCTGGCTACTTATGCCCGTACTAACGAGCATGGATTTTTGGAAAGCCCATACTTAAGAGTTGTAGATGGACAGGTCACTGATCAGATCGAGTACTTGTCAGCCATTGTCGAAAGTGATTACGTTATTGCTCAGGCAAGTGTGCCACTTGATGACAAAGGTAATATTCTTGATGATCTCGTTGATGTTCGTCATCAAAGTGAATTTACTAAGGCAAGCCGTGAAAGCGTTAACTTCATGGATGTCTCGCCGCAGCAGGTTGTATCTGTCGCTGCATCACTTATACCGTTTCTAGAGCATGACGATGCTAACCGAGCCCTGATGGGATCGAACATGCAGCGTCAGGCGGTACCGACCTTACGTGCTGAAAAGCCTTTGGTTGGTACGGGCATGGAGCGCATCGTTGCTCGTGACTCCGGTGTCTGTGTGATTGCGCGTCGTGGCGGTGTTGTTGAGACCGTTGATGCTGCACGTATTGTGATCCGAGTTACCGATGCTGAAACTGCATCCGGTGAAGCGGGTGTCGATATTTATAATTTGACTAAATACACACGTTCAAATCAAAACACCTGCATCAACCAGAAGCCGCTTGTTAAGCAAGGTGACAAAATTGATCGAGGTGATGTCCTCGCTGATGGTCCTTCAATCGACATGGGCGAGCTGGCACTGGGTCAAAATTGCCGAATCGCGTTTATGACGTGGAACGGCTATAACTTCGAAGACTCGATTCTGATCTCAGAACGTGTTGTGAAGGAAGACCGGTTTACGACGATCCACATTCAAGAGCTTACCTGTATCGCCCGTGATACAAAGTTGGGTTCAGAAGAGATCACTTGTGATATTCCGAATGTTGGTGAGGGTGCACTTTCGAAGTTGGATGAGTCCGGTATCGTTTATATCGGTGCTGAAGTTAGCGCTGGCGATATTCTTGTCGGCAAGGTAACGCCAAAAGGTGAGACCCAGTTAACACCGGAAGAAAAACTTCTAAGAGCAATCTTTGGTGAGAAGGCATCTGATGTGAAAGATACATCGTTGCGAGTACCTAGCAGTTATAACGGTACGGTTATCGATGTACGAGTGTTTACACGAGATGGCATCGACAAAGATCAGCGCGCACTTGATATCGAAAAGCATGAGGTCGAAGAGATTCGACGTAATGTGGAAGAAGAGTATCGAATCATTAAAACAGCAACGTTCGAGCGCTTAAGTGATTCCCTCAAAGGTAAGGTTGTAATAGCAGGTCCGAACCTTAACAAGGGCGATAAAATCACTAAGCCATACCTCGATGAGTTAGCTGAAGACGATTGGTTTAAGATTAGGCTTGAGTCTGATGACTTAAATGCATTGCTTGAATCTGCTGATTTGCGATTAAAAGAACGTCGCAAAGAATTAGATGAAGAGTTTGAGGAAGGTAAGGCGAAGTTGGTTTCCGGTGACGACTTGGCGCCTGGCGTCTTGAAAATCACAAAGGTTTATCTTGCGATTAAACGTCGTATACAGCCCGGTGACAAGATGGCGGGCCGTCATGGTAACAAAGGTGTCATTTCTGTTATCAAGCCAGTTGAAGATATGCCTTTCGATGCGGACGGCGAGCCAATCGATATTGTTTTGAACCCACTAGGTGTGCCAAAACGAATGAACGTTGGTCAAATCTTAGAAACTCACCTTGGCTGGGCAGCAGACGGTCTTGGTAAGAAGATTGGTCGCATGCTGGACGATCAACGTAAGGTTGAAGAAGTCAGAGAATTCTTAGGTAAAGTCTACAACCAAAGTGGACGAAAAGAAGATCTTGAATCGTTCACCGATGCTGAGATTATCGAGATGGCTGGTAATCTTCGCGGTGGTGTGCCGATGGCGACGAAAGTCTTCGACGGTGCTGCTGAGTCCGAGATTAAAACCATGCTTGAGCTGGCGGATCTTCCAACAAATGGCCAAACGACATTATTCGATGGTACGACCGGCGATCAATTTGATCGTCCCGTAACAGTCGGTTACATGTACATGTTGAAATTGAATCACCTTGTCGATGACAAGATGCATGCGAGATCAACAGGTTCATACAGTTTGGTTACGCAGCAGCCTCTTGGTGGTAAAGCACAATTTGGTGGTCAGCGATTCGGTGAGATGGAAGTTTGGGCACTTGAAGCTTATGGTGCTGCTTATACGCTTCAGGAAATGCTCACGGTTAAATCTGACGATGTGCACGGTCGAACCCGCATGTATAAGAACATCGTGGATGGTGATCATCGCATGGAACCTGGAATGCCGGAGTCCTTCAATGTACTTGTGAAGGAAATACGTTCTCTTGGTATTGATATAGAACTCGAGAGCGATTAATCAAACGCATAAGCGATTGATTGAGAACAACAGTATTCACATTAAAGCGGGCATGAGCCCGGTGGAGGAAAGCCTTGAAAGATCTTCTTAATATTTTAAGAGCGCAAGGACAGTCTGAAGAATTTGATTCACTTCGTATTGGTCTGGCATCTCCAGAGCTAATTCGATCCTGGTCCTATGGTGAGGTTAAAAAACCTGAAACCATTAACTACCGTACCTTTAAGCCGGAACGAGACGGTCTGTTCTGTGCAAAGATCTTTGGTCCAAATAAGGACTACGAATGCCTGTGCGGGAAGTACAAACGTCTTAAGCATCGTGGTGTAATTTGTGAAAAGTGTGGTGTCGAAGTAGCGCTTGCTAAAGTACGTCGCGAACGCATGGGGCACATTGAGCTGGCTAGCCCAGTTGCGCATATCTGGTTCTTGAAGTCTTTGCCTTCAAGAATTGGTCTGCTGATGGATATGACTTTGCGTGACATCGAGCGGGTACTGTACTTCGAATCATTTGTTGTTACAGATCCTGGTTTGACGACATTAGAAAAGCGTCAGTTATTAACTGACGAGCAATATTACGAAGCATTGGAAGAGTTTGGTGACGAGTTCGAGGCCAAGATGGGTGCTGAAGCAATTCAGGATCTCATGATGGACATGGACCTAAGAGAAGAGATTGCAACAGTGCGTGAAGAGCTGCCGCAAACAAATTCTGAAACCAAGATCAAAAAGTTAACCAAGCGCCTCAAGTTAATGGAAGCGTTTGATAAGTCTGGCAACCAGCCGGAATGGATGATCTTCACGGTTCTGCCGGTTCTTCCGCCAGATCTTCGACCCTTGGTACCACTTGAAGGTGGTCGATTCGCAACGTCTGATTTGAATGACTTGTATCGTCGAGTTATCAATCGAAATAACCGACTGAAGCGTCTGTTAGACCTTTCTGCGCCTGACATTATTGTGCGAAATGAAAAGCGTATGCTTCAAGAAGCGGTTGATGCTTTGCTGGATAACGGCAGACGTGGTCGAGCTATTACGGGCACGAATAAGCGACCTCTAAAATCTTTGGCTGACATGATCAAGGGTAAGCAAGGCCGATTCCGTCAGAACCTGCTCGGTAAGCGAGTTGATTATTCTGGTCGATCAGTAATTGTTGTTGGACCAACATTGCGTCTACATCAGTGTGGATTACCCAAAAAAATGGCGCTTGAGCTATTCAAGCCGTTTATTTTTGGCAAGCTTGAAGCGAGAGGTCTTGCGACCACGATTAAAGCGTCAAAGAAGATGGTTGAGCGAGAAACTGCCGAAGTATGGGACATTCTTGCGGAAGTTATTCGCGAGCATCCTGTTCTACTCAACCGTGCGCCAACTTTGCACAGACTAGGTATCCAGGCGTTTGAACCTGTATTGGTCGAAGGTAAAGCAATACAGCTTCACCCTCTCGTTTGTACTGCCTATAACGCAGACTTCGATGGCGACCAGATGGCTGTTCACGTACCACTAACGCTTGAAGCTCAACTTGAAGCCCGAGCGTTAATGATGTCGACGAACAACGTCTTGCTGCCTGCTGATGGTGAGCCAGTCATTGTGCCTTCTCAGGATGTCGTGCTCGGTGTCTATTATATGACGCGAGAGCGAATCAATGACAAAGGCGAGGGCATGATCTTCGCTGACACGGGTGAAGTTTCTCGAGCATACCGTACTAGCAAGGTTGGTTTGCAAGCACGCGTTAAAGTGCGTGTGAAAGAATATTCAAAGAACGAAGCTGGGGAATTGATTGCTCGCACCGAGATCAAAGACACAACCGTCGGTCGTGCATTGTTGTTCGAGATAGTACCTAAGGGTATTGCTTACGAAAACGTTAACAAGACGTTAGGCAACAAAGATATCTCCAAGCTGATAAATGTTTGTTACCGAACAGTTGGATTGAAAGAGACTGTTATTTTTGCTGATCAGATTATGTATCTGGGTTACGAGTACTCTACAAACTCAGGTTCGTCGATCGGTGTTGATGATTTTGTTATTCCTAACGAAAAAGCCAGCATCATTAATGACGCTGAAAATGAAATTAAAGAAATTGAATCTCAGTATTCTTCAGGCCTGGTAACGCAGGGCGAGAAATACAACAAAGTTATCGATATCTGGACGCGTGCTAATGATTTAGTTGGTGCTGCGATGATGGATACGTTGAGCAAAGAAACTGTTGTTAACCGAGATGGCGTAGAGGAAGAGCAGGTTTCATTCAATAGTGTCTGGATGTACTCAGATTCTGGCGCACGAGGCTCCCCCGCGCAGATTCGGCAGCTATCTGGTATGCGTGGATTGATGACTAAGCCTGATGGCTCAATCATCGAGACGCCTATCACGGCGAACTTCCGAGAAGGTCTGAACGTAATGCAGTACTTTATCTCGACCCACGGAGCTCGAAAGGGTCTTGCGGATACTGCATTGAAAACGGCTAACTCAGGTTATTTGACACGTCGTTTAGTTGATGTTTCTCAGGACTTAGTTGTAACCGAACATGATTGTGGTACCGAAGAAGGTCTGCTCATGACTGCCGTTATTGAAGGCGGTGATGTTGTGATGCCAATCGGCAATCGAGTTCTTGGTCGTGTTGTGGCGAAGGATGTTCTTGATGTCTCCGGTGAAGTTATTATTCCCGCTGGAACATTATTCGATGAGACGAGCGTTTCTGGCCTTGATGATTTGGGTATTGATGAAATTATCGTTCGAAGCCCGATTACGTGTGATACGCGATACGGTGTGTGTAGTAGTTGTTACGGTCGAGACCTTGGTCGCGGTCATTTGGTCAATATTGGTGAAGCTGTCGGCGTTATTGCTGCGCAGTCAATCGGCGAGCCAGGTACACAGTTAACGATGCGTACATTCCACATTGGTGGCGCGGCATCTCGAGCAACTGCGATTGACAGTATTCAGGTCAAGCACTCGGGCACGATTCGTCTTCACAACTTGAAGACAATCGAGAAGATCAACGGCGATCTAGTCGCGGTATCTCGTTCTGGTGAAGTCGCTGTTGCTGACGATGAGACAGGCCGAGAAAGAGAGCGGTATAAGATTCCCTACGGCGCCGTTTTGAAGAAAGGCTCAAGTGCGCACGTCGAAGCAGGCGAGATTGTCGCAAACTGGGATCCGCACACTCACCCAATCGTTACCGAAGTTAGGGGTAAGGTTGTATTTGAGACGATGGAAGAAGGTATTACAATTCGTCGCCTAACAGATGAGTTGACGGGTCTATCTAGCATCTCGATTATCGATCCAAAAGATCGACCTTCAGCAGGTAAAGATGTTCGTCCTGCTGTAAGTCTTATTGATGAAGACGGTAATCAATTGTTATTGGCCGGTACTGATGTACCTGCTCACTACTTCCTTGAGGCTAATGCGATTCTTAGTCTTGAAGATGGTGACCATATTGAGGTCGGCGATGTTATTGCCCGAATTCCTCAGGAAAGTTCGAAAACAAGAGACATCACCGGTGGTTTGCCGCGTGTTGCTGACTTGTTTGAAGCACGTAAGCCTAAGGAAGCCGCTGTATTGGCTGAGATTTCAGGTACCGTCAGTTTCGGTAAAGAAACCAAAGGTAAGCGTCGCTTGGTTATCACACCAGCTGATACAAGTGAATTGCCTGAAGGCGATGACCATTATGAAGTGCTGATCCCGAAATGGCGTCATATGACGGTATTTGAAGGTGAGAATGTCGAAAAGGGCGAAGTCGTTTCCGATGGACCTGAAAACCCTCACGATATTCTTCGCTTGAAAGGCGTTGAAGCGCTGACGCAATACATCGTTAAAGAAGTGCAGGACGTTTACCGCTTGCAGGGTGTAACGATTAACGACAAGCACATTGAAGTCATTGTTTGTCAGATGCTGAGAAAGGCTGACATCGTTGATGCCGGTGAGTCAAACATGATTAAAGGCGAGCAGGTTGAATTCATGCGTCTGTTGGCCCAAAACGACGAACTGCGTTCAGAAGCGAAACAGCTTGTGAAATACGAGCGTGTTTTGTTGGGCATCACTAAAGCGGCACTGGCGACAGAGTCATTTATCTCAGCTGCATCTTTCCAGGAAACAACACGTGTCCTGACGGAAGCTGCCGTGACAGGTAAGCGCGATCATCTTCGCGGCTTGAAAGAAAACGTTATTGTCGGTCGATTGATTCCGGCAGGAACGGGTCTTAAGTACCATGAAGATCGACGCAAGAGACGAGCAGAGAAGAATGAAGCGCGTACAACAACTGTAAGCGCAACGGATGTCGAAGCAGCCTTAAGTGAAGCGTTGAACTCAAGCGAATCAGGTTTATAAAACGGTTCGAGTAAGTCAGTAGATCGGTCGTCGACTGATCTACTGTTGACTAGAGGCTAGCGCATCATTAGAATGCGCTCCTCTTTTCGGTAGGGTGGCATCGCTATTGCGTTGGCTATTCTGCTTAATATTAACAGTGGAGTTAGAAATTTATGGCCAGAATCAGTCAGTTGGTTCGGAAGCCTAGAAAGCGCAAGGTCTCCAAGAGTGACGTGCCTGCACTACAATCCTGTCCTCAGCGACGTGGAGTGTGTACTCGGGTATATACAACTACACCAAAGAAGCCGAACTCAGCATTACGTAAAGTATGTCGTGTACGGTTAACTAATGGCTACGAAGTAACTTCGTACATTGGTGGTGAAGGTCACAACTTGCAAGAACACTCAGTGGTTTTGATTCGTGGTGGTCGTGTAAAAGACTTACCAGGTGTTCGATATCACACAGTACGTGGAACACTAGATACAACAGGTGTTGCTGATCGTATGCAGGGTCGTTCGAAGTACGGAGCCAAGAAGCCGAAAGCTTAATAAACATTCATTTCTGGAAACCTCTTCTCTTTAATAAGGAGAAGAGTGCAGACCAGAGTAAGGCCAAGACAGATTTCGGCGTAGCCGAACAGTTTTTGGATAACCTGAAGAAGGAATAGAGTCATGCCAAGACGTAGAGTCCCGGAGAAACGGGAAATACTGCCAGATCCAAAGTACGGCAATCAAACGCTTGCTAAGTTCATGAACCACGTGATGGTCAGCGGAAAGAAATCCGTCGCTGAGAAGATCGTTTATGGTGCTATGGATCGAATCGTTGATCGCAACGGTGGTGATCCAATCGAAGTGTTCGACGCAGCCCTCGAAGCAATTGCACCTTCCGTTGAAGTAAAAAGTCGACGAGTTGGTGGTGCAACTTACCAGGTGCCTGTTGAAGTGCGCCCATCGCGAAGAACAGCTTTGGCGATGAGATGGTTAGTCGACTCAGCGCGAAAGCGCGGCGAAAAATCAATGGCCCAGCGTCTTGCTGGTGAATTGTTGGATGCGGCTGAAGGTCGTGGCTCAGCGGTTCGAAAGCGAGAAGATACGCACCGAATGGCTCAAGCCAACCAGGCTTTCTCTCACTACCGTTTCTAGCGCTGTTAGTAATAACCGCTAAATACAGGCTCGAATACAGCTAGGTAGAAGTAGATGCCCAGAACAACACCAATTAAGCGATATCGAAATATCGGTATCGTCGCTCATGTGGACGCCGGTAAAACGACGACGACTGAGCGGGTGCTGTTCTATACCGGCGTATCTCATAAAATCGGCGAAGTTCATGATGGCGCAGCCACAATGGACTGGATGGAACAAGAGCAAGAAAGAGGTATCACTATAACCTCTGCGGCAACGACGACATTCTGGTCGGGTTCCGAAAAGCAATTTGATCAGCACCGCATCAACATTATCGACACACCTGGACACGTTGACTTCACTATTGAAGTTGAGCGATCTCTGCGGGTGCTCGATGGTGCTGTTGTCGTTTTTTGTGCGACCTCCGGGGTTGAGCCTCAATCCGAGACCGTTTGGCGTCAAGCCAATAAATATGAAGTGCCCCGGCTTGTGTTTGTCAACAAGATGGACCGCGCCGGCGCTGATTTCCTGCGCGTCGTCGATCAGATCGAGAGTCGCCTAGGTTCAACACCTGTGCCACTGCAGCTCGCGATCGGTGCAGAGGAAAATTTTGAGGGTGTTATTGATCTAATCAAAATGAAGGCCATTTACTGGAACGAAGATGACCTTGGCTTGACCTTTGTTGAGAAAGATATTCCTGAAGATTTGCAAGCGCTTGCAGATGAATATCGCGAGAATATGATGGAGGCAGCCGCGGAAGCAAACGATGAGCTGATGGAGCTGTATCTCGAGGAAGGAAAGCTTAATAACGAAGACATCAAGAAAGGTATTCGAGATAGAACGTTGGCTAACGAAATTGTACCTGCCTTGTGTGGTTCAGCATTTAAGAATAAAGGCGTGCAAACGATGTTGGATGCGGTGGTTGAATTCTTGCCCGCGCCTGATGAGGTCAAAGCCATTCATGGATACTTGGATGAGGCCGGTGAAGTCGATGGTTACAGACACGCTGATGATGACGAACCTTTTGCTGCGCTAGCATTCAAGATCGCAACGGACTCATTTGTTGGCACGCTAACATTTTTCAGAGTCTATTCCGGTGTATTGAAAACCGGTGACGCTATATTTAACCCGATAAAGGGCAAGAAAGAACGAGTTGGTCGGATGGTGCAAATGCACTCGAACGATAGAATTGAAATATCTGAAGTGCGCGCAGGTGACATCGCCGCGGCGATCGGGCTTAAATTTGCGACAACGGGCGATACGCTTTGTAATGGTGATAACTTGATCACGTTGGAGCGTATGGATTTTCCAGACCCCGTTATTCATGTTGCGGTCGAGCCTAGATCCCAGGCTGATCAGGAGAAAATGGGTGTTGCGTTAAGCAAGCTTGCTGCAGAAGATCCGTCTTTTAGTGTGCGAACAGATGAAGAGTCCGGCCAAACCATCATTGGCGGCATGGGCGAGTTACACCTAGATATTATTATTGATCGAATGAAGCGCGAATTTGGCGTTGAAGCTAATATAGGTAAGCCGCAGGTCTCATATCGAGAAACGATCCGGGAAACGGTTACCTCTGAAGGGAAGTTTATTCGGCAAAGTGGTGGTCGCGGTCAATACGGTCACGTCTGGATCAAAATTGAGCCCTTCGACGGTGAAGAAGGCTACGAGTTTGTTGATGAAATTGTCGGCGGCGTTGTTCCCCGTGAATACATAAGCGCTGTCGATAAAGGCATACAAGATCAGTTAGCTAACGGCGTTCTAGCGGGATATCCGTTGCAGGGCGTCAGAGCAACACTTTACGACGGCTCTTATCACGATGTCGATTCGAGTGAAGTTGCCTTTAAAGTTGCGGGATCGATGGCGATGAGAACGGGTGCGCTGCAAGCAAGCCCGGCACTGCTCGAGCCCGTCATGAAAGTAGAAGTCGTCACGCCAGAAGATTATTACGGCGATGTAATTGGCGACCTAAGCCGTCGGCGCGGCATTGTTTTGGGAATGGAAGATGTCCCTGCCGGTAAGTCGGTTAAAGCCGAAGTGCCACTGGCTGAGATGTTTGGTTATGCCACAGATATGCGAAGTGCGACACAAGGTCGCGCAACATACTCAATGGAGTTTTCGCAATATAAAGAAGTCCCTGATGCGATAGCGAAAGCTGTTATCGCGAAATCAGGCTAAATCATTTAACGATTAAAATTACCTCGAGGTGAAACATGTCCAAAGAGAAGTTTGAGCGGACGAAGCCGCATCTAAACGTAGGAACAATCGGTCACGTAGACCATGGTAAGACGACGCTAACAGCGGCGATTACCAAGGTTTGTGCTGAGACTTGGGGCGGAGAGTTTTCTGATTTTGCTGCAATTGATAATGCACCAGAAGAGAGAGAGCGCGGCATCACGATTTCAACGTCACACGTTGAATATGATTCGCCGAACCGTCACTACGCACACGTTGACTGCCCGGGTCACGCTGACTATGTGAAGAACATGATCACCGGTGCTGCTCAGATGGACGGCGCTATATTGGTTTGTTCAGCTGCTGACGGCCCCATGCCTCAGACGCGCGAGCACATTCTGCTGTCGAAGCAGGTTGGTGTACCTTACATCATCGTGTTTATGAACAAAGCTGACATGGTTGATGATGAAGAACTTATTGAGCTTGTTGAAATGGAGATTCGTGAACTGCTTGACCAGTACGATTTTCCGGGTGACGACACACCGATCGTTATCGGTAGTGCACTTAAAGCATTGGAAGGCGATCAGTCAGACATTGGCGCGCCAGCGATTATCAAGTTGGTTGAAACGCTTGATAGCTACATTCCAGAGCCAGTACGTGCCATTGACCAGCCTTTCTTGATGCCGATTGAAGATGTTTTCTCAATCTCGGGTCGTGGTACGGTTGTGACAGGTCGGATCGGACGCGGTATTGTGTCTGTTGGTGACGAGATCGAGATTGTAGGTATTAAAGATACGCAGAAGACGACTTGTACGGGTGTTGAGATGTTCCGTAAGTTGTTGGATGAAGGCCGTGCAGGCGAGAACGTTGGTGTTCTCTTGCGTGGTACGAAGCGAGAAGATGTTGAGCGCGGTCAAGTATTGGCTAAGCCTGGTTCAATTACGCCACACACTAAGTTTGAAGGTGAAGTGTATGTATTGAGCAAAGATGAAGGTGGGCGACATACGCCATTCTTCAAGGGTTACAAGCCTCAGTTTTTCTTTGAGACAACTGACGTGACAGGTGCATGTGAATTACCAGAAGGCACAGAGATGGTTATGCCGGGTGATAATGTGAACATGAACGTTGAGTTGATTGCTCCGATTGCTATGGAAGAAGGCCAGCGTTTTGCTATACGCGAAGGCGGCCGAACCGTAGGCGCGGGCGTTGTTGTTAAAATTAGTGAATAAAAGTCATAAAAGGGCTGGTAAAGGGCGCAATAATTAGTATAATTCGCGCCCTCATTAACCTCGCGTGACAAAATAACGTCGCACGAAGAGGACTCAGGACCCCGATAGGGGGTCATGGTAGCCTGGAAACAGGCAAAGATTGTAATTGATGCTCCTCCCGGCTAAGGGACGGGGCTTCTTTTGTCTACAAGTTTAGCAATTGCTAAAGCAACTACCGGTTCAGGAGACGGGTTGGATGCAAAACCAGAGAATTAGAATTCGACTAAAGGCTTTCGATCATCGCCTTATCGACGTGTCGACACAGGAAATCGTTAACACCGCCAAGCGCACTGGCGCAGTGGTACGTGGTCCGATTCCTTTGCCCACGAGAATAGAAAAGTTCACCGTACTGACGTCGCCGCATGTTTATAAAGATGCACGTGACCAGTATGAGATTAGAACGCATAAGCGTTTGCTCGACATTGTTGAGCCAACTGAAAAGTTCATTGATGCACTAACCAAACTTGATTTGGCCGCTGGCGTTGATGTACAGATCAACTTGGGCTAGGTGGAGCTAATATGACTATTGGAATTATTGGCGTAAAACGCGGCATGACCAGGGTGTTCACTGAAGATGGCACATCTGTTCCTGTGACAGTTATTGAGGCTACTCCTAATCGAGTAACTCAAAGAAAGACAGGCGAGACTGATGGCTACGAAGCGCTACAAGTAACCTACGGTGAAGTTAAAGCTTCCAAGGTTAATAAAGCGCAAGCGGGCCATTTCAGCAAAGCTAATACTGAAGCAGGTCGTCATCTATATGAGTTTAGATGCGATGCGGGCAATGAGATGTCTGTTGGTGACGCGCTCACAGTTGAAGGCTTCGAAGCTGGCCAGAAAGTTGACGTAACAGGTCAATCAAAAGGTAAAGGTTTTGCTGGCGTAATTAAGCGATATAACTTCGCGATGCAAGATGCTACCCACGGTAACTCTATTTCGCATCGTGCCCCAGGATCCATCGGACAGTGTCAGACTCCTGGTCGTGTATTCAAGGGTAAGAAAATGGCAGGTCACATGGGCGCAGTTCAAGTGACTACCCAAACTCTTGAAGTAGTAAGAGTTGATCAAGAAAACAATTTGCTGCTTGTTAAAGGAGCAGTACCTGGGGCAACAGGCGGTGACGTAGTCATCAAGCCTGCAGTCAAAGCCAGGAATTAATTGGAGTTGGAACTTTGAATCTCAATATTTCAGAACCAGGTAAGGGCGTTTCAGACCGAGCAGTTGATGTTTCGGAAGCTACTTTTGGCCGACAGTTCAACGAAGCGTTGGTTCACCAGGTCGTGACGGCCTATCTTGCTGGTGCTCGTCAGGGCACACGCGCGCAGAAGACGCGAGCGGAAGTGAATGGTGGTGGACGTAAGCCGTTTCGTCAAAAGGGTACGGGTCGTGCGCGAGCCGGTACTATCCGATCTCCAATTTGGAGAGGGGGCGGGCAAACGTTCGCAGCCAAAACACAAGATTTTAGTCAAAAAGTAAACCGTAAGATGTACCGCGGTGCGATGCAGTCGATTTTGTCTGAGCTCATTCGTCAAGATCGCTTGATCGTCACTGAAGACTTCTCGGTTGAAGTACCAAAAACCAAAGAAGTTCAGGTGAGACTTAAAAGTCTAGAATTGACTAATGTTCTGATCGTAGTTGAAGAGGTTGATGACAATTTGTATTTGTCGACCAGAAATCTTCACGGCGTTGAAGTTATAGATGTTCAAGGCGTTAACCCAGTCGATCTTATTGGTTTTGAGAAGGTGCTATTTACCGTTGGCGCGCTCAAGAAAGCAGAGGAGTTGCTGGCATGAATCAAGAAAGAGTTTACAAGATCTTGTTAGGCGCTCATATCTCGGAAAAAGCAACAGTGATAGCGGATAACGCTAACCAGTTTGCTTTTAAAGTTGCAAAAGATGCAACCAGACCTGAGATAAAAGAAGCAGTAGAGACTATATACGGCGTCTCGGTTAAGAATGTTTCTGTGCTGAACGTTAAAGGAAAAGTAAAAAGAAATATGCGTGGTGTAAGTCGAAAGCCAAGCTGGAAGAAAGCCTATGTCCGTTTAGAAGAAGGTCACGACATAGACTTTGCTAGCATCGGCGAATAAACACTAACTAGGTAAACGAAACGAGTTATAACAATGCCAGTCGTAAAAGCTAAACCAACATCGCCAGGTCGAAGATTCGTCGTAAAAGTCGTCAACCCTGACCTATATAAGGGCGACGGCTACAAGCCACTATTGGAGAAAAAGTCCAAGACGGGTGGACGAAACAATAACGGCCGAATTACTACTCGCCACATTGGTGGTGGTCACAAGCAAAAGTATCGCGTTATAGATTTCAAACGAAACAAAGATAACATCAAAGCGGTTGTAGAAAGAATAGAGTACGATCCGAATAGAACAGCGAACATAGCGTTACTCAAGTACCTCGATGGTGAAAGAAGATATATCATCGCGCCGAAAGGCCTTAGTGCTGGTGACGAAGTTCAATCAGGAACAAGTACGCCTATTAAAGCTGGCAATACACTTCCTTTAAGATATATTCCGATGGGTAGTGTCATTCACTGTGTTGAGCTAAAGCCTGGTAAAGGCGCACAGATGGTAAGAAGTGCCGGTACTTCCTGTCAGTTAGTCGCCAGAGAAGGCACGTACGTCACTTTACGACTTCGGTCCGGTGAAATGCGAAAAGTATTAGCGGATTGTCGCGCAACGTTAGGCGAAGTCAGTAATTCAGAACATAACTTAACCTCACTCGGTAAGGCTGGAGCCCGACGATGGAGAGGTGTTAGACCAACGGTTCGTGGTGTTGTAATGAACCCAGTTGATCACCCGCATGGTGGTGGTGAAGGTAAGACATCAGGTGGTCGTCATCCTGTATCACCCTGGGGAATGCCAACCAAAGGTTATAAGACTCGTAAGAACAAGCGCACGGACAACATGATCGTTCGTAAACGTCGACAGAATCGTTAGGAGAAGTAGTTGTGCCACGTAGTTTAAAGAAAGGCCCATTTATTGATCTTCACCTGATGAATAAGGTTCGTCAGGCGAAAGAAACAAATGACAAACGGCCAATTAAAACATGGTCGCGTCGTTCAATGATCTCGCCAGAATTTGTTGGCTTGACTGTTCAGGTTCACAATGGCAAGCAGCACATCCCAGTATTCGTTACTGAAGATATGGTTGGACACAAGCTTGGTGAGTTCTCATTGACCCGTACTTACCGTGGTCATACTGCGGACAAGAAAGTTCGGCGCTAAGCCGCTTTTCGTAGAATAGAAAAGCATAGAGGATTTAAAAGATGGAAGTAGCTGCAAAATTAAGAGGCGCGAAAATGTCCGCGCAGAAAGCGCGACTGGTTGTAGACCAGATTCGAGGCAAAGAAGTCGGCGATGCGCTTAATATTCTTAACTTCAGCACTAAGAAAGGTGCACATCTGGTGCGTAAGTTGCTTGAGTCTGCGATAGCTAATGCAGAACACAACGAAGCTGCAGATGTTGATGAGTTAAAAGTGTCAACAGCGTTTGTTGATGAGGGATTAACGATGAAGAGAATCCGACCAAGAGCGAAAGGTCGGGCTGATCGGATTCTAAAGAGAACATGTCACATTACGCTTGTTGTTGCTGACAAGTAAATTAAGGCGTAGTTGAGGCTAATAGGAAAGTAGTATGGGTCAAAAAGTACATCCAGTTGGATTCAGGTTAGGTGTGATCAAAGAACACACCTCTGTCTGGTACGCAGATGGCGCGAGCTATGCAGATAAATTGCATAACGATTTGATGGTTCGTGAATATATCCAGAAGCGTTTGTCACAAGCTTCCGTTAGCCGAATAGAAATTGAACGGCCGGCTCAAACCGCCAGGATCACCATCCACACTGCCCGACCAGGCATTGTGATTGGTAAGAAAGGAGAGGATGTTGAGAAGCTGCGTCGAGAGATTGCGAATCTCATGAAGGTTCCGGTCCACATTAATATCGAAGAGATACGCAAGCCAGAATTGGATGCATATCTTGTTGCTCAAAATGTATCTTCGCAGTTAGAGCGTCGAGTACAGTTTAGACGGGCAATGAAACGGGTAATACAGAACACAATGCGTAGCGGTGCTCTGGGTATAAAGGTTCGCGTTGCGGGCAGACTGAACGGTGCAGAAATTGCTCGCTCAGAAAGCTACCACGAAGGTAGAGTGCCATTGCACACACTTCGAGCTGATATTGACTATTCAACAGCAGAAGCGCTTACAACTTATGGAATTCTTGGCGTAAAGGTCTGGATCTTCAAAGGTGAAGTTCTTGGACAGCGCGAAGAAGCTAATGAACAGCAAACAAACGTTCAGACTTTCGGATAGAAATCGATGCTACAGCCTAAACGGACAAAATTTAGAAAAATGCAGAAAGGTCGAAATCGCGGACTGGCCCATAGGGGTAGTAGCGTAAGTTTCGGCGAGTATGGTCTTAAGGCAACAGCCCGCGGACGATTGACTGCGCGACAGATAGAAGCAGGTCGACGAGCTATGACTCGGCGTGTGAAACGTGGTGGTCAGATTTGGATACGAGTTTTTCCGGACAAGCCGATTACCAATAAGCCGTTAGAAGTAAGGCAGGGTAAAGGTAAGGGTAACGTGGAATATTGGGTTGCTCAAATAAAGCCAGGAAAAGTCCTGTATGAGATGGAAGGTGTTACCGAAGAAGTTGCTCGCGATGCGTTTAGATTGGCCGCAGCAAAGCTTCCGTTCCCAACCACATTTGTAAAACGCACAGTAATGTGATCTGAGGGGCATTCGAATTGAAAGCATCAGAAATAAAAGATAAGTCGGTCGAAGAGTTAACAGAAACTTTGGTTTCTCTTAGCAAGGACCAGTTTACTTATCGCATGCAGCAATCTACGGGTCAGCTAGGCCAGACTCACCTATTGAAAGCAGTAAAGAAAGACATCGCGCGAGTGAAGACTGTACTAGGTGAAAAAAGCAGGGTGAGTGAATGAGTAAGACAGGTAATGCACGTACTGCAAGCGGTACGGTTCTTAGTAATAAGATGGACAAGTCGATTGTTGTTCAGGTTGAGCGTCAAGTTAAGCACCCGATTTATGGTAAGTACATAAAGCGGACTAACAAGATTCACGCCCATGACCCTGAAAACGAGTGTCAAGAAGGCGACTTGGTAACAATTGAAGAAACCAAGCCGATTTCGAAGATGAAGGCATGGAAGTTAAGTACAGTCGATCGTAAAGCAACGATTATTAATTGATATTTTGAACAATTGGCGATTGCCTTTTGATTGTGGAGTTTAAGCAATGATTCAGACGCAAACATATTTGGATATTGCAGATAACAGTGGTGCACGCCGCGTGATGTGTATCAAGGTTCTGGGTGGATCCAAGCGTCGCTACGCGGGAATCGGTGATGTTATTAAGGTCACTGTGAAGGAAGCTATTCCACGTGGTCGAGTTAAAAAAGGTCAGGTATTGGACGCAGTAGTTGTTCGTACCAGGAAAGGCGTTCGACGCTCTGACGGGTCGATTATCCGATTTGATGGTAACGCTGCGGTCTTGTTGAACGCGAATAAGCAGCCTATTGGCACTCGGATCTTTGGGCCAGTAACGAGAGAGTTACGAAACGATAAGTTCATGAGGATTGTTTCTCTGGCACCGGAAGTTTTATAAGACCGGTCAACGATCTAACTGAGATAAAAGGTTTAGGTAAATGCAAAAGATTAAGAAAGACGACGAAATAATCGTCATTGCAGGAAAAGACAAAGGAAAGCGTGGTTCTATAACCAAGATGCTTGAAGAGCGAGTATTCGTGTCAGGCATAAACATGGTTAAGAAGCACACGAAGGGTAATCCTCAGATGGGACAACCTGGCGGAATTATAGAGAAAGAAGCATCGATTCATATCTCCAATATTGCGATCTATAACGGATCAGACAATAAGGCCGATAGAGTTGGAATTAAAACCTTGGAAGACGGAAAGAAAGTAAGAATCTTTAAGTCGACCGGTGAAGAGATAGACGGGTAAGCAAAGATGGCAGACCTAAAAGCATTTTACGAATCAGAAGTTGCAGCAAAGCTGAAAGAAGAGCTTGGCCTAGATAATGTGATGGAAATTCCACGTTTCACTAAAATTACGCTCAATATGGGCGTGGGTGAAGCTATTGGCGACCGAAAGCAGTTAGATAATGCTGTCGGCGACATGGAAAAAATCGCAGGTCAGAAGGTTGTAATCACGGAAGCGCGTAAGTCGATTGCGGGATTCAAGGTACGTGATGGCTATCCAGTTGGCTGTAAGGTCACACTTCGGAAAGCAAGAATGTACGAGTTTCTTGATCGCCTAATTAACATTGCGATTCCTCGTCAGAGAGACTTTCGTGGCATTAGCCCTAAGTCGTTCGATGGACGTGGTAACTTTTCAATGGGTATTACTGAGCAAATAGTTTTCCCAGAGATTGATTACGACAAGATTGACAAAATTAGAGGAATGGACATCAGTATTGGCACAACAGCTAAGACAGATGAAGAAGGCCGAGCATTGTTAAAGGCCTTTAACTTTCCTTTCAGAGAAGCAAGTTAATTTTACTAGAACAACTATCTACAAGAACAGTAAATAGCTAGCAGAGAGCGTTTATGGCTAAGAAATCAATGATCAATCGCGAAACGAAGCGCGCTAAGACAGTCGCGAAGTACGCGAAGAAGCGAGCAGAACTTAAAGCGACGATCGCAAATTTAAACTTGTCGGATGACGAGCGTTGGGAAGCACAGCTGAAATTTCAAGCGCTTCCAAGAGACGCAAGTCCTTCGAGACAAGTACGGCGTTGTAGCCTGACTGGACGACCTCATGCGGTTTATCGCCGTTTTGGTTTGGCTCGAACGAAATTAAGAGAAGCGGCCATGCGGGGCGATGTACCTGGCTTGGTTAAGTCTAGCTGGTAAGGAAAGAATACTCATGACTATGCAAGATCCATTGGCAGATATGCTAACTCGAGTTCGAAATGCACAGACTGCTCGATTGACTGAAGTTGAAATGCCCTCGTCACGTACGAAGGTAGATATAGCTCAAGTACTTAAAGATGAAGGTTACATTGAGGAATTCTCTGTAGACGCCGAGGCTAAGCCAACGCTGACCATCATATTGAAGTATTTTAGCGGACGGCCCGTTATTGAAGAGATTAAGCGCGTAAGTCGCCCTGGTCTTAGACAATATAAAGGTAAAGGAGATATTCCTGTCGTTAAAGGCGGATTAGGAATCATCATCCTTTCTACTAATAAAGGTCTGATGACCGATCGCGCAGCGAGAGCTGCTGGTCTTGGCGGCGAGCTAATTTGCTCGGTCTTCTAAACTGATTCGTCAGCTTAGAGAAATATAGGTTTAAAAGTATGTCACGAATAGCAAATAGTCCAGTTGAATTACCTTCAGGTGTAGAGGTAACGATCAAGGACAGCATAATTAGCGTAAAGGGTGGAAAGGGTAATTTGAGCCTTGCCATTAATGAGCTTGTGAAGATTACACAGAACGAAAACGTAATAAGCTTCGCTGCAGCAAACCAAACGAAGAAGTCTGGTGCACTTGCAGGTACGTTCAGATCCATCGTAGACAATATGGTCACGGGTGTTACTGAAGGTTTTACGAAGGAATTGCAATTAATTGGTGTTGGGTATCGTGCGCAAGCACAGGGTAAGAAGTTAAACTTGAGTCTTGGTTTCTCTCACCCGGTTGTGTACGAAGTTCCCGAAGGAATAGAAGTTGAAACGCCCACCAACACTCAGGTGGTGGTTAAAGGCGTAGATAAGCAGCTTGTCGGCCAGGTTGCTGCGGATATCCGAGCTTATCGACCACCTGAACCTTACAAAGGTAAAGGCGTGAGATACACAGACGAATACGTCAAGCGTAAAGAAGCGAAGAAAAAGTAAGGTTAAAAATATTAATCACTAGGTGGCTAACAACACTGCCGTTTTGTGGCATTTTGTAAAGAGGAAGTAATGAGCAAAAAGAATGACGCTCGACTGAGAAGAGCACGCAGAGGCAGAAAGCACATTGAGACACTTGAAGTAGCAAGGCTCACTGTCTATCGCTCACCTCGTCATATATATGCGCAGGTAATATCTGTTTCTGGTGACACAATCGAGGCTACGGCTTCGACGCTTGATAAGACACTGCGAGACGGTACTACAGGCAATACAGATAGTGCGGCTAAAGTTGGCGCACTGATTGCCGAGCGCGCAAAAGCCGCTGGTATTGAGAAAGTCGCATTTGATCGATCTGGTTACAAGTATCACGGCCGGATTAAAGCATTAGCAGATGCAGCCCGCGAAGGCGGCCTGCAGTTTTAGGCTGGGTAGTTGAGGATTAATAATGGCGTATAACGACAAAGAAAACGAAGAAGGTATCCAGGAAAAGCTTGTACAAGTTAACCGGGTTGCCAAAGTTGTTAAAGGCGGCCGAATTTTTGGTTTCACCGCACTGACGGTTGTTGGAGATGGTAAAGGCCGAGTAGGTTACGGTCGCGGCAAGGCACGTGAAGTGCCATTGGCCATACAGAAAGCGATGGAAGCAGCACGCCGCAATATGATCGATGTCGATCTAAGTGGCACAACCATCCAATATCCAATTACAGCACAACACGGTGCTTCAAAGATTTTCATGCAGCCTGCCTCAGAGGGTACGGGTGTAATCGCGGGTAAGACAATGCGAGCTGTACTTGAAGTAGCCGGCGTTTCAAACGTATTGGCGAAATGTTACGGCTCAACGAATCCCGTAAATGTGGTTCGTGCAACCTTTAAAGGTTTGCAGGAAATGAGAGCGCCCGCTGGTATAGCTGAAAAGCGCGGCAAGACGTTAGAAGAGATTACAGGTTAACGACCATGGCTGAGAATAAGATGATTAAGGTGACCTTGACCAAAAGTCCAATCGGGCGACTGAAAAGTCACAAAGCATGTGTTGCTGGCCTTGGACTGAAAAGGATTCGACAGAGTGTTGATGTAATAGATACACCTGAAAACAGAGGGATGATCAATAAGGTCTCCTATATGTTAAGCGTAGAAGGCTAGTAGGAGTACTACAATGCAATTAAATGATTTACACCCTGCGGCTGGTAGTACGCACAGCAAGAAGAGAGTTGGACGCGGCATGGGCAGTGGCCTAGGTAAGACAGCTGGACGCGGACACAAAGGACAGAAATCACGATCAGGTGGACGAGTGAAGCCGGGTTTTGAGGGTGGTCAACAGCCGCTACAGATGAGACTACCAAAGTTTGGTTTTAACTCAGCTAAGGCGCGAGTAACAGCAGAGGTTACGTTGTCTGAACTAGCCAAAGTTGAAGCTGACGTTATCGATCTGCAGGCATTGAAAGACGCAGATCTGATTAGCGGTGCAATGAAATGGGCAAAGGTTATGTTGTCCGGCGAGATTAGTAAGGCAGTGACAGTGAAAGGTATTCGTGTCACTAAAGGAGCACGGGCTGCGATTGAAGCTGCTGGTGGGACGATTCAGGAAGACAAGGCGTAGTTGAGAGCGGTAGCGAATTAGATGACCAGTTCCCTGGCACAAAAAGCAACGCCCGGATCCACAGGTGGTGGCTTAACTGAATTGCGTAGCAGACTTTTGGTCGTGTTTATCGCGATCGTGATCTATCGGATCGGAAGTCATATTCCTGTACCGGGGATAGATCCTGAAAGGTTGAGATTGTTGTTTGATCAAAACCAAGGCGGCATTCTGGACTTGTTTAATATGTTCTCGGGTGGCGCGTTAGAGCGAATGAGCATATTCGCACTTGGCATTATTCCTTATATATCTGCGTCGATTATCACGCAGCTATTGGTAGCAACGACGCCCTCGCTTCAACAGCTAAGAAAGGAAGGCGAAGCAGGTCGACGAAAGATTTCACAATACACGCGTTACGGCACGCTGGTATTAGCAACGGTGCAGGGTTTAGCCTTCAGTTCAGGTTTAGCATCACAAGGTTTGGCCTACGCAGGCAATTTCGCATTCCACTTTGTGGCAGTGACGACGCTCGTAACAGGTACGATGTTCCTCATGTGGTTGGGCGAACAGGTAACAGAACGGGGTATTGGTAACGGTATCTCAATTATCATCTTTGCGGGCATCGTTTCAGGCTTCCCTAGTGCAATTGGGCAATCCTTTGAGCAAGCCAGACAAGGAGAGATATCTATTTTAGGTCTGCTGATCATCGCGACCTTGGCAATCGCAGTTGTAGCGTTTGTTGTATATGTAGAACGAGGCCAACGGCGCATTACGATTAATTACGCCCGTCGGCAGCAAGGTAAGAGGATGTACCAGGCACAAACAAGCCATCTACCTCTTAAAGTGAACATGGCCGGTGTAATTCCAGCGATTTTCGCAAGTAGTTTACTGTTGTTTCCCGCATCGCTAGGACAGTGGTTCGGTCAGACACCTGGAATGGAATGGTTGCAGGAGTTAAGTCTTCAAATTGCGCCAGGACAGCCGTTAAACATTATATTGTTCTCTATCGGAATCATTTTCTTTTGTTTCTGGTACACAGCAATCATGTTTAATCCGAAGGAAGTCGCGGAGAATTTAAAGAAGTCGGGAGCGTTTATACCTGGATATCGACCAGGCGACCAAACGGCTAAGTATATAGACACGATTTTGACGAGGCTTACATTGTTTGGCTCGTTGTATATGACAGCAGTATGTCTGCTGCCACAGATTTTAGTTGTACAGTTTAATGTGACGTTTCAGTTAGGTGGTACAGCATTGTTGATTGTTGTAGTCGTGGTGATGGATTTTATCTCTCAGATTCAGACTCACCTTATGTCGCATCAATACGAGTCATTAATGAAAAAGTCCAATTTGCAGAATTTTGGACGTAGGTAACGGAGCAGGAAATGAAAGTTAGAGCTTCAGTAAAGAAGATGTGTCGGAACTGTCGAGTAATTCGACGCAGAGGTGCTGTTCGAGTTATCTGTTCAGAACCAAAACACAAACAACGCCAAGGTTAACAGGAGCAAGTTGAATGGCTCGTTTAGCTGGGATTAATATCCCCGATAATAAGCACGCAGAAATTTCTTTAACCTATATCTTTGGTATCGGTAGACGGACTGCGAAAGATCTATGTGAAGCGACTAATGTTAGTCCTAACACTAAGATCCAGGACCTGAGTGAAGCAGAGCTAGACTTGCTTCGGTCAGAAATAGCAAAATTACCTGTCGAAGGTGACCTACGTCGAGAGCAACAGCTCAATATCAAGCGTTTGCTTGATCTTGGTTGCTATCGGGGCATTCGTCATCGACGTAATTTGCCTCTTCGAGGTCAAAGAACGAAGACGAACGCACGAACTCGGAAAGGACCCAAGCGTCCTATCCGTAGGTAATAAATTGAACAAAGCTGTAAACAAATTAGCAGAGCGAAGTGACAACTATGTCTGAAGCAGAAACAGAAACAACTACTGAGAGCACTGAAACAGCGTCAACTCCAGCTCCAGCTCGACGCAAAGGTAAGCGTCAAGTTGTAGATGGTCTTGCACATATTCATGCCTCATTTAATAACACGATCATTACCATTACAGATCGTCAAGGTGGCGCATTAAGCTGGGCCACTGCTGGTGGTTCTGGTTTCCGTGGTGCTCGAAAAAGTACACCCTTTGCTGCTCAGGTAGCAGCGGAACGAGCTGGTACGGCGGCGCTCGATTATGGTCTTCAGAACCTTGAAGTCTTTGTGAAGGGACCAGGACCTGGTCGTGAAGCAGCTGTTCGTGCACTAAACGGGGTTGGTTATAGAATTACCAACATCACAGATGTTACACCTATTCCACACAACGGTTGTCGTCCTCCAAAACGACGACGCGTGTAGTAGAGGAGATTACCCATGGCGCGATATCTCGGCCCAACCTGTAAATTAGCAAGACGTGAAGGTACGGACCTCTACTTGAAGAGTGGAGTACGACCTATAGAGTCTAAGTGCAAGATTGATACTGTACCCGGGCAGCATGGTGCTAGAAGAGCACGATTGTCTGACTACGCTGTGCAGTTACGTGAAAAGCAAAAAGTACGTCGCATTTATGGCGTGCTTGAAAAGCAATTCCGAAATTATTACAAAAAGGCTGATCGCCAGAAAGGCGCGACCGGTAGCAATCTACTTCTCTTGTTAGAGCGAAGATTAGATAACGTAGTTTATCGAATGGGTTTCGGTTCTACTCGGGCGGAAGCACGCCAATTGGTATCACATAAATCAATTTTGGTTAACGGGCATGTAACAAACATCCCTTCTTACCAGGTTGAAGCGGGCGATACGATTGCGATTCGAGACAAATCAAAAAACCAACTCCGTATTCAAGGCGCGCTAGGTTTAGCTGCAAACAGAAGCATAGAGTGGGTTGACGTAAACTCAGACAAGTTAGAAGGTGTTTTTAAGTCGTATCCTGAGCGGGAAGAACTTCCTTCAGAGATCAATGAAAACCTTATTGTCGAGCTGTACTCTAAGTAAGCAATCTAACGATTTCCACTAGGGAAAATTCATAAAAGGTAAATTTATGGCTCATTCGTCATTAGAATTTTTAACGCCAAAGCACATTCAGGTTGAACAACTGAGTGAAACAAAGGCGACTGTTGTATTGGAACCATTGGAGCGAGGCTTTGGTCACACGCTCGGCAACGCACTGCGTCGTATATTGCTGTCATCAATGCCAGGTTGTGCTGTTGTAGAGACTGAAATTGAAGGTGTATTACACGAATACAGTTCAATTGAAGGCGTACAGGAAGATGTCATTGAAGTATTGTTAAACCTTAAGGGTGTAGCAATCAAATTAAATGAATCTGATGAGGCTGAATTGACAATCAACAAGCAGGGCCCTTGTGTGGTAACTGCTGGTGACTTTCAATTGGATCATGATGTTGAGATCGCTAACCCAGATCACGTTATTGCGACGTTGAACGAAAATGGCAAACTTGTACTTCGTGCAAAAGTGGGCCGTGGACGTGGTTATGAACCCGCTGATGCGCGTGCTAATGACGAAGAATCAAGCCGTGCGATCGGTAGTTTGTTACTTGATGCGTCGTACAGTCCTGTTAGCCGTGTTTCTTACAAGGTAGACAGCGCTCGTGTAGAGCAGAGAACTGACCTTGATAAGTTGATCATTGATTTAGAAACAAACGGAACGATTGACCCAGAAGAAGCGATTCGTCGTGCAGCGACAATTTTGCAACAACAGGTAAGCGTATTCGTTGACCTGCAAAGCGAAAACGAGCCTGAGCCAGAAGAGCATGAAGATGAGATTGATCCAATCTTGCTGCGCCCAGTCGATGACCTTGAGTTGACAGTTCGTTCAGCTAATTGTTTGAAAGCAGAAAATATTTATTACATAGGTGATTTGATCAGAAGAACTGAAGTTGAGCTTCTGAAAACACCAAACTTAGGCAAAAAGTCTCTGACTGAAATTAAAGATGTTCTTGCTTCAAGAGGGTTGTCTTTAGGTATGCGTCTGGAAAACTGGCCGCCTTCAAGTCTTCGTGGTGACGATCGAGTCCTAGGCTAGACATTAATATAAGCGTTTTTAGGAAAGAATCTCATGCGCCATAGAAAAAGTGGTAGACAGCTAAATAGAAATTCATCGCATAGAAAGGCGATGTTTAAAAATATGGCTTGTTCGTTGTTCGAGCACGAAGTTATTAAGACAACGTTGCCGAAAGCAAAAGAGTTGAAAAAGGTTGCAGAGCCTCTTATTACCCTTGCAAAGAATGACTCGGTTGCAAACCGACGACTTGCTTTTGCTCGAACGGGTAGTAAAGAAATGGTCGGTAAGTTATTTACTGACTTGGGTCCTCGATATGAAAATCGACCAGGGGGTTACACGCGAATCCTTAAGTGTGGGTTTCGTGCCGGTGATTCCGCACCCATGGCTTTTGTTGAATTGGTTGATCGTCCATTGCCTGATCTCGATGAAGATTTAGACGATGATACTGACGGAGAAGCGTAAGCTTTAAGCTGTTTGTTAAAAAAGACCGGTGATGCCGGTCTTTTTTTTGTCTGAAATTAAAGACTTTCGTCATCCCACGCCCTTGTTGAACGATAGATGCTAAATAGGTCGTCAATGATCCGTGTCAGTGTGTAAAATTATTACTTTCGTTTTGAAATCTATACCGTACCCTTCACAAGGAGATTCGACTCATGCCTAGTTCTTTTAATCCAACTGTGCGCACCCTCATGGGTCCAGGCCCGTCAGATGTGAATCCTCGAATTCTCGGTGCTATGGCGAAGCCAACGATAGGTCATCTAGACCCCGAGTTTATTCGGTTGATGGATGAGATTAAGGGCATGCTGCAGTACGCTTATCGAACGAAAAATGAGCTAACTATTCCTGTTTCGGCGCCGGGTTCAGCAGGTATGGAAACATGTTTCGTTAACCTCGTTGAAGCAGGCGATAAGGTCATCGTTTGTGAAAACGGCGTCTTTGGTGGCCGTATGGCGGATAATGTTAGACGCCTTGGTGGCGTGGTTGTTCACGTTGAGCAGCAGTGGGGTCGTGCCGTTGATCTCGATGCGGTTGCAGATGCATTGAAAAATAATCCAGACGCAAAGATTGTTGCGTTTGTTCATGCTGAAACATCGACAGGTGCGCGATCAGATGCAAAAGGCATTTGTGATTTAGCGCGTCAGTCTGATTGTCTTACGATTGTTGATTGTGTCACTTCGCTGGCAGGTTGCGATGTCAACCTGGATGATTGGCAAGCCGATGCAGCCTATAGCGGCACTCAGAAATGTCTATCCTGTGCGCCAGGTTTGTCACCTATTTCGTTCAGCGACAAGGCCCTAGAGGTCGTTAAGAATCGCAAGACGCCGGTAACTTCGTGGTTTTTAGACCTTAACCTTGTGATGGGTTATTGGGGTGAGGGTCAAACCCGAGCGTACCACCATACAGCACCTGTAAATGCCCTTTATGGACTGCATGAAGCTTTGGTTGTTCTACAAGAAGAAGGACTTGAAGCAAGTTGGCAACGACATACAACAAATCACATGGCACTGCGCGCCGGTATAGAAGCAATGGGCATGTCTTTTGTGGTGCCAGAAGATGAGCGGTTGGCGCAGCTTAATACCGTTACAATTCCCGAGGGTGTCAATGAAGCTGCAGTGCGTAAACAGTTGCTACAGCAGTTTAATCTTGAGATTGGCGCTGGCCTAGGCGCATTGGCGGGTAAGGTCTGGCGTATTGGTTTGATGGGTTATGCAAGCAACCCTAAGAATGTACTTCTGTGTGTTAATGCGCTGGAGGCCGTCTTGTCACAGTACAATGCGCCTATCAACAAAGGTGTAGCAACCGCAGCAGTGCAGGCAAGTTATAGCTGAAGAAACTGTTCATTAACGAGAGGCGCAAGGCCTGCGTCTCATTCTTGCCGATAATGAAGTTCGAATAACTGCATATTGCTGATGCCCTCGCGGGTCGAGTCCAAACCATATTTCTCTTCATAGGCGCGTAAGACATTCCCGCGTTTGTTTGCTTCAATAACCCGAGACGCCGTAAGCCTATATATCTTGCCATCGACACCGATACGAATTGAAGGGTCGGCTTCGATTTGTTTGGCCCATTTACTGCGTTGGTTGGCAGTGCCTATAAAAATGCCACGTTCCACCAGCACCACTCGTAAGTTGATGGAGTAAGGTTGCCGCGGACGCAGTTCAACTTGGATCGTACGGGGTAAATCATGCCAGTCGACAGCGCCGCTGACGAGTTCGCCTGACAGGCGACCGCCAGGTACGACCAAAAAGGCTTGCCCACATGCGGTGAGCAAAGACAAAAAAATAAACACCATGATGGCGGCGCGCATACTTAACCCCTAAGTAGCCAGTGCTCTTTTATCGCTATCCCAGCGTGTACTTAACTGCTCTGGTTGGCGAGTAAAGGTTTCAAAAATTGACCGGTAAAAGACGCCTGATTGAGAGAAAGATCTTCCGGCGTACCAACACCAACGATTTGCCCGCCACCTGATCCGCCTTCGGGCCCAAGGTCAACGATCCAATCCGCGGTCTTTATTACGTCAAGGTTGTGCTCAATGATGACGACAGTGTTGCCTTGATCTCGTAGATGGTGCAAGACGTCTAACAACTGCTCTATATCGTGAAAGTGTAAACCCGTCGTGGGTTCATCGAGGATATAGAGTGTTTTACCGGTATCTCGTTTTGACAATTCTCTCGATAATTTCACCCGCTGGGCTTCACCTCCCGACAGTGTCGTTGCACTTTGGCCTAGGCGGATATAACCAAGACCAACATCCGTGAGCGTGGATAGCCTTCTTTCAATCATGGGTACGGCGCCGAAAAATGCCTTTGCATCCTCTACTGTTAGATCGAGCACCTCGTGAATATTTTTGCCCTTGTAGCGTACCTCTAGAGTTTCTCTATTGTATCTTTTACCTTTGCACTCATCGCAGGTCACATAGACATCGGGTAGAAAATGCATTTCCACTTTAATCAACCCGTCGCCCTGACATGCTTCACACCGCCCACCTTTCACATTAAAGCTGAATCTTCCTGGTTTGTAACCGCGCGACCTTGCTTCCTGTGTCGCAGCAAATAACTCTCTTATTGGTGTAAATATATTGGTGTAGGTGGCTGGGTTTGAACGTGGTGTTCTGCCAATAGGGCTTTGGTCGATATCGACAACCTTGTCGAGTAGATTCAGACCAATAATTTCATCGAACGGCGCTGCCTGAGGGTTTTGTGCACCGTTTAACTCGCAAGCGGCGAGAGGGTAGAGAGTGCCGTTGATCAATGTTGATTTACCCGAACCTGATACACCGGTAATACATGTCATTAAACCTATTGGGATTTGCAGGTCGATGTTACGAAGATTGTTTCCCGACGCGCCCGTAATGGTAAGAATTTTTTCAGGGTTATACACAGATCGACTCTTCGGTACCTTGATACCTCGGACACCCGATAGAAATTGACCAGTGATACTCTCCTTGGAATCGAGTATCTGATCGATGGTGCCGTGAGCAACAACTTCTCCACCGTGGACGCCAGCGCCTGGGCCTATATCAATCACGTAATCGGCAGAACGTATTGCCTCTTCATCGTGCTCAACGACAATGACGGTATTGCCGATATCACGAAGATGATTAAGGGTGGCGAGTAAGCGTTGATTGTCGCGTTGGTGCAATCCTATCGAAGGCTCATCGAGGATGTACATAACCCCCACCAAGCCGGCACCGATCTGACTCGCCAGTCGAATCCTTTGCGCTTCACCACCACTTAATGTGTCGGCGCTTCTCGATAACGAAAGGTAGTTAAGCCCGACGTCGATAAGAAAACTTAACCTTGCGCTGATTTCCTTTAAAATTTTATCGGCGATCTCGGCGCGCTGGCCCGTGAGTGACAACGTTGAGAAATACTTGTGTGCTTCAACAATAGACCAGTTGGTGATCTCGGGTAGGGTGGTGCCTTCGATGGTGACCGACATAGCATCTTTATTGAGTCGATCGCCGTGGCACGACGGACAGTTCTGGGTGCTTAAGAATTTCGCGAGGTTTTCTCTAACAACCTGAGATTCAGTATCTTTAAATCGTCGCTCCATATTTGGGATAATGCCTTCAAATGGATGTGCGCGCGTATATTCATCACCCTTGTCATTCACGTAGCGGAATTTGACGTCCTCACTTTTTGTGCCCGTCAGAATGTAGGCGCGGTTTGCCTCTGACAATTCCCTAAAGGGCGTTTCAAGTTCAAACCCAAAATGTTCTGCCAATGAGGCCAGCATTTGGAAATAGTAGATATTTCGGCGATCCCAACCTTGGATTGCGCCTTCGGCCAAGGAGAGTTCGTCATCTAGCACGACATTGTTCACATCAAAGAACTGATTCAAACCCAAGCCATCGCATGCATTGCAGGCGCCGGCGGGGTTGTTGAATGAAAAAAGGCGCGGTTCTAATTCTGCTATAGAGTGACCACATTGCGGGCAAGCGAATCTCGACGAGAAGACGAGATCGTCCTGGTCTTCGTCCATAAAACTGATGCTCGCGATACCATCTGATAGGGATGTAGCTGTCTCGAAGGAGTCCGCTAATCGGGTTTTCAGATCCTCTCGTGTTTTAAGTCGATCGACAACGACTTCAATCGTGTGCTTCTTTTTCTTATCAAGTGCAGGGGTTTCGTCGAGATCAGTAACAATGCCATCTATCCTTGCGCGAACAAATCCCTGACTGCGCAGCTGACTAAAAAGGTGTAGATGTTCGCCTTTGCGCTCTTTTACCATGGGAGCAAGTAGCATGATGCGCTGGCCTTCAGGCAGGGCGAGTACTTTATCAACCATTTGTGAAATGGATTGGGCTTCCAGTTTAATATCATGATCGGGGCAGTGTGGTTCACCTACGCGGGCAAACATGAGTCTAAGATAATCGTAGATTTCAGTTATGGTGCCGACGGTCGAGCGAGGGTTGTGACTCGTTGATTTTTGTTCGATGGAAATAGCAGGTGAAAGACCATCAATGTGATCGACATCGGGCTTTTCCATCAGACTTAGAAATTGGCGAGCATAGGCTGAAAGAGACTCAACATAGCGCCGCTGTCCTTCCGCATAAAGCGTATCAAATGCTAAGGAAGACTTGCCTGAACCTGAAAGCCCCGTCACAACCACGAGCTTGTCCCGGGGAATATCGAGACTGATATTCTTCAGGTTGTGTGTTCTAGCACCTTGTATGGAAATAAAGTTCATGGGTGACAAATGTTAATCCTAATAGGGCGTACAATTTTTAGGTGCCGGAGTAGGCACGATGAAAAGCTGAGATTGGAGCTTGTGAGTAAGCGGGAAAATTCAGTCTTTAGCTGGTTGTCGATTTATGGGTCTATCGGTGACTGATCTATCTACTTTATTTCTACTGAACCCTCTTTAGATCTCTGTTCAGATCTCTTATATGATCTTTCTGCTGGTTCACTTCGACACCGAGTTCTGCTCGCGCAAAGCACGATGATATAAGCTTGGCGACCAGTAATCAAAATACTTCGCATTCGTTCACGAGTAGGTTGGAAATTGGCAATTTCGAGCCTATTTTTTACCGACGCAAAATGCTCTCATCACAAATGTCACATTACTTACAGAGGATGTAGACAACAAACTGCCAAAGTATTGCGAGACGGGTTATCATTCGTTACATGTTTAACTAAAGCACCGGCCCGGTTTAGTATCGGCTCGTTAATATGAAATGATCAGGCGTTATTAGGGCTGCTGGAGGATGTTCCTCAGGCTCTACTAATTCAAGCAAAAAGGAGATCTGCATGGCTCGTGGAATCAATAAGGTGATACTCGTTGGTAATTTGGGTAATGACCCTGAAAAACGCGCGCTACCTAATGGTAACGCTGTGACCAATATTAGCGTGGCGACATCTGAAAGTTGGAAGGACCGTGAATCGGGTCAAACGACCGATCGCACCGAGTGGCACCGAGTTGTATTCTTTAATCGGTTAGCGGAGGTTGCTGCTCAATATCTCACAAAGGGCTCGAAGGTCTATATCGAAGGGCAGCTGCGTACCCGGCAGTGGGATAAAGATGGCCAGAAGCACTACAGCACAGAAATCATCGCACGCGAGATGCAAATGTTAGACAGTCGTGGTGAGAATATGGGTGGTGCAAACATGGGCGGCGGTAACGCGGGTGGCGGCTACGATCAAAGTAATTCAGCACCCTCTAGTTCGGCTGGCAATCCAGGCGCTAACGCGGGTGGCAGCTCAGCGCCTACTTACGACGCACCCCCCGCTGAAGACTTTAACGATGATATTCCCTTTTAAGAAGACATCGTGACAAACAGGAACAGCACTGCCGCCAACGCGAAACGGTAGATGACGAATGGCAGAAATCCAATCCTATTGATGTATGCCAGGAATAGTCGAATACACGTGTAGGCGGCAACAAAAGATATACCCAGCCCCAAGCTCAGACTTAACCAATCAATGGGTAAGTCTGCTGTCAACAAGTCCCAGCTTTTCAGCGCACTAGCACCTGCGATGGCGGGGATAGAAAGAAGAAAAGAGATGCGTGATGCAGCTTCACGTGAATACCCTAGAAAGAGCGCGCAACTCATGGTCACGCCCGATCTAGATGTGCCTGGTATCAGTGCGAAACATTGAGATACGCCGATCATTAACGCACCCTTCCACGATAAGTCAGTCTCGACAATATTCCGTTTACCCCACCGATCTGCGATCAATAGTAAGAGCCCAAAGATCAAGGTGGTGGCGATGATAATATGAACACTACGTAGTTCGGTTTCGACGATATCTTTAAGCAGGAACCCAACCGGGATAAGTGGCAGGCTGGCGATGAGTAGATTGTTGGCAAAGCGAGAGTGTGCTGTTTGAGTGCCGCCGATTTGTTGCACGAAACCGGTCGTCAGTTGAACGACGTCGGCCCTAAAGTACCAAACCACCGCCAACAAAGAGCCCAAATGCACAGCTGTATCGAACGCAAGCCCTTGGTCCGGCCAGCCGAGTACAGAGAAGGGCAATATCAGATGCGCAGAGCTCGAGATTGGCAGAAACTCGGTGAGCCCCTGAACGAGTGATAGAAAGATGATTTGGATGAGTTCCAAAAGGATACACCGAGAGAATTGGCGAAGTGTAACGTTCGTGCCCGTGGCTGACAATCAGTTGTGTCTTGTCGGATCTTTTGTCTGCCTCAAAGTCAAAGCCCTTGCGAGTCTATTCGGTTAAACTTAGTGGATGAGTATGATTCCTATTTTCCCGTTACCCGCGGTTCTTTTTCCTGGCGGGAAGACATTTTTACAAATTTTTGAACCACGATATTTGTCGATGGTTAAATCTTGCATGAAAGCAAACAAGGGCTTTGGGGTTGTACTGGCTGACCCAAACGCATCTTTGAATGCACCTCAGATCGTTGGTAAGGGCAACAGTGCATATCAGATCGCCAGATATGGCACGCTATGCTCAATTGTCGATTTTGATTTGAGACAAAATGGTCGGCTACAGATTACGATTCAGGGCGATGCGAAATTTCATATCGAAGCATTATCAATAGCCGAAGATGAGCTTGTTACGGGCCAAGTCTCAATCATCGCGTCTGAAGTTAGTGCGCCAGTGCCTGCAGACAAACAACATCTCGTTGAGCTCCTTCAAACCCTTGCGCAGCACGCTTCAATTCAGCCATTGGGGTTAGAGCTTGATCTGGTAAGAGCTGATCAGGTCGGCGGTCGGCTGGTCGAGTTGCTACCTAACAGTAACGACTTTAAACAGAAGATGCTGGAACTCAACGACCCTCTGCTGCGGTTGGAAGAAATTGAATCGCAGTTGCTCGCTCTGCAGCAGTCGGAGTGAGGCTTAAGCCTGCAGATAGGCTGTTCGGGTTTGCGTGCCGAGACTGCGCCGCTGCCTCGGTCAGTGGATTGTTTGGCATTGTTTAGCGTGTTTTCACTGAAACGCGATGGTGCACAACTTAACGTGAAAAATCGAGTATAATGCCGATTTTTCGCGCCTAGAAAACAGTGTCATGAGTGTAAAAACCGAAATGCAGCAGATGGGTATTGCAGCCCGTCGAGCAGCAGCAGAGATTAATCGAGCCACAACAGGGCAGAAGAATGCTGCGTTGGGTGCTATTGCTGAGGAAATTCTGAAGCAGCGCGCTTTCTTGATGGCTGAAAATCAGAAGGATCTTGATGCCGCAAAGACGAATGGTATCAGCGATGCGATGTTGGATCGCCTGACATTCACGAAAGAGCGATTCGATGTCATGGTCGAGGGTTTGATGCAGGTGGCATCCCTTGATGATCCCATTGGTGAGATTAGCGACATGGCTTATCAGCCTAGTGGTCTTCAGATTGGTAAGATGCGCGTGCCATTGGGCGTAATCGGCATCATTTACGAGTCGCGGCCGAATGTGACAATAGACGCGGCAAGTCTGTGTTTGAAATCAGGTAACGCGACGATACTTCGTGGTGGTTCAGAGTCGATTTACTCTAATCGTGCCCTGGCGCAATGCATTCAGGCCGGCCTAGCGGCCGTTGATTTACCGCCGGAAGTCGTTCAATTAGTGCAAACAACGGATAGAGCCGCTGTCGGCGAATTGATCACCCTGAATGAATATGTCGATGTCATTGTGCCACGTGGGGGTGTCAGCCTTATTGAAAGAGTCTCAGCAGAAGCGACGATTCCGGTTATCAAGCATCTTGATGGTATCTGTCACGTCTACATAGACGCGGCAGCCGAAACAGAAATGGCGCTCGATATTGCTTTTAATGCCAAGTGCAACCGTTATGCGGTTTGTAACGCGATGGAAACCTTGTTGGTGTCTGAGAAGGTTGCGGTATCAATACTGCCTGAATTGGCGCAAAGATTATCGGCGGAAGGCGTTGAGCTTCGCGTTTGCGAGCGAAGCCGGCCGATCATTGAACCTGTTTGTCAGGTTATAGATGCCACGCAGGAAGACTGGGCTACTGAGTATGTTGCGCCTATATTATCCATTAAAATTGTCGATGATCTCGATGCTGCGATCTCACATATTAATCAATACGGTTCCAAGCATACCGATGCGATTGTGACGAATGACTACCACGCCAGCAGACGTTTTCTGCGCGAGGTTGATTCAAGTTCTGTGATGGTCAATGCGTCGCCGCGATTCGCTGATGGGTTTGAGTACGGTCTTGGTGCCGAGATAGGCATCTCGACTGACAAGTTGCATGCGCGAGGACCGGTGGGACTCGAGGGTCTGACTTCACAGAAGTACATTGTGTTCGGCGATGGTCAAATCCGAACATGACAACGAACAGCTTAGTAAATGAGTATCTGACGATGTGTGTCCGGATCGTATGAGCGGCAGTCTGGCTGTCTATGGTGGCACTTTTGACCCAGTGCATTATGGGCACCTTCGTTCAGCGATAGAAATTTGGCAGGCGCTTTGTGTGGATACCGTGTGTTTGGTTCCGTCATACTTGCCGCCGCATCGGCAGCAGCCGGATTCAACGCCCGAGCAGAGGCTAGAAATGCTGCGTTTGGCTATCGATGGGCATGTCGGATTGCGTATCGATGATCGCGAGATCAAGCGCAAAGGACCGTCTTTTATGGTTGAAACGCTTGAGTCGATCCGGCAAGACGTTGGTGCAGATGCGTCGTTGTCGTTGGTATTAGGCTCGGACGCTTTTGCGATATTTAGCGAATGGCGGCGTTGGGAAGATATTATTGAAATTGCACATCTTGTTGTTCTGGAGCGTCCAGGCTATACGCTAGCTGATGCGCCACAACCGCTGCTAGATTGGTCGTTGTCTAGATGGGTTGAATCGCCGCAAGAATTGTTAAAGACGGCGGCAGGTAAAATGACCAGCCTGAGAGTGACCCAGTTAGAAATTTCGGCAACGATGATTCGAGATCAAATAAACGTTGGCTTGGCGATAGATTATTTGTTGCCAGAAAAGGTGCAAGATTACATAAGCCAACAGAAACTATATTCAACGCCTTAACGTAGGCAAGCAAGCCCGACAATGCCCTCAAATGTGGGCGCGGTCACGTGGGCAAAAGAGTGCAGGCAAAAGAATTATGAGTAATGAAAAATTGAAAGATACGGTGCTAATGGCACTTGACGATTTGAAGGGCAATGACGCTGTGTGTATCGACGTGACAGATCAGACAGAGATCACAGACTACATGGTGGTTGTCAGCGGCACCTCAAATCGCCACGTTAAATCTCTGGTCGGCAACGTTATATCCGAAGCATCGCAGATTGGTGTTAAACCTCTGGGTTTAGAGGGGATGGAAGACGGTGAATGGGTTTTGGTTGATCTGACTGATGTGGTTGTTCACGTCATGCTACCGGCAGTCCGTGAATTTTACGATATCGAACAGCTTTGGAGTTTTGGTGCGAAGGCGAAAGGGAGCACTTCTTGATTGAATATTGAAATACTCGCGGTTGGTACTCGATCACCTGCTTGGGTTGCCGATGGATATGACGAATATCAAAAACGATTACCACGAGACTGGAAACTGAGCGTTCAGGAAATCAATGTGTCCAAAAGGCACAAGGGAGAACCTGCGCACAAACACCGTGAAGCAGAGGGCACCAAAATGTTGTCGCTGATTAAAAAAGATAGCTGTATCGTGGCGATGGACAGCAGGGGCCAAAACTGGACGACTGAGACGCTCGCACTCAATCTGAATGATTGGAGTACAAGATTTTCACAGGTACAAATTTTGATTGGTGGTCCTGATGGCTTGTCTGATCAATGTCTGAAACGCGCCAATGCTAGCTGGTCTCTTTCCAAATTGACCTTCCCGCATTTCCTCGTCAGAGTACTTCTAGCCGAGCAAATTTATCGGGCATGGTCTATCTTAAACAAGCATCCTTATCACAAGTAACGAACAGGTTTTATGGCTGAACCATTAGCGCTAAAAGATCATAGCGGCGAGAGTCAGGTTTTCTTTGACAGGATTGTGCTTGGCTTAGTTCTGCTCGTCATCGGAATACTGTTCCTTGCGGCCAGAATGTTTTATCTGCAAGTTATGCAGCACGACCTTTATACGACTCTGTCTGATAAAAACAGAATTCAAGTACAGTCAGTGCCTCCTATTCGAGGCCTTATCTATGACCGTAATGGCGAACTGATAGCGGACAACGTGCCTTCATTCAGCCTGACAATTACTCGGGAACGGGTGGAGGACCTTGAGTCCACGTTAAAATCCATTGATGCCCTGATCGGTCTAACCCCAGAACAGATTGAATCCTTCGAGCGCCGTTTGTCACGCCGTCAGCGACCCTATGAAGCTGTACCCATCCTGTTGCGTATGACGCAGGAGCAGATAGCTCAGATTAGCGTTAACCGTTACAGCTTGCCCGGCGTTGATGTGCAAGCAAAGCTTGTCCGACACTATCCGCATGGCGACTTAATGGCACACGCTGTTGGTAGCGTACGTCGGATTAACGAAGACGATGCGCGCCGCTTGGACTCGGTGGCCTACTCTGGTACTGAGCACGTCGGTAAGATTGGTGTTGAGAAATACTACGAGAACGTATTGCTGGGCAAGGTTGGTTATCAGCGGGTTGAGACGGATGCTCGTGGACGAATTATGAAGGTATTGGATTCAACGCCACCAGAGCCCGGTAGTAATCTAATGTTGCACGTTGATAGTGGCTTGCAACGGGTTGCCAGTGATGCTTTGGGTGATCGGCGCGGGACAGTCGTTGCGATTGACCCAAAAACCGGGGGAATATTGGCGTTGGTGAGTAAACCTTCCTATGACCCCAACCTTTTCATCGCCGGTATCGATCATGCGACCTACGCAAGCCTTCGTGATTCTATTGATGTGCCATTATTTAACAGGGCGCTGCAAGGCCAGTATGAGCCGGGTTCTACACTGAAACCGTTCTTAGGCTTAATAGGCTTAGCGACCGGTACAACCAGTAAAGAATACAAAATAGAAGACCCAGGTTGGTACAAGTTACCTCAAAACGAACGACTCTATAGAGACTGGAATTGGAAGAAAAGCGGCATCGGCGGCCATGGTTTAGTCAATATCGAAAAGGCTATATACAGGTCGTGTAACATCTACTTCTACGAGTTGGCAGTCAAGTTAGGCATTGATCGGATTCACGACGGCCTTGCGTTGTTTGGTTTTGGGCAAAATACCGCCATCGATCTACCCGAAGCAAGAAAAGGGCTGCTGCCCTCACGGGCATGGAAGTTGGGCTCTCGAGGGGAGCCTTGGTACCCAGGCGATACGGTCAATATTGGCATTGGCCAGGGAGATATCCTGGTGACACCGTTACAATTGGCAACGGCCGTGGCTGTTTTAGCTAACCGTGGTGGAACGGTAACGCCACACATGCTGAAGCAAAACCCGCTTGTGACAAGGGATAATCAATTGCCGGACATCGATTTGATACCAGAGCAGGCTTGGGAGCTGGTGATCAAGTCAATGGAAAAAGTTGTTCATCGAGGTAATCAAGGTTTTGGTGAAAATGGTACCGCCTGGGCTTATATTGGCCGCGGCATTGAATATCGAATGGCGGGAAAATCAGGTACAGCGCAGGTTGTTGGTATCGCACAGGGCGAATTATATGATGCGGAATTGATTGCCGAGCGAAATCGTAAGCACGCTTGGTTTATCGCTTTTGCACCCGTTGATGATCCTAAAATTGCCTTGGCTGTGTTGGTTGAGAATGGCGGCGGCGGTAGCGAGTTTGCGTCTCCGGTTGCAAGAAAAATTCTTGATTACTATCTGCTGGGCGCAGACCATCAGGTAGCGTCCAATGAGTGAAGATTTTGTCAGACGGTTACCTAATTCAGGGTTCGCATTTAACTTCTCGAGTGCCGGTCGTAACGCATTTCATCTGGACATTAAGATGTTGCTGTTATTGGTGCTAATCGTTGGTTACGGACTTCTTGTGCTTTTCAGTGCGGTTGAGCAAAACAGCGGGCCGGTTATTTCTCAGCTCACCAAGATTAGTGTTGCGTTCGCTGTGATGACAGTCATGGCGCAGATATCCCCCATTGTCTATCTTCGATTTGCGCCCTGGCTATACCTAATGGGTGTTATTTTATTAATCTGTGTCGCTGCTTTTGGCTACACCGTAAATGGTTCCCAGCGCTGGTTGCGCATACCCGGTCTGTTCTCGTTTCAACCTTCAGAGTTGATGAAGTTAGTCGTGCCGATGATCCTTGCATGGTATTTTCACGACCGTCATTTGCCGCCGCGACTAAAACATCTGTTCTGGGCGGGTATTATGATTGCTGTGCCCGCAATGTTGATTGCACGACAGCCAGATCTAGGCACAGCGCTCATCATTGCTGCATCAGGTCTCATTGTACTTTTCCTCGCTGGTATCTCCTGGCGGTATGTCTTTTCGGTTCTGGGGTTGGCTTTGGTGTGCGCGCCTGCTTTGTGGTTTTTGTTGAGGGACTACCAACAGCAGCGAATCCTGACCCTGCTTAACCCTGAGAGTGACCCATTGGGTGCGGGTTGGAATATTATCCAATCTAAAACGGCGATTGGTTCCGGCGGTCTATTCGGAAAGGGTCTATTCCAAGGCACGCAATCTCATTTAGATTTCCTGCCCGAAAGTCAGACAGATTTTATTATTGCCGTTCTCGCGGAAGAATTGGGGCTGGTTGGCGTGTTGGCGCTGTTAATTCTTTACCTATTGTTAATCGGCCGTGGCGTTGTGATTTCGGTGCAGGCGCAGGACACGTTCGGACGTTTGCTGGCAGGTACAATTACATTTACCTTTTTTGTTTACGTGTTTGTTAACATTGGTATGGTCAGCGGTATCTTGCCAGTAGTCGGGGTGCCATTGCCGTTGGTGAGTTACGGTGGAACATCAATACTGACCTTGTTTGCAGGTTTTGGAATAGTCATGTCGATTCACACCCATCGACGCATCTCGCTATAATGGAATTGTTAGGTTATGCGCTTAATTAAATTGTTATGTACCATCTCTCTGTTGTTTTTTGCCGCAGTTTCAATTGCGCAAGATCAAAAAAAATACGACGAACGTGCTGAAGTTCAGACGTTTATTGCTGAAATGGTGGAGGAAGATTTCGATCAAGCTGAGCTGACGGCGTTGTTCGCTGGTGCCATCTACAAGCAAAGTATCGTTGACGCAATCTCAAGACCAGCAGAACGAGTGCTGACGTGGAAAGAATACCAAGACATTTTTCTTACTGACCTGCGAGTCTCTAGGGGGACTGAGTTTATCCATGAAAATAGGGATGCCTTAGTAAGGGCGGAGAAAGAATACGGCGTACCGGCATTAATCATCACTTCGATAATTGGTGTTGAAACGATGTACGGCCGGAACAAGGGCTCTTATCGCGTGATCGATTCCCTCTCAACACTGGCGTTCGATTATCCACCGCGAAGCAAGTTTTTCAGGCAGGAACTAAAACACTTTTTGCGATTGGCAAGAGAAGAGGGCCGTGATCCAGCCGAGCCCATCGGTTCTTATGCGGGCGCGATGGGGTACGGTCAGTTTATTTCCAGTAGCTTCAGAGAATACGCGATAGATTTTGATGGCGATGGCGTAAGAGACATCTGGACAAATAAGCAAGACGCGATCGGAAGTGTTGCGAACTATCTATCACGACATGGCTGGCGCCGAAATGAGTTTGTCGCTCTGCCAGCAAGTACACCGTCCAATGAGGCTAGAGCACTTTTCAATGTGTCACTAAAACCGAGCTCAACAGTCGCTGAAATGACAAAAGTTGGTGTGACAGTCGATGAGAACCTTGCGGGTGAAATGACTGTGTCGCCTATGACGCTTAATGGCAAGCAAGGTGAAGAGCATTGGCTGGGCTTGCAGAACTTCTATGCAATAACGCGATATAATCACAGCAAGCTCTATGCAATGGCTGTTTATCAACTCAGTGAGCGGCTAAAAATGTCCTTGTTGGCGAGTTCAGATTATTAATTTATTTGATTCAAATGTTATGACAATGCGTCCGCTGCCTATTGTTGCGCGCATAATTACGGTTGTTTGTATTTTGTTTTTGTCGGCTTGTGAAAGCATCGTACCTGCAGACACGACGGCGTATTCTGCTGTTAAAAAGTTTACAGCGGGAAACAAAACACCTTACGTCGTTTTTGGTGAGACCTACGAGGTTTTACCCGAGAGTCTTGATTACAAAGAGATTGGTGTGGCGTCTTGGTACGGTAAAAAATTTCACGGCCGATTAACGTCCAATGGCGAAACCTTTGATATGTTTCAAGTCAGTGCCGCACATAAATCACTGCCTATTCCATCGGTGGTCAAGGTCACAAACCTAGATAATGGTAAGAGCATTCAGCTGAGGGTTAATGATCGAGGACCTTTTCATGATGATCGACTTATTGATCTGTCCTTTGAGGCTGCCCAGGTTTTAGGGTTCGCTAACCAAGGCACGGCGCCTGTCGTCGTTGAGGCGATTAATGATGTGAACTATCCAAATCTGAAACCAGCTGTCAGAAAATCGAGTTACTTCCTTCAACTCGGCGCGTTTTCCAGAGAAACTGGGGCACAAATACTGTTGGCGAAAATCTCAACGCTATTAGAGATCAATGAATTAGGTGCTGTTGAGGTCAACATTCTTCAAAGTGAATCTACTACGTCGGTGCTTCATAAAGTGTGGATGGGCCCTATTGATAATGAAGATAGGCGTGAAGACATCATTCAATTGGTGCGCACCGCAAAGTTGGGTAACCCGCTCAAGGTCGTTGTCGACTAACTGAAATTACAGGAAAGAAATCATAGAAATGAAAACAAATATTCAGCGCTCACTTCAATGTTTGGTCTTGCTTTGGCTCTTTTGTGTGTCGATCAATCTGCAGGCGTCTATTATCCCTGCGCCGCCGCAGTTAGCGGCTGAAGGTTATCTCCTTATTGATGCCGATACAGGCGAGGTGTTGGTTGAGCACAATAGCGTGCAACGATTACCGCCTGCGAGCTTAACGAAGATGATGACCAGCTATGTCGCCTCGAGCGAGTTAGCAAGCGGTAGGTTGTCTGGCACAGACGAAGTCGATGTGAGCGTAAAGGCTTGGCGAACAGAAGGGTCTCGAATGTTCATTCGAGAAGGCACCAAAGTACTTATCGATGATCTGATGAAAGGCATCATCATTCAGTCTGGAAACGATGCGAGTGTTGCTATCGCAGAGCATATTGCCGGCAGTGAGGAAGCATTTGCTGACGTGATGAATCAACAAGCGGTATTGCTTGGAATGAAGGATACGCAATACCAAAACGCGACTGGTCTGCCCAATGAGGGTCACTATACAACCGCCGCCGACTTAGCGAAGCTGACGACAGCACTGATTAAGAATTTTCCAGAACACTATAGTCTGTATGGCGAAAAGTACTTTTCCTACAATGATATCCGACAACCTAATCGTAACCTTTTGTTATGGCGTGACAAGTCCGTTGATGGTGTAAAAACGGGACACACGGATGCTGCAGGGTATTGTTTGGTGTCCTCCGCTTTACGCGACGATATGCGCCTTATCGCTGTCGTTATGGGCGCATCCTCTGAGGAGGCTAGAGCGACAGAAAGTCAAAAGTTGCTCAGCTATGGATTCCGCTATTTTGAAACACTGCGCCTTTATAAAGCGGCCGAGACCTTAAGGACGGTCAGGGTCTGGGGTGGTCAAATTGATCGACTCGATTTGGGTGTTGCACAAGCTGTTGCCTTGACGGTTACCCGAGGCACTAAAGCCGAATTGTCGGCAACCCTAGATATCGATGGCGTCATGCACGCGCCGATAAAACGCGGCGACACGCTGGGTCAACTTAAGATAAGTGATGGCGAGGGCGTTATAGCAGAATTACCGCTCGTTGCGTTGATGGATATTGCCGAAGCTGGCTTTTTTAAGGGTCTTTGGGACTCGATTAATTTGTTCTTTACCCAGTTGTTCTCTGGCGATGCGCTGGCGGTATAACTGATGAATGAAAACAATGAAAACGACCCGGCATCTGAACAGCCTAAAATAGTTTTTCCCTGCGACTATCCAATCAAGGTGATTGTTCAATCCGAACCAGGCATCGAAGAGATAATTTTCGAGATCGTCAAACGTCATGATATGCGTTTAAGTTTGGCAGATCTCAGTCAAATGCCGAGTAAAAAAGGGAACTATGTGTCACTTCGCTTTGGCTTTTGGGCAACGGGTACGGCGCAGCTCGACGAACTCTTTAAGGATTTGAAGCAATGTGACGCAGTCCGAATGGTCTTGTAGTGGCAGGCCTAATGCTCAACGTTAGGTCATTCGGTCTTTGCCCATACTCGCAGGTATGGGCGCAAATGAAAAAATTCACGGACGAACGATCCGCCGAAACAAATGATGAGCTTTGGCTCGTTGAGCACCCGTCGGTTTTTACTTTAGGGCAGGCTGGTAAACCAGAACATATCTTGAACCCCGGTGATATTCCAATTGTACAAAGCGATCGAGGTGGTCAAGTTACGTATCACGGTCCGGGCCAACTGGTAGGCTATTTGCTCATCGACTTGAAACGTCGTCGGCTTGGCGTACGAGATCTTGTCTCAGGTATCGAAAATACCCTCATCGACTTTCTCGAGCAGCAAGGTATTACATCACAAGCTAGAAAAGACGCACCCGGCGTCTACGTTGGTGCAGCAAAGATCGCAGCACTTGGTCTGCGTGTACGCAAAGGCAGGAGTTATCATGGCTTCAGCTTAAATGTCGATATGGATCTTGAGCCCTTTACGCGCATCAACCCCTGTGGCTATGAGGGATTAGAAGTGACTCAACTGCGTGCGCAGGGTGTGAAGATGAATGTGCAGAGCGCTTCAGCGCAATTGGTTGACCACTTGAAACACCGATTCGGGTATAATTCGGTTCAATATTTGACTGATTAATAAGTATTAAGTATGGCAAGAGACGAAAGAAATAAGCTGGTCCAGGGTGTAAAGCTGCGAGGCGCGGATAAAGTAAGGCGTATTCCTGTCAAGGTTGTGCCGACCGAAGAGTTACTTAAGAAGCCGGACTGGATTAGAGTCAGGATTGCAGCGAGTCCTGAAGTTAGTCGAATTAAAAAGATTCTTCGGACTCGAAAACTCGCTTCAGTATGTGAAGAGGCAAGTTGTCCGAACCTGTCCGAGTGCTTTACGCACGGTACGGCAACATTCATGATCATGGGTGAAATTTGTACGCGTCGTTGCCCTTTTTGTGATGTCTCGCACGGTAAGCCTAATCCTTTGGATACTGAAGAACCCCGTCAACTTGCGGAAGCCGTTGCTGAGATGGCGTTGAAGTATGTTGTTGTGACGTCTGTCGATAGAGATGATTTGAAAGATAGCGGTGCGGCGCATTTTGCAGAGTGCATCCGTTACTTACGATTGTTGAACCCCAATACACAAGTTGAAGTGTTAGTGCCCGACTTTCGTGGTCGCATGGACATTGCGCTCGAAATCCTTGCGGCGGAGCCACCGGATGTCTTCAATCACAATTTAGAAACGGTACCAAGACTCTATAAAAAGGCGCGTCCTGGCGCCGATTATATGTGGTCGCTGGATCTGCTAAAACGATACAAACAAGTTAAGCCAAACGTGAGAACCAAGTCTGGTTTGATGCTGGGCCTGGGTGAAACAATCGATGAAGTCAAAGTGGTGATGCAAGATATGCGTGATCATAATATTGATATGTTGACGCTGGGTCAGTATTTGCAACCAAGTCGTGACCATCTGAAAGTTGAGCGTTTCGTCCACCCTGATGAGTTTGCAATGTTGAAAGAGCTAGGTGAGGCAATGGGTTTCAAACAGGTTGCCAGTGGTCCGCTAGTAAGAAGTTCGTACCACGCGGACCTTCAAGCAAAAGGTGTTGATGTTAGTCAGATCTAAACTATCGCGGTCGTCCTGAGACCCTCTTTCATTAACGCTAAATTAGCTGTTTCAAGTGCTTTGGCGTTACGAGCAAGTTTCGCAATGAGGGTTTTTAGGTAGCTTTAGTTTTAGCCATTCCATCTGCTTTGCGTCGAACACCTGCAGGTAGCCAGAGGAGCTTCTGCCAATCCCTGCAATGAGGCGAATCGCTTCCATCGCCTGAACTGTCCCTATAATACCTACCACAGGCCCGGCTACACCGTTCTCGGCGCAGTTCAATGCATTGTCAGATGCCGAGCCATACAAGCATTGGTAGCAGGCGTTGTCCTGGTCAGGGTCATAAACCAAGACCTGACCTTCTAGCTGAACGGCTGCGCCAAATATCGCCGCTGTGTTTGTTTCCACGCATGCCTCATTGATGATAAACCTTGTTTCAAAATTGTCCGTTGCATCAATCACTAGATCGATCGAGCCAAGTAATGTCGTTAGCGACGGTTTTGTTAATCGAGTTGATAGGCAGTTGACGGTGACTGTCGGGTTCAATGCTTGAATGGCTTGTTTCGCAGAATCGACTTTCAGTTCACCAATACGATCAGTACTGTGAATGACCTGCCTTTGTAGATTACTCAGTTCGACACGGTCGTCATCAGCGAGTGTTAGTTGCCCAATACCTGCCGCCGCTAAATACAACGCAATTGGACTGCCAAGACCTCCCATGCCAATGATAAGCACTCTGCTTGCAATCAGACGCTCCTGCCCCTCTATGTCGATATCCGGCAAGAGAATGTGCCTGGAGTATCTCAGTAGTTCGTCGTCATTCATGATAGAGCATGATCGTACATGGCTGGTTTGTTACTCGCTATAAATTTGAGACTCGGCTTATGATAATCGATTATTACACGGACTTTCTCGCCGACACAGCCCTAGGCTGATTGGCTAGATCTAAAAAGGGCTGAATGTCCTCATAGCCACAGCGCTTGAACAATTCGACTACTGCAGCCTGCTGGTCATAGCCATGCTCGACAATAACCGCACCTTTGGGTTTTAGAATTGAATAACTTGATTGAATAATCTCTTGTAGATCAGCCAAGCCAGCACAATCTGCGATGAGGGCAGTTGCCGGTTCATAGCTGAGTTGCGGCAAATGTGGATCGTTCGGGTCTATATAGGGTGGGTTACTAATCACTAAATCGACGCTGTTTTCGGTGATGCAGGATAGCCAATTAGATTGAACGAATGCAGGCTTGTGATCGGTCAGCCGCGCTGCGTTTGATTTAGCGCAGCGTAAGGCTTTGAAGCTAAAATCGGTGGCAATGATGGTTGCTGCAGGACACTCCTTTGAGAGCGCCACAGCAATCGGTCCGGCGCCTGTCCCTAAGTCGATGATCACAGGCTTGCTGTCGCCAATAAGTTGTAGAGCGATATCAATCAATAATTCCGTTTCAGGTCTCGGAATCAAGGTTGATTCGTTTACCTTGAAATCGAGACTCCAGAATTCTTGATGGCCAAGAATATATTGCAACGGTTTGCCGCCTCGAAGCTCAGACAGGTGCGAGGTAAAAGTAGAGTATTGAGCCTCGCTGAGCACGTAGTCATCATGGGCTATGAGCCAGGTGCGTGTCTGGTTCAGGCAGTAACCCAGAAGAAGTTGGCAATCCAAGCGAGATGGATTTGCTGTGTTTTCATCTGTACGAACATCGTTAAAGACATTGGTATGGGTCGATAGATTGGACAACACATCTTTGACGGATACCGAAACAGCCGTCATTACGTATCGGCGCCCATTTGTGACAGCAAGTCAGCTTGATGCTCCTGCACGAGTTGATCGACAATCGGCGCTAGATCACCCTGCATTGTCTGAGCCAGCCGATGCAATGTGAGGTTAATTCGGTGGTCAGTCACACGTCCATCAGGAAAATTGTAGGTGCGAATTTTCTCTGAACGATCGCCACTGCCGACAAGGCTTCTTCGCGTTTCAGCTTCTTCCGAGTGTCGCTCCTGTTCTGCGACGGTCATCAATTTTGCCTGAAGTAGGCTCATCGCCCGAGCCTTGTTTTTATGTTGCGAACGTTCGTCCTGACACTCAACAACGATGCCTGAAGGAATGTGTGTTAAACGAATAGCGGAATCCGTTTTGTTAACGTGCTGTCCGCCGGCGCCTGATGCTCTGAATGTGTCGACCCGAAGATCGCTCTTGTTTATCTCTATTTCGTCGAGGTCCTCGACCTCCGGCATAATTGCAACGGTACAAGCAGAAGTATGAACGCGCCCCTGTGATTCTGTTTGGGGTACGCGCTGGACTCGATGGGCGCCTGATTCAAATTTCAGTCTGGCCATAAACATCTTTACCCTCTATGCGACTTATGACTTCTTTATAACCGCCATGGTCGCCAAGTCGTTCAGTCACAATCTCTATTTTCCATTTTTTATCTTCAGCAAACCGGCTATACATGCGAAACAGGTCGCCTGCAAAAATTGCAGCCTCATCGCCGCCGGTACCCGCCCGAATCTCGAGAAAGGCATTGTGGGAATCATTGGGGTCCTTCGGCAATAACAAGCGTTGTAATTCGCTATCAAGAGAGTCTGTTGTCGATTCGAGCTCGCCAATCTCCTCCTGAGCCATCTCTCGAATATCAGCGTCACTATCAGAGAGCATAAGTTTTGCCTCTTCTAGGCTGGACTGATTTTCCTCAAACTTTCGGTAGCAGAGTACAACGGGTTCGATCTCTGCATATTCTTTCGAGTAGCCACGAAAAAGGGTTTGGTTCGATATCACTTCAGCATCGCTCAGTAGCGCGCCAAGTTCGTCGTAGCGATCAAGCAGTTGTTCCAGTTTTAGTTTTAGTGAGGGGTTCATCTAGGGGTCCGGTTGTTCGTCATTGTCGAGTTGAAATAGCTGTTCGACAGCATCGAGTACATCATGTCTTTCATCAATGGTTGCTTGTTTGATTTGTACGCTTGGTATGTGAATAAGCTTGTTGGTCAGTTGAGAGGCAAATACTTTTAAGACGGATTCTGGGTCATCACCTTTCTTTAAGCTCTTTAAAGCTTTCTCAAGTTCTTTGGTTTTTATTGTCTCATTGCTCTTTCGAAATTTAACGAGCGTGTCCGTTGCATCAAGTGACTTTGCGTCCTTGAGAAATTGATCAACGGCCAACTCAATCTGTAGTTCAGCGTCTTTTGCCGCATCGGCGCGTGAATTCAAGTTATCAGCAATGATCGCTTGCAAGTCATCCATGCTGTACAGATAGACATCTGCGAGTTCGTTAACCTCCGGCTCAATATCTCGAGGTACGGCGAGGTCAACCATGAAAATAGGTTTATGTCGTCTAGCTTTAATCGCCCGTTCAACCGTGCCTTTACCCAGAATCGGGATGTCACTGGCGGTTGATGAAATAAGAATGTCGGTCGTGTCGAGATGGGCTGCAAGATCATTAAGGGACACAGCCTGACCATCAAGCACTTCTGCTAGAGACTCAGCATTCGCCAGCGATCGGTTTGCGATCGTGATATTGGATATGCCAGCACCACGCAGGTGTTTGCCGACTAACTCACTGGTCTCTCCCGCGCCAATCAGAAGCGCATTGCATGTGCTGATATCGGCGAACAATTGGGATGCCAGAACGACAGCTGTGGAGGCGACGGACACCGGGTTTTCACCAATTGAGGTGGTGCTGCGGACATGTTTAGCAACCCGATAGGTTTGTTGTGACAGGCGATTGAGGTCAGAACCCATGACGCCGCTCGCCTGTGCCAACCGAAAGCTATCTTTTAGCTGGCCCAAAATCTGCGGTTCGCCGAGTACCATCGAGTCGAGTCCAATGGCGACGCGCATGACGTGACTGATGGCGGCTTTGCCTTGGTGAACATAAATGCTGTCTGCTAATTCGTCTTTTGGTAGCTGATGATACTCAGCAAGCCAGTCGACAATGCCGTTTGGGTCAAGTTGAGGTTTGACGGCGTAAAGCTCAGTGCGATTACAGGTGCTCAAGATCGCGAGCTCGCTCAAATCCTGATCGTTGACCAGATGTTTGAGTGCTGTCGCAATCTTGTCCGGCGTAAAAGCCACTTTTTCGCGTAGGGCAATCGGTGCTGTATGGTGATTGACGCCTACAATTATTAATTCCATGCCGTAGCTCGCCTTAATAGCCTTATCGCCGTAGCGTAGTCAGATCTAAACACTGCAATCGCGCAATGATTGGATGACTTTGATGGTCTTGTAAAAGTAGAATGAAAAGCGAAGCTTGTAGATGGAATTCAAACCTAGCCTCACATTTGAATCAGCGTATTGTACGTGGGTTGGAGAGGTGAATATAGGGCTTGTTGTGAAGCAAATTGTGTAAGATTTTTGTTTGAAGGGAAATACGTGAATAACGCTTATCTAATGGACCTGTATCGATTCAATCTAAGGCGAATACTTGGACCATTCTTACTGTTGTTGATTTTGACGGGATGTAACTCGATCAACGCCCGCAATGACGTCGATGAACCGCTGGTTATCGAGGCTGTCGAGACGATGTCTAACAATGCCGAGAGTGAGCCAAAACGCGCGCCAAAATTTAATGAATATCCTGTCAAGCCCTTTAAAAATGACGCTTTGTACCAGCTCCTCGTTGCCGAGGTGGCAGGCTACCGGGGTGAGTATGAGCTCGCGCTTGAAAAATACATGGCGATGGCCAGCGAGACTCAGGATGCGGGTGTCGCAGCGAGGGCAACGCGTCTGGCGAACTACTTGAAGCGTAATGATTTGGCCCTGCAAGCATCGCAAATATGGGCTGAAGTCGATCCCGAGAGTATTGAGGCGCACAGGCACGCGGCTGATCATTTAATGCGGTCGGGTAATCTTGAGCAAGCCATATTGCATATGGAAGCGATCAAGAATTTAGGCGGGCTCGCAAATTTTGATGTTTTTGCCTATCGCGCCGGCAATCTTGCGCCACAGGAGCGGTCAGCCCTTCTGGTAGGTATTTCTAGGATGTTGGAAACCGATCCCGATGACAAACAATTGCTGTTCTCAAAAGCGGTTTTGTTGGAACAGCAGGGTGAACTGGAAGCGGCGCTCGCGATTGCGAATCAACTGCTGGATGCTGAGAATGATATCAATGTCGTGATTTTGAAGGTCAATACATTGAAGGCGCTGCATCGATCAGATGAGGCGCTGACTTTTCTAGCCGATGTGGTGAATGGCTTCGAGGAAGAGAATCGACGTTTGAGATTGATTTACGCCCGTCTTCGATTCGAAGCAGGGGAGCTTGATGTTGCCAAGGAACAGTATGGGATCATACTTGAGCAGGCACCGAGTGATGGCGATATTCTGTTCGCACTGGCGCTGATCGCGATGGAGCAAGAACGGGATGATGAAGCCGTTACTTACCTAAATAAAATGATCCGCTGGAATCGCCGAGTCGGTGAGGCGCATTTCTACGTTGGCACGATTGCCGAGAAAAATAAGGATATTGCTAAGGCGCTGCGGGAGTATAAGCAGGTTGGCCGTGGCTATGAATTCCTGCCCGCTCAGTCTCGCATTGCTTCAATTCTACTTGATCAAGGCCGCATCACAGATATGCAGCGCTACCTGGCGAATATGCGTGCCGATAACCCCGGACGTAAAAATGAACTTGTGATGGTCGAGGCACAACTTCTAAGTGATCGCGGAATTGTCGATGAGGTTTTTTATCTGCTCGATAAGGAAGTGGTGCTGCAACCCGATAATCTTGATATGCGATATTTTAGAGCGATGACGGCGCAGCAGCATGGTCGTATGGACCAAATGGAACAAGACTTAGAGCACATAATCGCAAAACAGCCACTCAACGGGGATGCGCTGAATGCGCTGGGTTATACCCTTGCTGATCAGACGGACCGTTATCAGGAAGCGTTGGGCCTAATAGAAAGAGCATTGGCGATCAAGCCTGATGAAGCTGCGTTTATTGACAGCATGGGCTGGGTTCAATACCGATTGAAGAACTATTCAGAGGCGATACTGCATTTGCGCCGAGCGCTCGAGTTGTTCACTAATGATGAAGTGGCAGCCCATTTGGGCGAAGTTTTGTGGGTGTCAGGCAGTAAAGACGAAGCGATAAAGGTTTGGCGTAAAGCGCTGGAACTTGCCCCGCAGAGTGAAATTCTGCAGAAAGTCATAGAAGAATTTGCTGTTCAATAATGACGTTACTTAATGACGGGCGGGCTCAATGACGCGCCGTTAACAATCAATCACAATTGCAATGCCTAAGACGGCTGACGCTGTTCGCGTTGATGTCCCTAGTGATCGCTGGTTGCGCGGTCTCGCCACCGGATCAACATGACTCGGAGCAGATTAAAGACTCTGAGGCGAACTGGCGGCTGCTCTCTCGAGTTGGTATTCGGCATGGGGATACGGCCGAGACCTTTTCGCTAACGTGGCAACAGCAAGATGATACATCTGACATTCGCCTTAATGGCACGCTCGGTGTTTCGGTGGCGAACATTCGTGTTACCCCAAATATCGCCTTTATTGATATTCCAAGGCGAGGTAGTTTCCAAGCTGAGAACGCTTCACAGCTACTCCTTGAGCATACCGGCGTGGTAATGCCGCTTGAGTTGCTGACGTTCTGGGTCAGAGGCAAGCCATCGCCTTTGCTACCCTGGCAAAATACGGTAAGCGGCTTCGAACAATCGGGTTGGCAGATAAAAATCGACAAGGTCGTCGATGACTTGCCGATGAAGCTGGTGTTCCTCAAGGGTGATACCTCGATTAAAATGGCGGTTCGATCGTGGCAATAGCGCCCTTTACCTTATCGGCACCGGCGAAGATTAACCTTTGTTTGCTGATCACTGGCCGTCGCCCAGATGGTTATCATGATTTGCAGACCGCATTTCAAATGCTGGATATCTGTGACACCTTAAGCTTCGAGCTATCCGACCAATTGTCGGTCGAATCCAATATCGATTTGCCGGTGCAAACTAATTTGGTTTATTTGGCCGCCAAGCTGCTGCAAGAATTTAGTGCGACGAAACAGGGCGCGACAATTCATTTGGATAAGTTTTTGCCCATGGGTGCAGGTCTTGGCGGGGGAAGTTCCGATGCTGCGACGACGTTGCTGGGGCTTAACCGTCTTTGGAGCTTGAATATTTCTGCCAAGGAACTGATGCGGCTCGGCCGACAATTGGGTGCTGATGTGCCGGTGTTTGTGTTCGCTCAATCAGCTTGGGGTGAAGGTATCGGAGAGGTGTTGACACCTTTGGTGCTGAAGAGCTCATTCTATCTAATCGTCAGTCCTAACTGCCATGTTGATACAGCAAGAATATTTTCACATCCGGAATTGACACGGGACTCATCAACCATCACAATAGCGCGCTTTTTGGAGCACGGTGCCCGTAACGATTGCGAGATCGTCGTGAGGGAACTCTACCCAGAAGTTGATGAAGTCCTGTTGTGGTTAAACAAATGGGGCCCTGCTAAAATGACAGGAACAGGTTCCTGTGTTTTTTTGCAGTTTGACTCGAGGTTAGAGGCGCAAAGTGTTGCAAAGCAAGTGCCAGAGCAATGGACGACGTTCGTTGCGCAGGGGCTAGATAAGTCGCCAGTCGTATCAGAGTTGGCGCAGTTAGGTTAGCAGAGTGTAATATCCGTTAACCGAAAGTAAGTAGAAAGAACGCACATGAGAAAGGCCGTGCGTGAAAGTTGAGTTAGTTTTGTAAAGATTGGGGTGTCGCCAAGTTGGTAAGGCACAAGGTTTTGATCCTTGCATGCGTAGGTTCGAGTCCTGCCACCCCAGCCATCTCTTCTGCGAGTCTCGTTTGAGACTCGATATGAGCCAATTTCTGGAACTAGTTAGAATTAACTATAACAACCTGGAATGACAAAGTGGCCGAGTTAAAAATCTTCACGGGTAATGCACATCGGGTTCTTGCCAGTCGAGTGACTGACAGGCTCAGAATTGAAATGGGTGATGCGGAAGTCTCCCGATTCAGCGATGGAGAAGTCAGCGTAGAGATACAGGATAACGTTCGAGGTAAGGACGTATTCATTATCCAGCCCACCTGTGCGCCAACCAACGATAACTTGATGGAACTCATCGTGATGGCAGATTGTCTTCACAGAGCATCCGCCACCCGAATTACGGCTGTCATCCCGTACTTCGGTTATGCAAGGCAAGATCGACGGGTACGCTCCGCAAGAGTGCCCATTACAGCGCGGGTTGTCGCGGACATGCTAAGCAGTGTTGGCATCGATCGCGTGTTAACAATCGATCTTCATGCGGATCAGATTCAGGGCTTTTTCAATATCCCTGTTGATAACATATATGCAACACCGGTCCTGCTATTAGATATCGAGCAGAACAACTACGAGAATTTAATGATTGTCTCACCCGATGTCGGTGGGGTGGTAAGAGCAAGAGCGCTGGCAAAGCAATTAGATGATGCCGATCTTGCGATAATTGATAAGCGAAGACCGAATGCGAATGAGTCTGAGGTCATGCACATTATCGGTGATGTTAAAGGTCGAACCTGTATTTTGGTTGATGACATGGTCGATACCGCTGGCACGTTGTGTGCGGCAGCCAACGCGCTAAAAGAAAACGGCGCAACGAAAGTACTGGCCTACTGTACGCACCCCGTTTTGTCCGGGAACGCAATTGAGAATATCACCAAGTCGTCATTGGACGAATTGGTCGTCACTGACACGATACCGCTGTCTGACGCAGCGGCACATCATCCAAAGATTCGTCAGCTGAGCATTGCAGATGAATTAGCCGAATCGATACGGCGTGTCAGTAACGAAGAATCGTTGAGCGCATTGTTCAACAAGCGAATTCAGCCCGCTTTGTTTTAAGGGTTGAAACTATCGGCACTATGCCGATAGATAGTCCAGTCTTTGCGGTCGCGGTAAAGCTGGTTAATTAAATCATCTAGGAGAACTAAGATGGCTAACGAATTCGAGCTTCAAGCCGAAGTACGTAATGACTTGGGGAAAGGTGCGAGCCGCCGCCTACGTCGTAATGCTGGAATGGTCCCCGCTATTGTTTATGGCGCGGGCAAAGAACCAGTTTCAATTTCTATTGCACAAAATGTGTTGCACAAATCTTGTGAGAACGAAGCATTTTTCGCTCACATCATTAATTTGAAAGTTGGCGGCGAGAGTGAAAACGCTATTGTCAAAGGGCTGCAACGTCACCCTGCAACTAATCGAATTATGCATGCAGATTTTCTACGGGTTCGAATGGACCAAGAAATCACTGTTGAGGTACCACTGCACTTTATCAATGAAGAAGCCTGTGTTGGCGTCAAGATTGATGGCGGTATGGTTTCACACGTTATGTCATCACTCCAGATCGCTTGTTTGCCCGGTAATCTACCTGAGTTTATTGAGGTTGATGTTGAAGCGCTTGAAATGGGATCCTCTCTTCATATGAGTGAGTTAAAGCTTCCTGAAGGTGTTTCTGTACCTGAATTGTCATACGGCGAAGATCATGACCAAGTGGTTGTCTCTGTCGTTGCAACGCGTGCGACGGTTGAAGAAAGTGATGAGTCAGAAGCTGCTGAAGGCGGAGCTGCTGAAGGCGAAGCACCAGCTGAAGACTAGGTAATGACATGAGCTCCAATTTGAAGCTCATTGTCGGTCTCGGTAATCCAGGGGAACAATACGCCAGAACCCGTCACAACGCAGGGGTCTGGTTTGTTTCCCGATTTGCCAACCAACAGGGCGCAACGTTCAAAGAAGAAAAAAAGTTTTTTGGTCGAACGGCTACGACGCTTTTTGAATCGCAGGAAATGCGCCTGCTGTTGCCCACAACCTATATGAATGAAAGCGGCAAGTCCGTCAGGGCGCTAGCCCATTTTTTTAAGATTCCCCCGGAACAAATTCTCATTGTCCATGATGAACTCGATCTGCCCACGGGCGTGATTCGATTCAAGCAGGGCGGTGGTCTTGCGGGTCATAATGGTCTGCGTGACATTACCCAGCGTCTCGGTGGTAACCAGGATTTTAATCGTCTACGTATCGGTGTTGGTCACCCCGGTCAAAAATCCGATGTCACTGGCCATGTCTTGGGCACAGTGAGTAAAAAAGACGAATCTACAATCTATCAATGTATTGATGAAGCTCTCAGGCTAATGCCTCTTGTCGTAAACGGCGAGTGGCAAAAAGCGATGAATGAGTTGAACGGTTTTAAGGTCGAGGTAAGTTAAATGGGTTTTAATTGTGGAATTGTTGGATTGCCTAATGTCGGTAAATCAACACTGTTTAATGCATTGACGAAGGCGGGTATTGCCGCTGAAAATTTCCCTTTTTGTACCATTGAGCCAAATGCCGGCATCGTGCCGATGCCTGACCCAAGGCTTGATCAATTGGCGGCGTTGGTAAAACCACAAAACGTCATTGCCACGACAATGGAGTTCGTTGATATCGCTGGCTTAGTTGAAGGCGCATCAAAAGGCGAAGGCCTGGGTAATCAGTTCCTGGCTAACATTCGCGAAACGGATGCCATCGCTCACGTCGTACGTTGTTTCGAAGATGAAAATGTCATCCACGTCTCTAACAGTATTGATCCGCTTCGCGATATTGAAATTATTGACACGGAATTACAGTTGGCCGATTTGGATTCTGTTGAGAAAGGCATTGCGCGTACTGGCAGGATTGCGAAGAACGGTGATAAAGATGCGATAGCGCAAAAGGCGTTGTTCGAGCGACTGGAGGCCCACATTAACGAAGGCAACCCCGCGAGAACCTTGTCTTTTAGTTCTGACGAACTAACTGAATTGAAGGGTCTGCATCTGCTGACGATGAAGCCCGTTGTTTATATTGCCAATGTTGATGAGGATGGCTTTGAAAACAACCCGCATCTTGATGCCGTGCAAAAGCTTGCGGACGAGCAGGGTGCCCAGATCGTTGTGATATGTAACAAGTTAGAAGCTGAAATTGCCGAGCTTGATGATGAGGAACGAACTGAATTTTTAGCTGACTTGGGTATGGCCGAGCCGGGTCTCGATCGTGTCATCAGAGCCGGTTATGAATTGTTGGGTTTGCAAACCTACTTTACCGCGGGTGAAAAAGAAGTACGCGCCTGGACGGTGAAACAGAACGCGACAGCGCCGCAAGCAGCCGGCGTTATCCACACAGACTTCGAGCGAGGCTTCATTAAAGCTGAGGTCATTGGCTTTGACGACTATATCGAATTCAGCGGCGAAAACGGTGCCAGAGAAGCCGGTAAGAAACGCATAGAAGGCAAAGAGTACATCATGAAAGACGGCGATGTGGTGCTTTTCCGTTTCAACGTATAGAGGCTTATCTCTGTAACTGAACCGATGGTTACAAAAACCTTTAAGATAAATACAATGACGAGCTCATGATCATGGGCTCGTCATGTAAGTGCTTTAACCCCCCCTACTACGAACGTATAAATTCTTGAACCTGCTCAAGTCGTTGGGTGATTTTCTCTGGCCGCTGGCTGCCCAGATGCAACACAAGCCGGTCGACGCCCAAATCTTCATACTCTGCTATCTGATCCGGTGTTGCGTTCGGCAATGGCGTGATGACAATTTCAAAGCCTTCTCGCGAGCGATTCTCTGCTGCCAGCGCACGATCTAAGTCAGCCAATACCGTCCGAGTCGACTCTGGGCTCAGATTAAAGCCATACCAACCACTACCAAATCGAGCCGCACGTCTAAAGCCCGCTTTACTGTGGCCGCCAATAATCATCGGAATGTGCGGGGTTTGAATCGGTTTAGGATCGAGCCGACAAGCTTGCAGGGTGATGTGTTTGCCTTCAAAGGACGCTAGCTCGTCGGTCCACAGGCGTTTGATAACCTCCAAAAACTCATCGCAGCGCGAACCACGATCCTCCCAGCTATAGCCGCAGGCAATCACTTCTTCTTTACACCAGCCGACCCCAACACCGAAATCAATGCGTCCGTTGGTGAGCCAATCCAATGTGGCAAACTCCTTCGCGGTATAGATCGGGTTTCGCTGCGGCACAAGTGTAATGCCGGTACCAAATCGTAACTTGCTGGTTTTTGCCGCCATATAGCCCAGACTTGCCACCGTGTCCAGAATGCCACCGCCGGCGGGTACAGGGATACGACCATCCTTGCTGCCGGGGTAGGGGAATTCCATCTTGTCGAAAAGCACGACGTGCTCGCCTAACCAGAGTGACTCAACGCCGATTTCCTCGGCGTCCTGACCAAACTTGCCCATCATTTCAGGGTTTGCGTGGGGAGACATAAACGTTGCGAATAGACCAATCTTCATTGCTGTACTCCAGAATTTATTATTCGTTGTGATATACCGGTGTGGATACAAAGGTACAGCAGCCGAATTACGGCGTCTAGCAGACCTATAGGGTGAATCTATCTTGACAAAATAGGCCTGAAAATGGACAATTCGCGACCTCCCGAATCGCTGAGTCGGTAACATCGTTCAAGAAGTTCATTTCTTGGCAGGCTTAAGGTGAGATCGGGTGGTTTTATCGTGTGGCTATGTAGCTCAGCTGGTTAGAGCACAGCATTCATAATGCTGGGGTCGGTGGTTCAAGTCCACCCATAGCTACCAATTAATCGTTATTTTCCAATGGCTTGTATCCCCAGCGAGCTATTATTTTTTTCAGTTTTTCGATTTGACTACCTTAGGACTACCGTGGCTGTGCCTATGCGGCACCTCTCTCGTTTCAGGCATTAAGAAAAAATCTGGAAAAGTTGTCGGAGAGTTAAACAACTTCTACTAAAATGTCTTAATCAACACGATTTTCGACAAGGTCATAAGATGCCTCATAACAGATTATCGTTAGGCCTTGATTAATCTTATATAAATCAATGACTTAAAAAATTCCAGCCCTAAGGTTCGTGATTTTAATAATAAAATCAATAAGTTACAGACCCAGCCAATACGTCCGAAAACTACTTAGTAATAGTGCAGGTATAGAGCTGTCTAGTCCTCAACTCAACATGAGGTAACACTACCGCTCTCACTTGGTAAACTCTGGGAAGTCCAATCCTCTCAGAAAACTAATTTTGACAACTATCGTAGTTGCCACGCTTTTTTTATTTCTCTAGCTTCCGAGATATGCTGAATTACCAAAGCAACTAACTCTCCAATGGTAAAAGTAGGATCAATCTTAAAATATCGATATTTGAACGTTTCTCCAAATTTATTGAATGTGCGCCCTGAGCTAGTTTTTGGAAATGTTTCTGGTGGAGCCTCGGTAAATGACGTGATCCAGTTTGTCTCGGAAGAGATATAGTCTAGATCTGTGGCAAGGGACATGATCTCCCTCAAGCACTTCTATTACCTTCCGATATTGCATCCCCTGTATCTGTACTCCCAGATAAAGACTATTCGCAATAAAAATTTTGATATCAGTTAGTCCCTGACCTCGGGTAAAACCATTGCTGATCGTAATAACGTCGTCTTCATGCTGCGAATCGTCCACAGCTGACCTAATTAGGTTAGTGATAAGCTCATACTTGCGCTTTAAGTAAAAATCTCCCAACCTCAATGCTTCAGCGATTGCAAGGTCTGATCCAGTAGCGTTGTTTGTGAAACTGAAGTCACTGGACAGTCCGATAGTAGCAGCGCTCGCGATTTGAGAGATCAGTTTAACGACCCTCGCGTAATCGGTCATCAGCATTGCGTGATAATGATTTTCCGACTCCTCGGCCAACCCTTGTACGATTGAAGCGAGGCATTCGTAAGATAAAAAATGCCACCTCACCTGGGACTTAGGTTCACACCACTGCCCATCACTGGGAAAGAACTCTGGACGCGCTAAACTCAAAAGAATACAGATGGAACCATCCGCAATCTCCAGCTTTGAATACCTCTCTAACTGCTCAATTGTCGCGATACTCTTAAATTTATTCTCAATCACGACAGTACGATCGTGATAAGAAATTACAATGTCTAGGTTGTTCTTTTCCCTGTAGGAATGATTTGGGTTATAGGCACCAGAAATTTCTACCGACAGCGCTCTCTCTAACCCTTTGCGAAACGGCTCCTGCTCTATACTCGCCAACCAGAAGATAAAATTCGAATGGAAAAGCTCCCTAGAACTCAGTGATAAATTAAAAATTGGAGATGACGTAAGCTCCTGGATTTCGTCTCTAGTTATCATCCCCACGACCTTTAATCTCCTAAGATGAATTCAGGTAAACGTAAAATTTGACGCTTACGCTATTATCTCAGCTTAAAGTAGCAGTCAGTAAACAAAATTTATTCAAGGAAAACTCCAGCTCCATCCACCGGGCCGCTTCTAGTGGCCATTAAGGCATCTTTGAATTTATTAGCGTCCGACTTTCTAAACCAATGGCATTCTATTTTCCCCGCGTAAACGCGAATCGTTAACGATGCTGGTGAACAAGTGCTCATCGACAAATACGTTGCGTATCTGGCCAAAATTGAAGGACTTAGTGTCAATGCCTACGATAAACCAATTTCTTTTTGAGACCGTTAACGTCTTATTTTCGGAATCGAGCCAAAGGTTGAAAGGAAACACAAAATCTCTCGCTGCTAAGGCCCGCCCATCCAAAATAGAAGCCTGCTTGTCTTCGAATAAAAACGTGCCCCATAAGCGAGGCAAAACGCAGTACCGATGACCGTATTAACGTTTCAAAATAAAAAGAAACTCATGTAATCAACAGGACCTGAAATACCTAGGGAATCTAAAACAAAAAAGTAAATAGCTATGGGAACAGCTAGAGCAAGTAGGCCACCGCCTAATAATGTTCCCACAGTTCCGCCGCCTTTCAAACGTCCTCCCGACTTTTTCGTGTAGCGACGATCCGGTGAAGCATCTTTGTTTTCTCCGAAAAATGCACCAAATATAATAAAAAAGAAGATAGCCGTGAAAAGGAACACGATTAGAGCAACGCTGGCTTGCGCCAGAGCAATCAATCGATTCAAGGCTACGGTCACCAGCGAATCTCGTTCAAACGTCAGCGAAGACTCATAGACTGCTAGTTTCATTGAATCACCAGATTGTGTGAGAGTAACCGGGATGGGGAACCTCCTCCCTAACACTCTTGTCGCCATTCTGCTTAAAAACCTCGCCTCTTAAATCAAAATCGATATGGTCAGTATCCGGCAGATAAAACCGTTCTAAACTAAGTGGTTGTATGGTTGACCGACTCCAGATATCCGGATGCAATGCTTCCGCGTCCCCGCTCAGCAGAAATATTTCTAGCTCTCCATTGTCGTTGTAATCCAAGCTCAGCTTTAAGTTGCCCTGAGATGAAGATAGCGTCCAGTCACCTTTGAGCCTTTTCAATGCACTTTTTGAAATCAAGGTTCTAAAAGGAGTAAATTTAACATCATCTCCTTCATCCCAGCTGACGTTCTCCCCAAAAATCGATATTTCTCCGCTCGACGCCGCCTCTGCCGATGAAAGATTGCCATCCTCGTAAAACTCAAGCTCACCGATTAAATCAATTTCTTGTCGATTCTCTAGGACGTAAGAAAATCCGTTTGTATCCGCAATTCCCAAGATATATCCAAGGTCAGATATAGAAACTTCCGCTCCTATTTTGGAGCTAGCCTTTACCCCTTGTTGAAAAAATGAACTCTTTGCAGCGTATGCTTCTTTAGGCATCGCCTCAGAATTGAATTTGATCGTAGACCCTGACTCAATCTCCAAAGCTCCTCGCTCGCATTGCAGCGAGAAGTTATCGCCCACTTTCGCTTTTTTAGCTGTACCGGAGTCACCAAAATACTCCACGGACCGCAGAGGGCTGTAGTCACTAACTGCGAGAATCGGAGTCCGACAGGCTTCCTTAGTATCAGCAGAGACATTTAAGGAATCGAAAAATTACAAAAGCAACTATGCTTGAAAGGAGTTGTCTGAACATTCTCATATACTTAGTCCTCTATGTCCGACTCGACGAATTCAGTAAGCTCGTCTTCGCTTATCTCACCATCGGCCAACGCTCTTACAGCTTGTAGCTCAAGCGACTGTTCAAATAACCGCCGAGCTTCACGCGCATTACCAAGTTGGAGCGATCGCTCTCCAGAGCTTGCTGAAAAATTAACAACGCTTTCTCGCGAACACCATTGGATATTGAGATATTTGCCTTAAGGCACATTTTCTGGAAGATTTCCGCAAGATCATCTGCTGTGTAATCCTCGAACAAGATTAATTTTTTAAATCTCGATTTCAGACCAGGGTTAGATCCACAAACTGATCCATTAAGTCTGGGTAGCCCGCCACAATCACAACTAGACGGTCGCGATTATCTTCCATTGTCTTTAACAGAACCTCAATAGCCTCGCGTCCATAATCTGCTTCACTGTCCGAACGAGAAAGAGAGTAAGCCTCATCAATAAACAACACTCCGTCGAGGGCAGACTCCATAACTCCCGCAGTCTTTGTGGCAGTCTGTCCCACATAGTTGGCGACCAACCCCGCCCTATCTACTTCGACCAAATGGCCACTTTTTACAAGCCCAAGGCGCGATACATCTGACCCAAAATCCTGGCTACGGTAGTCTTTCCAGTTCCAGGGTTGCCCGAAAAAATTAAGTGCATACTTGGATTTGAGACGTCAAGACCAAGCTCAACGCGCTTCGATTGGGCAGCAGACAAGGCAATTAGGCGATCTAGTTCAATCTTTACAGCTGAGAGACCAGTCAATTCATCGAGCTCGGCTTTAAGCTCCTCCAGAGACTTTGATGAATCACCTTCAAGACCTTCCTCACCGACCTTGTTTGACGTACGAACAGCTGATGGTGAAACCTTTGCCACCGCTTTCTCAACATCTTCTCTGAGATAGTCCAACTGAAGAAGCCAACTATTATCTTTACGAGAGTTTGCTGCTTCGTATTCGTCAACACCCTCCAATGCAACTAAACTATTCCTGAGCATAAGCGCTATCTCTTCATTGCTCATGCTAGACACAGCATCGTCCATTATTTCCTTTGTAACCTGCGTGTCTCCCGCAACCGCAAATACAGATTTCTGCATCATCAATCGCTGCAAGCGTTTTTTTGCACCGCCCAAAAGAGTGACGTCCTCATCTGTAAAAACATTAAAGCCGACCTTCAAATTACCCACTGGACTCAAAAAAGCATAGTGCTCACTACTGAAAGAGTGGTAGCGATCATTTAGATCGACAGAGTGGTGAACGAACAGTGAGTCACCAATCGACAGCCACTCGCGGGTTTGTTTCCCTTCAGCGGCAGGCGGGGATTTCTTTACGGCGGGCGGTGCATGCGCTCCTACTTTCTTTCCAGTAGTGGGTGATTTTTGAGCCGACATGGT
>CAJJAA010000009.1 GCA_905182025.1 uncultured OM182 clade bacterium
CTACCCCTCGGGTTCGCCTCTACATCGTGAATCTTGCCAAGAAAATGTGCCTCTGCGCGCAGATCCAAGCCAATCTCCTCCATGGTTTCCCGTTCGGCCGTATCACGCAAAGAAAGATCGTGGTCTTCATAATGCCCACCAGGAAACGCCATTTGCCCAGACCAAGGGTCGCCTTCTTTTGTCGACCGCAAAATAAATAATGCTTCCGTATGGCTCGGCAATGGGCGCAGGATAGCCGCGACCGCTGCGTGTCGTGTGTTCTTCTTTGGTTGGAACGTACGTTCATCGTCGTGCAACGAACGCTTGATGTTATCGATACTTAACGGCATTTTGCCCCACCTGCTTGGTCGCAGGGATTTGTTGTGAAAGTGAGTTTATGTAGGACATACTATGTCGACTGAAAATGATTCTCAAATTCAATATTCGGCGATGAGCTCAATAAAGACATACCGATCGTTGGGTTAGCCATTTAGATCGGATACGTACATGTCGAAATCACGCAAAAAAACACCCGCTACAAACAACCTGAACAGATTTTTACTCATCATCGCCCTGTCGACTACTTTTGGTCTGAGCGGTTGCGCCGTCAACCCTGTGACAGGCAAAAACGAGCTTTCGTGGATATCGACTGATGATGAGATCAACATCGGTCGTCAGCAATATCTGCCGTCGCAACAGTCTCAGGGCGGCCAGTTCCTCGCTGACCCCGCTTTGAACGACTATATTAATGAAGTAGGCAAACGAGTCGCCAATGCAGGTGACCGTGACTTACCTTATGAATTTGTTGTTCTCAATAATTCAGTGCCGAATGCCTGGGCGTTACCCGGTGGCAAAATTGCTATCAATCGTGGTTTGTTACTCGAACTTAAAGACGAGGCGGAACTCGCGGCGGTCCTTGGCCATGAAGCTGTCCATGCTGCCGCCAAGCACGGCGCCAACTCACTTCAGCGTAGCCAGATTATGCAGGGTCTTGTCGTTGCCACGTCAATCGGCGCTTCAACCACAGACTATGGAAACTACATTGTCGGCGGAGCCCAGGTCGGGGCTCAAATGATAGGGCAAAAATATGGACGCGATGCAGAACTTGAAGCTGACTACTATGGTATCAAATACATGAGTCTGGCCGGCTACGAACCCGCCGCCGCGATTGGATTACAACAGACATTCGTCAGGCTCTCAGAGGGACAGGCATCGAGCTGGATTGATGGTTTGTTCGCAAGCCACCCGCCATCACAGTCTCGGGTTGAGGCAAATCGTACAACAATCGCCGAGCTCAACTTACCGAGCGGTGAACGCTATGCAGACCGCTATCAACAAAAAATTCGCTTCATTTACGACAACCGCCATGCGTACAAGAAAGCCGATGTCGCCTCCTCCACCGAGGATTTGACGCAAGCGCATGCTTTAGTAAAGGCAGCAATAAAGTCCGTGCCGACAGAGGCAAAGTTTTCGGGACTCCAGGGCAACATCTATTTCCAACAGAAAAAATTCGACCAAGCAAAGACATCATTCAATCAAGCCTTAGCTCTGGACGATAGTTATTACGAATACTATCTAGGGCGCGGCTTAACATACCAACAACTTGGTAATGCTGAAGCCGCCAGGCAGGATTTGATTCGCAGTCACCAATTGCTACCAACCGCGGTATCCAGTAACGCGCTGGGGCGACTCGCGCTTACACGGGGTGATCGAAGAGAGGCTAAACAGTATTTTCAAATGGCGATGGGCAGCAACAGCCCAACAGGCGAGTCAGCATCAAACAATTTCATGCTGTTAGATATCCCGGACAACCCAAGTCTGTACATCGGCGTCAGCGCCACAACCTCTGAAGATCAACAACTCATCGCCCTACTCAGCAACAAGACTAATATCAATATGACTGACATTCAGATACAAGTCTCTGCTCAAATCGATGGCCAAGCATTACAGCGCGACTTTAGACTTAAGTCGTTGAACGCTAAAGCGTCTCTGTCATTAACGACAGGGTGGAAGGCGGCCACCTCCATCACAAATGTTTCAATCCAGATACTCGATGCCAATGTGTCTCAGTAGACTTGAGTAGAGAAGCCGGCTAACAATAAGCCGGCCTCACAATGTCTTAACATTATCCTCAGGGTTTCGATCGATGAGTTTGTTCAGCGGATCGATGCCTACGGAGAGTGGCTTTTCTGCCACGCGGATTTTAAATGTCATCGTCGACTGATCAACTCGATGCTTCTCGAGATAGATCAACTGCGGGGTTTCATGCAGTCCCTGCTTCTCACCAAACACGCCAATGTCAATCCAGCTTTCACCCAGGCTGACTTCTGTTTCTTGCCCGTTATCGTCTGCTTCGAACTTAAGCGCCTGCACGTCAATGCTGACCTCATACTCAGCCGCCGCAATCGCCTCAACGTTAGCCTCAGTAACACTCAGATCAAAAATCACAATTTTCTCAAACAGATCAGTGATCATAGACTGATGTTCAGGTTGCGCTTTTTCTCGCAGTAGTTTGATTAGATCCTTAGAGGTTGGATACGGCGCGCCTTTGAATGCGTAATTACCAATGAACTCCGCTAGCGCTTCATTAACTTTCTCTTCACCGATATAGTCCTGCAATGCGTACATCACGACACTACCTTTTCGATAGTGTATATAGGGTTGGTTTTCGACCAAGTATAGTGGCTGCTCGCCAATAATTTCACCGCCTCGACCGCGAAGATAGTTATCCAGTTCGAACTCAAGAAATCGTTTCATCTGCTCTTTGCCATACTCTTTTTCCATTACCATCAAAGCAGAGTACTGCGACAGAGTTTCAACAATCATGCTCGAGCCTTGAACATCAGCGCCAAGAACTTGATGAGCCCACCATTGATGCGCCAACTCATGCGCCGTGACATAGAACACATAATCGATTTTCTTTGGATCTGTCAGATCGGCAGTAAAACCTATCGATTCAGAAAACGGAATCGTATTAGGGAATGATTGGGCAAATCGGCCCTGAAACCGAGGAAACTCCATAATTCTGAATTGACGGTATTGGTACGGTGAAAAATTTTTCGTGAAATATTCTAAGGACTTTTTAGTTGATCGCACCATCGTATCAATGTTGTAGGCATGTCGATAATATATCTCAATCGCGACGTCTTGCCAGTTATCTTTCAGCACTTGGTAATCAGCCGATACAAAGGAATAGTAATTCCATATCGGCGCGTCCGTCTTATAGTGAAAGTAAGCTCTATCATCCTTGACCCACTGCTTCTCGATGTAACCTGGCGCAATGGCTGTTTGATCAGCACTCGTCGAGACTATGGTTTCAAATTGAATTCTTGACCCACCCAAGCCACTTCTACTCCAAGCAGACTCATCATCAATCTTCGACATCCGCTGTATCGGCTCTAGGCCCTGCTGGCGGCGGTGATTGTTATCCTGCAACTCACCACCTGATTGATAGCCAACAAGCGGGAAGAAATCCTGATTGTTAACAAACGTGCCATTTCTGGCTAGCTTGACGCTATGCCCATTATTCGTAAACCCAGGGGTCAACCAATCGACGGCGAAATCCATGCGGACCGTTTGGCCTGGCTGAACGGGCTTATCGAAACTATAGATTCGATAGTAATGTTCTTCGTCGTTAACCGTTAACTGTGCACCAGCCAGTTCAATAGACGCCACCGTCGGACCCGGCGAGAACGAAAGATGCAACGCCGATATTGGCCCAGCCTGATTATTGATCAGGTCATAATAACCGACGAGCCTTAGCTCCTGCTCATTCGGGTAAATATCTACCTCAGCAAAAACGTTAGATACCTCCAAAGCAGGCATGTGTTCATACTGTTTATAACGCTTCTCATATTCCGCACTCAACGCTTTATAATCATCAAGCGTTAGGTACTGATTAAGAATATTCGCATTGTAGTAAAGGAAGCCACCAACCCCGGCCCAGGATAAGGCAAAGGTTGCGATCAGACATTTTACGAAGGCGGTGTTCCTTTGCTTAGCTACACGCAGGCGTTGTCGCCAGTTAATTTCTGCGCCCCTGGGCCATAATAAATGTGCGGCAATAAGTAACAAGCAACCAAAAAGACCTGCGTAGAGTGTTTGCCAGATATAGGGGACGAGATTTTGACTATAGCCGGTGAATTCAGAATAGACGGGTGTTACTTGACCGATACGATACAGACGATGTTCAAAACCCAGCGCAGGCATCATCATCAGGTTTGTCACAACGAGGACGATCGTGAGAAACATAGTAATGTATTTACTTCTCGTCACGACATAGAAAAATACGGCCATTACGATCATCAGGTAGTAAGGAATCTGAAAGAAAAACAACAGACCTTTGGCGTAAAGCAGTAGCTCAATATCCGTAAACCCCTTATAGAGCTGCACGCCAATCGAGGCTATTGTTGCCGCCAACATCATACAAAAAACAATGAGCAACAGCGTCGTTATCTTAGCTGCAATCATGATCCAATTTGGGAATGGCATTGAATCAATAATGTCATTCACCTTCACTGACCGTTCTCTCACCAGTATTTCAGCGGTGTAGTAAATCAGCACAAACAATAAGGCGAGCGAAAAAGAAGCATTAATAACCCCAACAAGGTTATATGTAGAGGCATACAGAGATGTACCAAACGCATTCTCTAAACTACCAAGCGCACCAAAAGTCACCTGCATCAAGCCAAACAGCAGAATGACAATAAACGGAACGCTCTTGACGACACTCAAGGTTTCCAGCTTCGTCTGCGACAAACATTGCAACAGTTGGGTTTTAATCCCATAGGATGGATTAGCAATGGATACGCTATAGTCTTTCTGAGCGAACGTTGTCGCGGAATCGATTCCTTTATTAGCAACATGGCCGGCTTTCTTCGTCTTAAAGCTGAAAAATTTCTTCGTGCCTTTATCGAGCGAAAAAGGAAACAAGGGGTAGGCACTCACCAACGCCAACACAGCAACGCTCATCCAGATAATCCGGTTCAATATGACGGTGCCGTCAATTTTTGGCAGTTGTTCATTCTTTTCGAACACCGTCCAATAACGCGTCGCCTCCTCCAGCGACGTAATACCAAAAGGATCGAGAAAGCTTACGAGCGCAACAGTGTCTTTTTCACTATAACTATCGAGCAAAATACTCAGCATCAATAGACCAACAGCGACGACGTAAGTTGTCATGACACTTCTCGTCACAGTACTGACAAAAAAGAAAAGGCTCGCCATAATGAATACGTTGGGCAAACCGATGACTAAAGTGCTATATAAATACGGCTCAAATCTGAAAGATCCAACTCGTTCAGCATCCAGCCAAGGCATTAACTCACCAACCATAATACCCAAGACACCACTAACATAGATGACGATGGTGATCAGTAAAGAGCCGAGGTATCGTCCGTAAACATAATCGAATTTCTTTATGGGCCGAGACAGAAATAGTTCCGCCGGTACCTAGCTCGAAATCTCTTATTACCGCGTTTGAACAAAACGCAATCGCTGCGAACATCGAAAACGCACTGATCATCGACACCACCATCATGATGGTATAGGGAGAATTGATATTGACGTTGGCTACACCATCGCCGATCTGAACGTTAGGGCTTGTCGTCGCAAGAAAAAAGAGTATAAAAAACGTGCCCGACAAAACGTATAACAAGTACTGTTTGCGGTGATAGTTCAGTTCGAATTTCAGGATGTCGAGAAACATGAAAAATCCTTTTTATGTCGCGTCGAAATTGATTTACGCTTCAAAAAAGCCTAAGCGAATCAAGCAAAAATTATATTGAGACAGAAATCCCGTGACCCAATAGGGTTGCGAAATAGACATCCTCAAGGTCAACACTCACTTCCGTGAAACCCTCTGGTTTGTCGTCGGCCAAGACATGAATAATGGTTTCACCCTCTGCCAAGTGCGACAAGATAACGCGATAGTTGTCCCGATAATCTTGCATTTCATTGCGGTGGATTTTTTTGCTCCACACGCCGCCCCGAATGCTATCGATCACGTCTCTAGGTTTACCGCTTAACAGAATTTCACCGGCACCTAATATGGCCATGCTTGAACAAAGGTCGCTGACATCATCAACAATATGGGTTGAGAGTATGACAACGATATTTTCTCCGATCTCTGCCAATAGATTATGGAATCGATTTCGTTCAGACGGATCCAAGCCCGCCGTCGGCTCATCGACAATAATCAGTTTAGGATTACCAATTAACGCCTGCGCAATACCAAAACGTTGCTTCATACCGCCCGAAAAAGTATCTATGGCAGAATTTCGGACGTCGTAAAGATTGGTTTGGTGCAGCAATGCTTCCGCAATCTCTTTGCGCTCGCCTTTGCCCGTTATACCCTTTAAGACAATAAAATGATCCAACATGGCGGCGGGGCTAATTTTTGGATATACCCCAAAGTCCTGCGGAAGGTAGCCCAGAACCCGCCGTAAACTTTCCTTATCTTCCAGAATATTAATGTCATCGAGTTGCGCCGTACCTTGATCCGGCTCCTGAAGGGTGGCAAGTATTCTCATTAAGCTCGATTTGCCCGCACCGTTGGGCCCTAGCAAGCCGAACATGCCCTTATCAACTTCGAGGCTAACACGATTCAGAGCTCGCACCCCATTATCGTAAGTCTTTGATAATTCACGAATTGTTAACATTATTCCCTCTATTCATTCGTTCTGGATACACTCAGCATCGATTAGACGTAAAACGACTTTGTATAAATGCCAAGGCCGCTCAGCCCTTACTCACTGAACACCATCCGTTTTAGTGAACTACTGTTGTATCTATGTATATCACATAGCTAAAATAGCACATAGTTGAAATATCTTAACTGCCCCCTGCGTCGATCGGAGTATTTACAACGACAGAAGGACGCAGGCAGCCAAAAACTTCAACCACCTCGCCTGTTTGACGTGAAATTCACGCATTTAGTTACATTTGGAAGCGCATATCTGATTGATCAGAGAATACCTAGACGCTCAAATTGCTCCTTAGGTGCCTGCATCTCGGTTAAGGCCACCCGCAATAATTCAATCATATTGTCCTCCAACTTCTCGCCAACCCGATTTTCAGTTTCCGTCGGGTCAAGATCGAGCCGATACAGATGATGGTTATCAATTTTGGGGTTCATTGACCAAAAAGGTAATAGATCCCCTTGTTGGAAGGGCTGCCTGATAACTGGAATGTCTGAACCGGGCATGTAATCCAGATAAGCGCGTTTGTCGGGGTTGGGCAGACGCACCGACGGCATTGTCGGTATCGGCATCGTAGACCAGCGATTTGACCACATCGATAGGGGAAAACCTGACCCAACCGGCGCACGAGCATACTTATTGGTGCCGTCTTGTATCTGCACCCACTGCCCATAAATACCGCCAATTGCCCATTGCCTTATCTCAGTTTTCTCACCGTAAACCAGCGGCAAGAGGGATTTACCATGGGTGATATATTCAACATCAACACCGAACAGATCCGCCAATGTGGCATGAATATCAACATTGGTTGTCAGTGCATCAACCTCTTTTGCCTCGATACCAGGACTGGCGACCATCAAAGGCGTGTGTCCCATGGTTTCGTATTGTGGCACGCGCGGCTTGCCCCAAATATCTTTTTCACCAAGATAATGACCATGATCTGTACAGACGATGAAGAGGGTGTCATCCCAAAGATTGGAGTTATCCATCTCGTCGAGAATCTTGCCGAACCAATGATCAATCATACTGAGCTTTGAACCATAGTTGGCGCGAATGTGTTGGCCCTCTCTTTCTGAAAGCTTGCCATTCTTGACGCCATCTACCGCATAGGGAGGCCAGATCATTAGCTCATCCTGCCAATCGGGATCGTACTTATTTGCCCAGGGTGCTGGTGTATCGAAGGGTTCATGGGGATCAAACTCGTCAACGAACAGCATGAAGCTGTCTAACTCTTTACCGTGTTGTGCCAACCATTCGGCTGTTGCCTTCATGGTTTTAGGACCGGGAAAATCAAGTTCATCTTTGAACCAGGTACGATTCAAATCGTAATGACGTTTGCCACCCTGTGCTGGCAAAGCAGGCGTTCCAAGCCAAGAAGTGTCAGCCCGAGTCTTCCAAGGATCACCTTCATGTCCTCGCGTGTATTCCCAAGAGTAAAAGTCCGTGTGGTAATTTTCGCCGCCGACTTCAAACAAGTGCGGGTGATCAGAAAATAGATGTGTCGGGATACCCATTTTGCGAAGGTAATGGGTGATAGGCCGCTCCCAGAGTTCAATCGAGCCCCATGGCCGCCAAAGGAAATCCATTGCACCTACTAAAATGTCGTGGCGAGCAGGCATACATGGAAGTGAGCCCGTGTAATGATTATTAAACTTTACGGATCTAGCGGCGAATCGATCGAGGTTAGGCGTCAAAAATTCTTCACCACCATAACATCCCAACATATGTCGGTTGAGGCTATCGAGAAGTACAACTACGGCTTTTTTCGGTTTCACAATTATTCCCGTTATGTTTGCAACACAATAACCCAGCCCAACAACGATGCAAATCGGCGATAGAAAGAAAGTCTAATTGACGTCGATCCTTTTACGCTTTATGACTGTGACGGACTATAAACATTGGGATGCTTGCTGGGTTCGCATCTAAAAGCGATGAGCACCTTATCGATAAAAATTGCGTGAGCCAAGCAGGCTAGGACGACCACCTATAAGGCTTGCGCACTTGGTGATAGGTTACGGTCTGGCGAAGTCGTTTTAGTATCTTTTTCAACAGCCATTCACAGTCCCTGTGGCCTCTGTGTAAGATAGTCTCCTTTTAATACAGACTGTGAGAATGCGTTGGCATTAGGGTCAAAAACAACAACTGACAAAAAACGCCCAACACTAATTTGGGATATACCAACCAGAGTCTTTCATTGGCTTCTGGTGCTGGCCGTAAGCATCTGCCTTTATACGGGTTTCTTCGGGGATTTCGAGGCGATCGATTATCATATGCTTTCAGGCTATGGCGTGCTGACATTACTTCTCTTTAGGTTCGCTTGGGGCTTAACATCAAAGGGCAATGCACGTTTCTCAACGTTCACGCCACAACCAAGCAGCGTATTAGCCTACATTAAAGGCATACACACCCCAGCGCATAACAGCCACAACCCACTCGGTGCTCTCAGCGTTTTTGCAATGCTGATACTGCTGCTGTTACAAGCGGGGACGGGTTTATTCGCTAACGATGATATTTTTACTGAAGGGCCGTTAAGCCATTTAGTCAGCTACGAAACGAGCCTACAGTTAACCTCAATTCACAGCATCAATCGCTGGCTGCTGGTGGGACTTTTGGCGACGCACATCGTCGCGATCTTATTTTACGACCTGTTCAAAAAACAAAGACTGTCTATTGCAATGATTTCAGGCAGTCGCGTCGCGGCAGAGAAAACAGCAGAAGAAAAATCGATGCAGCCGATTTCTAACGAGCAGATAACGAACGAAAACAAAGCGAGCGTCAATATTGTCATTGAAGTGACCAACATCGAGGCAAGTATCACTGGTGAATCGAATGCATCGACACCCCCTCAACAGCAACTCTTACTCGCCTCGATTTTGTTTGCAGTTAGTGGATTACTGGTCTACGGGCTCGTTACCTATATTTGATGTACACCTGTGTAAACTATTCTTTCTTATAGTCGTCGTGACAACCCTTACAACTTCCACCGAGCTGCTTTACCGCACCGCCGATGTTCGCCATATCGCCGGCATTGGCAACCACAGCAAAATTATCAGCAGCTGCAACAAACTTATCCATCGCCATCTTAAAATCTTCGGGCTCTTGCCAAATATTAGCTTTGGCATTTGTCTTGCCGGTATCAGTACCTTCAGGGAAAACGTGCGGGGCAACCTGCGCAATGCTGGCCATACCATTGGCATGCAATTTAAGATCTTCCATATGTACACCACCACGGAGAATCGTACCGATGCTGCCCATGTGACCGCCAACAACTTTCATGACCGCCTTTCGATACTTTATTTCTGACTCTGCATCCGCCAGGGTTAGTTGACTGACCATCAACGCCAAACCAACAACACAAACCTTACCTATCATACGATACATACTTCCTACTCCTCGCCCGCCATAACTTGGGCTCGATAATTAATTTACGTCCCTGTGAGCAATACGACGCAATAGCCGGCGCTTTGTTGCGCATCGAATGTTACTCCGAGTAATCGTTATATCATTCATGGGGCCAACAAAGAAAGACCATCGCCGAGGCGTGAACGATCTGAAGGCATTTTTCGGCCGCCGCACGTGACACCCTTATCCTTCCTATTCACGGTACCCAAGCAATCATACCCAAACATCTGATGATGACTCGCGAGTATTCACACTCGGCAATTGACCTTTCTTGTATGCCTCAGTATTGTGGCCACTCCTTAGAAATGACACCTCACCGACATGCCTGCCAAGAAGAGCTTCCCCTTTGAAGAATCCCTCGCCCGCCTAGAATCACTGGTCGAGAAAATGGAATCCGGCGACCTTTCTCTAGAGGATTCGCTAAAAACATTTGAAGAAGGCATCAAACTGACGCGCGAATGCCAACAGGCCCTCAAGACCGCCGAACAAAAGGTCAATTTGTTAATCGAACAAAACGGCGCGGTTGATAGCCAGCCCTTTATCGAAACTAATAATGAATGAAATTTTTCAGCCCTATCGTGATCGCGTTGATGAAAATCTAAAACGGTTTTTAAACCTCAAGGAGATCCCCGCACCACTTCGGGAAGCAATGATCTACGGTGTTTTCAACGGCGGAAAGCGTATTCGACCTCTGCTGGTTTATATGGCGCTCGATGCTTTCGATGGCAATATCGCCCATGCTGATGCAACCGCCAGTGCAATAGAGATGATTCACGCCTATTCCCTCATTCATGATGATCTACCTGCCATGGACGATGATGACTTGCGGCGCGGCAACCCCACTGTCCATATAAAATATGATGAAGCAACCGCGATCCTTGCCGGTGACGCGCTGCAGGCCCGTGCAATAGAATTAATTGCCGACGATGAGTCAATCAGCGCAGAGACTCGCATCGCATTAATCAAATTGATCACTCATGCGATCGGTCCTGCCGGCATGGTGGCTGGACAGTCAATTGATCTGGCTGCTGAGAACAAAACAATTTCAGAATCAGAATTAGTTAACATGCACCGTCGCAAAACGGGCGACCTTATTTCCGCCAGCGTTATGTCTGGCGCACTCATTGCCGGTGTCGATGACGAAATGACTCAGTGTTTCAGTCGGTTTGGTTACGCCTTGGGCCTAGCTTTCCAGGTCAGAGATGACATTTTGGACGAAACAGGCGACACAAATGTCATGGGCAAGGCTAAGGGGTCGGATCAATCCAACAATAAGGCGACGTTCACATCCAGCCATGGACTTGACTATGCCACAGCTCAGCTCGATTCACTTCGCCAACAAGCTATCGACGCATTGAGCCCCCTGGGTAGCAACGCACAACCTCTGATCATGCTGGCTAATTTCGTTGCGACCCGAGACCATTGATCAAACTTAACTTGTTCAATACAACGATTATAGTTTCCTGATGGCAGCTCCCAAAGGTCATACTTTACAGCGCAATTTGGTGTAGAATTCCGCTCCTATGTCTACACGCAGCTTCGACGAAATTCCGCGCACCCGACCGGACACCCCACTACTTGATAAGATCCAGGCTTCCTCGGATATTCGAGGACTTAACCCTGAGCAGCTAGATCAACTCACGGATGAACTGCGACACTTCCTGATCTACACCGTTGGTCAAACCGGCGGTCATTTTGGCGCCGGCTTAGGGGTTGTTGAATTGACGGTTGCGCTTCACTATGTGTTCGATACACCTTTAGATCACTTGGTTTGGGATGTCGGACATCAAACCTATCCGCACAAAATTTTAACCGGCCGTCAAGAATCAATGCACTTGCTGCGACGTCCTGATGGTATTGCGCCGTTTCCAGTCAGAGTCGAGAGTGAATACGACACTTTTGGCGTCGGCCATTCCTCTACGTCAATCAGCGCTGCACTTGGCATGGCCATCGCATCTCGCATGCAACAAAAAGATCGCCGCACTGTAGCGGTCATTGGCGATGGTGCGATGACGGCTGGACTCGCCTTCGAAGCACTGAACCATGTTGCTGACACGGAGGCGAATTTGCTCGTGATACTGAACGACAATGCCATGTCGATTTCGCAAAATGTCGGCGGTCTGTCGAGATACTTCGCACGGATATTAAGCTCACGTCTTTATCTTTCGATGCGGGAAGGCAGCAAAAAACTCTTAAGTAGAATACCTCGCGCGTGGGAGTTCGCACGTCGAACAGAAGAACATATGAAAGGCATGGTTGTACCCGGCACGTTGTTTGATGAACTAGGCTTTAACTACATGGGACCGATTGATGGTCACGATTTACATTCTCTAATACACACCCTGGAGAATATCCGCGATTTAAAGGGCCCGCAATTTCTCCATGTCATTACCCAGAAGGGGCGCGGTTATACGCCGGCTGAAAACTCTACCGACGGTACCCACTCGCTCTCAAAACTTGAATCATCTGTCGATTCAGCTCCCAATCCGGAAACTACAGCGCAGAAACCTCTCGGTGAAAATCGAAAGATACCGACGTTTTCAAATGTCTTTGGGCAATGGTTGTGTGATGTCGCCAAGGGTGACGAACGATTAGTTGGCATAACGCCAGCGATGAAAGAAGGATCCGATTTAGTCGCCTTTGCGCAGGAATATCCTGATCGTTACTATGACGTTGCGATCGCAGAGCAACACGCCGTGACCCTCGCAGCAGGCTTAGCCTGCGAAGGTGTCAAACCCGTCGTCGCTATCTATTCAACTTTTCTGCAAAGAGCCTACGACCAGCTGATTCACGATGTTGCTATTCAGAATCTCGATGTCACATTTGCAATTGATCGCGCCGGCTTACTCGAAGACGGACCGACACATTCTGGCGCCTTTGATCTTTCGTTCCTACGATGCATACCTAACATGATTGTAATGGCGCCGTCAGACGAAAATGAAGCGCGATTGATGCTGCACACCGGCTACTGCCACGAAGGTCCAGCGGCGATCCGATATCCAAGAGGAAAAGGTACAGGGGTTGACGTTGATACTGAATTAGCAGTGCTCGAAATCGGTCGCGCCAAATCTGTCCGACAAGGTAGCACTGTTGCGATACTCTGCTTCGGTTCTCTATTGGCAAACGCGAAGATTGTTGCAGAGGAACTCAATGCAAGCCTAATTGATATGCGCTTCGTCAAACCGATCGATAAAACAGCCATCGAACTTGCCGCAGCACAGCACCAACTCATCGTTACTATTGAAGAAAATACCTTGTCCGGTGGCGCGGGCTCAGCCGTCAATGAATTCATCGTCAACGCCAACATAGATACAAAGATAATGAATCTAGGTATCCCTGATGAGTTCATTCATCAGGACAAGCCAATAAATATGTTGTCTGCCTGCGGCTTAGATGTGAAGGGTATTCGAGCGTCGATTGAGGCTAGGCTTGCGTCAATGTCTCTGCAGACAACCGAGGACTCCCCGCAAACCGTGATCAATCCTCACTAACGGCCATCGACGCAGTTCGCTTCACATAACCGCATCATTCAACGGCCCACGCGCGCGAGCGCAAAACCTGCTACTGAGATTACTCTTCAGCTTTACCGCTCAGAAGATGGCCCAGCTTATTAACTTTCGTTGCCAGATATTTCGCATTATGGTCATTGTGGCCCGTTTCCAAAGGCACTCGATCGATTACTTCAATACCTAGTTTACTGAGCGCTGTTACCTTAACGGGGTTATTGGTCATCAACATGATCTGCTTAATACCAAAGTGTCCAAACATGTTTTTGACGATTGTGTAATCGCGAAGGTCTGCATCGAAGCCGAGACGCTCGTTTGCCTCAACCGTATCCGCGCCTTGATCTTGCAGCTCATACGCCCTGACTTTATTAATTAGGCCAATACCACGCCCTTCTTGCCGTAGATAAAGAATCATGCCGCGACCTTCTTCGGAGATTCGCTGCAAAGCGCCCTGTAATTGGGCGCCACAGTCGCAGCGCATACTAAAGAGCGCATCGCCGGTTAAACACTCGGAATGGACACGGCAAAGCACCGGATCACCGGTTGTTACATCACCTAACGTGATCGCAATGTGCTCTTGACCTGTTTCTGAATCTTCAAAACCATGCAGCATAAACTCCCCGAAAGGTGTCGGTAGCTTCGATGATGCGACATAAATAGCTGTCACTGTGAACTCCTACATTGCGAGGGCGGATTCTATCAGGACTTTGCAGCTTCTAGCCACAGGCCTTTGTCCGGAATCACGTTACATAAGGTATGTCTAACTTCGTCATTGCCTTCAAACAGCTCGCAGAGACGCTAGTATTTGCCGGTCAATTGCAACACACCGCGATTTTCACTAATCTCGACATTCCTTAAAAACGACATACCGAGAAGTATATCTTTGGGGAAATCCCCTGTAAGTACCGCAGCTTTGACATTGTTGACCTTAATGCCACCGACTTGAACTGTACTCAGAATCACCTCGCGGGATTCCACTAGGCCGCTTGCGGTTGTCGCCTGTAGCAGTCGGCTAGAAGAGTAATCAAGCCCCAATGAGTCAGCCATGGGGGTATTTAGGGCGATGATATTGGCGCCCGTATCTACAAGAAATGACACTGAACGACCATTGATGCTGCCGCGGGTTTTGTATTGGCCAGTTTTGTTGAGCAACACTGAGACTGTCTGGCTAACCGGTGTTTTGAATTCCGCACCAATGCGACTACTCAGATTCAGCCGATGCTCTTGATCGCCGATGAGAACGACAGCTTGTTTGCTGTCAGCACTGACTAAAAAGACGCCGAGGTCAGATGTTTCACCGACCCGCAAGAGTACGTCCTTACCGTCAATTTTCAGCATGGCCGAATTCTTGAAAAGACCCAATACATCGATATCGATGGCGAGGCTAACAACCGAATATGCGCTAAGGATAGCCATTACCGATAAGCGGCAAAGCAGCTTTTGCGATCCTTTAGCGAACCGACCAAAGAAGTATGCAGTAAGCCTACCAAACGTGCTGATGCCGTCGAGGCCATCGGTTTTTTTGCTAGCAGACAGCATCATGTCAGCCAACTCTGTGAATATGCCAGCAATTGAATGAGACAAAAACTAATAAGGCCTGCGACGACATCATCTACCATAATCCCAACGCCTCCTTTGACGTGCTTATCAATCCATCCTATGGGCCAAGGCTTTACAATGTCAAAAAATCTGAACAACATAAAACCAATAATGATCCAGTGAATACCGCTAGGAAGCATGAAGAGCGTTATCCACAAACCCACAAACTCATCCCAAACAATACTCGCAGGATCTTTGACCCGCATGTCATCAGCGACTATTTGGCATAACCAGCAACCAAAAATGGCAGCCGCGATAACGAACACTGCATAGCCCAGGTCGCCGAACTGAACGAGCAACAAATACACAGGAATCGCTGCAAGCGTACCAAAGGTGCCCGGTGCTTTTGGCGCCAAACCGCTGCCAAATCCAAGCGCCAGAAAATACCAGGGATTAGTGAATGTCTTGATGGTTTTGGATTTCATTTAAAGTGAGTGTAACCCCTTAAACCGGCATCTGTCGCATAATCGGTCATGGCAATGCCCTCGGCATCATGAACTATCAAGTCAGCCCCAGCAGTAACATGCCCTACCCTCGTAAGCACTAGGTCATCATTGAGGTTGGCAATTTTCTTACGCAACGACTTGGGCGCCGTAAAGCATAATTCGTAGTCATCACCACCCGAAGCGGCGGCGGCCAGTGCCGCATCGTGACCAAGCAGGTTCGTCAGAGAGCTGGATACGGGTAGCTTTTCTAGCTCTATACAAGCGCCGACGGAACTTGATTTCAAAATATGTGATAGGTCAGCCAAAAATCCATCAGACACGTCAATGCACGCTGACGCTAAACCCGTTAAAGATTGTCCCAAGCTAATTCTCGCCGTCGGTGATTGATAACGATTTAACAAAGGTGACCTGAAACCCGCTGTGTCTTCGATGTTCTCCAAAACCATTTTGAGACCACCAGCAGCATCGCCCAAACAACCACTGACATAAATATCATCATCAACGTGCGCGCCAGATCGTAACAACGCCTCACCAGCGGAGACTCGACCCATAATCGTAACAGTGATTGATAGAGGACCCTTAGCAAGATTACCTCCGACCAAGGGCATCTGATTATCCTGGCTCACTGCAGCAAGGGTCGATGAGAATTCTGACAGCCAAGAATCGTTTACTTCGGGTATCGTCAATGCGACCGTATAGCTGTGCGGCGTTGCACCCATCGCAGCCAGATCGCTGAGATTAGCCCCCATTGCTCTAGCCGCTGCAACAGTGCCACTTGCCTGCATAGGGAAGTGTACGCCTTCGATTAATGTATCAGTCGACACACAGAATTCTTCACCAGGCGGTAGCTTCAACACCGCGCAATCATCGCCTGAATCGACACTCACCAAATCGTTGGTGAACTTATTGTCGCGTTGGAAATAACGGCGAATTACTTCGAACTCGTCCATTGCATTCTTCTCATCGGGTTTATCTAACGACGCGCATACTCAGCTTCGCGGTGAATCTTCGCAAGACTGTCCAAGACGGTATTAACCAACTTATGACTTTCAGATGCGCCGAATTGTTTCACCAATTCTACGCCTTCGTTTATCACGACCCGGTATGGAACATCGACACGATGCATAAGCTCGAACGCACCAATTTTAAGTGCGGCTGTTTCGACGGGGTCCAGCTCTTCAAACTTTCTGTCCAGTTGAGGCGTCACCTGCGCAATTAGCTCTGACCTATTCTTCGCGATACCTATAAGAACATCATGCAAATACTCGGTATCTACACGCTTCATGTCATGGTCCTGGCGAAACTGGGTCTCGACTTCAGCAGCCGTCGTGCCTGTCATATGCATTTGATAGAGTGCTTGCAGCACGAACCGCCTGGCTTTGCTACGCGCAGCAGGAGAGTTCTTTATGTTGACAACTTTTTTGTTAGCGGCCATCAGTTTAGCTTGCGCATCAAGCTAACCATTTCCAAAGCTGACATTGCCGCATCGGCGCCTTTGTTACCTGCCTTAGTGCCGGAACGTTCAATCGCCTGCTCGATGGTATCTGTCGTTAACACACCAAACGCGATAGGCAGGTTCTCTTCAAGGGAGATCCGCGCTATGCCACTGGCACATTCACCCGCAACAAAATCAAAGTGAGGCGTTCCACCTCTAATCACAGCACCTAAGGTAATAATCGCATCACATGACTTGGACTGTGCAACCCGCTTAGTCGCCAAAGGCATTTCGAACGCGCCGGGAACGCGAACAACACTAATATTGTCCTCACTAACGCCATGGCGCTTGAGGGTATCTATTGCTCCTTCAAGCAAGCTTTCAACGACGAAGCCATTGAATCGTGCAACCACGATTGTGAACTTCGCCGTTGCTGCTGAAAAATCACCTTCTACTATTTTGATCATAATCTTTCCCACCAATTCCTAATTTTTATCATGTGCTACTTTGACTGACATGTGTACATCTTGAACGCTCTTTCTCGAAGCGTCATCCCATCCGTAATCGTAAATTATCGCATCCAGCTCAACGCTTACGGCAAAGTGTCATGCGAACATCTGCACCGACCTGACGCTGATCTGTAAATTCGAGATCAAAGCTCTGACTCATGCTTTCGATGTTTAGGTCAACCAGCGATCGTCCGCTCGCGCCCAATAATTTTGGTGCAATGTAAATAATAACCTCATCCACTAGCTCCGCTTCAATCAAGCTCGCAGACAAGCTCGCACCGCATTCAAACAGCACTTCATTACAGTCATCTTCTGCCAACTTCGTCAAAAGACTTTTTAAGTTAACCCGCGCCTTACCATCTTCCGGCAACGACAATAGGTTGTATGCATTGTACTCGGCGCGACGCTTTTCACTAACACCTTCGCAGCAAGCAAGTACGGTAAATGGATTAGCAAGAAGCTGCGAATGCTTCGGTGTTCTTAAGTTTGAATCGACGATCACAATTCTTCTTTCAATCTCACTTGCCAGTTTTGCGTCGTCGACATCGAGTTCCGACGCTCGAACAGACATTTGCGGGTCATCGTCAATCACCGTTTGCACACCGGTGACGATAGCAGAGCTTCTCGCCCTCAATCTTTGCACATCCTTACGTGCTTCCGGGCCGGTTATCCATTTACTTTCACCGTTAGCGAGGGCCGTCTTACCATCCATGGACATGGCCAGTTTTAAACGCGTGTAGGGCATACCTGATTCAAACTTTCGAATATGGCCTGGATTGAGTTTACGATTTGATTGTTCCAGCATGCCATTCACAACTTCAATGCCAGCCTGCTTGAGAATCTCAAAACCCTTACCGCGATTCTTAGGGTGCGGATCCTCCATGCCACAAACAACCCTACTCACACCTGCTGCCACCAACGCCTCAGCGCAGGAACCTGTTCTGCCGGTATAGCTACAAGGTTCTAAAGTGCAATAGGCGGTGGCACCTTTAACATCAGTTTTTGCCGCCGCCAGTGCATTGGCTTCGGCGTGGCCCGTGCCTGTCAATCGGTGATAACCGCGCGAAATAATCTTTCCGTCTTTTACTAAAATGCATCCCACGCGAGGGTTTGGGTGCGCAGTATATAAACCACGCTCTGCTTCTCGTATGGCTAATGCCATAAAATGGAAGTCGATTTGCGTCACTGGGCTCTGTTTATGATTGCTCATCGGTAGGCTCGTCTGGTGCTTTAATATCTTTCGAAGGATTGTCCCTCAATCGATCGATCTCCTCACTAAACTCATCGACATCCTGAAAACTACGATAAACGGACGCAAACCGCACATAGGCGACATCGTCCATCTTGCGAATTTCGTCCATAACAATTTCGCCAACAACCAGCGTTTTGACTTCACGTTCACCTGTCGCTCGAAGTTTATGTATGATGCGATTCAACAATGACTCAATGTTTTCCAAACTCACCGGCCGTTTCTCGAATGCTCGCAGAACACCATTTCTTAGCTTTTCTTCATCAAATGGCTGTCTGACACCGTTGGACTTAATCACCCTCGGCAAAACCAATTCTGCAGACTCAAAGGTTGTAAATCGCTCACCACACTCCTGGCATTCACGTCGCCGACGCACTTGATCACCTTCAGCGACGAGTCTCGAGTCGATTACCTTGGTCTCACTGTCACTACAGAATGGACAATGCACGCATTACACCTCTTAATTTTGCGCGTATTCTACTCTAATCGTTGGCCTAATACATGGCGCGCGATAAGCGTCGATCTCAGGCTTTTGGGTTAGAAACAGACACCTAAGGCCGGCGCTTGTTTATCAACTTATCGGACTCGTCCTAACGATCCCAGTCCAATCGCGTTCAAAAACATCAGACACGTTCTTTTCGGCGAAGCTTTGATAGACTGTCCGTTTTCGTCGGAGAACATCCATGGCTCAGTACGTTTACACCATGTCCCAGGTCGGCAAGGTTGTGCCCCCCTCTCGCACCATATTGAAAGATATTTCTCTGTCATTTTTTCCCGGCGCGAAAATTGGTGTTCTGGGATTGAATGGTGCAGGTAAATCTACGTTGCTGCGCATTATGGCGGGCGTTGATACAGATTATCTCGGTGAAGCCCGGCCGCAACCCGATTTGAAGGTCGGCTATTTACCGCAAGAGCCAGAGCTTGACCCCAATAAAGATGTTCGAGGCAATGTTGAAGACGGCGTGCGTGAGATCAAAGATCTACTTGATGAGTTCAATGCGATTAGTGACCGGTTTGCCGAACCCATGTCGGATGATGAGATGGCGGAACTATTGGAAAAGCAGGGTGAATTACAAATCAAAATTGATGCCGTCGATGCTTGGGACCTAGAGCGGAAGATGGAAATTGCAGCCGACGCACTCAGGTTGCCACCCTATGACGCCGATGTGACCAAGCTGTCAGGTGGTGAAAAGCGGCGCGTCGCTCTTTGCAGACTACTGATGTCGAACCCCGACATGTTGTTACTTGATGAACCAACCAACCACCTCGACGCAGAAAGCGTTGCCTGGCTCGAAAGGTTCTTGAAGGATTTTGCCGGTACCGTCGTCGCCATTACACACGATCGCTATTTTCTCGACAATGCGGCTGGCTGGATACTGGAACTCGACCGAGGCTACGGCATTCCGTATGAGGGTAATTATTCCGATTGGCTCGAGGCGAAGGAAAAACGCCTAGCGATCGAAGACAAGCGCGAGGTAACTCGACAACGTTCCATCAAAACGGAACTTGAATGGGTACGGACTCAACCTAAGGCCAGGCAAGCGAAAAATAAAGCCCGCTTGGCACGCTTCGATGAACTCAATTCGCAACAGTTTCAAGAAAGAAACGAAACCCTAGAACTCTACATCCCGCCAGGTCCCAGACTCGGCGACCTGGTCCTAGAGGTAGACCACGTCAATAAGGGTTTCGGCAATGATCTGCTTTTAGAGGATTTAAGTTTCACTGTTCCAAAAGGTGCGATCGTTGGCATTATCGGCGGTAATGGCGCAGGTAAATCCACATTGTTCCGTATGATATGTGGCGATGAGCAACCGGACTCGGGCGAGATTCGGCTCGGTGAAACCGTGGTACTCGGCTATGTCGACCAAAGCCGAGATGATCTTTCGGATGATAAAAATGTTTGGCAAGAGATATCTGAAGGGAACGATATTCTTCATATTGGCCGATACGAAACCTCTTCCCGAGGCTACGTAAGCCGGTTCAACTTCAAAGGCTCGGATCAACAAAAACTGGTTAAAGATCTCTCCGGTGGCGAACGTAATCGCGTGCATCTAGCGAAACTGCTGAAGAAAGGCGCGAACTTCTTATTGCTTGATGAGCCAACAAATGATTTGGATGTTGAAACCTTACGCGCCCTCGAAGATGCCATAGAAGCTTTTCCAGGCACTATCATGGTGATATCCCACGATCGGTGGTTCCTCGATAGGGTTGCTACTCACATCCTTGCGTTCGAAGGGGATAGTAAAGCGGTCTGGTTCGATGGTAATTATTCAGAATACGAAGCTGATCATCAAAAAAGGACCGGCGACAAAGGTGCAACACCAACACGGGTCCGCTACAAAAAACTCGCTTGATTACGACCCTATAGCGCTGAAGCTCAGAGTCAGGCTGCGCTTACTCGATTGCAGTTAAAGCTTCAGATAGCCTCGAGACGCCGATCACCTGCATACCAGGGATCGGCTTCTTGGGTAGATTTTGTTTTGGCACCACGGCTCTTTTAAAACCATGTTTGGCTGCTTCTCGAATCCGTTCCTGGCCGTTAGGCACCGGCCGAATTTCCCCCGACAAGCCAACCTCGCCAAAACAAATCATGTCCAGAGGTAGCGCTTTATTGCGGAAACTCGAAACGACCGCAAGCAACATCGCCAGGTCTGAACTTGTTTCCGCGACGCGAATACCGCCGACGGCATTCACAAAGACATCCTGATCACCCACCTGCAAACCGCCATGGCGGTGTAATACCGCCAGCAGCATGGCTAATCGATTCTGCTCAAAACCAACTGCAACACGCCGAGGGTTACCCAAAGCGCTGCCATCAACTAAAGCCTGCGCCTCGACTAATAACGGCCGCGTGCCTTCCCAAACAACCATCACGATAGATCCTGGCGTTGGCTCTTCATCACGGGATAAAAATATAGCGGAAGGATTCGATACTTCGATCAAACCTTTCTCTGTCATCGCAAAAATACCGAGCTCGTTCACAGCGCCAAAACGATTCTTACTGCTGCGCAGTGTTCGATAGCGAGAGTCATCGCCTTCCAGCATCACAAAACAATCGATCATGTGCTCGAGAACTCGGGGTCCAGCGAGGTTACCTTCTTTCGTGACATGACCAACAAGGAGCAACACGGTGTCGGTCTTCTTTGCATGTTGAATCAAGGCCGACGCGCTTTCACGCACCTGCGTAACACCGCCTGGGGCTGAATCGACATCATCAAGATGCATGACTTGAATAGAGTCAATCACAATCAGTTTGGGTTTTAGGTCATCCCAAACAGCCAAAATGTCTTCGACACTGGTTTGCGACATAACTTTCAAATCATCCATGGGTAGATTCAATCGTCTTGCCCGCATCGCAATTTGTGCAAGACTTTCCTCACCGGTGATATATAAGGCGGACTGCTTGCTCGCCAATAAGCACATTATTTGAATCAACAAGGTGCTTTTACCTGCACCCGGGTTTCCAGAAATAAGCACCGCAGAGCCAGGCACCAAACCACCGCCTAAGACCCGATCAAATTCCTCAATGCCTGTTTTTAAACGGGGCGCATCTTCAATGGAAACTTCAGACAATGACTTGGTCGACTCTAACTGACCCGCATAACCTTTACGGCGCGATTTCGTTGCGGTTGAATCGACACTCAAACTCGATAGCGTATTCCACGCCTTACAGTCATTACACTGACCTTGCCACTTGGCGAACTCAGACCCACAGTCGCCGCACACATATACCGTCTTACTCTTCGCCATTAGTTTTGATAAATCCTTTTAACTCGCCCGGTTAGTCCGGTCATTAGAGTATAAGCAATGGTGCCCGCGTGTTCGGCGATTTCATCGATCGGTAAATCGTTTCCCCAAAACTGGATGTGATGGCCGGGCTCTACCTGGTCATCAGCCGCGAGTAAAACGTACAGCAAATCCATAGAAACTCGTCCAACCAAACGTCGCCGTTGGCCATTGACCAGCACAGGCGTTCCTTGTGGCATCTCTCGGGGGTATCCATCACCGTAGCCCAAGCCAACAACAGCAACCCGACAGTCAACTTCTGCGCGCCAGATACTGCCGTAGCCAATCTCTTCTCCCGCGCGTATTTGACGGGTGCTGATAACCGGCGCCGACAAGGTCATGCCGGGTAAAAGTTGTTGCCCATCTTTCATTAGGCTGCCTGATGGTCCACCGGCTGATCCGCTGCTGCCATACAGCATGATGCCTGGTCGTATCCATTGCAGATGACTCATCTGGAGCTGCATTGTAGCTGCCGAATTGGCAAGTGCCTGCTCCGTGTTTTCTGCAAAATTGCGCAACATGGAATTAAAGTGATTAAGTTGTATCTCGTTGAGCGGATGTAACTGATTGTCTGCATTCGCCATATGGCTCATGACACCAACAATATTGAGTTGATTAAGCTTACTCACAGACTGCGACAATTGCTTTTCATCAAAGCCTAATCGATGCATCCCCGAATCCAGTTTGATCCAAACAGGCATGCTCGTAAAGGAAGCACGCTGTTGCTGATTGCCTTCAAGATCGACTAATAGCTCAAGCTGTTCGACGCAATGCACCACAGGCACGAGGTTATGTTGCAGACAAAGATTGTATTCCAGCACGCCAAGAAACCCCTCGAGAATGACAATCGGCTTATTACAACCGGCCTGCCTTAACGTTATAGCTTCGTGGACTCGCGCCACTGCAAGGTTGTCAGCTTCTTCTAAGATGTTTGCAATCGGCTGTGCACCATGGCCGTATCCATCTGCTTTTATAACCGCCATGACTTTACTTTGTGGCGCGAGAGACTGGGCAATTCGAAAATTGTGAAGAATATGGTGCAGATGAACCCAAGCAACAGGCTGATTAACCCCGTGTTGGTTTTCTGTGGTTAAAAGCGGCATGACACCCCTACTATTCGTAATCGTAATCGCCGTAACCAATCGCCAGGTCTTCAAACTTAGTGTACTGGCCAATAAAGGCGAGTTTTCGTCGCCCGATGGGTCCATTTCGCTGTTTGAGGATAATCACTTCAGCAATACCCTTCTCGGCATCTTCGTGATAAACCTCGTCTCGGTAAATGGCCAAAATAACATCTGCATCCTGCTCAATCGCACCCGACTCTCGAAGGTCCGACATGATCGGCCGTTTGTCCGGTCGTTGCTCCAAACCCCGATTGAGCTGAGACAACGCAACGACAGGGCAATTAAATTCTTTTGCGAGGCCCTTTAATGATCGACTGATTTCCGATATTTCAGTTGCTCTATTTTCAGAACGAGCCCCACCCGACGCCTGCATTAGCTGGATATAGTCAATCACGATCAAACCGAGGTCACCGTGCTCACGCACAACACGTCTGGCCCTTGATCGCATTTCAGATGGCGAAAGTGCGGCTGAGTCATCGACCAGCAAAGGCTTGTCGTTGAGTAACGTGACAGCAGACGTCAGCCGAGGCCAGTCCTCATCACTCAGTTGTCCACTACGAATTTTTGTCTGATCTATGCGTCCTAAGGATGAGAGCATTCTCATCACCAACGAGTCTGCCGGCATTTCCATACTGAATATCAATACTGGCTTGGTGCCTGAGATAGCTGCGTTCTCGGCGATATTCATCGCAAATGACGTTTTCCCCATCGAAGGTCGACCGGCAACCACAATCATATCACCTGGTTGCAATCCCATTGTCATCTCGTCAACTTCCTTGAAACCCGTGCTGAGCCCCGTTAGCGCACCCTTGGTTTCGAATAACTCGTCGATTCGTTTAACCGTGTTCGTTAACAGCGTATTAACAATCTGAGGACCACCTTGGCTTGGGCGCTCATCACCAATCTTGAAGACACTCGATTCAGCCAAATCGACCAGCTGCGCCGCCGTTCGACCTTGAGGATTAAATCCCGCGTCAGCAATGTCATTAGCAACCGATATGAGTCCTCTAACGGTTGCCCGTTCTGCAACAATTTCGGCATAGGCAACAACATTCGATGCCGTTGGCGTATTGCTCGCGAGTTCAGACAGATAGGCTATTCCGCCAACATTTGTTAGCTCATTGACGCCTTCAAGTGACTCAGAGATGGTGACAATATCCAGGGGCTTATTCTTCGCAACCAAATCGGCCATGCAACGAAAAATGATGCGATGATCGCCTCGATAAAAGTCATTTGCTGTAATGATACTCTCGAGTCTATCCCAAGCGTTTTCGTCCAGCATCAAGCCGCCAAGAACGGACTGCTCTGCTTCAAGAGAATGCGGTGGGATTTTTAATGAAAGTGTCGAAGTTTCGTCTGATGCAATGGCCAACGGATTGAACTCTGAAAAGAGGCGAATGAAAGTTTCCCCAGCTTACTTCAGGCTGGCAAATTTGTCAGTGCATAGTGTTGTGGATTACTTGTGGATAACGTCAATTTCAATCTTTTTAACAATGAAAATACGTTTTGACGCTTCGGGGTTTGAGCCACTTTTGATAAGTGTTTGAGTCAATCAGCGCTAATGATCAATTGAAAATCAGCGCATCAGTGCGGCGACAGGGCCCATTTATGCTGGCAAGCGTGCTAGACGTTTGTCAGCGCTTGCATCGATTAATGGTCACTGTTGATGATGACTTTTAGGCGAAGTTTTAGAAAAGTACAGACTCGAACCTAAAAGCCACAAAGCTCGTCGTGGCTATTCTTCGGTTATAACACCGACTTTCAAGACGGCCGTAACTTCAGGGTGGAGTTGAATATTGATTTCAAACTCACCCAATTCACGAATTGGACCTGCTGGCATTTTAACTTCGCCTTTGTCGATAGCGACAGACTTAGCAGCAACAGCTTCAACAATATCTCGTACGGTAATTGAACCGAACAATTTACCCTCTTCACCAGCCTTCGTCGCAATTGTAATGCTCAACGCTTCGACTTCAGTCGCACGCTTCTGCGCAACGGCATGCTTTTCGTCTGCAATACCCTGCAGCTCGGCACGTCTTGCTTCAAAGGCAAGCACGTTTTCCGCTGTCGCGGAAACAGCTTTATGATGCGGAATCAGATAGTTTCTACCAAAACCTGCTTTGACATCAACCTTGTCACCTAACTCACCAAGATTGGAAATATTTTCTAACAGAATGACCTGCATTTTCTCACTCCTCTTTCGCTCGTCGAAGAAATTTTCTTAAATCAAACCAGCTATCCATAAGTGCGGTCGCAACCAACACTGGTGTAACAAGCTGGAACATAAATATCATCATTAAATAGAAACTGATTAACCAGCTTCTAGACAGACTCTTTTCAGCCACTGTCCAATGCACAAGCGCAATAGACGCCAATACCATGGGTAGTGTTATTAAACCGATCCACTTTTGTAACGGCGCAGATGTAAACACCCCGATACTCATCAGTATGACAATCACTGCGATCAAAGCAGAAGCAATGATGGGTGATAGTCGTAAACCTTTAAACTCTTCCCCAAAACCACCGGGGTTGTACAGTGCGCTTTGCCACCATCTGGCTAGCACCAAAAACAAAACCATATTCAGTGCAATGCCCACTGCGAGTGACCCAAACACCATGTTATAGGCCTGCTCGTAGGTTAATAGCAGCGCCTGAGTCTGATTCGCCTGCGATTCAGCTTGCGCCTGCAGTTCAGCTATCACAGCCATGTACGATTCGGCGATGCCGGCGATCATTTCACCTGACATGAGTTCAAGCAGTAACGCGCTAACCCCCGCTACAACGACGCTGGCTGCAATCGTCAACTCCCATGAAGCCGACGTTCGCAAGACATAAGCAAGTCCTACCGTACCTATCAAAACCAACATCAAGAATACTTGTCCATACAGGAAAAGTAATACGATCAGCGGTAGGCAACTCCACAACAGGACATAAACACCTTCGCTTATGCCCTTTCGTAGTACGATCAAACCAAGTACGGCACCTGAAACCCAATAAAAAGGGGGTAACAGAACACCAAACACGCAAACACTAATCGCCTGAAGTCTGCCGCGCATGACAAATTCAGCAACTGCACGCATGGTTATCCCGCTTATTTGTGGCCGTCAGTGTAAGGCAGCAACGCTAGGTATCGAGCGCGCTTGATTGCCTTGGCTAACTGCCGCTGGTACTTGGCTTTTGTACCGGTAATCCTGCTAGGCACAATTTTTCCCGTTTCCGAGACATATTGCTTGAGTGTTTCGATATCTTTGTAATCGATTTCAGTGACGCCTTCGGCGGTGAATCGACAATACTTTCGTCTTCTATAAAAACGTGACATATATCCTCCGATTAACCTTCACTTGGGACGGTATCACTCGCGGCTTCAGCAGGTGCTGATTCCTCAGTGACAGCGTCATCTTTAACTTCTACTTTTGGCGCTTCCGTTTTAACAACATCACGCTCTTTCTTCTCACGGCTCTCACGTTCGACCTTCATGATCGGTGAGTCACCATCAACAGGGCCCTTGCGGCCAAGAATCAAGTTACGGATAACAGCATCGTTAAATCTGAAGGCCGTATTAATTTCTTCAAGCACATCTTGAGTACATTCAATATTCAATAGAATGTAATGCGCCTTGTGAATTTTGTTAATTGGGTATGCCAGCTGGTGTCTACCCCAATCTTCAACCCGGTGCATCTTGCCACCGCCGTCGACGATAAGTGTAGAGTAGCGTTCAATCATTCCTGGGACCTGTTCGCTTTGATCAGGATGCACCAGAAACACTACTTCGTAATGTCTCATTATAAGACTCCTCTTGGGTTAATGCTTCCCAGTGACTCGCGTCCTAATGACACGGCTTTGGTGAAGCAAGGAGAAAATAGGGACGCGCATTGTAGTGAAACGCCAGTGCTGATGCAATAGCCACTATTTCCGCCGCGAATCAACTGCGGTTTTCGGCTAGCTAGCTTTTACAAGGCGCTGGCGCTGGACTTCATAGAGACATATGCCGGCCGCTACAGAGACGTTGAAACCACAGCTTTCGTTTTGCATCGGTATCTTTGCAAGAAAGTCACAGGACTTAATGGTCTTTTGCCGCAAACCTTTCTCCTCGGAACCCATCACAACAGCAATATGGCCGCAAAGATCAACATCCGATAAGGCTTGGTCTGTTTCAAGCAGCGTGCCCACTGTCCAGATACCCATTTTTTGCAATGTCTCGATACACCTTGCCAAATTGGTGACTTGCACCATTGGTACGATCGATGCGCCACCACTCGCCGTCTTGACCGCCGCCTCATTGAGCGGCGCACTATTGTCTTTGGGTACGATCACAGCCATTGCGCCTAAAGTCGCAGCACTGCGTAAACAGGCACCAAGGTTGCGCGGGTCTGTGACGCCATCGAGGATTAGTAGTAAGGACTCACTTTCGTCCGAGACCTTTTTTTCCAACAGGGTGTAGAATTCGTTTTCAGTTCGGGTACGTAGTGGACTGACCTCCAAGCCCACTCCCTGGTGATTAACCTGAGTATATTCTTCGAATTCTCTGTCCGTCACTTTAAGGATCGCTAGACGTTTCGAGTTCGCCAGATCGACGAGCGCTTTTAATCGTGCAGACAACTCTCCGTCACGAATCAACAGCCGACTCACACCTTCCTTACCGGACTGAAGCCTGCCTTCGACAGAATTTATACCGAAAATTCTTTCTACTACTTCGCTCTCTGACATACGACTATCAACGTCCCTTGGGCTTATCACCAGCTGTATTTTTCGGTCCACGACTCAATTTTGGCTTGCGTGCTTTTCCTTTCTTTGCCTTCGCGGAGCCCTGCGCTGCATTCTGACTCGCGCCCTCTTTGGCTACCTTAGGCGCACCAGTTGCCGCGCTCTTCGGTTTCGAGGACTTGGACTTTGCTGCTTTTGTTCTGGCCACATTGGATTGGGGCTCAGCTTTTTTACGTCGATCAGGTTTGCCTCTTTTCCGCTTGGAATCAGTTTTCTTGGCAACATCGCTTTTTTTGGAACGATTGCGGCCAGGCTTTTTGTCGAAACTCTTGCCCGTCGGCGCTTTCCTGGCTAACGGTGAATGACTCACCAGCTCAAAATCTATCTTCCGTTCGTCAACATTAACGCGGGATATTTGCGCCTGAACACCATCACCCATGCCATACACCTCATTGGTGCGTTCACCGACTAAACACTGCGCACCTTGATCGTACTGGTAGTAATCGCCCTTGAGTGTGCTGATGTGCACCAGACCCTCAACAAAGATGTCATTAAGTTCAACGAAGAAACCAAATTTAGTGACGCCCGTGATGACACCTTCCAGAATATCGCCAACGCGATCACTGACATAGTCACATTTGATCCATTCCAACACTTCATATACTGCTGCCTCAGCGCGTCGCTCCGTGTAGGAGGTTTGCACGCCAAGGTTAACCATTTGCGCTTTGTCATAGGGGTAGAAATTATTTTTCGACGCACTACCCAGTCGCAGTGTTGTCTTATCTTCGTTATTACTGTGGATGACCGATTTAATCAATCGGTGTGTCAGCAGATCAGGGTAACGTCGAATAGGCGACGTAAAATGCGTGTACTCTTGATAGGCTAGGCCGAAATGGCCTTCGTTTTCGATCGAATACACCGCTTGGTTCATTGAGCGCAATAACGATATTTGCAGTACTCTACCGTTTTTTAGTTCTCGCAATCGTTCCGATACCTGCTGGTAATCCTTTGGCGTAAGCTCATCCCCGACAGAAAAAGGCACGTCAAAACGCGACAGGAATTCCGCGAGTTGCTCTACTTTTCCAGGCTCAGGTGTTGCGTGGACCCGAAATAGTCCGGGCTTTTTGTGCCGCGTCACAAATCGCGCGGCACTGACATTCGCACAGAGCATGCACTCTTCAATAATCCGGTGCGCTGTGTTTCTCGCCCTGGGAACAACGCCTTGAACGCGACCATCGGCTGCAAACTGAAACTGTAGCTCCGCTGAATCGAAGTCGATCGCGCCTCGCTGATGTCTGACCTTGATAAGCACGTTGTACAGGTCGTGCAAATCATCAAGTTGACCAACCACGTTGGATAGCTCACTTCGCGTTTGCAACGCATCAGAGTTACCCGTTAAAGATTTGTCGCCTATCGCTCGGGCAACCTGAGTGTAAGTCAGTCGGGCATGAGAATGGATGACACCTTCATAAAATTGGTAGCTCGACACGGTACCTTTGGCAGAAATTGTCATCTCGCAAACCAACACCAGTCGCTCGACATCAGGTTTTAAGGAGCAAAGGCCGTTAGATAGTTTCTCCGGCAACATCGGTACAACGTATTGCGGAAAGTAAACCGAAGTGCCGCGTTCACTTGCGGCTTGATCCAAATCGGAGTCGTTGGTTACATAGTGCGCAACATCGGCAATGGCCACATAGAGCCGCCAACCGCCACTGTCTTTTTTCTCACAGTAAACTGCATCATCAAAGTCGCGGGCATCTTCACCATCGATTGTGACAAAGGGTAATTCAGTGAGGTCGAATCGATTTCGTTTATCCGACGGCCGCACGTCAATCGGCATGCCGTCAACCGCCTCAATCACGTCGTCTGAGAAATCAATCGGTATGTCATGGTTGCGTAATGCAATATCGACTTCGATGCCCGGCGTTAGATGATCGCCGAGTACTTCAACAACCTGCGCCGTTACAACACCACGTTTGCCTGGTTGCTCTACTATGTCCGCAACGACTATTTGGCCCGCCTTAAAAGGCAACTTGGCCGTTGAACCGGTATTGAGCAAAACCTCGTGATTGATTCTATTATTCAAAGGCTCAAGTAAATGTTGACCATTTTCCATGTAGTATCGGCCGACCAGTTGCTGCGTCTTGCGCTCCAGTACCTCTACGATTTCGCCCTCACTGCGACCACGCCGATCTTTTCCCCTGACCCGAACCTTAGCGATATCACCGTGGATGACCTGACGCATTTGTCTGAGAGTCAGAAAGATGTCTTCCGTGTCGCCCTCCTGAATGAGAAAACCATAACCGTCAGAATGTGCGCTGATTTTGCCGGTTGGAAAATCCTTATTGGTCGCAATCGCAAACACATTTCGTCGGTCTACATCCAGCTGGCCGTCTCGAACCATCGCCCGCAATCTTGTCTGTAGCGCTTCTCTTTCTTCCGGCTGTTCGTGATTTAGCGCAGTCGCAAGTTGTTTAAAACCCATCGGTTCATCATGTTCAATTAAACAAGCGAGGATATGCTCTCGACTCGCTATCGGATTCGAGTAGTTCTGAGCTTCCCTTTGTGCAAACGGATCTCTTTTCAATGTTTGGTACCTATGGGTGATTGACAGATTGAAGGTGCCTTAGTAATCTGCGCCTCCCTCATGCCGAGGTGGTGAAATTGGTAGACACGCTAGCTTCAGGTGCTAGTGGGGGCAACCCCGTGGAGGTTCAAGTCCTCTCCTCGGCACCATATATGCGCACTATATCGTAACAATAACTATCGTAGCTTCTGACAATTTTGTGCTCGGTAATCAAAAATCTTTCTGATTCGCACTTGCTCGTACTAACCTAGTCAGCACTCATCGCTATGCGAACATCGCGTTTAAAACAGCTAAATTGATGATTCAAACACGGACGCATGCGAGATACATTAGTCCGTTCTTTGTTGCGACGCCAGCGACGTTTTAGCCAAGCCTTATGACACCTCGCCGTTTGACACCCCGTCGTTAGATATCGATTCGCTAGAAAACCTACGAACCGGTATGACTCAACCCTGATAACCCCGCAGAGCAGGATTAGCCGAACAATTCTCTCAAAATAATCGTATCTCGTCGATCAGGACCTGTAGATACGATATCGATCGGTACACCGCAGACTTCGTTAATACGATTCAAATAGGCTTTAGCATTTTCAGGCAATGCATCCAAAGATTGTAGCCCGACGGTAGATTCTTTCCAACCAGGCATCGTCTCGAAAATAGGCACATCATCGCCACTTTCATCAGGCGCATATCCAACGCAGAGTTTAACTTCCTCCAAACCGTCGAGTACATCGAGTTTTGTAATACATAGACCAGAGACACTATTGATTTGAATCACGCGCCTCATCGCAAACGCATCAAACCAACCACACCGCCGTGGCCTGCCCGTTGTCGAGCCAAACTCGTTACCTACCTTCGCAAGATGGCTACCAACACTATCGAAAAGCTCTGTTGGGAAAGGTCCGGAGCCGACACGGGTTGTGTAGGCCTTTGTGATACCCAGTATGTAGTCCAACGCCATCGGTCCAACACCACAACCGCTAGCAATTGTGCCTGCCGTTGTATTCGATGACGTCACATAGGGGTATGTACCATGATCAATATCGAGCAACGCACCCTGCGCGCCTTCAAACAATATATTCGCTTCTTCGCCCTGCAATACATGCAAGCGCTCAACAACGTCAGTCACCATCGGCTCAAGCTTTTCCGCCAAATGTAGCGATGCATCAAGAGACTCATTGAAATCGACTTTGGTGGTCTTGAAGTAGTTTTCCAGCACAAAGTTGTGATAGTCCATGACTTCTTCCAGCGCAGTCTTAAATTGCTCTGGCTTATAGAGGTCAGCAACTCTTAAGCCTCGACGAGAAACTTTATCCTCATAAGCAGGACCAATGCCTCGCCCGGTTGTACCAATTTTTCGATTACCGCGCAGATTTTCTCGCATCAAGTCTAATGCAACGTGGTGAGGCAGAATGAGAGGACAGTTGGCGCTAACACGCAAACGGTCACGGACGCTAACGCCCTCTGCCTCGAGATATTCAATTTCTTCGAATAGCGCGGGAATGCTGAGCACTACACCATTACCAATGAGGCATTCAACATGCTCTCGGAGTATGCCCGACGGGATCAAATGCAACACCGTCTTCTTACCGTTAACCACCAAAGAGTGACCGGCGTTATGACCGCCTTGAAACCTGACAACAGCGTTTGCGTTCTCAGTTAGCAAATCGACAAATTTCCCTTTGCCTTCATCGCCCCACTGAGTGCCCATTACTACAACATTACGACCCATGTTCTCTTCCCGCTATGGCCGCCGACTCACTGTGTCGACGTGGCGCCATTGTATTCAAACTAATCATTGCGTCTCAATGACCATTCATTGCCAGCCTCGATCAACGTGAATTCACATTGCGCGGCCTCTCCTTCAATAACGACATAGCCTTCCTGCCGCAACTCACAGATTTTTTCCCATCGTCGATCAACAGAACTTAGCCCATACGCGACGCTAACCTTTCCCGGCCCCACATTTCCAATCGCGGGCTGCTCACCGAGGTGCTTAACAAGCGTTTTAATATCTATATCAAAACCTGTTGCGCCGCGGGCTCGACCAAAAACATCACCAACGTCATCATATCGACCGCCTTTAGCAATCCTTGTACCGGTACCGGTCAAATAGGCTGCGAAGACAATACCCGTATGGTAGTTGTATCCACGCAATTCACTCAGATCGAAATAGATATCAACATCTACGTGTCTGGATGCAATTGATTGACTGACCTCAGCTAGGTTATTAAGTCGCTGTAGGATGCCCGGATAATCTTTAAATAGTGTTTTGCCTTCCTCAAGAACTGCTAAGTCTCCACATAACCGAGGCAGTTGTGAGATTAATTCTGATAACTCGTCAGATAGGTTCAGCGTCTTAACTTTTTCATCCAGATCCGGCAACGCCTTGTTTTGAATTAGCTCAAAGAGCTGCCTTTCATCAACATCGGAGATATCCGCGGTTTGAATCAAGTCTCGGTACACGCCAACATCACCGAGTTCTAGGTGCAAACTTCGACCGGCTTGTCGACCCACCGAACCGACTGAGGCGAGCATTAAACTGACGATTTCCAAATCACCATTCGACCCCGTATCGCCGAACAACTCAGCCCCAACGCTGATGGGCGTTCTGGACGCTAGCATGTTGTCGGCTTTCGCATGCAAGACTGTGCCTGCATAACATAAGCGAACATTGCCCGGATTGTTAAGGCTATGCGCATCAATACGCGCTACCTGAGGCGTAATATCAGCAGTGATACCCATCATCCGACCGGACACCTGGTCCGTTATCTTAAATGTTTTTAAGTCTAGGTCGGTTCCTGTGCCCGTCAGCAATGATTCAAGAAACTCAACCATAGGCGGAATGACAAGCTCGTAACCCCAAGACTCAAAGGTATCCAGTAGCTGTCTGCGGACTTTTTCCAACGTCGCAGCGGTAGGTGGTAAAACTTCGTCTACCCCGTCCGGTAGCAGCCATCGATTAACAATGTTCATTTGTAGCCATCGCTAGTTAGTTAATTATGTAAAGTAGTCCGGTGCCAATCATCATGCTTAAAAAGCCAATAATTCTAAGTGTCCGATTATCGACTTCAGCAATGTTTGCGACCATCTCTTTCCAGCTTGCTGGAGCAAGAAAAGGCATCATACCCTCAATGACCAGCACGAGGCAGAGGGCAATCCCGAGCTCATGCCACATTCTTTGGACCACAGCTTCGTTGTGCCATAAATTGCCGCGCCATCAATGATTTATGTCTTACCTGCTCGCCTTGAACTGTCTCACGGTCGATATCAAGTTCACCGCGTCATCATCGCTTACCTGCCCAAAGACCGTTAATACAAGCTTTTGAACGACAAAAAAAACCGGGGATTACCCCGGTTTTTGTTCAAAACGAATTCTACTACTGAGTGCTCTTATTTAGATACTTAAAGAAGTCACTATTTGGCTGAATAAGCAGAATATCGCCACGATTAGAGAACGTACGCTTATAGGCCGTCATACTTCGATAAAATTTGTAGAACTCTTTATCTTTATTGAAAGCATCCGCGTATATAGAAGCAGCTTGCGCATCCCCATCACCTCGAATCCCTTCCGCTTCAGCATAGGCTTGAGCAAGTACAATTTCTCTCTGCCTGCCGGCATCAGCACGCACCCCTGCAGCGAGTTCTTGACCCTGGGCTCTATGCTCCCTTGCCTCAATATCTCGCTCTGTGTTCATTCGAGCATAAACCGACTGACTCACTTCAGGCGGCAAATCGATTTTCTTAACGCGAACATCAACGATTTCAACACCTAATTCTAGCCGCGCTACTTCATCAACTCGCTCGGTCAACACATTCATCAGCTGATCACGCTCACCCGACACAACTTCGTGCAGACTTCGCTTACTGATCTCGTTTCGAAGACCGTTGTTGATACGCTGTCGCAACAGGTTCTCCGCTCGCGTTTCATCACCGGAAGTCGATGTATAGAAAAGCTCAGCATCACTGACTCTAAACTTAGCAAACGAGTCGACGATCACAGCCTTTTTCTCCAACGTCAGAAAGCGTTCTGGGGGAGCGTCAAGAGTGAGCACCCTAGAATCAAACTTCGTCACGTTATTGATGAAAGGCTTTTTCAAATGCAAGCCAGGCTTAATATCACTCTCAACCACTTCACCAAACTCTAGCAACACAGCACGTTCGAGCTCTGTAACCACATAAAGTGAATTGACTATGACCACTCCTACTAACAGCGCAATGAAGGCGCCGACAAATCCTTTAGATGACATTAGTTTCTATCCCTCCGACTAACAGAACGGCGATTTGCATCGGTTCGGTCAGTAACTGCTGAACCATTTGGCGAGTAATTTGAAGCGCGATCATCATTGCCGCTTCTATTTTCCATAAGTTTATCGAGAGGAAGGTAGAGCAAATTATTGCCACCTTCGACATCGATCATGACCTTGGTGCTATTCGACATGACAGACTCTAACGTGTCGATATAAAGACGTTCTCGCGTTACCTCAGGGGCAAGCTTGTACTCTGTGTACAATTGGTTAAATCGCGACGCCTCACCTGACGCTTCCGAAACAACCCGCGCTTTATAACCCGCCGCTTCCTCAAGCATACGCTGAGCTTCACCACGTGCTTCCGGAATGATTTGATTCGCATAAGCATCAGCCTCATTACGGAATCTTACTTCGTCTTCTTTGGCCTTAATTACATCATCGAACGCGGCGCGAACAGCATCCGGTGGCGCAGTCTCGTCGATGTTCACCTGGGTTACCAAAATTCCGGTGCCATAGCGATTCATGTAATCTTGAATCCTGACTTTGACCTGCGCGCCTAGTTGAGCACGACCTTCGGTCAAGACTTCGTTCATGACAGCACTACCGACTTCATGACGCAGTGCGCTTTCAGTCGCCTGAATCAAACTAACGCCGGGGTTTCTTACTTCTAGCATGTAAAGTTTGATGTCAGAGATCACATACTGCACGGTCATATTGACAACCTTGACGATGTTCTCGTCTTCGGTCAGCATTTCCGAGTCGATTCGAATATCTCGTACCTTGGTGGTATTTTCAATCAGCACTTGATCGATAATCGGCGGATTCCAGTGCAGGCCAGGCATAATAACCTCATCCTGCAATTCACCGAACCGCAGCACTACGCCACGCTCCTGTTGATCAAGCTGGTAAACCCCCATGACGCCCCAGATAATAGCCAGAGCAACAGCCAATAAACCAAATACGCTCCAATTAAAAGACGCACTAGGACCTGAACCACCGCCCGAACCGGCCTTACCGCCTCCGAACATGCCGGCCAGACTACTTTGAAACTTTCGAAAAGCCTCATCAAGATCTGGTGGCCCTTGGTCATCGCGATTACCCCAGGGGTCTTTATCACCCTTGTCACCGCCGCCCGGCTCATTCCACGCCATAATTTTCTCCGTTGTATTTCCCTAGGGGAAAAGCCGACATTCTCCCACTTTTGGGCGCGTTGTCATACCTTTCCGCTGAAACATTAATCTTGAACTCAGCCAAGAGACTTTGTCCAAGCGTGAATCGCAATTAATCCGTATCTTTATTTTGTTGTCTATTTCACTTAGTTATTTACGCTGTTGTCTATTTTCGGTTCTCTATTTTGTAGTTAAGAGTTGTCGTTAAGAGTTGACAACATCTTTCATCCAAGGCTCTTGATCATCACGTGAATCAGCGATACCCAGATCAGAAAACTGCATACCTGCCTGACTAATAAGCTTTCTTAGACTATTGGCCTCCAGACGAACCTGCAGACATTGCCTACCTTCGTCATCGACTGACTCACCAACGACCGCACTCAACTCGAACAGTTGAGCGCGAAACTTGCCTTGCCCCGGCGGTAGCTTCAGCGTCGTTTCAGTCATCTCTGAAGACAGCCGTGCCGAGATAGCTGACAGTAGTAGCTCTAAACCTTCGCCGTTCAATCCTGACACCCAAACGCGATAGGGCTCACCCTGCTCATCCAAGTCAACACGGGGCGCCTCATCAGTGAGATCGACTTTGTTGTAGACCAACAACTGAGGCACCTTATCCGCATCGATTTCAGTCAAAACGGCATTCACTTCCTCATGATGCAGTATTTTTTCGGGGCTAGAAGCATCAACCACATGTAGCAAAAGATCCGCCTGCTTCACTTCTTCCAACGTGGCGCGAAAAGCATCTATTAGTCCGTGCGGCAACTGGCGGATGAACCCTACTGTGTCGGTCAAAATGGATTTACCAAGGTAAGGCAATTCCAATTGTCTGATTGTAGGATCAAGCGTCGCGAATAACTGGTCTGCTGCATGGACATCCGTGGCGCACAGCGCATTAAATAATGTCGACTTACCCGCATTCGTATAGCCTACCAATGAGACGGTTCTTATATCTGCTTTTTGCCTACCGCGACGATTTTGTTTGCGTTGCTTGCGAACCTTGATCAGTCGCTGGTTAATATTTTTAATCCGGGTATGAACTAATCGCTGATCGGTTTCAAGCTGTGTTTCACCTGTACCCGTCACGCCCATTGAGGAACCCTGTCCTCTACCTGAACCGCCTCTCTGTCGATCAAGGTGGCTCCAACCACGTACGAGTCGGGTCGAGGAGTGCTGAAGTTGCGCAAGTTCAACTTGCAACTTACCTTCATGGGTTCGCGCCCGTTGCGCAAAGATATTGAGAATAAGCCCTGTGCGCCCGAGCACCCTGCGCTCAAACGCCTCTTCCAGGTTTCTCTCTTGGGTTGGGCTAAGCTCCTGATCAAACAAAATCAGCTCAGCGCCGACTTCATCTGCAATTAAGCGAATTTCCTCAAGTTTGCCGCTGCCTATGTAGGTCTTCGGATCCGGGTTTCGCTTCTTTGCGGTAACTTCCGATACCGCATTCAAACCAGCGGACACGGCAAGCTCTCTCAGCTCTTCGACAGTGGCATCCTGAGCTTCGATATGAACTAGTAGCGTCTGTGTACCGGCGTCTGGCCGCTCAAAAAACAATGGCTATACCTATAACAGTGGCTCTCACTATGTGTAGAAAAGAAATCTGAACAGCTGGAAAAATATTCAGCCACCCTATTGCCGACGAAGCCCAAACCGGGGCCTAGACTTCATTTGTTAGTTCGGTCGAACTTCGATCAAGGCATCAATAAAGCGATTCTAGTCTTCGTTTTCTTCGTCGTCCATGCTTGGCATCTTGACATTTCGAGATGGAACCACGGTCGATATCGCAGATTTATAAATCATCTGATTGACTGTATTTCTTAGCAAAATCACAAACTGGTCAAAGGACTCAATTTGTCCTTGCAGCTTGATGCCGCTGACCAAGAATATGGATACCGGCACCCGGTCCTTGCGAAGTTGGTTTAAGAAAGGGTCTTGTAATGATTGCCCTTTTGACATGAGATTCTCCTTTTGCCCCAAATGGGGGTCGTCGACAAAAAGTGTCGACCTAAAAAATTTTACAGCAATCCGATCATAAAGGTCTGGCTCGTCCTCACTAACCTGCTGTTAATCTAATATGCTGCCTACCTGCAGAATTTTCAAGGCCTCAGCAGTATTTGTAGTCTGAATTTGATGGATATTTTTCCAGCCCCTAAGCCAAGTATATTGACGTTTAGCAAGCTGCCGAGTCGCAATAATGGCTCGCTCGATCATTTCATCGTAACTTAGATCGCCCGCAAGATAGCTCCAGGCTTGTCGATAACCTACCGCCTTAATGGCGGGCAGATTAGCGGAAAGATCTCCTCTAGCACAGAGCGCCTCTACCTCAGCAAGAAAGCCGAGCTCGAGCATTTGATGAAATCTTGCAGCGATCTTTTTGTGCAGCAGCGCCCTGTCGGGCGGAATAACCGCAATTTCAACTAACCTGAAGGGACAAGCTGGCATCTCTTTTGATTGCCAGTACGTCAGTGAGTGGCCACTAATTTGGTAGACCTCCAGCGCGCGCTGCAGCCTTTGAGGGTCATTTTCGTGAATTCGAGCAGCAGCAACAGGATCGACTTCCTCGAGTCGTTTGTGCACCGCTGGCCAACCCTGCTTTTCAGCAAACGCTGCTATCTCTCGACGAATCCCTTCATCAGCAACAGGCATCTGCGCCAAGCCATCTTTGAGCGCTTTGAAATAAAGCATCGTTCCGCCGGTCAGCAACGGAACAGCTCCCCTAGCGCGTATTTCGGCCACTTTGACAAGCGCGTCAGCTCGAAAGTCAGCTGCAGAGTAGGGTGTCGCAGGATCCCGAATGTCGAGTAGGTGATGCGGTATTTCCTGCCTAAGCGCGGCATTGGGTTTCGCTGAGCCGATATCCAAACCCTCATAAACTTGCGCAGAATCCACCGTGATAATTTCAGCCGGCACCCTTCGCGCAATTTCTATCGCCAAATCGCTTTTACCGCTAGCGGTCGGTCCCATGATGCAGACCGCCGATAATCGCTGGGATGACTCGTCAGAGTTATCGCCTAAGGTCTCCTGTCCGGTATTTGCGCCTGCGCCCTGCCCACTCACGGCTGCAGCCAATGCTACTGACCCCTCATAAAAAGACTATCCAATTCACTAATGCTTTGTTGCGTCCAGGTGGGTCGACCATGGTTACATTGGCCGCTTCGCTCAGTCTCTTCCATGTCTCGCAGTAATGCATTCATCTCTGGAATAGTCAGGCGACGGTTCGCTCTGACTGATCCGTGGCAAGCCATTGTCGACAGTATTTCATCCCGGTGTTGCATAACTCTGGCGGTTGAGCCGTATTCAATCAGATCCGACAGGACGTCACGAATAAGCGTTTCGGCGTTACTGTTACCCAACATCACAGGTATTGCTCGAACAACAATAGACTCTTCCGATACCCGCTGCAGATCGAGACCCAAATCATATAACGGTTTTTGATTGTCCTCAGCTGCTGTACATTCCTTTTCGCTCAAGGCCATGGCAAGCGGCACCAACATGGGTTGCATCTTGATGCCCTCACTGTCACTTGCTATTTTCATTCGCTCATAAGTGATTCGCTCATGGGCGGCATGCATATCAACAATAATTAAACCATGCTCGTTCTGTGCAAGAATATAAATGCCATGCAACTGTGCGATGGCGTATCCAAGCGGCGGAATATCGGCATCTGCCTCATTTTGAAAAGGATCTATCTCGCCAGATGTACTGCCACTTGACGACATCAGGCTGCCATATAGCTTGGCCTGCTCTCCAATCCGCACCCTTTCGGCTGCGTGACCTGCTGCTGAATTTCCATTGCTCGGGGCCGCACCGAACCGAATGCTTGACTGTGTTGGGTTGGCGCCAAATTGCTCGAAGCCTGACCTGCCAGCAACATCGCTATTGCCTTGCGGGTCAACGACTCCCGCCTCAGGCCTAACCTCCGCCAATGCACGATGAATACTACGGAATAAAAAGTCATGCACCTGTCGGCCTTCGCGAAAGCGAACCTCGTGCTTGGTTGGGTGTACATTGACATCAACAAACTTTGGATCAATCGTCAGATGCAGAACAAACGCAGGGTGCCTACCGTGGTACATGACGTCCTGATAACCTTGCTTTACAGCATGTACGACTAACTTGTCGCGAATCATCCGATCGTTGACATAGAAATATTGCTGATCGGGCTGGCTTCGAGATGCGGTTGGCAATCCTATCCAGCCTCTCAATTTAATGCCGGCTGAACCCTGCTCTGCCACCACTTCGTTTTCTAAATAGATGGAGTTCTCGAGAAAAGGCTTACCTAATACTGCTGCGACCCTGAGCGACTCGTCCTGATTACTAACAACTGGGTAATGGCGCAACTGCTTGCCATTGTGCCGAAGAACAATCGAAACATCCGGGTGACTCAAACTAACCTTACGGACAACCTCCTCAATTTTCTGAAGCTCGGTGCGTTCTGTCCTCAGGAACTTGCGTCTTGCAGGCGTGTTGAAAAATAGATCCTTCACTTCAACGCTCGTACCCTGCGGATGTGGTGCTGGGGTTATTTCTGGCTGCATGTCAGCCCCGGACACCGTAATACTCCAACCATCCCGACCTGCCTGCGCATTACTCGTCAGCGTGAGACGCGAAACCGACGCTAAGGATGCCAATGCCTCGCCCCTAAAACCTAAGGTTGCGATTGCCTCAAGATCATCGGCCGTCTCAATCTTGCTGGTCGCATGACGACTCAATGCAAGCGTCAAATCTTCAGCATGCACGCCATTACCGTCGTCTCGAACTCTGATGAGTCTTGTGCCACCGGCCTCCAGGTCAACCTCAATTCTGCCGGCTTTGGCATCCAAACTATTTTCCAGCAGCTCTTTGACCACTGAAGCCGGCCGCTCAACAACCTCACCGGCGGCAATCTGATTCGACAATCTCGGGCTGAGCTGATTAATTCGCTTGTTCATTGATATGTACTTCCTTAACCCTTTTCGTTGCCAATATGATCAAAGTGCTGTCCGCTATGTGCTGGTACTCGCATCCATAATAGCCACATCGACCTGGACCATTTCGATGACAAAAATTTAGCTACGACAATTCAATTACAACAATTCAATTACAACATCGCTACTTAGTAAGAGTCTGCAGCAACTTAAATTGTGGGGATTTTCAAAACCTGCCCAATTCTTATATTGGCGTTATCTAAACCATTAACACTCATAATTTTTTTTGTTGAAACTCTGTGTTTATCTGCAATACCCGAGAGTGTATCACCCCTGACAATCTTGTATGTCGCCAGCTGACTCACTCCACCTCGACGTTTCCACGCGAAATATGAACCCTCGGGAGGGTCACTTTTCATGTATTGATTAACGCCGGTGAAAATCGCCCGCGCGATTTGATCTTGGTGCTTGGCAGATTTCAACTTTTTGGACTCAGCGGGGTTGGTGATGAAACCTGTCTCAATCAGCAGCGAAGGGATATCAGGTGATTTAAGTACAGCAAAAGCTGCTTGCTCAACGCGTGCCTTATGCAACTTGTTGATGGGCTTAATTTCTTTAAGAACATTTCTGCCCATTTCAAAACTCGCAGCGAGACTTGCATCCATAGCAAGATCGAGCAGGACACCAGCAAGTAAATCATCCTTGTCATCCATGCTAATAATACCTGCGCCGCCAATGAGATCAGCGCGATTTTCTTTCTCAGCCACCCTCTTCGCCGCCTCGCTCGTTGCTCCCCTTTGCGATATGGCGTAGACAGATGCCCCCGATGCATGGGGAGATTTGAATGAATCCGCATGGATTGAGAGGAACACATCAGCCCGACTCTGATAGGCAAGCTGAGTTCGTTTTTTTAAGCCAACATAGTAGTCACCGGTACGAATCAATACGACCTTGTAACCTTGCTCACGCTCAAAGTACCGCTTGAGTTTCTTCGCTATTGCCATAACAACAGTCTTCTCGTAGAGCTTGCCTGGTCCTATCGCACCAGGATCATCGCCCCCATGTCCAGCATCAATAGCGATGACAACATCTCTCATCTGTCGCGAGATTTGATTGGCTTTTTGCACCACCGGCGCAACCTGCTGCTCCTCCGTATATAGATCGATAACGAGGCGATCACCATATTGCAAAATGGGATTGAGAACGAAGCTGCTTGGTTTGACGCGCTTTGAAAGATCAAGCACAACCCGAAGATCTTTGTTATCTCTAACGGCCGCGCGTAAACCAGTGATTGGCGTTCCTTTGGTTACCACGTCACTAATATCGACATTAAGGCCAGCGTCTTCAATATCAATGACAAGCCGCCTCGGGTTTGCGAGGCTAAATATTCGGTGTTCGACAGGCTGACTTAGATCGAAAACGATTCGAGTTCGCTCAGGTGATTGACGAACACGCACGCTTTCGATCGAAGTGGGCGCGGCCGAAGCTGATGCAACGAAAAGCGACAAGCCGCCTAACGTCGTCAGAGTCACCGTCTTCAATAAAACAATGCCAACCGCCAATTTCAAACATCTATTCTTCAATACGTTTGCTCTCATCACCCTTATCTTCAAAGTCTTGCTTTTAAAACTATTGAACGTCGGGTTTTGAAGTTCGATTCTGATTCTAGTTTTGAGCCACGACTCATCTTAAAATTAGAACTCACAAGGGTTAGCAATAAGTTAACGATTGCTGCTCCGCGTCCATCAAGAGACTATTGAGATTGCGCAGTGCTTGTCGTCCTGTTTCTGTTTTTGCCTCAAAGGTATATTGACGCGCATCGTTGTTATTCATCTTGGTCTGTTGTTCTGCTGATAGTTGTTCTGATGATAGTTGTTCTGATAATAATTGTGCTGATGATTGTTCTAATGCCAACGGTTCTAACAATACCGGCTCGATTGATAGCAAAATATCGCAATCCGGCAGGTATCCACTACCTTTTTCAGGCCACTCAATAAGACACAATGCATTTTCATTGAAGTAGTCATCAACGCCCAAGTATTCTAACTCTTCAGGATGACCGAGTCTGTACAAATCAAAATGATAAACTTGACCCCGGCCTAATTCATAGGGCTCAACCAAGGTAAAAGTCGGACTCTTAACGGCGTCCAAAAAACCCAAGCCTCGCATAAAGCCTCTTACAAAAGTGGTTTTACCTGCGCCCAAATCACCCTCAAGATAGATAACACCGCCAGCGCCTATCGCCGTCGCAAACAGACCTGCGACGAACATCGTATCCTCTTCTGATGCACCGATAAGCTTAATTTCCATTCACTAGCCTTCGAATTTCAGGATAAAGATCTGTCGCCATTAAGCCTCGCGGGCCCAGTCGAGTGGCGCAGGCATCCGCTGCTTTACTGTGAACGACAGCGCCTAACGTTGTTGCCTGGGTCAAACTACAGCCTTGCGCCACCAAACCACCGATGACGCCGCTGAGGACATCACCCATACCGGCAGTTGACATGCCTGGGTTGCCATAGGGGCACAAGAAGACATCATCACTATTGCAGATCAAGGTTCCTTGGCCTTTTAGCAAAATGTTTCCACCATAGATTTGCTGAATTTCCATGACCGAGCTAAACCGGTCAAATTGAACATTTGGCAGGTTAGACGATTCATAAGTGTCATTATTCTCAACAGCGCCCTGCAATAGATGCGTCGCCTCGCCAGGATGCGGCGTCAATACCCAATGGTTGTTAACGCGCGGCACCCTCGATAAGCGCGACAGCCAAATGAGGCCGTCAGCATCAATGACCATCGGCAAATCGGCTTGGATTGCACGGCCAAACAATTGCTCGGACCATTCACTTCGCCCCAGACCCGGGCCAATGACCATGCAACTTGCTTTATCAATTAACGTATCAAGAGCTGCAGCGTCTTTAACGCCCCGCACCATCAACTCAGGATGCATCGTTCCAAGATACGCGGCATGGGCCGGGTGCGTCGCAATTGTCACAACCCCAGCACCGGCTCTCATAGCCGCCGCGGCTGACATCAGTATTGCGCCAGACATACCTTCATCGCCACCAATCAGCAACAGATTACCAAAGGAGTTTTTGTGGCTATTACCGCGTCGCTCGGGAAAATCTGAAAAAAGCGTCGCGTAGTTAAGCCGCACAACAGCCTTGCCGACTTTGGTGAAGATATCCTCAGGAACGCCGAGAGAGTCATACCGCATCTCACCCACATAATCTGGACCGTCGAGGGTCATCAGGCCGCGCTTCATACCGATAAAACTGACCGTCACATCCGCTCGCACCGCTACCCCAAGTACCTGTCCCGTATCAGCCGATATCCCGGAGGGTATATCGACGCTAAGCACGCGGGACGGGTGATGGTTGATCATATCTACTGCCTCCGCAAACTGCGGACGTATCTCACCGGAGGTCCCGGTTCCTAGTAGTGCATCAACAATTACTTCGACCTCATTGAGCTTCGCTTGGCGAGGATCATCAATAAATTCGATATCTCGATGGCAGCACATCTCGTAACCTTGACGCGCATCTGGCGACAATTTTTCAGGATTGCCTAGCTGCACAATAGTGACCTGCACGTTCTTTTCTGCCAGAAAAGCCGCAATAAAGTAACCATCTCCAGCGTTATTGCCACTGCCACAAAAAACCGCAACGCGGGTCGTGCCTCGCCAGTGATGGAATAATGCATCAACACATGCCTGTGCGGCTCGCTTCATTAACAACAACCCAGGGAGCTGATGCTCTTCTATTGCGATTCGATCCAGTTCACGAACCTGGCCGGCCGTGTACAATGTGTTGGGTAGTTTCTGAAATTGACTGTCATGCATATTGGATTGCGCGCTACTCAACTTTCATGGGCTAACGATCGGGTTGATCGTTATCATTATCTAAAAGGTTTTGTCAGATTTCAAAGGTTACATCAACCCCGATCATATTAGTTTCTACAGGAACCTACACCGTATCATCGACAGAATAACTGTCTTAACCAGCGAGCAGCTAGCGCTAAATCCCTTGAGCATTATGACTGAAAAATCCACACAAACACTTCCCTATCAAGATCTGAGGGAAAAGATTGAGCTTTGGAGCCAAGATCTGGGCTTTCAGCAAGTGGGCGTTGGCGACACGGATGTCGGTGAACACGAAGGCCATCTCAAGCGCTGGCTGGAGAAGGAGTTTCACGGTTCGATGAGTTACATGGCAGCTCATGGTGACAAACGATCTAGACCAGCAGAATTAGAGCCCGGAACGCTGCGAGTCATTTCGCTGCGAATGAATTACTTACCTGAAGGCACCGATCCGGTACGTATTCTGGACACATCGGATAAAGCCTACATCGCGCGCTACACAATGGGACGGGATTACCACAAGGTGATTCGGAAAAAGTTGGTGAAGCTTTGGAAGGAAATCGAAAAATACCTAAACACAAATGCACTACCTGAATTCCAAGGTAGGGTATTTACCGATAGCGCCCCCGTTCTTGAAAAGGCGCTTGCCGAGAAAGCCGGGCTGGGCTGGGTCGGTAAAAATACTCTGCTGCTCAACAGAGATGCGGGCTCTTGGTTTTTTCTCGGGGAAATTTTTACCAATATACCGCTGCCGGTTGATGAACCTTATGGTACAGATCATTGCGGCACTTGTTCGGCCTGCATCGATGTTTGTCCGACCCAAGCCATCATTGCACCCTACCAGCTTGACGCACGACGGTGTATTTCCTATCTGACGATAGAACATAAGGGCAGTATTGATCCTGCATTGAGGAAAGGCATCGGCAATCGGATCTTCGGCTGCGATGATTGTCAGATCTACTGTCCCTGGAATAAGTTCGCCCAACCGACAAACGAGCCAGACTTCTCGCCTCGACATCATTTAGACCAAAGTGGTTTGGCAGATCTATTTAAGTGGACTGAAGCAGAATTTTTATCGAAAACGCAAGGTTCTGCCATTCGGCGAACGGGATACGAGGGTTGGTTACGTAATATCGCCGTCGCGCTGGGTAACGCTAGCTATAGTGCAGAGATCGTGTCGCTTCTGGAGCAGCGCCGGCACAGCGCGTCTGAATTAGTGCAAGAACATATTGACTGGGCACTGACGCAACAAATGCAAAAACAAACGCCAAAGCCGGTCGATTAACGCTTCTGAATTAGCGCTCGTTAACGAAAGCCCGGCTAAAGTTTGAAAAAAGTCGATCGATAGTAGCGCAATTCCTCAATGGACTCTCTGATATCGTCAATAGCGCGGTGAGCCCCCTTCTTCGAGAAGCCTTCATATACATCTGGCCGCCAGCGTACCGCAAGTTCTTTTATGGTGCTGACGTCGATACTTCTGTAATGCAGATATTCTTCGATCTCATTCATATAGCGATGCAAGAATCGCCTATCCTGGCCAATCGTATTGCCGCAGAGTGGCGAGCAACGCGGATCAACATGCTGTTTGATGAAGTCGAGTGTCGTTCTCTCAGCCTCAGATTCACTGACGCCCTGCTCGCGTATTCTTTCCAGCAGACCCGACTCGGTATGGTGTGTCATATTCCATTCGTCCATGCTATCAAGCAACAGTTGATCCTGGGCAACATAGACGACGGGGCCTTCCTCAATAACATTCAAAGAAGAATCCGTGATGATTGTGGCCATCTCGATGATGCGATCGACTTCCGGGTTCAGACCCGTCATTTCAAGGTCCATCCAGACCAGTTTTTCAGAATAACTCACAGAATTTCCAAGCGTGTTTTTATAGCGGCTATGTTAACGAAAAAAAAAATCCCCGTCCCGTAAACTTGCATACTCATTGCATTTCTCCGTTCATCTCTCCGGGATAGACATAGGGTGCCACGTATAGAACCACTTAAAAAACGGCGCACAGCCTATTCTTACGACCTCAACACACAAGCCGACATAAACTTCTTCTCCGCAGCGTCTTAACGTAGAATGCGGCACCATCACAGAAAGAGTACCGAACCGTGCTACCGCTATTGCTAGAACCTGCTTCACTGCTCGAACATCTTAGTGATGAGAACATTCTGATCATCGACCTTTGCACAACTGAATTATATAAACAGGTCCATTTGCCCGGCGCGATACACGTCACGCCTCAGGAAATTGTATCGGGTATTGGACCCGCAGTCGGTAAACTTCCGCCATTGGAGCGACTCCAAGCGCTATTCAATCGCATCGGTTATGACTCAAACAAACACATTATCGTTTATGACGACGAAGGCGGTGGCTGGGCTGGGCGTTTTATTTGGACCTTAGATGTTATTGGTCACGACAAGATGTCTTACCTAAACGGTGGTATGCACGCTTGGTTAGCCGAAAAACTTCCCGTCAACAATGAGATCCCTGAAACAACGCCAACCCACACCACTCTTACTATAAATAGTGCCTATATCGCCACGCAACAGGACGTGTCCGACAGTTTGGATAGGCAGGACACGAACATCTGGGATGCACGTTCGGCGCTAGAGTATTCCGGCCAGCGAAAGTCATCCGCCAGATCAGGACACATTCCAGGCGCAATTAATTTCGATTGGATGGATGTGATGGACCCAGCTCGGGATTTTAGAATTCGGGCCGACATTAAGCAGGTGCTGGCATCGCATGGCATCACCGGCGACAAGCCGATCATTACCCATTGCCAAACGCATCATCGCTCTGGCCTGACTTATCTCGTTGGTAAGATATTGGGCTTCAACATTCGAGCCTATGATGGTTCATGGGCAGAATGGGGCAACGATTCAACTACCCCTATTGAAACGAGTTAACGAAATTGTTTTTACTCTTACAAAAAATCGCCCCTCAACACCTTCTGTCCCGCATCGTTGGCTGGGTTGCCAACTGCCAAATAGCATTGATAAAGAATATCTTTATCAACGTCATTATATGGAAATTTGATGTCGATGTGTCCGAGGCAGAACGACAGAAAGCTGAGGAATTCAAAAGCTTTAATGACTTCTTCACTCGCACCTTGAAGCCAGGCGCACGCCCCATATCGGGCTTGTATTGTTCACCCGCCGATGGCGAAGTCTCCGAAGCTGGTACTATTAGCGACAACCAAATACTTCAAGCCAAGGGCTTAAGTTATTCGTTAGAAAAACTCTTAGCAAACAAAGATGTTGAAGCTTATCGAGACGGCAGCTTTATGACGGTTTACCTCGCGCCAAAAGATTATCACCGCGTTCATTGCCCCATGGACGCAACATTAGTTGATGCCCGTTATGTGCCCGGTAAGCTTTTCTCAGTTAATCAATATACAGCCGCTAATCAGCCGGACCTGTTTGCTGACAACGAACGCTTGATCATGCAGTTTGAAACCCTGCATGGGAAAATGGCGGTCATCATGGTCGGCGCGATGATTGTCGCTGCGACTCAGCCTGTTTGGCGAGATCAGCCCTATCGTGCAAAAACATTCAAACAAGAGAGCTTCGAGTCGCCTTTGCAGTTTAGACAGGGTGATGAACTTGGGTTATTCCAAATGGGTTCGACGGCAATTGTTGTTTTGGAGAACGCTGTACAGTGGCAGCAAGTGACCGGCACATCATTACGTATGGGCGAGGCTATCGTCATCGCAGAATGAGTGCCTGTTTGACGGATTTAGCATCAAGCAATTGAAAAGGGAAATGCCAGCACGTCTTCAAGACTTTGTGAGTTCGTTAGACACATGAGTAATCTATCGATACCCACGGCAATCCCGGCACATTGCGGCAATGAATCCATCGCTGACAACAGACGGTTATCTAGCTGCCGCGTTGGCTTGCCATCTTCCTTTCTTTGCTTGTTGTCCTTTTCCGCCCGACCTACCAGCTCACTTGAATCCAACAGCTCGTCATAAGCATTAGCAATCTCCAAACCATACCAATACATCTCGAACCTTAACGCAACATCCTCGCCATCCACCTCACCCGTCTTGGCAAGAGCAGCCTGAGATATTGGGAAGCCAGTAACAAAGTGGGGTGACATCAAAGATTTTTCGATACCCTGCGAGAACAGTAAATCCCGAACATCATCAAGCTGTTTAGCGCCTTCAGCAGCGCCCAAGTGCTGAACACTCTGAGGGAATTCACGATGGGCGAGGATTAACAATTCTCTAACATCTACTTGGTGCGGGTTTAGATTAAACCTCGCTTCGAACAGTTGATGATATGTCACCCGTCTAGGCACCGACCATACTACGCCAAAATTCGTCGCCAACAGTTCCACTAAATGCTGCAGCTCATCCATTAAACCGGATAACGATGTATTCGGTCGATACCATTCCAGCATCGTGAATTCAGGGTTATGGCGTTCACCCTCTTCTCCCGCCCTAAACGCTGGACAAATCTGATAAATAGGACCAGAGCCTGCTGCGAGCAGTCGCTTCATGGCGAACTCCGGCGATGTTTGTAAAAACATTTCGCCCTGATGCGTCGCGACACTCAGACTTTCAATATTAGGGTCTGTGACAGTATTAGCCGCCAGCACCGGCGTTGTGACTTCGATTATCTGCCGAGACAAAAAATACTGCCTGATGACTGTCAGCATCTGCGCCCTAGCATGAATGATTTCAAGGCTCGCCGCCGGCTCAAAACTCATTGGCGAAAACAACTTATTGTCGGTGCGCGCTGCATGATTCGTTGCTGGACTCGTTTTAGGACTTTGCGCGACCTTGGTATTCGGCCGTTCGCGTATCGATACGTAATACTTCGCCAATGTTAATAAACAAAGGGACTTTCACAACAGCACCTGTACTCAAGGTTGCAGGCTTGGTGCCTCCCTGCGCCGTATCACCCTTCAAGCCCGGATCCGTATCGGCCACTTCGAGCTCAATGAAATTAGGTGCAGCAACATTAATGGGGTTGTCATTCCATAGTGTGACGGCATATTGTTCCGTCTCCTTAAGCCATTGCAATGATTCACTGACCGCTGCTTTATCGGCACCTAACTGCTCATAACTGCCATCTGTCTTCATGAAATGCCAATACTCACCGTCCGAATAGACATACTCCATCTCGTATTCCATTACGTCGGCGCCTTCTAGGGATTCACCGGATTTGAACGTGCGCTCCCATACTCTGCCATTAATCAGGTTTCGCATTCGCACGCGACTAAAGGCTTGGCCTTTACCCGGCTTAACAAACTCATTTTCCAAAATTGAACAGGGATCGCCGTCCAACATTACTTTGAGACCCGATTTGAATTCATTGGTAGAATAAGATGCCATTTAACTTCTCTTAATAGTGTACAAAAAATCTATGATACCGTTAACCGATGTCAGTTTGCAGGTTCTTTCAACAAATCAAGCGCTAGATCAAGCCCTGGATTCTGATATAGATTCAGAACCGGCGTCATGGCAACGGATCGTCAATGAATCGATTCGAGATATCTCAGCCCTGTTAAACGCGCTGGCATTGCCCGATCAGTCGCATTATTCTAACTTTCCGATTTTGGTGCCTACGCCCTATCTAGCAAGAATCGAACGCGGCAACCTCAATGACCCGCTGCTGAAGCAGGTGATGAGTTCAGCCAAAGAACTGGATGACATACCCGGTTACGTCGAGGAGCCTTTACAGGAATCTACTTTCGCAAAAACAACCGGTCTTATTCAAAAATATCACGGTCGCGTGTTACTCATTGTGACGGGCAGTTGCGCCATTAACTGCCGATATTGTTTCCGTCGTCACTTTCCTTATCAGAAATTTCAGCCCACCAGTCAGGATTGGCAACGTATTATTGATGAACTCATCAGTGATACGAGCATCAATGAAGTTATCCTGTCGGGCGGGGATCCACTGATGATGTCAGACAAGCGACTTAAGTGGATTATTCAACAGCTTGAGACAGTACCCCATATCGATACCGTCCGAATTCACTCAAGGTTGCCGGTCGTTATTCCCCAGAGGATCACCAAAACACTGATAGAAACGCTGGTTGAATCGAGATTAAAAGCGGTGCTTGTCACCCACATTAATCATCCTCAAGAGCTTGATGAAGCTGTCTCAAACGCAATGTTAGCGCTGCAACGTGCCGATGTTCTTCTGCTCAACCAAAGCGTATTGCTAAAGGATATAAACAACGATGCTGAGGTTCTTAGCACCTTGTCGCGAAAATTATTTAAAGCAAACATCCTACCGTATTATCTCCATGCGCTGGATCCTGTCGCAGGCGCGGCCCATTTTGATGTGCCTGATAAGGAGGCAGAGGCAATCATGTCGATCTTGCGAGCATCACTGCCAGGCTATCTGGTACCCAAATTGGTAAGGGAAGTCCCTGGCCAACCCTCTAAGTCACCATTATAGCGAGCTCTTAACCTATCACCTATTATCTTGGAACAAGCTCACAAAGGCTCATATCTGGTATAGTAAACCTATGAAAGAAGAAATAATGTGTAAATGAGCAGTAAAAAACCTGTCAGGCTGTTGATCCTTGAAGCTTCACAAAATAGAGCTGAAGAGCTTATTGTGTTGTTACGCAAGGCTGGCCGAGCAACGCGCGCGCACCAAATTGAATCAGCCGAGGATCTCCAAAACCAGCTAAAGGAACAGAAATGGGATTTGTTATTGGGCGTGTCCGAAGCCAATGATCTGACTATGGAGCAAGCTATTGGAATTATCCGTGAATCAGAGCGAGACATTCCGATAATCCTCATTGCCGAAGGCCGTGACCCTGAATCAATTACCGCGGGACTAAGATTAGGCGCACTGGACGTCGCCCTTGATGATGATGATGAGCGGCTCACAATGATAATAGAGCGAGAGCTATCAAACCTCTATCATCGCCGGGAAAGACGTCGAGCAGAGAAAGAAGTCAGTGAGATTGATCGGCGAAACCAATTATTACTCGCAAGCTCAACCGCGGCGATCGGCTATGTGCATGAAGGGATGCATATTTACACGAACAGCACCTACTCCAAGATGTTTGGCTATGAAGATCCTGATGATTTCGCAGGGATTCCGATCATAGATCTAATCTCATCATCGGATCAGGGAAAATTTAAAGCGTTTCTGAAATCTTACGATAAGAATGAGTCTGAATCAGAGGAATTCATCTGTGTAACGAGTGAAGACAAGCAAATCACAGCGAGCCTATCTCTGTCTCCTGCGACTTACGATGGCGAATCCTGTACTCAAGTAATCTTCAAAGTTAGCAGCGATGCTGACACGGCTTACGAAGAACGCATCAAAGAGCTTTCGAGCCAGGATCTTCTTACAGGGTTACCCAACCGCGCATCTCTAATCGAACAGCTTGACACTGCGGTGGACAAATCAAGTAACCAGGGGCAAGCATCGATACTGATGTACATTAGTATCGACAACTTTGCCAAGCTGAGAACTGAGGCGGGAATATCCAATGCCGATCTAGTTCTTGCAGATCTTGCCAATCTGTTAGCGGAACTTACCGCAGAAGAGCATCTCATCGCGAGGTTTGGTGATGATGTGTTCGCACTGCTTTACAACAGCGGCGACAAAGAAGCGGCGGCACAAATGGCAGAAAATCTGCGCGGCCAAGTAGAAGAACGTATGTCGGATGTGGCAGGTAAATCTTACCAATCAACGACCAGTATCGGCTTAGCATTAGTCTCAGAAAGTTCTTCCAGCGCTGAGGACGTAATATCCCGAGCCTACCAGGCCTGTACATCCATGGAGAGTGGAAACGGCGTTAATTTCTACCAAGCAGCCGAAGTGAAGATGGGTGAAGCAGGCGTGTCACTTACCTCGGAAAACATAAAGGACATGATAAAGACAGCCATTGAAAACAATGCCTTCAAACTCATGTTCCAACCGATCATCAGCTTACACGGTGACGATGACGAACAATTCGAGGTTCTTTTACGCCTAGTAGATGACGACGACAATGAGCTCCTACCAGGTCAATTTCTGGGTCCCGCCGAAGATGCGGGGCTACTTGAGAAACTCGATCGCTGGGTAATCCTACAGTCGATAAAAATGCTGTCTGAACATCGTAGTACTGGCAGTAAGGCGAAACTCTTTATTAACCTCACCCATAAATCGATGTCTGACGAAACCTTTTTGCCTTGGATGAGTGTTGCGCTGAAAGCTGCAAAACTCCCCAGCGACGCAGTCATCCTGCAAATACATGAAAGCGATGCAACCGCATATATCAAACAGGCTGCGAGCTTTACTAAAGGCATGTCAGCGCTTCACTGCAAAACCTCCATCAATCACTTTGGCTGCTCTCTAAATCCAATGAATCTGCTGAAGCACCTCACACCTGATTTTGTTAAGTTAGACGATTCTTTTGCTCAGGAGATTGATCAGAGTGAAGAGAAGCTCGCCGAACTAAAAAAAATGGTTACGTCACTACAAGAAACCGGCGTTCTAACGGCCATTTCCGGCATCGAAGACCCGATGATTCTCTCAACGCTTTGGCAAGCGGGTATTACTTTCATCCAAGGTTACTATTTATCACCGCCGCTCGAAAACATGGACTATGATTTCGCTTCAGAAGACACCTGATTATTTATCTGGTTCCACCTTTAGGCACGAGCATAAGCGGTGTTACATATTCACATCAAATTCAGGCGGCTTTTGAGCATCTAGAACCGCCGCATCTCGGTCACGAATACCCATCAAGTATAAAATACTGTCTAACCCCATCGTCGAAATCGATTGCTTGGCATTCTGCCTGACAATCGGTTTTGCGTGAAACGCAATGCCCAACCCCGCGGTAGCGAGCATGAGTAGATCATTCGCACCATCTCCGACGGCAATCACTTGCTCCATCGATATATTTTCTTGGCTCGCAAGTTCTTTTAGTAACTCAGCTTTCATTTTAGCATCGACGACAGGGTCGATTACTCTACCGCTCAGGACACCATCTTCAATTTCGAGTTCATTGGCATAGACATAGTCTACCCCCAATCTTTGCTGTAGAGCCTTAGCGAAATAGGTGAACCCACCAGAGAGGATCGCTGTCTTGTAGCCAAGTTTGTTTAACATTTCAAAAAGGTGTTCGACACCTTCCGTCAATGGTAAGGATGCCGCAACTTGCTGTAAACACGCCTCATCGAGCCCTTTAAGCAAAGCAACTCGCTGCCTCAAACTGTCGGAAAAATCGATTTCGCCACGCATCGCACATTCGGTGACCTCCGCCACCTGCGCACCAACACCCGCGAGTATCGCCAACTCATCAATCACTTCCGTGGAGATCAACGTAGAATCCATGTCGAAGGCAATAAGACGTCGATTTCTTCGAAAAATACTGTCTTCCTGCACCGCGATATCAATATCCCATTCGCCACTCACCGTCATCAGCGCTGCGCGAAATTCGGTTGAATCATGAGGTCGCCCCTTCAAAGAGAACTCGACGCAGGCTTTCACGGCGTCATCATCGGCGACGAGCGGAACACGGCCGGATAATCGAACAATCGCATCAATGTTTAAGCCGTGATTAGCAACAACGCGGCTGACCTCTGCAATGTGAGTAGATTTAATACGACGAGCAAGTAAGGTAAGTATAAATCTTGATTGACCCTGCGACTCAACCCAATCATCGTAGCTCTCCTCGAGCACGGTCGAAAATTTCACTTTGACACCGAGCGAAGTGGCGCAGGCCAAAATACGATCATGGATCGCTTTATTATCCGCAGGCAAATTAACCAGCAAACCGAGGTTTAGATGGTTGTGAATGACAGCCTGACCGATATCGAGAATATCAATATCGAACTGTCCAAGTAGCTCGGTAAAGGAGGCGGTTACGCCAGGTCGATCCTCACCGGACACATTGAGGAGCACTAAATCAGCCACTTTTACATCCTATCGGAAACAAATAGAACATTATCCTTCATCTCATAGACAATGAGAAACACCAATCGGTGAAGCTTCACCATTGGAAGAACACATTTGGGTATAATGATACTCCGCAACGGTTATTTTAATACTATGGGATCAAGCAAAGCCAAACTTCGAACACTCTTGTTTCTCTTGAGTCCGTTGCTACTCAGTGCATTAGTGTCCAGCTATCTCATTGTCAGCATTGCCTCAGAAGAACTGCAGTCGCAGGCAAATCGTTTTGGACAGGGCGTAACAGACCATCTCGCCATTTTGGTTTCAGACCATCTGGTGGCGAACGATCGCTTAAGTCTAAATGTCTTGCTGGCGGAACTAATGAAGAAAGACAATTTCGATTACGCCTCGGTTCTGGATAGCAGTGGAAATCTGGTGGCACAAGCTGGCAGGCGCACATCAAATTCACGCATGTTTTCTCAACAGGTCACATCCCAAGATTCCGTCATGGGAGCGGTTCAAACCGGATTTCGAATCGATATGCTTGAGACGCGAATCAATGGCCTGCTGATGGTATGTTTATCAGCACATGCGTTATTGATCGCCATTGTTGGTCTTTTAATTTATTGGTATGGAGACTTGTTGTATCTATTGGTTGCCTTAAAGCACTCAATCACGACAAAAAAACCATCGAATTCTACAGTCGACATAGAGGCTAACGAGCTCGTTATGGAGCGGACGTTTTTGGTATTAAAATTACGCCCAGCACGATTACTGGCGCAAAATCTGCCGAAAATTCATCAAGCACTTTCACTTTACGGAGGCCGAGTTGAACAGGTAGGAGACGATCTGCTGGTAACATTTGATCAAGCCAATCAACTCTTTCAAGCCGTCTGCTCTGGATTACTGACAATCGAGTTATTCGGCCATACGAATATTCATATCAAAGCCGCGTTACATCAGGCGAGAGATGCCAATGACGATGTCGCTGTCGAGAAAGCAAGGAAACATACGAGCTATCTTGCATCAATGGCCGAAGAAAGTTTCCTCACCAGCAAACAAGTAGCAACCCTGCTGCAGATGACCGACAGCGAATCAAACGCTGAAAACTACCAGCTTACAAATTTTCACAGCACAATGACGCCTGACGGTGAGGTTTATATTATTACTGGACTTGAAAACCAGGCCTTGATCGAAGCGCAGGCGCTCAAACTCAACGATCGAACGTAGTTGTCAGCAAGAGATATTGAAACCGCCACTCGCGTATGTCTCGAGACAAACACTTCAACAGAAAATCGCCATCAGCCACTACTTTAACGCATCGAGATAAACGTCAAAATAATTTCAGCGAGACCCTCTGTTAGCAACTAAAAGACAATCTCGCCTCAACTCTGCGCCCTATTGCGGTCGTTCGAGTTTAACGGCATCAACCTTTTGGAAACCACGCGGCAATTTCAATCCGCGTCGCGCACGCTCACCCTGATAATGTTCAAGATCTGCGATTTTTAAGCTGAGGTGCCGTTTGCCGGAATAGACAATAATAGTATCGACTTCAGAGAATACTAAAACAAAACTCATCATTTCCAGCCGATCGGCTACTCGAGCCTTTGGTATACTCATCATTTTGACGCCTTTACCTCGCCCAAGCACAGGCAGTTCCGATAAAGGAAAGATCAACATTCGACCCTCATTGCTGATCGATGCCACGTACTCGTGCTTTATATCCGTTACCAGTGAGGGCTGATTGGTGACACCTCCCTTGGGCACCGACATGAGCGACTTACCGGCCTTGTTCTTGGTTATCATGTCTGCAACAGTCGTAACAAAACCATAACCGGCATCACTGGAGACAAGATACTGCTGATCCAGTTCACCGGTCACCAAACCCGTAAAGCTCGCGCCGGGGGCCGGTTTGACACGGCCGGACAAGGGCTCCCCTTGACCCCGAGCTGAGGGCAACGTGTGGCATGCGATCGCGTAGGCTCTACCGGCTGAATCTAAGAAAACGGCATCTTGATTTGATTTAGCCGGCGCCGCGATTAAAAACCCATCACCGGAGCGGTAATTAAGTTCCGTCGCGTCGACCTCGTGTCCTTTCGCCGCGCGAATCCAACCTTTCTCTGACAGCACAACGGTAATGGCTTCCGTTGAAATGAGGTCTTTCTCTTTAAAGGCGGCCGATTCTTCACGCTGCACGATAGGAGAGCGCCGTTCATCACCAAAGGCTGCAGCGTCTGCCATGATTTCTTTTTTTATAAGCGTTTTAAGTCGAGCCTTTGAGTTGATCGTTTTTTCTATATCGGCTCGCTCAAGATCTAACTCATCCTGTTCACCCTTGATTTTGATCTCTTCTAGTTTTGCCAGTTGACGCAACCGCAGGTCCAGAATCGCATCGGCCTGAATTTCTGAGATGTTGTAACGCTGGATCAAGGCTTGCTTAGGTTTTTCTTCGGTACGAACAATCCGAATGACTTCATCAATATTAAGGTAGGCGATCATCAAGCCTTCCAGGATATGTAGTCGATCAAGAATCTTCTGCAGCCTGAAATTAAGGCGTTTCAACACAGTATCTGTTCTAAATGTTAACCACTCATTGAGCAGTTCAGCGAGCGGTTTCACCGCCGGTCGTCCATCAAGGCCAATCAGATTAAAGTTAACTCGATGGCTGCGCTCAAGATCGGTTGAGGCGAATAGATGCCCCATTAGGCCATCAAGATCAATCCTATTAGATCTCGGAACAACAACGATTCGGGTAGGATTTTCGTGATCTGACTCGTCACGGAGATCGACAACCATCGGCAATTTCTTCGCCTGCATCTGAGCCGCTATCTGTTCAAGAATTTTTGTACCCGATACTTGAAACGGCAAAGCCGTAATGACGATCTCACCGTCTTCGATAAGATAAACGGCGCGGGTTTTGACAGAGCCTTTACCTGTTTCGTAAATCTGCTGTATATCTTCCCGGCTAGAAATTATCTCTGCTTCGGTCGGAAAATCAGGCCCCTGAATATGCTCCAAGAGTTCTTTGGTTGTCGTCTTAGGCTTGTCCAACAACCTTATGCAGGCGCTGGCAACTTCGTTTAAGTTGTGCGGAGGGATGTCCGTCGCCATGCCAACAGCAATACCAGCGCCACCGTTAAGCAATATATTTGGTAACCTAGCAGGTAAATTTACCGGCTCTTCCCGTGTGCCGTCAAAATTCGGAATCCAATCGACCGTGCCTTGCGCCAACTCACCCAACAAAACTTCTGCATAGCGGGTTAATTTCGACTCTGTATATCGCATTGCTGCGAAAGACTTTGGATCATCCGGCGCACCCCAGTTACCCTGTCCATCGACCAGCGGATAGCGGTAAGTGAAGGATTGTGCCATCAACACCATCGCTTCGTAACTAGCCGCATCACCATGCGGGTGAAACTTACCAATGACGTCGCCAACGGTTCTCGCAGACTTAGCATATTTCGCATCCGCCGTAAGTCGCAATTCTGACATCGCGTATACGATGCGACGCTGCACCGGTTTTAAACCGTCACCAATAAAAGGCAAGGCTCTATCATTAATTACGTACATAGCGTAATTGAGATAAGCACTTTCTGTATACTGCTTCAGCGAAATTGTTTCTATGTCACCAGTATTCGTCGTTTCACTCATATTTCATTTTTCCAATAGGCAATCGTTTATACGAATGCACTGTTGTTTTACTTTTATAAAATCTCGGCCTGATCGCCTTTCTTTTCTAGCCAAATTTTTCTATCGCCGCTGCGCTTTTTGGCGAGCAACATGTCCAACATTTCTGTCGCCTCAGCGGTTGACTCAACCGTTAGTTGCACAAGCCGACGCGTATCTTCTGCCATTGCAGTCTCACGCAGCTGCAATGGGTTCATTTCACCTAGGCCTTTAAAACGCTGAACACTGACTTTACCTTTCTTCTTTTCCGCTTCGATCAAATCCAAAATGCCCTGACGCTCCGATTCATCCAGCGCGTAGAAAACTTCTTTGCCAACGTCGATTCTGTATAACGGTGGCATCGCCACATACACATGCCCGTGTTTCACGAGTAAAGGGAAGTGCTTCAAAAACAACGCAATAAGCAAGGAGGCGATATGAAGTCCGTCGCTATCGGCGTCTGCCAGAATGCAGACTTTGCCATAGCGAAGCCCTTCAAGGTCGGTACAATCTGGATCGATACCGAGCGCAACAGAAATATCATGAACTTCTTGAGAGGCGAGAATCTGACTCGAATCAACCTCCCAGGTGTTTAGAATTTTTCCACGCAGAGGCATGATCGCTTGCGTTTGACGATTGCGCGCTTGTTTGGCGCTACCGCCAGCCGAATCACCTTCGACAAGAAAGAGCTCACCCTGCATTGCATCTTGGCAAGAACAATCTGCTAGCTTTCCTGGCAATGCCGGTCCAGCGGTGACTTTCTTGCGAACAACTTTTTTACCGGCACGAAGTCGAGCTTGAGCATTATTGATAGCAAATTCAGCGAGGGCTTCAGCTTCTTTTGTATGCTCATTCAGCCACAGGCTAAAACTATCTTTGGCGACGCCGGAAATAAAGGTCACGGCCTGTCTCGAATTCAATCGCTCTTTCGTCTGTCCAGAAAATTGCGGGTCCAACATCTTCGCCGAAACGACATAACTACAGCGCTCCCAAATATCTTCTCCGGAAAGCTTTATACCTCGAGGAATGAGATTTCTAAACTCACAAAATTCTCGCAGCGCTTCCAACAAACCTGTTCTAAGGCCGTTAACGTGAGTACCACCCTGAGTCGTTGGAATCAAATTAACATAGCTCTCAGTGACCTGATCACCGCCTTCAGGAAGCCATTGCACGGCCCAATCAACCGCTTCATCATTGCCCGCCATAGAGCCGACGAATGGCTCTTCTGGAAGTACTGTAAAACCCTCCAATGCAGCCCCTAAATAATCCCTTAGACCGTCTTCAAAATACCATTCGTATTCGCTTTCTTCTGCTTTAGCGGCCGTATCGTTGGTGAAGATCACTCTCAAACCAGGACACAACACCGCTTTGGCTCGCAGCAAATGGATCAATCGCGACACCGAGAACTTCGGAGAGTCAAAATACTGTGGGTTAGGTTTGAAATTAATCAAAGTGCCCGTGTTGCGCTTGCCAACCGTGTCCTTAACGGCAAGTTCGGTGGCTTTCAGGCCATCCTTGAAAGCCATGTGATGAAGATTGCCGTCACGTTTTATATAGACTTCAAACTGCTCAGACAGAGCATTAACGACTGACACGCCTACGCCGTGCAGGCCGCCGGAAAAACGATAGTTATCGCTGTTGAATTTTGCACCGGAATGCAACTTGGTCAGAATCAACTCAACACCCGACACTTTTTCTTTCTTGTGGATATCAACGGGCATGCCTCGGCCATTGTCGCCCACCGACATAGACCCATCTTTCCTCAAGGTGACCCTAATCTCGCGTTGCGAACCCTTCGAGGGCCTCATCAACACTATTATCGATCACCTCTTGGGCTAAATGATTCGGTCGAGTTGTATCGGTATACATACCTGGCCGCTTCTTAACTGGATCCAGCCCTTCAAGGACTTCAATGGAATCAGCTTTATAGGTCTTCGCCATAATGCGTTGCTTCTAATCTAATTGGTTCAAATAGTGGGATACAATTGAGCAGTGACAAAAATCAAAGCGCATTGTCAGGCGTAATTACCTGATTACAATTGCCTCGAATTTGTTCGTCGTGGAGTGTGGATAACAACACCGTGAATCAATCCTACACGCCCAATCTCGCTTTTGTGGGCGAAAATTATAACCTCTCTGCTCTGGCAAAAGAGACAGTTTTCTAAAGTATTTGAAAGGTACCGAGCTAGAAGACTGGAATTTTTTCCAAGCTATGTCCATTTTCAAAACAGTATTTTAAGAGCTCCCCAAGATACTTGTTTAGCTGCGACTTCTCATCTGGCTGGAACATATTTTGATTCGGTGTTTGATAACGGTACTTGAAGTTCCTATGCCGCTCGAAACTAATCACCTCCGCTGAACATATATCGTGGTATACCCTCACCTGCAAAGTTGGCCACTTCACCCAAGGCTTGTCCTCAACATCGGACACTTTGACTTTCAACATGGTGGTATAGGGACAACGTTCTTCGATCTCGATGGTGACAACCGCGCCATCACTGGTTCGACCTCGGACCACGTCTGGCAATGCGCTAGCTGAGCTTTCCGCAGAGCAACTGTTCGCCGCCACCCGTGTCTGACTGGCTAATCCAGCGTCGCTCGACTTCAGCGCCAATTTCTCTACACCGAATTCAACCTGTTCATCTTCACTCATGCGCGGAAACAACTGATACAAGCGAATGTAATTCGCATCGCATTCGGCCATATCGGAGACGAGGTCCGGAATGTATCGTCGTCGTTTATACATCTGTTTCGTTAACTCATTTTCCAACTAAAATTTGACATCAGCATCCGCTGCTTCGCCATCGACATCAAATGAGCCTACCACAATTTCTAGCATACTCGACCTCAACGATACCCACGCCCTACACGAATGCCCTCACCAAAGGTATACGCGCGAACGGGCAAGATAAATCAACTCAGTCTAATTTTGGTGTAAATATTAAAACAAATGCGACACAGCCATGATTATTGCAAATGCGGTAATAAGACTTGCTCAACCCGATCCAGTGCGCCTCGATTTGCCTGCATAACCCGCAACGCTGCTTCTGACATTTGTTTATGTAATCGTGAGTTGAGTTCGATTTCACGCCAATCTGCGGCCAACTCGCTCGGCTGGGTTATCTTCATTGCGCCGCCTTCAACGAACTGCTCGGCAATATCTTTTATGTTCCTCAAGTAACCGCCCATCAGAATCGGTATACCAAAGTGGGCAGGCTCCATTGGGTTATGTCCACCCACATCGACTAAGCTTCCACCAACAAAAGCACTGTTGGCAATACTGTAGAAATACAACAATTCGCCTAACGTATCGATCAGATACACTTTTGTTTTGGGCATGATATCTCGACCACTGGAATGACGTTGAACAGGCAGCCCCGCCTGCTCGCACAATTTAAAAACCGCGTCCGCTCTGGCTGGATGGCGCGGCGCGAGCACTAATATAGCGTCTTCACTGAGTCCCATTTGTTTGAATGCGCGCAGCACAACATCTTCTTCTCCATTGTGGGTACTGGCAGCAAGCAGTACAGGTCGACCCGTAAATTTCTGTTGCAGCGCTGTTTTCCGCGTCAAAAGATCGTCGGGCAGTTGCAGGTCGAACTTTACGCTGCCGGTTACATGCAGACCTTCAGTTGAGACACCCAGTCGTTTGAATCGCTCGCCCTGCAATGCACTCTGAGCGCATACACAGGTCAGCTGATTGAACATAGGGCGACTTAGCAGGCTGATGCGCGCGTAACCCGCCGCAGACTTCTCTGACAGTCGCCCGTTAACCAGTATGCTTGGGATTTTTTGTCTAGACACCTGATGGAGCATATTGGGCCACAGCTCTGTATCGACAATAATCAAAGCTTTTGGCTTCGTTCGAGCCAGAAACCGTGAAACGGCATTCGGCAAATCATAAGGCACATAGGCATGCGTGACAGACTCACCACCGTCAGGCAGCAGCAACGACTCAACCCGCTCTCTGCCGGTTGGCGTCATGTTCGTCACTATGACGCGATGGCCCAATACAACCAGCCGCTTTACCAGAGGTGTTATCGCTATCGTTTCGCCGGCTGAAACCGCATGCACCCATATCGGATTGTCATGCCGCGCCGGTAAAAAGCCAAACCGCTGGGATAGGTCATCAGCATAACGGGGCTCTCGACGAGAACGCCAATACACTCTCAGCAAGACGATGGGTGTCAGGCAATAAAATAGTATGCTGTACAAGAAACGAATAATGGCGGTTTCCAATGAGTGAGTGATCGTTTTTATAGACCATCACAATATAAGGAAATTACAACGCAAACCAGCGACACAATATTGATATACTTAACTATCCTGCTTTTCAGAGCCCTCATCTGAGTAATCAGGGACCATTGTGGATCTTTTTGTGAGTCGCCGCTTCAAACAAGCCACGCTTTTAGGCAATTGATATCGCACAGTCCAAGGCGCGTTATTAAGGACTGAACAACACAGATAATAAAGCCACTCGCTTAGTTGAGCGACACCGGAGAGATAAACAATAGTATGACGCAACATTCTGCACAGATTGCCATCATCGGCGGAGGCATCTCGGGTCTATGGCTACTCAACAGCTTGCGCAACGCTGGCTACGATGCAGTCTTATTTGAGAAAAATGCGCTGGGTTCGCAACAAACTTTCGCCTCTCAAGGCATGATACATGGCGGCATTAAATACGCGCTGGGCGGCTTTACCACCCCCGCTTCAGAAACAATCGCGAACATGCCATCCGTCTGGCGCGCCTGTATTGCTGGTCAAGGGCCCGTTGACCTGAAGAACTTGAGTCTACTGTCAGAAGACTACTTTTTGTTTTCTGACGGCTCACTCTCCTCCAAAGTGACCGGTTTTTTTGCGAGCAAATCTCTTCGAGGCAGAATCAGCGCGTTGTCTAAAACAGATTATCCTGAAGTATTTGCCGACAGTGGTTTCAAAGGGTCACTTTATCAACTGCAGGATATCGTGATTGATACACCGGCGTTGATCAGCAAACTCTCGCAGCAGCAGGCAAACTATATTTATCACGCGGAACCTCAAGTTGTGACACATGATGGTGAGGTGTCCCATCTGCAGTTACCCAATGACCAATCACTAAAAGCCGACCGCTACATCTTTGCTGCCGGCGCTGGAAATGCGCATTTACTTACCGGTACCGCACTCGAAAACGCCAAAATGCAGACTAGACCCCTGCAGCAAGTCATGTTGAAAGGTCGGCTTCCTTCAATTTACGCTCACGCCGTGAGTCTCAAGACTGTCGCCAAGCCACGCATAACCTTTAGCACCCATCCCGCATCAGATGGTGACAATGTATGGTATCTAGGCGGCAACCTGGCTGAACAGGGTGTCGGGATGAGCGCCGGTAAACTAATCGATTTTGCTAAGCGCGAACTGAAAGATTTACTGCCCTGGGTAGATCTGACGGACACCCAGTGGGCAACACTGGATATCGATAGAGCAGAACCCGCTCAGAAGGAAAACAATCGACCGGATCATCCGTTTCTTAAATGTGCTGGAAATTGTTTGGTCGCTTGGCCAACCAAGCTAACATTGGTACCGATGCTGGCCGATAGGGTCCTAGCTGAACTCACCGACCCAAAAACGATGCTTGCTCCGCAGGCGCAAAAAGGCAGCTACCCAGAATTGCCGTTGGCGAAAATCGCAAAAACCCCCTGGGAGGCCAGTTTTGATTAGCACTGATTTGATTGGCGTAGAACAGCGCCGGCAACTCGGCACAACCGATCTTTACCTGTCACCTATTGGGTTAGGCACCGTTAAATTTGGACGCACCACAGGGCTTGCCTACCCGAACCAGTTTGAGCTACCGAATGAGTCCGCACTCAACAAACTACTCGACCTAGCGGCATCCTTGGGTATAAACCTACTCGATACTGCACCGGCCTATGGGACAAGTGAAGAGCGCCTTGGTACGCTTTTGTCATCCCGTAAAGACCAGTTTATTGTCAGCACCAAAGTCGGCGAATATCACATCAACGGAAAATCCCACTATGACTTTAGCGCAAAGAGTACCCGCGCCAGCATTGAGAATAGTCTCAAAGCCCTGCGCCGTTCCGAGTTGGATTTAGTCATGGTTCACAGCAACGGCGCTGATGCAGACATCATCACACAGTCAGATGTACTGCAGACGCTTCAACAATACAAAGAGAAGGGTTTGATTCGGTATATCGGTTTTTCTGGAAAGAATGTCGCCGGCAGTCTTTTAGCCATCGATCAGGTCGATGCATTTATGGTCACGCTCAATCGGCAGGACAGCTCCCAACTAGAACTGCTCAAGATTGCAAAGGATAAGCACAAGGGCATTTTGATTAAGAAAGCGTTCGCCAGTGGGCACGCCGCAAACAATGATGCATTGAACTATGTCGTCAACTATCCTGGCGTAACAAGCGCGATCGTCGGCACCATCAATCCAGACCACCTGCGCTCGAACGTTTCTGCACTGACCCTCTAACCTAGATTACACCGCGCTATAGACGCTTAATTTTCTCGGCAAGGCTGGTCGTCGATAGTCCATCGACTAATTTTAGTATTTTCACATCGCCGCCGTACCCGCGCACAATGTCAGCGCCAACCACTTCGTCAATACGGTAATCCCCGCCCTTCACAAGCACGTCGGGCTTTAAGGTCTCGAGCAATGCTTCCGGCGTATCACCGCTGAAAGATAACACCCAGTCGACCGATGCTAAGCCGGCTAACATCGTTAAGCGGCGGTCCAATGCATTAATGGGCCGACCTTCTCCTTTAAGTTTATGGACACTTTGATCATCGTTGATTGCAACGATCAGCCGGTCACCTTCTTGCCTGGCTTCCTTCAAATAATCAACATGTCCCGCGTGCAAAATATCGAAACAGCCATTAGTGAAGACAACTTTTTCACCCCGGGATCTGGCCTCATTCAAGGCAATAAGCAGCTGCTCTTCACTCATGACGCCTTGATTGCCGCTGACTTCATCCACGGCCAGTCGCAGTTCTGGTCCACTAACGCTGTCCGTACCTAATCGTCCAACAACAATTCCGGCCGCGATATTTGAAAGCATCATTGCATCAATCAACGTCATGCCCGCCGCGAGTGCTGTTGCCATAACAGCAATTACCGTATCACCCGCACCACTGACGTCGTAGACATCTCGATTTTGTGCAGGTAAGTGATGCGGTTGCTGACCTTTTTGAACCAGCGTCATGCCTTCTGAACCGCGCGTAATCAACATCGCTTCAAAACCTAAAGTCGCCATCATTTTCTGACACTTATCGACCATTTCAGCTTCCGTCTGCCATTGCCCGACCGCCGAAACGAACTCTTTTTGGTTCGGTTTAACGAGGGTTGCACCCGCGTAGGCTGAAAAATCTTTGAACTTTGGATCAACCAGCACCGGCTTAGCTTGCGCTCTGGCCGCTTGAATAAACGCCGCCGGCGAAGCAAGCACGCCCTTATCGTAGTCAGACAGCACAACAACGTCGCTGTTACTAATGCCCGCGTCTACTCGAGAAGTGAAATGCGAGGCATCGATATCTTGCACCTTTTCAAAGTCAGCGCGGACGAGTTGCTGCTTACGACTCACAATTCTATATTTTGTTATGGTCGGAAGATCCGGAAAAACCTTTAAAAGGTCTTGTATGCCTGCCGTCGCAAGCTTTGAGCTGACAATCCGACCCGAATCATCATCACCAATAGCCCCTACCAGGCTCGCTTGAGCACCAAGAGCTGCAATGTTAAGCGCAACATTCGCCGCACCACCTAATCGCTCTTCAGTTTCGTTAATATCGACAACCGCGATGGGCGCTTCAGCCGAGATTCTGTTTGTTGAGCCGTGCCAGTATCTATCCAGCATGGTATCGCCAATGGTGAGCACGCTCGCACCATCGAATCTGGGGGATGCTATTTTTGAATTCATGCGCTACTCGTCACTATTGTCGAGCCCGATAACGGCTCAATCATGTTGGTGGTATTGGCTTAGCAGCAAGCGCGGGAAAATTGCGCTAGATCAGAGCCTTCGAACCCTGATCATATCACTACAAAGCAGTATTTGAATCTATCGCCATTTGGCGTTGGGGATCTATATCGGTAAACTACCCATTCGCCATTAAGCTATATCCTGTGATCAATTCAACACAACTGTTAACGCTCTCTCACCTGCATCCAAAGTTCTGGGGTACCTGGATACTCTGGTTTGTCATGCGCGCGGTTGCGCTATTACCCTATGATTGGCAGATCGCTTTAGGTGAGTGGATCGGCAAGCTTGGCTTATTGTTTGCGAAGAAACATCGCCACATTGTCGAAGTAAACATCGATTTGTGTTTTTCATGGTTAAGTCATCAGCAGCGCAATCAGCTTATTGACGATTCATTCCGTTCAACAGGTATCGGATTTGTTGAAACCGCATACGCTTGGTTCAGCGACCCTCATCAACTACTTCACCGGACTACAATCGAAGGTGTCGAACACTTGCGACACGCACTGACTGAAGGCAAAGGCGTCATATTAATGGGTATGCACCTGTCGACGCTCGATTTATGCCGTGCGCTTCTGTCGACTCATGTCCCTTTTGACGTCATGTATCGCCGCAACAAAAACGACTTGTTAGAAGCTATTATGATAAACGCAAGGGCAAAAAACTTTCCGAATGCCTTAGAACGTGACGATATTAGGGGTGTTTTAAAAAGCTTGAAGGCCGGCCGCGCCGTTTGGTACGGTGCGGATCAGGACTACGGTCCTAAGCACGCTGTGTTTGCACCTTTCTTTGGCGTGGAGGCAGCCTCGATTACTGCAACTGCCCGCCTTGCAAAGGTTAGCGGCTCACCCGTTATTGTATTCTCCCATTACCGCGACAAAAACAATCGCTATACGCTGCGTTTATCGCCCACTTTGGCGGGTTTTCCGACGGGAGAAGTACGCGCTGATGCGACCAAGATTAACCGCCAAATTGAAAAATGCATACAAAAATCACCGGAACAATATTGGTGGGCGCATCGACGATTCAAAACACAGCCGCAGGGACGCGAACAACCTTACTAAATATGGATAAGCGCTCGATGATGATTCATCAAGCTATCTTAATATCGAAGTTTTCAGTTAAAGCATGCGTAAGTTGTTGTATTGAATAGACCGCCGCTACTCTTGCAGCGCCAAGGCCGCCTATTTCTTCTCGATGACCGATCGAGCATCCCCTTATAAAAGTTAGCGCGCGCTTTAGATCGTCAACATCCCCATTCTTAAATAGAATACCTGCATCGGCGACAACTTCCGCAGGCCCAAGAGCATTGGTCGAAATCACCGGCACTTTCGCCTGCATGGCTTCAAGTAGAACGATGCCAAACGCTTCAGCCGTACCTGATGACAGGACAAAAACATCAAAAGCTGAGACCACGTTTGCTGCGTCACTAATGTGGCCAAGCAAGCTCAGTCTGTCATCAAGTCCAAGCTTGCTTTTTAATGATTCAAGCAGCGCTCGTTGAGGTCCCTCACCGATGATAACTAATCGACCAAATTCTTCTGGGCAAGCCGCAAATGCCTGAAGCAGCAGAGAGAAGTTTTTCTTCTCAACCAGACGACCAATACTACCAACAACAAAATCATTGGGACTGATGCCCAGCCGCTGTCTCGCATCGGACTTTGACAGTATGAAAGACTCGTCACGATTAATCACGTTCGGTAGCACGATGACACGATTGGCGGCATTAACTTTCTTCAGGTCCGCCTTCAGGTCTAAAGCCACTGATCTCGATACACCCGCGAGCACCATTTTCTTGCCAAAGATTCGCAGAAAAAATCGTCGACTCCAACGATTAACAAGTTTGTGTTCATGTGCAACACCGAGTAATTGACGAAAGTTAAACTGCCGGTCAAGCAAGCAGGCTAGATAGATAGCCTTATATCGGTGCCCGACAACAAGGTCATATTTTTCGTCGCGACAGAGCTTCACCAAAGCCTTCAGTGGCGCACGCTTTAATCCCGCCAGTTGACGACTGGCGTATCCTAGGAAAATAACCTTGCCGTCAATTTGATTTGCGATCGAGGTATCCTCTTCTCCCGTGAGGAATACCGTTGTGACTTGCGTGTGCTTAAGCGCCGCCACGTATTGTCTACAAATGTGTACGAAAGGACCTTTATATCCATGGCAAATTTGGAGCACACGCTGGTTGGTCATTAAGTTTTTCGCTGTCGATTAATCTGCAACATGATTCGCTTTAACTGATGTTTCCCATAAGGCTAAACGCAGGCACACTTTAAACGGATGGCGCCTAAAGAACCTATTAGAAACAATCCAGCGACCTAATTACCATAGGTTTTAGGTAATACTTTTTGAAACCGTGCCGCAACATCCGGTTCATTCTCCCAGTTACGCATGAACCGGCGGATATCGCGATTAAAAGCTCTTTGAAATTTTTCTTCGTTTTTATGTTGTCGCATGGCATCAAGATCAATAATGATCGGCCCGTTTAACGCCATTAGAAAATTGGTTGCTTTCAAATCTCCATGCGAAATGCGGTTCTCGGATAGGTCAACTAAGATCCCAACAAGGGCCTCAACTTCGCCATTGAAATGGCTCCGGTTAGTCAAATAAGCTAACGCATCGAGGCCTTCGACAAACTCGGTGATCAGATAAGCCGTGCCGCGCAAAGGACCAAGTCGGCGCTCCATCAGAGCAACAGGTTTAAGCGATGGTATGCCAAGAAATTCCATGTGGAACGCGTTAGCCCAAGATTTCGATGCGCGGGTTCTACTGAGGGCTCGACGAACACCATGCCAAAAGCCTTTAATGTTATAGCGCTTAACAACAAACGCTCTATTGACTAAGTTAACTTGCGCCACTGTGGCAGTATTACCTTGCTTAAGGATCGTTCCCTTATCGATATAGTCATCAATATTTTCGAGAAGATCTTTCAACTCGTTGTCATAGGACTCCCGCTCACAAACAAGAAATCGCGAAAACCTTGAATCACTAATGAAGCGCGTGCAATCACGAAATGTTTTATCAATAAAGCTCTTTTTCCTGGCGTCTCGGCTACGCGCAATCTGCTCTTGTAATCGAACGATCCTATCAGGATCAGGCTTCCACAATCGGATAGCTTCATAGGCAGGCAGAACAATGGAAACAAATTCATCATACTTTGGAAATAGTTGTGCAAAGAACCAACTGACGTTTTCCAAGCTCTCTTTCGTCGGTAGCGGTGGATCCGTTTTTCTAACAACAGCCCCTCCATCTATCGTGTAAATTCGTCCTTCGCTCATGATAAAGTTATCAAGATGGATATCTGTCTGCACAACACCTTGATTGTGCAATCGAGCAATGATGATCATCGCACGAGTCAACACATCCACACGCTCGGCATCCTCATCAGCATCGTTCCACTTCGCTTCGAGGCTGACGGAATTTTCGAGAAACTGAAATCCAAGCACGACACCATCGCCGTCAATAAATTGAGCCCTAAATAAACGCGCGGGGCTGCGAACGCCTGCAGTCGCAATGAGCTCTATGCCCTCATTTTCTTTTTGTGCATGGCGATCTGCTGTCTTACCCAGAAAAATTTTGGCCAGAACGTCATCGCCTTTATACTTCGCTCTGGCGACAATCCTTTTGCCCGGCAGCAGTCTGAAAATTTCAACAATCGTAATCGATTCAGTAGCGCCGCCGGCGAACCTCAATTTTAGATCGAAGGGGACCTTTACAGCCCGTTTCGCTTCAATCAATTCTTTGGAGTTTACAACTGTCATTCGTTCTCGATCCTTAAAAACACTCCCACTCCGTCGGCTTGCCTAACATTTTTCACTATTGTATTTGCTGTACCGACCACGAAGGCTTTGAAATAGGCCTATGCGCCGTTAACGAAGAGCATAACGCATTCGTGTCTGATCAGTAAGTCATCAACATCGTCGAATACTAACGGAAATACGTCGGAATTAGCCTTTTGCGACGATCTCTAATTTGGCCAAACGCTCACTGACCACGCCATGATCCTTACGATACAAATTGTCGGCTCTTGCGAGCACCTGGGTCCAAAAGCCACTATCTTGCTTAAGTGTTTCCCTTAATGACTTGCCGCTATAGATCTTCACAAATCGGAAGATATCATTACGTGTCAGTCCGAAATCTATCGCTGAAAAAAGCAACCCACTGACGTCCTTAACACGCCATCGCCGCGGCGTGTTACTTCGGATCTGAGCTCTATGTAAGTCAATCAGATACAGGACGGGCGAATCATTGTTAAAGGTATCCATATCCATCAGAAAATGGCAGATATAAAAGTCGCGATGATTGACGCCGCCGTTGTGCAGTGTTCTCGAAGTGCTCGCGATCTGACGTATTAGCCTTCGGCGCAGTAGCGTGGAAATTTGCCCGTCTTTCGCCAACTCCTCCAAACTTCGCGTATTCTCAAGCGAACGGGTAATAAGACAAGAACATATTGTTGCTGGATTATTGCCCTCAGCAGCGTATCCCACCGCCGTCAAAGTCTTAACGCCCAGCGCTTCAACTTTTCTGATGGCGAGTAATTCATTGCGCGCACCTAGTACCGGGAATCGAAGTTGTAGTAGATTTTTGATGATTTCTTTCCAGCCGGCACCGAGATGGAGCTTTAAGAAATAGGCACGATCACCAACGTAAAACTTAAGCGTTCGGCGAGACTCCACTTCACGAAAAATTTCACCTTGCAGGCCCATGCAATCCCGCAGCAGATTTATTTCGCTCAATGCAGGTTCCAGCTCTTTTACAAACAGCTTCAGCATTGGGGCACAGTCTCAGCAATGATATCAACGGCCTTATCCGGCATGCTGTAAATATCTGCATAAGTACCAAACCTCTGTCCGTTTATGCCCCACTCGTCTCTCTCGTCAGAGAGCAACATTTGTTTCAGTATTTGGTCGAACTCCTCCTGTGAGAATGGCGCACTGAGTACCCTGCCAGCCTCCGCTTGGTTTACATAATGCGCGTAGCCACAGACGTCGGATACCAACACGGGAAGTCCCGCAATCATCGCTTCCAAAATTACAGTGCCCGTGTTTTCCGCATACGCAGGGTGAACCAACAAATCAGCGCCGAACAAAAATCGAGGAATATCGGATCTCCCTTCACTTAGAATCGTCACATGCTTTTCAAGCCCCAGCTTGGATGCTTGCCGCAAGAACGGCTTGGGGTTATCTTGGCCAACGACGATTAAATGCGTTCGGTCGCGTAACTCAGTCGGCAAACTTTTTATCCCCTCAATAGCCCGGTCAACGCCTTTGGTAATAAACCCGGAACCAACCATTAAGAGCAACAGTTGGTCATCATCAATACCAAATTCGAGTCGCAAAGACATTCGCATTTCATCTCGACCGCCAAGATCTCGTCGATCTGCAGCGATACCGGGAGGAAGCAGGTGAAACCTACTTTCGGGTGTATCGTAATATTTTTGAAACAGCGACTGCTGAGCAGCGGCGATCATCAATATCTGCGTCGTCGCTCTTTTATCGAAAACAGCTTTTTCAAAACGCGCAAAGTGCTTATAGCGCGGTAGCAACCGATACAAAAAACTTCTTTGGTTGCGTGCTTTGTCTTCATAGCAAGCATCCGCGGCATAATAGACATCCAAACCAGGCATCTTATTAAACCCAATAACACCCGAAACTGGTTGAGATTGCAGGTGGGTATTGACCCAGTCAGAATATAACTCGTACTTGCGATGGTTAGATAAGGCGGTCACCGGCACCATGACAATTTCGAAATCTGTCGGGATATCCCCATCCCAAGAAAGTGTGTAGACGCGGATTTTATACCCCCTGGCCTGACAATTTTTTGCAACACGGAGAAAGTCGCGCTGCAAACCGCCAAAGGGAAAATATTTGAACAAAGCAAACGCTAGCGTCCCCAGTTTCGCTGACGATTGACCGCGCCCAAAGAAAGACTCAATGATCCTCCCCGCTTCCTGAGGTAGAGAATAGATATTGGCTGTCTGTGCAAACCTGCGCCCTTTGCGCTGCCATTCTTCTCGACGGTCAGATTGCATCAGCAAGAGTAACTTTTGGTTCAGTTCGGTCTGATTAAAGGGACTTGAAACCAATGCGCCAACGTCAGCTTCAACGACATAGTGACCATAGCCACAAATATCCGTCGCAAGTACCGGCAGACCAGCGACAATCGCTTCTAACAAAACAATACCTGCATTTTCATCCAACGCTGGGTGTAGCAAAATATCCGCTGCTTGCATGAGTTGAGGAATATCATCTCGACCGGAAAGAAACATCACCTTATCTTGGATACCAAGCCTTGCTGCACGCCGCATGAAAGGGACATGATTATCCTCACCGACAATGCAAAATGACGTCTTCGCCAGCGTGGTATCTGGCAGACTCTTTATGGCCAGCAATGCTCGGTCCAAACCTTTTTTAATAAAGCCTGATCCGACCATCAAGACCAGATGGTGATCCGCCGGAATTTCAAGCTCTGCTCGTTTGTCTCGCCGAACGTCGCTCGCATTTTTTGGCGCTATTCTGTCTCTTGAAATACCGGGCGGCAAAAAATGTAAACGGGCAGGATCGGTACCATAGTATTTCTTAAAAAAGGGTTCTTGGGTTTTCGAGATCATCAGAATTTCGACATTATTGTCATTACCGAATACCGCGCGTTCGTAATCGGCAAAGTGTTTGTATCTCGGAAAAAGTCTGTAGAGCCAACCCCGCTGCGAGTGCGCCTTCTCTTCGTAACATGAATCTGCCGCATAGTAGATATCGAGACCCGGCATCTTGTTGATGCCAACAACACAATCAACGGGCATCTTCTTGATCGCATTTTGAACCCAGGCCGTATAGCGCTGATAACGCGTGTGGTTCATCAAGGCTGTGACGGGAACGATAATGACTTCAAAGCCTTCAGGAACATCACCAACCCAAGCCAATGTGTAAACGCGAATCTTGTGCCCCTTGTCCTGACAATCGAGCGCAATTCTCATGAAGTCTCGCTGCAAACCGCCATAGGGAAAGTATTTATATAAACAAAACGCAAGCTGCATTATTGCAGGTCTCCCTTCGTATCGGTCGTATCGGTCGTATCGGTCGTATCGATCATTTTGTTCACACCAAGTAATTCACTTAGTCTATCCATAACCCTTGTCGGATTTACCGCCTGAAAACAAGGCGGAAAAGCCTCCTGTAGGGTCTCGTCATATTGGCAACGCTTTTTCATGCAAGGAATACAAGCTAGCGCTTGGCTCGTCAGAACTGAGTGCGCGCTGCCTGTCGGTCCAGTCAAACCGGGGTCGGTGGAACCGTAGAGTCCAACCAGAGGCTTGTCGAGCGCACAAGCAAGATGTCCCAAACCCGTGTCAACGGAAACAAACCCGGCACATTGCTTCATCATCTCAAATAATTCTGCCAGGCCACTGCGGGGAAGTATTTTGACAGGATTATCTTGCGGCGAATGATGCGTACTCACCGTCAGCGACTCACTCACATACGCCTCGATTCGCTTCGCACGCGCCAATTCCACCGCACTGGATTGTGGTAACACAATCGCGTACCCCGCTGACACCAAACGTTGTGCCAACTGACACCAATACTCGTCTGGCCAATGCTTGGACGCCCAAGTGGTTCCATGCAAAAACATAATTGAGTCAGTTACCTCACTGGTTTGCGATTGCACAAAACCATACTGTGTTGTTGACTCGATATTCTGACCGCTTTTGGCTAAGTCACTAACGGATACACCCGTATCATTTTTTTCAGGCAAATGAATTTCAGCATCAAGTCTGTAACCAAAGGCTTGCGCGAATAATTGGCGCGTTCGCGCAATGGCATGCTGCTGACGTGCAACGGTAAAGTTCCTGTCGTAGAACATCGATGCTAGCGGCTCCTTGATCGAGGCTTTGTCATATCCAACCCTCTTACCCTTTCTCGAAAGGCGACAAACACTTGCCACCAATGCGCTCTTTATAAGCCCCTGTGGATCAATTATCAGGTCATAGTGTTCAGCTCGAATCATCTTCAAGAACTGACGAATCTCCCCTAGACTCGCCAACCAGCTATTTCGCCAGCGCCGCAGTCCAATCGCAATAACTTTATCGACATTGGGGTTTGCCGACACAATCCCAGCAAACGCTTCTTCGACGATCCAAGATACTTCACAGGTCTTACCCTGCAGTCTCAAGTCGTTAAGCGCCGGCAGTGTATGGATAACATCACCTAACGAAGATAGCTTAATAATAAGTACTTTCAACTTAAAGCCTACTGGCCGCGGAAAAAGCAGCTTTATCAACCATCGGCATTAACAGGGCCGGCTTCAATTCGTTCAAACAGTCCTTGTGTTTCAAAGGACAATCTCTCTTAAAGCAAGGGCTGCAAGGCAGATCCAGAGATACAATACTCAGCTTTTCTGTTAGCGGGGGTGTGAATTCGGGGGATGTTGATCCGTAAACAACGACTGTCTCACAGCCGACAGCAGCGGCAATGTGCATCAACCCAGAATCGTTCGACACCACTAACGCGGACAAACTCATCAGGTCAACCACGTTGGGAATCGTTGTTCGACCGGTCAAATCCAAACAATGATTGAGATTCTCCAGCGACATTAAGGCCTGTATTGTTTGAGACGTTTTTTTATCTTTGGGTCCACCAAATATCCACACCTGCATGCCTCGCTGGATGGCTTCATCTGCAAGCTTTGCAAAATGCTGCTCGGGCCACTTTTTGGCATCGCCGAATTCTGCACCAGGACAAATCGATAGCACCGGCCGATCCAGCTCAATCTTAAATTGCTCAATCAATTGCTTCTGTTTGAATTCCTCTACTGTCAAAGACGGAAAGGGTATATCTTCAGGTAAGGACTGACTTTCTCGCAAGCCGAGTGCTGCGAAACGATCGATCATTCTGGGTAGCAATTTTTTGTTCAAAAAGCGCATGTCGTTGATCAAAAAATAACGATACTCGCCGCGAAAACCTGTGCGTATTGGAATTTCAGCAAAAAAGGGCACCAGAGCAGATTTGAGGGAATTGGGCAGAATGATCGCTTGCTTGTATTGGTTAGCGCGAAGCGATTCACCGAACAATCGGCGCTGCGTTACCTTCAACTCACCGTGGCCCATGTCAAACAAGATACCTCGCGAGACCTCCGGCATACGTGTCACTAAAGGCAGCGTAGCAGGTGGCGCGATCACATCAATGAGAACGCCGGGATGCCGCTCGCGAATTACTTTGTAGAGGCTTTGGGCCATGACCATATCGCCGACCCATGCGGGGCCAACGATCAGTATTCTCTCAGCCATAAATGTCCCCTTGTCTGCCTAGGACACTAACGTTGACCATTGCGGGTATTCACTTCGTTTAGCCAACACCTGATCAAAATACATACTCTGTAACTTTTCCGTAATCGGGCCACGAACGCCTTCGCCAATCACGCGCCCATCCAGTTCACGAATCGGTAGTACCTCTGCTGCCGTGCCGGTAAAAAATGCCTCGTCAGCAACATAGACCTCATCACGTGTGATGCGACGCTCTTTGACTTCAATCCCAAGCTCCTGCGCGAAACTAAACATTGTCGCTCGCGTAATCCCTTCAAGGCAAGATGTAAGCTCAGGTGTAATGAGCTTGCCGTTTTGAACCAGAAATACATTTTCACCGCTACCTTCCGCCACATAACCCTCATTGTCCAACAACAGCGCTTCTTCACAGCCACTGTCCAAGGCTTCACGTAGCGCAAGCATTGAATTAATGTAATTGCCGTTGGCCTTAGCTTTACACATGGTTATGTTGACGTGATGGCGGGTATATGAGGATGTCCTCACCTTAATACCTTCATCCCTAGCCTCTGGCGACATATAGTTAGGCCATTCCCACGCGGCGATAATGCAGTGTGCCTTCAAGCCTTCCGCCCGCAACCCCATACCTTCGGATCCGTAAAAACACATGGGTCTCAAATAGGCTTCCTTAAGGTTATTCTCTGCAATCACCTGAACTTGAGCGTTGTTGATTTCATCTTTAGTGAAAGGAATCGGCAATCGTAATATATGCGCCGACCTGAACAATCGGTCAGTATGATCATGGAGCCGAAAGATGGCCGGTCCATTTTCAGTGGGATAAGCTCTGACGCCCTCAAACACACCCAGGCCGTAATGTAAGGTGTGGGTAAGAACGTGTACTTTCGCTTCTCGCCAAGGCACCAACTCTCCATCAAACCAGATGACACCATCTCTATCTGCAAGCGACTGCGACATACTACTAACTACCTAAATAAAAATTGACGCGTTATTCTACACGGACTGACCGCCTTGGTCACAACTCAAGCTTATTGTGCCAAATTTCCACAACCGCAGCTCTGGACTGATTCAAGGGCTCATAACTATCAATCTGCCCTCCCAACCATTTGTAATGCGCAGCCGAGCGATAACCAAGGTAAGCCTCGCGCAATGAATCAGCCTCCCCGGTTTCCAATAAGCCGACTTCGGCCAAACTTTGTATCAACCTGATTTTGTCGGTCCATTTGCAAAGCGAGGGGTGAACTGAACTATTGGCTAAAATGAGATATTGCACCAGAAACTCAACATCAACAATGGCGCCTGTCGCATGTTTGAGATCGAAATCAGCTAGGAAAACCAGTTCCGGCACTTCACTCTTAGTCACACCGGATTTAATTGAATCGCGCATTTTTTTGCGCATATCCGTGATTTTCTGCCTCAAGCCCACAAGGTCCCTAGGCATTGTCAGCACATCTTGTCGAATAGATTCAAAACGGTTCGTTAATCGCTGATCTCCAGCAACAAATCGACTCCGCACCAATGCCTGATGCTCCCAAGTCCATGCGTCGTTCTTCAGATATTGCTCGAAAGACGCCATCGAACGCATTAGCGAGCCTTTATTTCCATCTGGACGTAATCGCAAATCTATCTCGTACAAACATCCAAAACGGGTAAAACTCGTTAAGATATGGACAATTCGTTGCCCTAGACGGCTGTAAAACAGACCATTGGGAATCTGCTTATCGCCGTTAGTCTCGCCATGCATATCGCCGTCGTGAAGCAAAACGATGTCAAGATCAGAGCCATAGCCGAGTTCAATTCCGCCGAGCTTTCCATAACCAATGACGGCAATGCCGTTGGAGAATGGTGCGCCGGATTTTGCACAGGGCAGCCCATGTCGCGCTATCAAATAGCTCATCGCAAGTTCAGTGACGCGATTAAGAACAAGTTCGGCTATCTTGGTTAAACTGTCGGAGGCCTCCATGGTCGAAAGTATGCCCAATAACTCAAATATGGCGACGCGCAAACAAGCGCTGTGCCTAAATTGACGCAGTGCATCCATCTGCCCCTCTAAATCGTCGCTTTCGAACTCTGCGAGATAGCTGTTAAGTTCGCTCTTCAGCGCACCATCTTGCAGTCGATACAGATCATTGCTGCGATCCGTAAGCTCGTATAACAAAATCGGAAATTGTCCAATCTGATGCACGACCCATTCACTCATTGCCGACAACAACACCAGCCTTTTCGTCGCATCGTTATTCTCAAGTAGAAAAGACAAATAGGTGCTTCGACGTACAATTGACGATAATATTTCGCAGACCCTACCGAGCACTTCGTCACAGTTTACTTCACGACTGCAAAGCAATAACAACCTTGGGACTAGTTTGTGCGCTCTCTCGAGCCCTACATCTTGCAGTTGTTCAACCGTCACTAACAGTTCCTTCAATAAAGGAATAGTCACTTTGACATCAACGAAACCTTCTCGGACCAGAAACTCTTGCGCCGCCTCAGGGTGCTGCCAAGCCGATACCCAATCTGTCATTACCACGCCATCGTAAAACTCTTCAGTCGCACCAACGCCTAAAAATTCTTCGAAACGACTCGCAACAAATCCACGTTGCGATTTGAGCTCTGCCTCGAACGCTGCAACTGACGAAAAGCCCATTACCAGCGCCAAACGTAGAATAGAAATGTCATTGGTGGGTAATCGTTGCGACTGCCGATCACCTTCACCTTGTATAAAATGTTCAGTATTTCGTAGGAATGTATAGGCTGCCTTTAAACGCTCCACCTCATCAGCGGGCATTAAATCTTCCCGGGCCAGGCAATCGAGGCTCTCAAGTATTCGACGTTGCTGAAGTACCGGCTTTTTACCACCCCAGACAAGTTGTTGAGCTTGAACAATGAATTCCGCTTCTCGAATGCCGCCTGGACCTAATTTGACATCGTCGCCTAATGATTTGCGGGTCACCTCAGTGTTGATCAACCGTTTCATATCCCGCAACGACTCGATCGCGCCAAAATCCAGTAACGGCCTGAACACAAAGGGTTTCATCCATTCAAGAAAGGCACGCCCCAAATTCTTATCACCCGCTACCGACCTGGCTTTCACGAAGGCGTAACGCTCCCAATCTCGACCCTGTTCAAAAAAATATTTCTCCATCGACGTCCGGTTCATAATTAGCGGACTACTCTCGCCATAGGGACGCAGACGCATATCGACGCGAAAGACGAACCCACTCGCAGTCGGTTCATCGAGGGTCTTAATGAGTTGGCGACTCGTCCGAATAAAGAACTCTTGATTACTGACGCCACTCTCACCCATCACCTCTCCACTCTCGTTGTAGAAGAAAATGAGATCGATATCTGAAGAGACATTCAACTCTTGCGCTCCCAACTTTCCCAAACCGAGCACAGTCATCTGTTGCGCTTTTCCTGAACGATCCACCGGCTGCCCGAACCGCGCGACATTTTTGTCATAATGAAATTTTAAAGCGATCTCTATGCAGCTATCAGCAAGACCGGAAAGATCTCGGGTGGTTTGGACTAGATCAGCTAGGCGAGAGAAGTCTCGGAAAATGATACGCGCCATTTCGTAATTTCTATATTGACGCAGGGCTTGATCTAAGTCTTGCTGATCCAAACGTTCTGCACGTGCGGTATACTCCTCGGCTCGATAAGCGTTAAACAAATCACCACTGGCAACCATGGCATTCGACACATCTTTGAGAAGGTAATCGTAGAAAAAATCACTGAGCGCGCTGACTTTTTCTATCAGCGCGAGCTGATCGGGCAGAAGGTCATACCGATCTTTTAATCGGTCTTGAATATCTTTATATTTTTGATGCAACCCGGGCTGCTTTGCCAAGGCATCAGAAAATAGGGTATTTGGCATCATCATGACGTTAATACGCTATTCAGTTCCTGAAAAGGGTGCAACCCTTAGGACTTCTTCAACGGTCGTTATACCTGACGCGACCTTCAACGCCCCGGCAAGCCTCAATGTCTTCATGCCCTCTTTCATACCACCCATACGCAGTTTGCCTATGTCTGCCGTTTCATCAATCAGACTTTTGATTTTGTCCGTCATAGGCAATAGCTCATAAATTCCTTCTCGGCCACGGTAGCCGGTATCGCGACATTCCAAACAACCAACCGGTTTGTACATGATCTTAGGTGCATTCATCTTCCAAGGAGTCGTCAACGCTTTCCAACCCTCTGGGTCGGGGTCAGCGATGGCTTTACACTCTGAGCACAGGGTTCGGACAAGTCGTTGCGCCATAATACCCAGTACCGTCGCTTTAATAAGATACGGCGCCACCCCCAGTTCCAACAATCTGGTTAATGCCGATGGCGCGTCATTTGTGTGCAACGTTGAGATCACAAGGTGTCCGGTTAAGGCTGCTTGAATGGCGATGTTCGCAGTCTCCAAGTCGCGAATCTCACCCACCATAATAATATCGGGGTCTTGCCTAAGTAATGCCCGCACACCATCAGCAAAGCTCAGGTCAATGTTGTGATGCACCTGCATTTGATTAAAGCTGGGTTCTACCATTTCAATCGGGTCTTCGATCGTACAAACATTAACTTCTTCGGTCGCGAGATGTTTTAAACTGGTGTACAGCGTGGTGGTTTTGCCCGAACCCGTTGGTCCAGTGACTAATACAATGCCGTTTGGATTCTGCACCATAGACTCCCAGCGATCGTAATCATCGTTCGCCAAGCCCAATTGGGCGAATGTTTTCAGGAGAATATCGGGGTCGAATATCCGCATAACCATTTTTTCACCGAAGGCTGTCGGTAAAGTCGAAAGGCGCAGTTCTATCTCATGCGCATCATGGGTTTTGGTTTTCAGTCGACCATCTTGGGGTCTACGCTTCTCAGCAACATCCATTCTACCCAATATCTTCAAACGACTTACCACAGCCGTCATGACTGAACCGGGTAACTCATAAACAAGGTTTAGCACCCCATCTATCCTAAATCTTACCCTGCCTTTAACTCGCCTCGGCTCGAGATGAATGTCACTCGCCCTTTGGGTGAAGGCATAGCCTAGCAACCAGTCAACAATATTGATGACGTGTTCATCATTTGCCTCCATGGTTTCGAGCTGACCAAGCTCTAGCATCTGCTCCAAGTTCGACAAAGAATTATTATTGAGTCCCAGAGCGTTAGCCTGGCTCACTGAGCGTGCCATCGTGTAAAACTCAGTCGTGTACTGTCGAATCATCGCCGGGTTGGAAATGACACGGGTCACTACTTTGCCAGGTTGGCTCTGCGAAATTGTCGTTTCCCAGCTCGAAACACTAGGCTCAGCGCTAGCAATGATAACTTCATCATCTTTTACTTCTAACGCTAGCAACCCGTGCCTTTTAGCAAACTCATGGGACATCACTTTGGTGATGATTTGGGAGTCGATTTTTAATGGATCGATTCGATGGTAGGGTTGTTTTGATTTTTCACATAACCAAAGCGTTAGCGTTTCGAGATCGAGCGCTGCACTGGGTTTTTTTTGATCCTGCATTAACTCTTCTGCGATCAGCTCTAAAGGATGCCATTTCAGTTGATCTTTCGTTCTTGTTTTTAGACTGAGTTGGTCAGCATCTTTGACTGACAGGCGCCCATCTGCCACCAAATCATTGATGATCGTTCTAAAGTTAAGCGCGATATCCGGCTTATTACGGTTGGCTTCGGAAAGACTCACCTTCACCTCAATTCTTATGGCTCAATGTATGTTGTGGAACACCCGATTTCACTATAGCTTACACTCTTCTTATCCAGACATAAAAAGTCGTTTACGAGTCTTGTTAGCATCCAATACTCGTTAGTACTCTGGCGGCTTACAGAGACTTTATTTTGGGCAGTCTCAACCCAACGGGGATTATCGTCTAAACTGTCAAGATTAGTCCCGGGAGATATTTTAATGCAGATTCCACCGTTAAAGGAGATGGTTAGCAGTCTTATCGCCGCCCCTTCGGTTAGCAGCACCATGCCACAATTTGATCAGAGCAACCTTGAAGTTGTTCACCTTCTGGCTAATTGGCTTACGCCGCTTGGCTTCAACGTCGATATACAGCCGATTACCGACCGCCCCGGAAAAGCCAATATCATTGCAACGCTCGGCGAAGGGCGCGATGGGCTTCTTCTTTCAGGCCATACCGACACAGTGCCTTTTGATGTGCATCTTTGGCAATCGGACCCCTTTACAGTGCAAGAACGCGATAATCGTTGGTATGGACTTGGAATCTGCGATATGAAAAGTTTCCTCGCGATGTGTGTCACAGCCGCCGCACCCTATGCCCACACCAAACCGACGCGACCCTTAACAATACTCGGCACGGCGGACGAAGAGTCCTCCATGTCAGGTGCTCGGTCAATTACTCGAGAAGCCATCAATCACAGCCGTTTCGCGCTCATTGGCGAGCCCACCAATCTGCAAGCAATCACGCGCCACAAGGGCATAATGATGCTGTCATTAACCATCACAGGGCACTCCGGACATTCATCAAACCCCGACTTGGGTAATAACGCGATAGATGGAACAGGCATTGCCATTGAGCTACTCAGTAAATTTCGCGCAGATATGGCCAAAAAATATCAAGATACTCAGTTCGAGGTACATTACCCGACACTCAATCTCGGCTGTATTCATGGAGGTGACAACCCAAACCGCATTTGCGATCACGCCGAGTTGTCATTCGACCTACGCATATTGCCGGGCATGAACAGCCTAGCAATTGTCGAACAACTCGATAGCACGCTTGGCCCGGTACTCAACCAACGCGGCCTTGCAATGGACCTGAAACTGCTCCATGCACCAATAAACCCCTTTGAATGCAATGGCATTGAGCTTCTCGATACAATTGCACAGTTTCAACAGAATAGGGATGACACATCAAGCAATACTCATGGCGGTGCTGTAGCATTTGCCACTGAAGCACCGTTTTTGACCGATTTAGGGGTTGAGACTATTGTCATGGGCCCCGGCTCAATTGACCAAGCGCATCAGCCGAATGAATTTTTAGATCTATCACAACTGGACCCTACAATTGCTATAATCCGTGCCCTAATTCAGAAGTACTGCTATTAATACGTAACCACTAGGCGCGAGGTTCGCATTGCTAGCAAACAAATGTCAGGCAGACCATGGTCGATAATCGTCAACACGTTAAATGGTTTAGGGAGTCTTCTCCCTATATCAAAGCTCACAGGAACAAGACCTTCGTCATCCACCTAGGTGGCGAAGCTATGGGCCATGAAAACTTCCACAATATCATTGATGATATTTTGCTGTTGAATTCACTTGGCATTCGATTGGTTCTTGCCATGGGTGCAAAACCACAAATTGATTCTGCGGTTACCGAAGCAGGCCAAAAAAGCCAAACCGACAACGGTGTCCGCATCACGAGTCCTGAGTTATTGCCTGTCGTGCAGCAAACCGTCGGCAAACTCAAAATTGATTTAGAGGCTGCCCTATCCCGCGGAATTGTCAAAACAACCCAGTCGGGACGAGACATTTTTCTTGCCTCTGGAAATTACATCAAGGCAAAGCCATTTGGCATCCGCAAAGGAATCGATTTTCACCACACAGGCACCGTCCGAAAAATCAATACAGACTTGATTCACCAACAACTTGATATGGGTGCGATCGTCATTGTCGCACCTATTGGCTACTCACCCTCCGGCGAGATTTTTAACATCCACTCAACCGAGGTGGCCGGAGAAGTAGCAACGGCTCTACTTGCGGACAAGCTCATATTACTTGTTGACGGAACCGGGCAGATGGACCACAACGGCGAACTCATCAGCGAACTGGCGGTAAGCGATATTCAAGCATCCGAACTAAAAGCCTATTCTCCCATCGCCATCGCTCACAAAGCCTGCTTGCATAGTGTCGAACGCTGCCATCTGATCAGCTACAAAAAAGATGGCGCGCTTTTGGAAGAGCTTTTTACTCGAGATGGTGTCGGCACTCAGATCACGCGCGTTAGCTATGAACAGATTAGAAGCGCTGCATCTGAAGATATTCCTGGCATCTTGGAATTGATAGAGCCATTAGAAGCTGAAGGCACTTTGGTGAAACGATCACGAGAACTTATCGAATCTGAAATTGATAAATTTATTGTCATAGAGAGAGACGGATTAATCGTTAGCTGCGCAGCCCTGTATCCGTTCGAGGATAAAGGTGAACTTGCATGCCTTGCCACTCACCCGAGCTACAGAAATGGCAATCGCGGTGAATTATTACTTAAAGAGATCAAGAAACGAGCGAGAACCAGTAAGATGTCGGCTATATTTGTGCTGACAACGGTCACCACTCATTGGTTTACGGAACGTGGTTTTGTCGAAAAGGATGTTCAAGACTTACCCCACGGCCGACATTCTCTTTACAACTATCAAAGAAAATCAAAATATTTCGAGATGCCGCTAAAAGCGGATTCTCAGTAGGAGTAACACAATGCCAAGATATCGATCAAAAACATCAACCCATGGCCGTAACATGGCCGGTGCACGAGCACTTTGGCGCGCGACGGGCATGAAGGATGATGATTTTAAAAAACCCATCATTGCTATAGCGAACTCATTCACTCAGTTCGTTCCAGGCCATGTTCACCTACACGATCTGGGTCAGTTGGTGGCGCGAGAAATTGAAAAGTGCGGCGGCGTGGCGAAGGAATTTAACACAATCGCCGTTGATGACGGTATCGCAATGGGGCATGACGGCATGCTCTACAGCCTGCCTTCACGAGACATTATCTCCGATTCTATCGAATATATGGTCAATGCCCATTGTGCTGATGCACTGGTTTGTATTTCGAATTGCGACAAGATTACGCCGGGAATGCTCAATGCTGCCCTGCGACTAAACATTCCGACAATCTTCGTCTCTGGCGGTCCAATGGAAGCGGGCAGAACAAAGCTCGCGAATCACAACACCAATCTAATTCATGCGATTGTTGTCGCCGCAGATGAAAAAATGACCGATGCGGAAGTCGACGAATATGAACGCTCTGCTTGTCCCACCTGCGGCTCTTGTTCAGGTATGTTCACCGCGAATTCCATGAATTGTTTGACAGAAGTTCTTGGCCTCGCACTGCCAGGCAATGGCTCCTTGTTGGCGACCCACAAAGACAGAGAAGAGTTGTTTTTGAATGCGGGTAGAAAAATTGTTTCACTCGCCAAGCAACACTACGAAGAAGACGACTACTCAGTATTGCCTAGAAGTATTGCAAACTACGACGCCTTTGCAAATGCCATGTCGATGGACATTGCGATGGGTGGCTCAACCAACACTATTTTGCATCTACTTGCAGCTGCGCAAGAAGCCGAACTCGACTTCACCTTGAAAGACATTGATGCGCTCTCGAGAAAAGTGCCTAATCTTTGCAAGGCGGCGCCTGCTATCGACAAATATCACATGGAAGACATCCACCGCGCTGGCGGCATGATGGCGATTTTAGGTGAGCTTGAGCGGGGTGGGTTGCTCAACACGTCGGTAAACAGCATTCATGGTGAACCGCTCGCTGACACACTTAAAGAGTGGGACGTCGTGGTGACGAAAAATGAAGCGGTGAAAACATTTTATCGGGCAGGCCCCGCCGGCATTCCAACTCAGACCGCTTTCAGTCAAGCAACGCGTTACGACACTTTGGACTTAGATCGAGAAGGTGGTTGTATCAGAGATATCAAGCACGCCTATAGTAAAGAAGGTGGTCTTGCGGTTTTGTACGGCAACCTTGCTGAAAACGGCTGCATCGTGAAGACAGCTGGGGTCGACGAAAGGAGCTGGGTATTCGAAGGACCCGCAAGGGTGTTTGAGTCTCAAGACTCTGCAGTCGCGGCAATTTTAGATGATCAAATCAAGGAAGGCGACGTTGTCGTGATTCGCTACGAAGGACCAAAGGGCGGACCTGGCATGCAGGAAATGCTGTACCCAACCAGCTATTTGAAATCGAAAGGACTTGGCTCGGATTGCGCCCTTTTAACAGATGGACGATTTTCAGGTGGAACATCCGGCCTCTCTATCGGACATGCCTCACCTGAAGCGGCAGAAGGCGGGGCCATCGCGTTGGTCGAAGAAGGCGATAAGATACAAATTAACATTCCCGCTCGAAGCGTACATCTCGATGTTTCGGAAGAAACGCTAGCGGCTCGCAGAGACGCAATGGAAGCTAAAGGCAAAGCCGCATGGTTGCCCACTGAGCATCGTACACGCGTGGTCAGCGCAGCACTAAGGGCTTATGCAGCATTGACAACCAGCGCCGACAAAGGTGCCATCAGGGACGTCGATCAACTTAATCGATAGGCCTTTTAGCGCGTTTTTATCGTATTGAATCCTTCGAAGGGTTGCTGTCTGATGACAGCAATCCCTCTTGGACATATCGAGCATAGAACCGCAATCCACCCATGAACAGCCCACAAGAACTCACGACCTGTCTCGCTCAACCCTTTAGCTCATCTTCGTAAATGTCGTGTTGCGTTTCGAATTGATTACACACTCGACAACCGAGTCGAGGATAAATCGCTTTTCAATCGGCGCGCTTATCGCTGCGTATACTCATGCACAAAATCAACCAAAGCTTTAACGTTTGAGACAGGTGTCTCTGGAATGATGCCGTGACCAAGATTGAAAATGTGCCCCGGCTTACCGCCAACCTCATCCAGCAGTTCCTTCGCTTTACTAATAACGGCATCCTCGGTAGCACATAGGATAATGGGGTCCAGGTTACCCTGAACTGACTTTACGCCGGTCAACTCCCAAGTTTCCATCAAGGGTGTACGCCAGTCCAAAGCCAGCACATCACCTCCAGCCTTAGCCATCAGCGATGACAATGCTGGGTTACCCGTACCGAAGTGGATCACCGGCACCTTGCCGCTGATCGCCTGCATTAATCGCTCGCTGTGTGGAAAAACATACTGCTCGTAATCAATCGGTGACAAGCAACCCACCCAACTATCAAACAATTGCACAGCTTGAACACCTGAGTCGATTTGGTAATTCATGTAATCAATGACGCAATTGGTCATCTTCTCCATCAACCGATGCCATGCAGCCGTATCGCCATACATCATCTGCTTCACGAACACGTAATTGCGTGAGCCCTTACCTTCAATGGCATAGGATGCCAAGGTGAATGGCGCGCCGCCAAAACCGATTAGGGGGATATTACCGGGTAACTCAGACCGAATAAGCCTGATAACTTCAGCGATGTAAGGCATCGTTTCGATGGAGGGCCGCTCGGCAATCGCATCGATGTCAGCATGCGTACGAATGGGGTTGCTGATATTGGGGCCAACGCCCGGAATATAATCAAGATCTAATCCCATCGGCTCTAGGATCGGCAATAAATCAGCAAACATAATCGCCGCGTCCACGCCTAGAATGCGCTGTGCATCACAGGTTGCCTTGGCGGCAAGCTCGGGCGTTTTGAAGAAATCCAAGCTAGGTGTCTTTCCCTTAACCTCGTGATATTCAGGCATATAGCGTCCGGCCTGTCGGTTCAGCCAGATTGGCGTGTGCTCAGTTTGTTCGCCTCTACAGGCTTTCAAGAAAGTCGAGTTCTGTAATTCTGGGGTCATGTCTGCCCATCAAGTCATGTCGAAAAGGAGCCGCATTATACATGAACTCAACCGCTCTATGCCTACTCGATAAGATCAAGCGTCGTCCGCCGTTCTTACGATAAAATCGTCGATTCACGGCCATTGACCCCCGTTGACGTCACTTGGCTGTCAGCCTGCGTCTTGCCCGGCCAAGCTCTATACTCTTTTAGCAGCCGTTCAACCGATCGATTTACTGTTTCATCGTCGACGCAGGCTGGATCAATTTCAAACAATAGGCCGTGCTGAGCAAGCTTGATTACCGGCCGATCAACAGCGACTTTGTCGGCGACAACACGATAACTTTCGACATACTCCCGAATACCCTTTAGCCTCACCGGCGGCTGAGATTCGCAACGAATCTGATTACCGACCAGTAAGTGTGTGCTGTTCGAGATCAGTATGTCGTCCCGCGACGCTTTGGACTCTAGTCGACTCGCCAAGTTCACCGCTCCGCCTATCGCTGTATAATCCATTTTTTCACTACAGCCGAAATTACCGACGGCACAATAGCCGGTGTGAATGCCGATTCTGATATGAAGGTCACTATAAACACCGCTTTCAGCCCAGACTTTGCGCAATCTATCCAGCTCTCGGCGCATTTCAATCGCCATATAGAGACACTGCAGCGCATCAATTTTGACGCCTTTCGAATGCGGGTCGCCGAAAAATATCATCATGCCATCACCCATAAACTTATCGATCGTACCACCGAAGTTAAGAGCAATCTTTGCCATCGCATCGAGGTATTCATTCAATATTTTGGTGACGGTTTCTTCTTCGTGAGAGTCCATCAACCAAGTAAACCCTTCGATATCCGAGAAAAATATCGTTAGACGTTTACGTTGTGTTTTTTTAATTGGCACTGTGCCAGATTCGATCGAGTCATAGACTTGCGGACTAATATATTGTTTAAGACGCACCGTTAGTTGCGATAGTTTTTCATGCTGATGCGTATTTTGCTTATTCGTAAGACCCATCTTTGAAGTAACTTGGAAGCCTTTCCGCGCAACGATCGACACGTAGACAAATATCGAAAACAAACCAACGACACTGGTAAGCCTCGATATTTCAAACAGAAAAATATGCCCATTATAAAAGATACCGAATAGAATCCCACTAATCATTGCAGCAGAAATGGACAAGCCCAAATTCAGAAAAAGGCGAGATGGCCGATCGATAATCAACGAACTAATACTCAGCGAAGTTAAAAAATACACCATCACGGGCGGCGAAAAACCGCACCAAGTTATCAAAAAACCTGTTAACACCGCATCAATCAGCAGACTTTTCCTCGCACCAACATCGGTGTTGAACCGCAGCAAACAAAAATAAAAAACAAAATGTGGATAGATCAGCAGGAGAGTCACGGTCACCCAAACCACCTGAACGTGATAGTGATCTGAATGCGAAAGGTATTGGCTTATGCATACCAGGATGGCAAGAAAATAAGCTAAGACGCGAGGTTGATAGATAGCCTTGACGAGATAGTGAGGTGCGCTTGATTTCGATTGCCAGTACATGCGGACATTGTTATGTGGCGTCGATCATTTGACAATAGCGCCAGTGTAAGCACATGTTGAAGGTAGTGTAGGTTATACAATGTCAAACTTGTGCGTACCCACCACGGTTGTGACGGACATGCCCACCATCGACGCACCTGTGTTCAACATCATCCCAACGTGGCCTGCAAAAAAAACCTAACATCGGGCGAACGAAAACGAATCAATCAAGGGGCAAGCCTTCAACGGTCAGACAGGCCGCAACAAATATGATCACATTAAACGTAAAAACAAGTCGATGGCAGAGTCGTCCTGACGACCAACTGATCAGCTATGATCCCGCAGCCAACACCATGGGCACATCTGGGTCGACCTCTGCGTCATAATCAACGCCCTCAAACCCAAACCCATGCATCTGCAAAAAGGCATCACGATATCCAGCAAAATCTGTAATCTCATCGAGGTTTTCGTTAGTCACTTTAGACCATTGAGATTTCACAAAGGCTTGAATTTCATCCCTGAGCTCCCAGTCGTCCAAACGCACGCGTCCTTGATCATCGACGTCAAATACTTCGCCGGAAAACAATCGAGTATTGAAAAGCCGAGTCGTTTGCTCGATACAACCTTCGTGAGTACCTTCGCTTTTCATTATTTTGAATAGCAGCGAAAGATACACTGCCATGCCAGGAATCGCTGACGCGGCCTGCGTCATCAAGCCCTTCATAACAGCAACGTAGGCTTTGCCGTTAACCGACGCCATTGGTTCCTGCAGGGCTTTAGCGGCTCGATCAAGATCAACCTTGGCTCTACCGATAGTGCCATGATAATAAATGGGCCAGGTCGCTTCTCCACCAAGATAGGTGTAGTTCGTTGTGACGCAACCGTCCGCTAGCACACCAGCTTCGAGCAGCGCCTGAATCCACAATTCCCAATCCTCTCCGCCCATGACCTGCACGGTGTCATCAATCTCTTGCTGTTCTGCGGGTTCAAGTTCGATGGATCGTAGTTCGGCAGAATTAAAGTCAATGGTGGCACCTTTGAAAGATTCGCCAATCGGTTTGAGCGCGCTACGCACAACATTGCCATCGGGCAATTGTCTTGCCGGCGCCGCGAGGGAATAGATAACCATATCGATTTGACCCAAATCTCGCCTAATCAAATCAATTGTTGCCTGTTTTATCTCCACAGAAAATGCATCACCGTTGATGTTCTCCGCATACAGACCAGCATCCTGCGCTAACTGTGTAAAAGCTGCTGATTTGTACCATCCTGCTGAGGCCGTTCGCTTCCTAACGGCAGGTCGCTCGAAAAAGACCCCAATCGTCGCGGCATCTGAGCCGAAAGCAGCGGATATCCTCGAAGCGAGTCCATAACCACCTGATGCACCAATAACCAGCACTCTTTTAGGCCCGTTTGGATTTTTTCCCTGGGACTCAACATGTGCAATTTGCTGCTTAACATCCATTTCACAACCGGTGGGATGACAGGCGGTGCACAGGAAGCCCTTAATTTTTGGTTTGATGATCATAGTATCGATGGTTTCCAGTAGTTGATTTCCAGTAGATGCTTTTATTTGTTCTTACGCTTTACGGATTTTTTCTGCTTAGATTTTCTTGGCTTGGGCTGTGAAAATTGTTTTGTATCCGATTGATCTTGCCCACGATCAAGCGCAAGTGCCGAATCATCGTTTCGCTTAAAACCAAAAACAAGCAATCCTAAGCCCACAACAACCATAGGCAATGATAACAGTTGCCCAGTGGTTAACCACTCGAAGGCAATGTAGCCCAGATGGGCATCCGGCTCACGATACGATTCAGAGATGAACCGAAAACAGCCATAGCCAACAAGAAACATGCCTGATGTCGTCATGCTCGGTCGAATTTTTAGTGTAAAAAGCCAAAGCAGGCAAAACAACACTGGCCCCTCCAACAATGCTTGATAGAGACTCGAAGGATGCCGCGCAACAACATCGCCGGGGTAGACAACCGCCCAGCTAACGTCACTGACTCGACCAGGCAACTCGCCATTGATGAAATTACCTACCCTGCCGAACCCAAGCGCCATAGGGATGCTAGGCGCGATCAAATCCATGACCGCAAAGAAACCGCGCTGGGTTTTTCGACCGTAAAGGTAGGCCGCGACAATGACACCTAGCATGCCACCATGAAAAGACATACCGCCCTGCCAGAGTTTGAAAATCGACAGAGGGTTGTCAATCAACTGCTGCTGTCCGTAGAACAACATATAACCAATTCGACCGCCAAGAATGACACCAAACACACCATAGAAGATCATGTCGGAGATCTGTTCTTCGTTCCATCCAAGCTTGAACGTCCGCGATCGAAAACCCACGTGCCACCAGACAAAACAAATGCCGACCAAATAGCTAAGTGCATACCAGTGCACAGATATTGGTCCAAGACTGATCGCCACGGGGTCGAACTCAGGATAGTGCCACATAGGCAATCACAGATCTCAGTAGGTTAAAGTTCCGCTATTATCCGTTAAGTTAAGAGGATGATAAACTCTGATTTTAACGATTAACAAGTGTTACCCCTATGTGCCTTATTTTATTTACGATTTCCTCAGACCCACAGCAACGTTTAGTTGTTGCAGCTAACCGGGATGAACAGCATGCCAGGCCAACTGCCCGCGCAGGTTTTTGGCGTGACAACAACGCCATACTCGGCGGACGAGACCTTCAGGCTAACGGCACTTGGCTAGGAGTCAACAAAAATGGTCGCTTCGCTGCAGTCACAAATTTCGCAGAGACACCTGCCGAACCTATTCCAGCAAGGACACGAGGCGAGTTAACGTCTCATTTTTTAAATTCAGACATCGCTCCTGAAGACTACTTAAGTGATGTTGATGCACTTGCAGATCAATACAGAGGCTTCAATTTAGTTCTCTTCGATGGCAATGCGACTTGGTACTACTCCAACCGAGCACGCGAGATTAAGCAGCTTACCGAAGGACATTATGGTCTCAGCAATCAATTACTTGATTGCAATTGGCCAAAGGTAAACCAGGGACGTGAATCATTGAAAGAAATTTTGAGCACCAACTTTAGCTCGGAGAAGTTATTCGACCTACTCGCGCATCGAGGCGACGGGCAGGATCATAGTGCGCGCTTTATTCTCGGTGAACACTACGGCACAAGCGTCGCCACAGTGGTACGAATTGCAGCTGACAACCTCTTTTTTGAGGAACGGGGCTTTAGACCTGATGGGTCAATGTCCGTCGCAAACCAGTTTCAGCTCAATATTAGCTAATTAGCAAGAATGTTGTTCAGTGAAAGTGAGTACTCAAATACCATTTCGCTATGCGTAACTCAGCTAACAACCGCTAGCCGAGTAGGCACTCGGCTGTATATATTAATGTCGCATCCGAACCAGCTGAGACAAGCCGGCTTTCACCATCTCTTCTTCGACATAGCTCTTAATCAAAAACGCGTTATCCATCGTCAATACTTTTGCCAGTATCGCGCGTGCTTTTGACATTTTAAAACTTCGGATGGCAAGCCTTACCATGAGTAGGTTGCTTGAATTCATCGACAGTACATCGTACCCCATGGCCATCAGTAAAATAGCCGCCGAAGGATTCCCCGCCATCTCGCCGCAAATCCCGAGCGGCTTCTTCTCAATATGGGCGGCATCCACGACGGTCTTAAGCGCATGCAAAACCGCCGGATGAAACTCTTGGTAAAGTTCGGCAACGTGCGCATTGTTGCGGTCGACAGCCAGCATATATTGGATAAGGTCATTACTGCCAACGGATAAAAAATCAACACGTCGAACAATATCGCGCGCTTGATATACCGCGGCTGGCACTTCAATCATCACGCCCACATCAGGCATTTCAACTTCGACACCCTCTTCAACAATTTCGCGATAACACTGACTGATGAGTCTCTGGGCTTCATCGACTTCGCCAGTACTGCTCACCATCGGCAACATGATTCTGAGGTAGGCATCAATGCCTTCATTGGCACGAATCATCGCGCGCACCTGCGCTAAAAATATTTCCGGATGATCCAGCGTGACTCTTATACCTCGCCAACCCAGAAACGGGTTCTCTTCCTCAATCGGAAAATAACTTAGCGCTTTATCACCACCGATATCCAAGGTGCGCATCGTCACGGGCCTAGGCGCAAATGCCTTGAGATGCTTACGATAGATTAAACGCTGCTCTTCCTCGGTGGGAAATCGGTCGTTCATCATAAAATGAATTTCCGTACGATAAAGCCCAACGCCTTCCGCTCCTCTGTCCAAAGATCGTGCAACATCCGTCATCAAACCTGTATTGACCCAAAGTCGAATGCGTTCGCCGTCAATCGTTTCAGACGGCTCATCTTTAAGAACCTCAAGGTCTTCATTAAACGCGGCTTCTTGTTTAATTGTTGTTTTATAAAGACGAAGCTGTTCTTTGTTCGGATAGGTGATGACGAGCCCTTCAAAGCCGTCAACAATCATCGGTTTTTCTTCAAGCAGATGGATAGGGAGGTCTTCAACGCCCATAACGGTCGGAACACCCAGCGCTTTTGCTAATATAGCGACGTGCGAACTGCCAGAGCCACTCACCGAAACCAGCCCAGCCAATCGACCTCTTGGCACTTCAGCCAACATACCCGGAGTCAGATCCTCACCTATCAAAATGGTACCGCGGGGATAGGTTTTTCTTTTTTCATCCCGGCTCTGTAATTTGGCTAACACTCTCTGACCAAGATCAAGCACATCAGAACCACGCTCTCGCAGGTATGGATCCTCCATTGCTAGAAAATTAGCAACATGGGATTCAATAACCTTTCGCAGTGCTGTCTGCGACCATATACCCAATTCAATTTGAACAATGACTTCACCCGTGATGGCGGAGTCGTCCAACATATGTAAATAGGCGTCGAAGAGAGCCAATTCCTCAGGCTGCAACCGGTCGGAGAGCTTATCGCTCATATGGCGAATTTCGGCACGAGACTCTTCAATAGCCTGACGAAACAGCTTCACTTCGCTTTTGATTTTTGTCGTTTTGCGTTCCGGAACCTTGGCCAAGTCGGCCTTTGGATACATTACAACGCACGTACCAATGACAACGCCCGGCGCACCCGATGTTCCTTGGAACTCACTTGCCGGTAAATCCGCAACGACACCTGACAAAGAAAATGCACCCGTCGCCTTTGCGTGGGCTATAACACCTGACAGTTGAGCGGAAAGCGTAATAAGAAAAGCTTCTTCACTCGCAATAAAACGTCGCCGGCGAGCTTGCTGGACAACAAGGACACCCAAAACTTTTCGATGGTGGATGATCGGTACACCGAGGAACGAACTGAAATTCTCTTCCCTCAAATCGGTAATATGAAGATATCGCGGGTGCTTTTTTGCGTTGTGCAAATTTACCGGCTCTGCTCGCTCGCCCACCAAACCTACCAGCCCTTCATCAATCTCGAGCGCTACCTTGCCGACAAGCGCCTCATTGAGACCGCGCGTAGCCATAAACACATACTGCTTTCTCGATTCATCCAGTAGATAGATCGAGCACACCTCTGTATTCATCGTCGACTGAATGCGATCAACAATAATGTCGAGGGCGGAATCCAAATCCTTCGCTGTATTTACTTCCTGTATGACCCGTCGCAGTACGTCGAGCATGTGGCTATCGCCCTTCTTTAAAGATTGAAATTGAGGTTTTTAATTGGTTATTTTTAAGTGGCTAGTTTACAGAGCCAGTAACTCGCAATAATTCGATTCGTTTATTTCAAACCCCTTCTAGGTAGAATTTGTTAGGCACTTGATCGCTTCACGCATTTTGAAATGCTCGGCGCGAGCTCTTTCATCGCCCGACGGTACACGTCTTTTTTAAATGGCACGACTTGTCCCAGCGGGTACCAATAACTCACCCACTGCCAATGGTCGAACTCCGGCGTCTCTGACTGATCGAAACGAACATCTTTATCATCTGTCAGCATCTTCAGCAGGTACCATTTCTGCTTTTGGCCAATAAACGACGTGTTGTTCTGCCTCAGATATCGTTTTGGTAACTTATACCTCAGCCATCCTCGCGTCGAATTGACAATCTCGACCTGCGCTTTACTCAGACCTATTTCTTCTTTCAACTCCCGATAAAGAGCAGCCTCCATAGACTCACCTTTATTGATACCACCTTGGGGAAACTGCCATGCTTGCTGACCGACGCGCCTAGCCCAAAGCACTTGCCCTTTGTCATTGGCGACGATGATGCCAACATTCGGTCTGTAACCATCCGAATCAATCAAAACTTGTCCTACTCATTAAAATTCCTGTGACACATTCTCAATACAGCGTATCCGATAACGCAGTACCCACAAATTCAATTCCATCATATCCGTTCGTAGCGCATATCGTCTCACAACTGATCTCGATGTGACGAATGGCTGTTGACGGCGTGTCGCTGTGCTTAGTCCATCGCTACTCTCGGCTCATGCTTTTCATCGATTGTCGCTGAAACAGCAATAGGGAGCAATTACGTCAAAAAGCACTCGAGTCCTATTGATGATTGGCGAATCTCTATAAACTACCGTTATTTCTATCATAAGGATACGTTGGCTTGGCACTAGTGGTATTTGACCTGGATGAGACGCTAATAGGAATCGATAGTGATCACGCTTGGGGGGAGTATATCGTCGACGCCAAAATCGTCGACGCAGCGGATCACCGACATAAGAATCAAGCGTTTTATGAGGACTATAAGCGCGGTGAACTCGATATTGATGCGTACATGCAATTTTCCTGTGGTGTGCTCGCGTCTCACGACGAAGCGTTTTTGGTTGCCCATCGCGAAACCTTTGTGAATGAACGAATTCGCCCCCACCTACTGCCAAAGGCAGCAACGCTTATTCAAAAACACCGCGATGCGGGTGATCTGATCGTGGTGGTTACTGCCACAATCGAGTTCGTGACGGCGCCGATTGTAAAACTGCTCGGTATTGAACACCTGGTCGCACCTATACCTGAAAAAGTTGACGGTCAATACACGGGCGAGCTTTCAGGCATCGCGAGTTTTGGCGCAGGCAAGGTCACAAGACTCAAACAATGGTTACTTAAGAACCCTGCGTCGATGCAGGGCAGTTACTTCTACTCCGATTCAATCAACGACTTGCCGCTTCTCAACGTGGTCGACCACCCTTTTGCTGTTGACCCGGACGAGCAATTGAGACAACTTGCGACGCAGAATCAGTGGCCAATCATCTCGCTTAGAGATTAGCCGGTTTGATTAGCCTTCCATCCAGACGCAGCCACTGTTCAGCCTCTATATTACTACCGCTGCTTATGCTGCTGAGCGCCTGCGCTGATACAAACGATACCGATAGCTCGAAAGGCCTTCCATCGAGTTTGCAGCCAACCTTGATTAACAATGTTAATCAGCTCAACACTTATGTAGCGCAACAACGTTTTGAAGTGAGGCAGCAAAATGCCACGATGGCCACCCAAATCAATCAATTTCTTGGCGAACCCAACCAAGAAAATCTTTTGCTGGCACAAACCGCGTGGCAATCAGCGCATGAAAATTTTCTCAAACTTAAGCCCGCGTTATTGAACGATAAAGACCAGCTGATCAGCAGAATCGATGCATGGCCAATTCAACCCGGCTTTCTTGATTCTCTGCCTGGCTATCCGGCGACAGGTATCGTCAATGACCTCAGCGTCGAAATCTCAGCCAAAGAATTGATACATCAGCACGGCATCACGTCCGACGACGAAGTCTCCTTGGGATACCACGGCCTAGAATACTTATTATTTGAACGAAAGGTCAGCGACTACATTGAAAACACTGGGCTAGCAGACAGTCGTCAAACTTTAGCGACAGCGTCTGTCGCGCCGGCAGAGACAAAAAACGTCAAACGCAGAGTCCTTCTGTTGTCGACTATGGTGGCGCAACTAGCGATTGATATAGATACATTTAACAGTCAGTCTGAATCAGAGATTGATGATCAGGCATCTGCTTCCTCTACTCTCGCCGGACTCATTAGAAGTTTGCAAAAGAATATGCGGCAGGCATTTCGAGAAAGTTTATTATTGAACGAGCGGGACTTGAGTCATGGCGGGTATAGCGGCACGTCAAGGTCAGCCCTATTACAGGAACTTAATGCACTTAAAAGCTTTACCTTGGGTCAGGTCAATCTCGCCGCGCTGTTAACAACATTGGATAAAACCAATGCGAAAAGCTTTACAGTAACGCTCGACCAAGCGATCGCTTTAGCAGCAACGCAGCAACCCAGCGAAACTGAACAAACAAAGCTCGACCTTACGCTCTCAGCCTTGTTGCACCAATTAGAAGACTTTGAGCTTGCGCTTGAACTAAGCGCTCATGACTAATATCGAACAACTAATCTCGTTCAACTGATATCGTTCTACTAAGCATGAGTGCCTAGACTTGTGCACATAAGGTTGACTAACGCTGCACCGCAGATTGACACCGATAGCAAAATATCACCTGTTAAAAAGCAAAAAGACAAATGACGTTAATCAGCGGCTTTCCAAGCGAGATTTAGCTCTCGTGCCGCCTTTACATCGTCCAAACGTTTAACTGGCGTTGTAATGGGCGCACTTCGAACAAGCTCAGGTGTTTCTTTCGCTTCTTGCAGAATCTGGGTCATGGCTTCAATAAATCCATCCAACTCCTCCTTGCTTTCGGTTTCTGTCGGCTCGATAAGTAAAGCCTCGGGCACCAAAAGTGGAAAATAAGTCGTCGGAGCGTGATAGCCATAATCAAGCAGGCGCTTTGCGAAATCCATCGCGTTAACGTTTAGCTCTTTGGCTTCTTGCGACATTGAAACAACAAATTCGTGGGTAGCACGGCGATTAGGATAGGCCAACTTAAAACCTGCCGCCGCCATTTTTGTTGCCATATAATTTGCATTCAACGTCGCATACTCACCAACCCGATGCATACCCTGGTTACCCAACAGCCTCGCATAGGCGAAAGCCCGCAGTAATATACCTGCATTACCCATGAAGGCTGACAAGTTGCCGATGGTATCCGGGATGTCTTTGTCACTCATCCAATAGTATTCGTCCTCGCCGTTTGTTGAGCGCTTACCGACGATCGGTGTCGGTACAAAGGGTTCAAGTCGCTTACCGACGCCGACAGGACCCGCGCCTGGCCCACCTCCGCCATGCGGGGTAGCGAACGTTTTGTGCAGATTCATATGCATCACATCAAATCCCATATCACCCGGCTTTACCTTGCCAAGAATCGCATTGAGATTTGCGCCGTCGTAATAAAGCAATCCACCGGCGTCGTGAACAATCTCTGCAATCTCCTGAATTTTTCTTTCGAAAACACCACAAGTCGAAGGATTAGTCATCATCAAGCCGGCTGTCTGCGGTCCGACGGCCGCTTTCAGGGCATCTACGTCGACATCACCCTCTTTCGTTACGGGGACTTCGCGTACGGTGTAGCCACACATGACAGCGGTGGCAGGATTTGTTCCGTGGGCAGCGTTGGGAATAAGAATTTCGGTGCGCTCAGAGTCACCGGCCTTGTCATGATAGGCTCGGATCATTGCAACACCAGCAAATTCACCCTGTGCACCCGCCATTGGCGTCAAAGAAACTGCCCTCATACCAGTGACGTCTTTGAGGTATTCCTGCAGATCATAAAGACAAGATAAATAGCCCTGACTAACGTTCTCTGGCGCTAACGGATGACGCGCGAGGAACCCTGGCATATGCGCACCCGCCAAAGCACCACGAGGGTTATACTTCATCGTGCAGGAACCAAGAGGATAGAACTCCCCATCGATTGAGAAATTCTTCTTCGAAAGCCCGGTGTAATGCCGAACAACCTGCAGTTCTGACACTGCCGGTAAACCGATTGGCGACACCCTTAGTTGAGCTGTTGGCAGCTCGCTATTTTCAAGTTCACAGGCTTCATACTGCGCCGTCGCACTTCGCCCTTCACTACTAATTTCATAGATCAACATGCTGCCACCTCAACCGCTGCTCGCAGGCTGGTAATAAAATCTTCAATATCCTGCGGCGTCTTGGTTTCGGTCACATTGACCAAAATACAATTTTCCAGTGCTGCGTCCATTTGCCCCAAATCGTATCCGCCCAAAATGCCCTGGGTACACATTTGCTGCAAGACTTGTGAAGCGCGGCAGGGGAGCTCCAACACAACCTCGTGAAAGACCGGACTTGTAAACCGTCGTGTAATGCCTTTTATTTCAAGCGCCTTGCCGATCAATTGAACTGTACCGTTATGGCTTTGACTGGCGATGGAACGCAAGCCTTGATCACCAATCAAACTCATGTAGATAGTCGCTGCCGTAACAAGCAGACCCTGATTCGTACATATGTTCGACGTCGCTTTTGCGCGTCGAATATGTTGTTCACGCGCCTGCAAAGTCAACGCAAACCCAACCTTCCCATCAAGATCTAAAGTCTTACCAATTATTCTGCCCGGCATCTGGCGCACGATAGCCTGTTTACAACACATAAAACCCAGATACGGACCACCGCTGGCAACAGGTATCCCCAACGGTTGGCCCTCGCCGACAACGATATCTGCACCGGTATCACCCCACGTCCCGGGAGGAGCCAGAAGCGCAAGCGCTGTCGGGTTTACCACCCCAATAACTAACTGACCCTGACTATGCGCCCAAGTGGTCAGTTCGTCGGCCATTTCTAAACCGCCGAAGAAGTTCGGATACTGGATAACAAGCGCGGCAAAATCTTCACCTTCGAAGGCCTGCAGGTCTTCTTGTTTGATGCAACCCGACTGCTGATCATAGGGTATGACCTGAAGGTTAATCTTTTGGTTATGAAGAATATTTCGACAGGTACTTAGATAGCTAGGATGCAAGTTACCTGGCACCAGCACATTCCGCGATTTTGATTTTCTATTCGCGCGAACTGCCATCAAAATGGCTTCGGCTAATGCAGAAGCACCGTCGTAGACCGATGCATTGGCAACCTCCATGGCGGTGAGTCGCGTGATCATCGTTTGAAATTCGTATATAAGTTGCAGCGTCCCCTGACTGGCTTCCGCCTGGTAAGGAGTATAGGCCGTCATAAACTCGCCGCGGGTAACGAGATCCCATACAGCACTCGGTATATGGTGCTGATAGGCACCCGCACCAATGAAACACAGGTCGACTTCATCCTTTTTCGATCGGTCGGACATTAATCGCAACAAGGCCTGTTCGCTGATGCCAGCAGGCGTATTAGCCAGCACACCCGCTCTCAACGCCGGCGGAATCTCATCGAATAGATCTTCAATTGATTCAACGCCAATGGCATCGAGCATCAATTCTTCATCCTGTGACGTATGCGGCACAAATGGCATAGATACCTCGTTAGAAATTAATTAGGTCTAGGTTTTGACGATCAGCGAAGCGCTAGTGTTCTTCGCTATCACACAGTGCCTGATACGCATTAGCATCGAGCATGGATTCCAATTCCGTCAAGTCCGTTGGTTGAAGCCTAAAGAACCAACCCTGCTTATAAGGAGAATCGTTAACGGTCTCTGGTGCGTCTTCCAGCGTTTCATTGACACTTATAATCTTGCCGGATATGGGTGCGTAGACGTCTGACGCAGCCTTTACGGATTCAACAACACCCGCTTCGCCCTTCGCTGAAACATCTGTACCGATTTCAGGAAGCTCAACATAAACAACGTCGCCTAGCGAATCTTGAGCATGATCAGATATGCCAACGGTCACTGTTCCATCATCTTCAACCCTAGCCCACTCATGACTCTCTGCGTACTTCAGCTCTCCTGGATATTCAGACATCGGTTGTTCCTCATCGTTGTTGCTTGTTTATCATTACCGCGTTTTTGTGGCTGCTGCCTGGTAAACGCGCTGCTTACTATCAAATGATAATCCTCGCCGCTACTGCAACGAGTTATCAAAAAGCCCTTTTATTCACAGACTAAGGGGTCGCACATTAACTCGATTGCTTGTAGACCTGTTTGCCATTTCGCGCAAAGGGCGGATTAACTTTCGAGACCGCCAGTCTTTTGCCCCTGATCTCAACTTGTAGATCGTTTGCGCCGGTCTTAATCCTCGCCAAAGCAATAGAATGCTGCAGCGTTGGTGAAAATGCACCACTGGTAATCTCTCCCACCCATTCATCATTGGAATAGACCGGATAGTGGGCACGTAGAACGCCGCGCTGATTTAACACCAGACCAACCAGCTGCCGCTCAACACCGGCCTGCATTTGCTCAGTCAGCTTTTGTTTGCCAATAAAATCTCGCTCTGCGTCCATCGACAAAGTAATTTCCATATTCGATTCAAGCGGTGTCACCGTCTCATCCATGTCACTGCCATACAGGTTCATGCCAGCCTCGAGTCGAAGCGTGTCGCGCGCACCCAAACCAATCGCTCTTACGCCTGCTGAGGCAAGACCTTGCCATAACGCTTTAGCGTCATCCGCAGGCACAATCGCTTCAATACCTTTCTCGCCGGTATATCCCGTTCTAGCAAGGAACCAGTCTCCACAAAAGCCGCCAACAAAAGGCTTCAGCTGATCTATAAAAGCAACGCGACTTGCCCCTTCGGTAGCATCCTTGCGCAATACATCCTTCAGCACTTGAATAGACTCAGGCCCCTGGATTGCCAATATCGCGAGATCGGGACGCTCCGTCAGTTTGCAGTCAAAGGCTTGGATTTTGTCATTCATCCATGCAAGATCCTTTTCACGGGTCGCACAATTAACAACAATTCGATAACCATCCTGTGTCAGATAAACAATAAGGTCATCAAGCACACCCCCTGTCTGGTCTAACATCGCACTATATAGAGCTTTTCCAGCTGACTGCAGTTTTTCAACGTCATTAGCCAGCAGGTACCTTAAATAGCCCTTGCTGTCAGGTCCGCTCAGGTCGATTACCGTCATATGTGAAACATCACAAACGCCGACACTGTTCCTAACCAGATGATGTTCCTCGATCTGTGATCCATAATGGATCGGCATATCCCAACCGCCGAAATCAACCATCTTTGCACCTGCGGAAAGATGCAGCTCATATATTGGCGTTCTGAGTCCCATGGGATATCACACGATTAAAAAAGAGCGCTATTCTAGCTTTTTCGGCTGCAACAGCATAGGGACAGCTACCCAGAACGCGCTATAAATTATCTCATCATGATCGTGAAATTCAGACAACTTACGCATCAACTTACGGATTGATCGCTCGAGTTGCTAACCAACAATCACGCACATTACGTTAACCGCCGCCACTTGCCAGCCGGGCGATAAGTGTTTTCAGGTAGGTATTATCATTCGTCAGCTTCATGCCGGTGTTTCGAAGCCAGTTAATTCCAGGGTTCTTGGTCGAATAGAGTCGTTTAAACGCTTCCATCGCCGTGGTCATCAACAGGTTCGAAGGTTGGCGGGATTTTTCATAACGGCGCAATGCCTCAAAATCACCAATACCCTGCTCGCTAAACCGATATTGCAAAAGCTCACTCGCCAAAGCTGCAGCATCGGCAAACCCCAAGTTCGCACCCTGCCCGGCAAGCGGGTGAATGGTATGCGCTGCATCACCAATCAACGCTAGATGGGGTTTGATATACCTCAAGCTATGTTGCTGATTAAGAGGGAAGGTGAATCGTTTGTCGACGCCCAAAATATCGCCTAGGTCTTGCTCACTCGCCAATGCAAGTTCCCGACAAAAGTCCTCGGCTGACATTGCCATCAAGTCTTCAGGATCCTCAACTGACCAGACGACCGAACAGAGATTGGTTTGGCCGAGAGGTAAAAATGCCAACGGTCCCCTTTCGGTGAACCATTGACGAGCGACTTGGCCGTGCTCCGTCTGAGTTTCAATATTGCAAACAACGGCCTGTTGGTGATAACTCCAACCTACGGATTTCAAATTTGCCAGTTCGCGTATTTTGGAATGGCCGCCATCAGCACCTACGATCAAAGCACAACGTATTCGACGCCCGTCCTCAAGTGTCAATTCGTAACCCGATTCTTCCGCCTGCATGTCATTCAATTTTGAATTCCAGACGATCTCCGTTTGGTCAGCTTCCGCTAACTGAATAAGTAGCGCGCTAATAACCCGTTGGTTCTCGACGATGTGGCCTAATTCAGATCTGCCAATAAAATCCGCATCAAACTCTATGACACCAGAGCCTTCGGCATCCTTGACAGACATTGCTACAAAAGCAGACGATCGACTCACAGATTGCCAAGCACCGACCCGCTTCAAAAACGCTACCGAGTTTTTATTAAGCGCACTGACACGAGGCGCAAAGCCGGACACAAGATCAAAATCGCGCCTGACCACTTGAACGTCAACTGGCGCTTGTGGCTGACTTTGAGCATCCAAAATCAAAACCCTCAAATCACTTTCCGTTAGCGCAGCACCCAAGGCGAGGCCAACTAGACCTGCACCGCAGATGACAATATCGACTTCTTTTACTTCCGTCACATCGGACCCATCTTTGTTATCTCTTGAAAATCTTACCGCAATGGTAACAACTATCTGGCCACCATTAGCGCACGCAGACTGAGTTTTTCAGCCCATTGTCTTTAATCGCTAGAACCTTTTTTTGACATGTAAATTTCAACTTCTTCAACAGTTCTCGGAATCATCGAAGTTATCACTTCGTTACCTTTAGGGGTGACCAGAACATTATCCTCAATCCGGATGCCAATTCCCCGATATTGCCGAGGCACATCTGATAATCCTTGGTCGATATAAATGCCTGGCTCAACCGTTGTCACCATACCTGGCTCAAAAACGCGCCATTGCTCCTCGAAACGATATTCACCGACATCGTGTACGTCCAATCCTAGCCAATGGCCTGTTCGATGCATGTAGAATTTTTTGTAGGCTTCGTTATCAACAAGGTCTTGCACATCACCCTGCAGGAGACCCAGTTCAACCAAACCCTTGGTAATCACATGCACGGCGGCAAGATGAGGCTGATCCCAATGATTACCCGGTTTGATCGCCTCTATCGCGGCATCTTGAGCCGCCAGAACAATGTTATACAAAGCCTTTTGAGGCTCAGTAAACTTGCCATTAGCTGGAAATGTACGGGTGACATCTGCTGCATAGCTCTCAAATTCACAGCCTGCATCAACGAGCACCAAGTCGCCATCGGCAATCAGCCCGTCATTGTCTGTGTAGTGCAAGATACAGCCATTATTTCCTGCACCAACAATTGAAGGGTAAGCTGCATGTCGTGCACCGTTCGATGCGAAACTATGAAGAAGTTCAGCCTCCAGCTGATACTCATACTGACCTGGCCTAACGAACGACATCAGTCGCATGTGTGCATTAGCTGTTATCTCGCTGGCACGCTTCATGACTTTGATTTCATGTTTACTTTTAAATAGCCTGAGGTCGTGTAGATATTGATCTATCTGGACAAACTCTCCCGGCGGCCGGCTACCAGAGTGCTGATTGCTTGAAATGTTGCTGGTCCAGGAAATAACACGCCCATCAAATTCGCTATGACTGCCCATTGCATAATAGAGCTTTGATTTGCCTTCAATCAGTCCTGGTAGGATGTCGTCAATGTCGGCGATGGGAAACGCGTCATCGATGCCGTAAAGTTGCATGGCGCGCTCTGGACCCGTGATTTTTCCGTGCCACTGCTCCATATCCGGGTCGCGCTCACGACAAAACAAAATACACTCACCGTGCTCTCGCCCAGGCACCAGCACGAATACGGAGTCGGCTTCATCAAAACCGGTCAGGTAGTGGAAATCACTATTTTGTCTGAAATGAAAATTAACGTCACTATTGCGACTTTGCTCGACCGCACTGGGAAGAATAGCGATGCTGTTTTCTTCCATCAACGACATCAACTCGAGCCGCCGCTGCGCGAATTCTCGGTTGGTAATTTTCAGTGCTGATCCCACAAAAACTTCTCCTAATGAATCGCTTGCTGCGCACAATCAGTGAACACCATCAGCGCCGTCATTCGCACATACTCTTCGATCTCCAGCAGATCTTTTTCATTTTCCTCGCTGTCCAACATATCCTCATCCAAACCAGCAATACGTGCTATATCAATAAACACTTCAGAGACCTCGGGGTGCAGGTCGTCCTGTTGAACCCGACCGGACGTACCGAAACCCGCTAAAAAACCTGAGCACCAATCACTAATGGCCTGACGTCTAAAATTAATGTCTGCACCATCAGCTGGTAGAAGCATGCGATAGGCCAAATCACTATCCCGCAGCTGTGCCAAAATTTTGTCTGAGAGTGATTTCGCCATAGCCTCAACCGCATGGATTGTCGATGCGTCATCAAGCCAATGTGTCAACGCTGAACTCGCCTCGGTTTTCGACCAACTGGAGCCAGAACAAAGCCAACCCGTCAACAAACCGTGCAGTTCACTCGGTTCTAACGCCGATCCCTGCATCGCTTGCTGCAATTCATCGTATCCTATTTCGTCGCCACTCACCGTTAGCACCCTCCTGTTAACTTGCTTTGTATCTACGCATTTATTTACCCGATAACGCACATTTTTACGCAAATTAAAGGCGGCATCGGCAATTAGTTGATAATACGCTATCGCAAGACGTTTGACCTTTGTAGAAGGGTAGTTTTATAGTACTAATCCGTCTGATCTCGGTAACTAACATTGGAAATACAAGACCTCGAAACCAAAATAGATGAACTAATCAATCTTTGTGACGATCTTGAGAAAAAGCAGGCTATCATGGAGTCTGATCATGAAAACTTGGTCGAAGAACGGACCCGATTGCTCGAAAAGAATGAACTCGCCAAGAGTAAAGTTGAAGCTATGATTTTGCGCTTGAAAGCTCTCGAAAGTGAATAATATAGGAAGACCATAACCATGCCTGATGCTATGCATGAAATAGAAACTGTCTCAGTCTCGATCCTTGAGAAGGAGTATCAGGTAAGCTGCAAGCCCGAGGAGGTAAAAGCGCTTAAGGAGTCTGCCTCCTACGTAGATGAAAAAATGCGAGAGATTAAGTCCAATGGCGCCATTCTTGGATTAGATCGAATCGCCGTGATGGCCGCTTTGAATATTGCCAATGACTATATCGGTCAAACGACCAAAACGAATGATGTCATCAAGCACCAAGCTAACAAGATTCAAACCCTGTCCACAAAACTCGATCAGGTCCTGAATCGACTCAAGTCACGTGCCTAGCACATTTATATCTCAGGTTTTAACGATTGTTTCGTGCTAACAACCTGAAGATATATTCCCAACGATTCATACAAAACAATTTGTTTACGATATAATCCTTTTGTTCCCTAGGTTGTTTGCCAGTCGATATGTCCTCGACCCTTTAAGCGATAACCAGGAGGTTCTTTAACTTGATTGATGTGCATGTCCGGACTCCGGGAAGCCTAATGTCAATTAGGGGCCCCCGCCTTGAACCGCAGGGTTCAAGGGCCTATTAGCACAGCGGCAATTTGGGGAATTTATATTGAGAGGCCAAAAGTTTAACGATGCCTCGCAACACATTTTAGACAGTGGATTTATCAGCATTGATCACTTCAGTCCACACTAAACCTGAAATAGGTCACACTCGCCAAAAACAATATCGGCGATTGCGTCAGCGCATCAGAACAGAGCGACAATCTCTTTCTGTCGACGATATTCGGCAATCTTCCCGCCAAATTTGTCAGTCATTGGCGCAACTCGCTCAAGTCAAACGCGCTAATAGAATTGCCTATTTCCATCCCAACGACGGCGAGATCGACCTTCGCCTACTGCCGACAGTAATCAACGCAGACTATTTTTTACCGCTCATAAGTGATGCGATAAGACCCTGGGAGCCAACGCGGTTATTCTTTCAGCCAGAGACACTCGACTTACACCCAAATCGATACGGCATTGCCGAGCCCCGATTTAATAATCGACAGGTTATCAACCCGAGTTTATTGGATGTTGTGTTGTTTCCGCTGGTCGGCTTCGATAGAAAGGGCAATCGTTTGGGCATGGGCAAGGGTTACTATGATCGAACATTCTCGCAGGTAAGGCGTGGCTGGAGATCACCTTATTTCATTGGTATCGCTTACGGCTTTCAGGAGTGTGAGGACTTAGTACCCGCACAATGGGATATTCCATTGCAAGCGATCGTCACCGACAAGGAGATTATCAATTGCGGTTGATACCATTCCCATAGGCTGTGAGAAGATTACTCAATCGTGCTGACTAGAGTCCGCCAAGCGCTTGACCGACGGCATTGACTGTTACACCCATGCCGAAGATGACAATGATGAGTACAATCAAATCTGGTTTTTTCTTCATTTCGCCTCCCCCTATCGCGAGTACATGAGCAAGTACATGTGATGGCTACGTTTCATCATCACCAACATATAACCCGCTGAAATATTAGTCAAAATACGATAGCCAAACGGTCCTTATTGGGGCACAAAGGGCAATAAATCGCACACCGATTCGATTTATTCATCAAACGCGGCTGAAAGACCTACCGATTCTCGATTGAACACTGATTTCCAAGTGGTTAAGGTTATCGACATAATTCGACAAATTACGCAGATTATTATGGCCGTCAGAGAAATAGTAAGAATGGGGCACCCCACGCTTCGAAAGGTTGCTGAACCCTACCCAATTCAACAAATTGGATCTGATTCATTTTTAGAGCTTGTCGAAGATATGCGAGAAACCCTGCACTGTGCCGGTGGAATCGGCCTAGCGGCACCTCAAATCGACGTTCCGTTCCAAATCGCTGTCGTCGAGATTACCGACCCAATTACCCGATATGGTGAAATCCAAACCTTGCCGTTCGAAGTCTATATCAACCCAACCATTACCGTTGAGAACGCTGCGTCTGCTGGCTATTGGGAAGGTTGCCTGTCTGTACCGGGCATGATGGGTTTCGTCGAGCGACCTCAGCATATTCGCGTTGACTATCTGGATTCATCTGCCGAAAAGAAAAGCATGCAGCTGAAAGGATTTCTCGCAACCGTGTTTCAACACGAATTCGACCATCTCCTGGGCAAGTTATACGTCGATCGCATCAGCGACATGTCTCTATTCTCATTCGATTTGGAATACCAGCTATACCATCTCAACAGCGCCTCTAGTCAGAGCTAAGATCGGTTAGAAACATCTTGTATGCGGTGTTATCCGTTTCTTCCCAAAAACGATACCCCATTTGCTGGAGATCTTTCTTGAATTGGGACATCGCGTCTGCGGGTATTTCAATGCCTGCCAATACACGGCCATATGCGGCGCCGTGATTGCGGTAATGGAACATGGTTATGTTGAACCCATTTCCCATCAAGTTCAGAAAATCGAGTAGCGCACCAGGCCGCTCTGGAAACTCAAATCGAAATATCTTTTCATTCGGCAAGCTAGCGGTTGTACCGCCAACCATATGCCTAACATGCAATATGGCAACCTCATTTTCCGACAGGTCAACCACTTGGTATTCCTTTTTCAGCTTATTTAAGATCTGCTGTTTATCTTCAGAATTCATCCTTGTTTGAATCCCCACAAGCACTTTGGCGCCCGACTGATCGGCAAACCGATAGTTAAACTCGGTCACATTTCGCTTACCAATCAAATTGCAGAAGCGCCGAAAGCTGCCCGGCTTCTCAGGTATGGTCACACCGAGCAACGCCTCGCGTCGCTCACCAATATCCGTTCTCTCGGAGATATGCCGAAGCCGATCAAAGTTCATATTCGCACCACTGACGACTGCAACATACGTTTCCCCAACTGCAGCATGTTGCTCGATGTACTTCTTCATACCCGCAACACTTAACGCACCCGAGGGCTCTGATATGCTTCGCGTGTCTTCAAAAATGTCCTTTATACCTGCACAAATTTCGTCAACGGTGACTTTGACGACCTCATCAACGCAGGTCTGCGCTAATCTGAAAGTCTCTTTACCCACCTGGCTCACAGATGTACCGTCAGCGAATTGATCGAGATCTTTCGGGTTTAAACGCACGCGTTTACCCGCTTGCAGAGCCGCATGAAGGCAGGCAGAACCTTCTGCTTCAACGCCTATGACCTTGACCTCCGGTCTTAGATATTTGATATAGGTGCCCATGCCACTAATCAAGCCGCCGCCACCCACAGGAACAAAAACCGCATCCAACCGCCCCGTGTGCTGGCGCAACATTTCCATGGCGATAGTACCCTGTCCAGCAATCACTTCTGGATCATCAAAGGGGTGTATATAGGTTAGCCCAAGCTCTTTCTCTAGACCCTTGGCAAATTCGCTCGCTTCATCATAGTTGTTACCCTGCAAGACTACTTTTGCGCCTAATTTGCGCACTGCGCTAACCTTGATCTCCGGCGTGTTGGTTCCCATAACAATCGTCGCTGCAATCTTTAACTTCGATGCAGCCAAGGCCACGCCCTGGGCATGATTACCTGCCGAAGCCGTCACCACACCCACTTTCTGTTGCGCCGAGGACAGGCTGTTTATTTTGTTATATGCGCCACGAAGCTTAAAACTGAAGACGGACTGCAGATCTTCTCGCTTTAAAAATACCTTATTAGAAAACCTGTCAGAGAGGTTACCCGCTAATTCCAAGGGAGATTCAATCGCGACATCGTAGACGTTTGCTTCAAGGATTTTCTTAATGTAGTTGGTCGTCATGATTGAGCTGATCCCAGCCGAACGCAATAAATAGGATTGAGGGTTAGTGTCCGGTCACCGGTAAGTATAAACTTGTCTTTTCTAGTTAACATCCGGTTAGTTAAATGGGCCAGACCAAATCGATTGATCAACAGGATCAACTCAAACAGGCAGCAGCGCAAGCCGCAGTCAACTACATCGAGCCTCATTTAAAAAGTGATTCCGTCGTCGGCGTTGGCACCGGTTCGACGGCCAATTATTTCATTGATGCTTTGGCTAAACATAGACACAAATTTGACGCCGCCGTCGCGAGTTCACGCGCAACACAAGAAAGACTGGAGTCGCACGGGATTCGTGTTTTTGATCTGAATGCTGTTAAGGAACTGAATTTTTATATCGATGGTGCCGATGAGGCCAACCCAAACCTCGAACTGATCAAGGGAGGTGGCGGTGCACTTACCCGTGAAAAAATCGTTGCTGCCGTTGCGCAGCAATTCATTTGCATCGTCGATGGCTCAAAAATGGTGTCAGAACTCGGCGCGTTTCCACTGCCGGTAGAAGTCATCCCAATGGCAAGATCATTCGTCGCTAGAAAACTGGTCGGGCTAGGTGGACGACCTACCTATCGAGAAGATTTTGTGACGGATAACGGCAATCTAATTCTTGATGTTCATGGGCTTTCAATTAAAAATCCAGTCGAGCTTGAAAACCAAATCAATAATATTACGGGTGTTGTTACCAATGGATTGTTTGCGCAGCGATCAGCCAATGTAATTTTGTTAGCAACCGCCGACGGTGTCGAAGAAGTCCATAAATAGATTCGGCCAAAATGGTCAGACCAACAGTTTGCCTGGGTTCATGATGCCCGCCGGATCGAAAACTCGCTTCATCGCTTTCATAATTTCAATTTCCTCGGCAGATCGACTGTATTTAAGTTGATCGCGTTTTAACAAACCTACGCCATGCTCAGCCGAGACGCTACCAGCAAACTTCTGCACAAGCTTCATAACCTGCTCACTGACCGCCTCGCATTCACGCTTAAATCTATCCAGAGGCCAGTCTGTCGGTTTCAAAATGTTCAAGTGTAAGTTGCCATCACCAATGTGTCCAAACCATACTATCTCAAACTCCGGATAAGCCGATGTGACCGTCGCATCGACAGCTTTGAGAAACGCCGGAACCTTAGAGACACGTACAGAAACATCATTTTTATAGGGCGTATGCGGCGTAATGGCCTCCGAGATACCTTCACGATAGCGCCAAATATCTTTACGTTGTTGTTCGCTCTGGCTAATCACACCATCCACCGCAATACCCGATTCAACGCAGGATTCAAAAGCGGCCAAAGCGGCATCCATTACGGCCGCGTTGCGTTGGTCAAATTCAATCAACGCGTAAAATGCACTTGGATCAGCGAATGGTCGACTTAACTCACTGTGCGCAAGCACATGCTCAAGAGCTTTGTCAGAGAAGAACTCAAACGCGGTCAATTCCACATGCTCCCTGAACTGGGTCATTACAGAAATGATGTTCGCCATATCCGGCACAGCGAGCAGCGCCACTGTAAGGTTGTTGGGCTTTTGTGCAAGCTTCATTGAAGCCTCTACAATAAAACCCAAGGTGCCTTCGGACCCAACGAATAAGTGTCGAAGGTCATAGCCGGTTGCGTTCTTGATTAACGACCGGTTCAAATCGAGGAGTTCGCCGGCGCCCGTGACGACTTTTAGTCCGACAACCCAATCTCGCGTCAAACCATACTTGAGTACTTTTATACCACCGGCATTAGTCGCCAGATTGCCGCCAATTTGACTTGAACCTGCTGACGCAAAATCAACGGGGTAGAACAATCCTTGATCCTCGGCGAATTGCTGCAATGCCTCGGTAACAAGTCCCGGTTGAACGGTGACAACTTGATCAATGGGATCAAACTCAAGCACCTGATTCATTTTCTCAAAAGATACAACCACCTCGCCATTGCAGGCGACAGCACCACCTGACAGCCCCGTACGACCACCAGAAGGTACGAGGGATAGGGCATTCTTGCTGGCAAATAACACCAGCGCCTGAACAACCTCAATCGACTTTGGGAACACGACACATAAAGGTGCCGGCGAATAAAATCGGGTCCAGTCCAAACCATAGACCTGCTTGGCCTCATCGTCTGAGACTAAATTGTCAGCGCCGACGATCTCGGCGATGGATGCAATATGGTCGATCGAATTAGCCAACTTTAACTACTCAAATGTTTGTGAAGGTCGTTGTAAACTGAATTTTTGTCACCTGAGCTGTTCTTACTTGAGCTTAGGGTCAAGCTCACCCGAGCTATATCGTTCAAACATGACATCGAGCGACACCGGTTTGATTTTCGAACCATTTCCCGCGGTGCCAAACGCATCGTAGCGATTAATAACAATTTCTTTCATCGCTTTGAGCGACTCTGCAAAATACTTTCTCGGGTCAAACTCCGATGGATTGTTAGCCATAAAGCGACGAATAGAGCCTGTTGATGCCAATCGCAGGTCCGTGTCGATATTTACCTTGCGAACCCCATGTTTAATCCCCTGCTGAATTTCTTCTACAGGAACACCGTAGGTTTCTGGAATTTCTCCGCCGAATTCATTAATGACCTTTAACCATTCCTGCGGAACGCTAGATGATCCATGCATCACCAGGTGGGTATTTGGCAGCCGGTTATGAATCTCCCTAATTCGATCGATATCCAAAATGTCACCCGTGGGTGGTCGAGAAAATTTGTAAGCACCATGGCTGGTACCAATCGCAATTGCCAATGCATCAACTTTGGTCTGTTGAACAAAATCGACGGCTTGGTCAGGATCAGTTAATAACTGATCCATTGATAACGTACCTTGTGCACCCACCCCGTCTTCTTCACCCGCTTGGCCTGTTTCGAGTGAACCCAAACAACCCAACTCACCTTCAACCGTTACACCACAGGCGTGGGCCATCTCGGTTGTGCGGCGCGTCACATCAACGTTGTATTCGTAACTTGCAGGGGTTTTTTGATCCTCTAGCAATGACCCATCCATCATTACCGATGAGAAGCCATACTGAATTGAGCGCTGACACACATCAGGTGACGCGCCATGATCTTGATGCATTACGACGGGGATATCCGGAAACTCTTCGATGGCCGCCAAAATCAGGTGACGCAAAAAATTTGGTCCCGCATATTTACGGGCACCCGCCGAAGCTTGAACGATGACAGGGCTATCCGTTTCCTGAGCCGCTTCCATTATTGCGCGCATCTGCTCAAGGTTATTCACGTTAAACGCAGGCACGCCATATCCATTCTCAGCTGCGTGGTCTAGTAGCTGTCTCATGCTGACCAGGGCCATAACTTACTCCTTAGTTAATTCCTATTTACCCTGTCGTTTGTTGCAGGGGTTTCGTTATTTGTATCGGTCCATCTGAAGCCAGGTCTCATCAAGCGCTAAACAAGCTCGAGTGAAATAAAAGCAGCCGGCATGCACCAGTAATTTCTTTAATCTTTTGCGCGGGCTTCCAGTATCGCAACGGCAGGTAAAACCTTGCCTTCAACAAACTCTAGAAACGCCCCGCCACCGGTAGATATATAGCTAATATCGGCACTTACGCCATACTTATCTATTGCCGCTAACGTGTCACCACCGCCAGCAATTGAGAAACCTTTATTCTCAGCAATTTGTTTTGCCAACTGCTCTGTTCCACTGGCAAAGGCAGCTTCTTCAAACACGCCAACCGGTCCATTCCATATAATGGTTTTTGCGTTTTTAAGTACCTCGCCAATAACTTGTTGCGATTTAGGGCCAATATCAAGAATCATCTGGTCGCGATTGATCTCACTGACGAGCTTTGTTTCGGCGGTATCTGGCTGATCGATGCCATTAGCAACAACAACGTCGGTTGGTATCGGAATTTCGACCTTGTTCATCAATGCTCTTGCTGAATCAAGCAAACCCATTTCACACAAAGATTTCCCAACCTCATGGCCTTGCGCTGCAATAAAGGTATTAGCAATGCCACCACCGACAATAAGTGAGTCAACTTTGTCCGAAAGCGCATCAAGCACCTCAAGCTTGGTCGAAACTTTACTGCCGCCGACAATTGCCACGATCGGATGTGCGGGGTTTGCAATGGCGCGCTGCAACGCATCAAGCTCTTTTACAAGCAATGGACCGGCACAGGCCACTGGCGCGAATCTTGCCACACCCTCGGTTGTTGCTTGGGCTCGATGAGCCGTGCCGAACGCGTCCATAACAAATACATCACAGAGGGCGGCCAACTTCTTTGCTAAGGCTTCATCATTTTTTTTCTCACCGGCATTAATTCTGACGTTTTCAAATAGGATGAAGTCGGCATCGTCGAGAAGTGCTTCATCAACACCGTCTAGATAGTTTTCAACTAATCGAACCTTTTTACCCATCGTTTTTGACAGATAATCGGCAACGGGTCTCATGCTCATCTCTGGTTGATCAGCGATCGACACCGCTTCCTGCGGCCGCCCCAAATGTGACATGACCATCACCTTCGCGCCAGCATCAAGCGCATACTGAATTGTAGGTATAGCAGCTTGTATGCGAGCATCGGACATGACCTGTCCATTTTTTATCGGTACATTTAGGTCTTCTCTAATGAGTACGCGTTTACCTTTTAACTGAAGATCTCTCAGATCAATGACCTTCATAGAATACCTTTAACGACCGCAACGACATTACCCACACTAAAGCCAAAATGCTCCATCACTTGCCCGCCCGGACCCGATTCACCAAAGCTCGCTAGCCCAACAACTTCACCATCTAAACCAACCCACTTACGCCAGTAATCCGGATGAGCAGCCTCTATGGCAACTCGGCACCGCTGTGCCGCCGGCAATACCGACTGACGATAGGCCGTATCTTGTAATTCAAACTTATCCGCACTTGGCATAGACACAACCCTCGTTGGAATGCCTTGCGCATCAAGTTCTTTCGCCGCCGCGAGGGCCAGACTGAGTTCCGAGCCAGTCGCTATTAAAATTACCTTTTCCTTGGGTACATCCTTAATTACATAGGCGCCACGCCCTATGTTGACCAACTGTTCTTCGGTGCGTTCAACATGTGGTAGGCCTTGCCTAGAAAAAACCAACGCCGTCGGTCCCTTTGTCCTCTCAATCGCGTTTCGCCAAGCGACAACTGTCTCAACAGCATCCCCCGGCCGCCACACTGACATATTGGGCGTACCCCTTAAGTTTGCTAGCTGCTCGACCGGTTGATGAGTAGGCCCATCTTCACCTTGGCCAATTGAGTCATGGGTATAGACGTGTATGTTCCGAATACCCATCAGTGCAGACATTCTGACTGCGTTTCTGGCGTACTCCATAAAGATAAGAAAGGTTCCCGTGAATGGAATAATGCCGCCGTGCAATGCCAGCCCGTTGGCAATCGCCGTCATACCAAATTCTCGCACGCCATAATGCACATAGTTGCCACCATTTTTGGTCGCGTCGACGACGGTCATTTCCGGCCAATTGGTATTATTCGAACCGGACAGATCCGCCGAGCCGCCAACAATTTCCGGTAACACTTCCGCTATTTTCGCAATCGTGTTGGCACTGGCTTGCCGAGTCGCCAAGGTTGCAGCAGCCTCATTGGTTGTCACCAAAAGCTGATCCATCATTGTCTGCCAGTTTTGCGGGAGCTCGCCGCTCATGCAACGTTCGTATTCATTGGCGAGCTCAGGGAAAGCTGATTTGTACTCCATGAACTGCTGATTCCAAGCCGCTTCGGCCTGAGCGCCCTGTTGCTTTGCGTCCCAACCTTCGTAAATATCACTGGGTATCTCAAAGGGTGCATGGACCCATCCAAGTTGATCTCTGGTTGCCGTGACTTCATCAGCACCCAGCGGAGAGCCATGACTGGAGGCCTTGCCGGCCTTATTGGGAGAGCCAAAACCGATTTCCGTTTTACAGCATATTAACGTTGGCTGTTCGGTATTGTCTTTTGCTACGGCAATCGCTGCTGCGATGGAGGCTGCATCATGACCATCAACGGCCTCAATCACCTGCCAATCGTAGGCGCGAAACCTTGCTGCGGTGTCTTCTGAAAACCAGCCCTGCACATCGCCATCGATTGAAATGCCATTGTCATCATAAAAACAAATCAGTTTGCCGAGCTTGAGTGTTCCAGCCAGAGAAGCGACCTCATGCGAAACCCCTTCCATCAAACAGCCGTCACCGGCAAACGCATAGGTAGAGTGATCAACGATATTAAGCGCATGCTTGTCGTGCGTTCGATTAAACCGCGCAGCTAGAAGCTTTTCAGCCAGCGCGAATCCAACCGCGTTAGCAAAGCCCTGACCCAACGGTCCCGTTGTTGTTTCGACGCCAGGTGTATAGCCATACTCTGGGTGCCCCGGCGTTTTCGAGCCCATCTGGCGGAAATTACTCAACTCAGACATTGGCAGATCGTAGCCGGTCAGATGCAAAAGTGCATAAACTAACATTGAGCCGTGCCCGTTGGACAAGACAAATCGATCTCGATTAGACCAGTCGGGGTTCAAAGGGTTATGTCGTAATGTCTGTGTCCAGAGAACTTCAGCAATGTCTGCCATCCCCATCGGCGCGCCAGGGTGACCAGAATTAGCTTTTTGTACTGCATCCATCGCTAATGCGCGAATTGCGTTTGCTCGTTCTCGATTTGAACTCATTGATTACCTGCCATTGGCATGTTTCGAAAGGCGGCTATTTTCGCTTAGGCTCTTCTCTACATCAAACACTATTGACCAACATCAAAGACTTTTGCACAAGAATTGCCCTTTATCTCACTCAATCGGGTCAAAGCTGATGATTTATTCCGCCGTTTTGCTTTTTAGGGCTCAATTTCACGAGATCAGACAGACAGTCTAAATGAGAAACACTATAGGTAAACGTGAGCCGTTATCAATTCCCGAACCTGTCGAAGATTAGGAATCCGTCGAACACCACTGTAGAATGCCTGCCTTTGAATAATCGAATCATACTTATGGCAAATCGTACTTTTACCTCTGAATCTGTCTCCGAAGGTCATCCGGACAAGATGGCTGACCAAATTTCCGATGCAGTATTGGATGCAATCCTCGCGGAAGACAAAGACGCCCGCGTAGCCTGCGAAACCCTGGTAAAAACCGGCATGGTTATTTTGGCGGGTGAAATCACGACGGATGCTCAGATCGATTTTGAAGAAATTTGTCGGCAAGTGGTCCTTGATATCGGCTACAACAGCTCCGATGTAGGTTTTGATGGTGCAACCTGTGCAATTCTTAACGCGCTGGGGAAACAATCACCTGACATCGCCATGGGTGTAGACGAAGCCGCCGACCACGAACAGGGAGCTGGCGATCAGGGGCTCATGTTTGGCTATGCGACCAACGAAACAGACGTACTTATGCCCGCACCCATCGACTTCTCACATCGACTCGTTAAGCGACAGGCCGACGTTAGAAAGTCTGGACTACTGAGCTTCTTGCGCCCAGATGCAAAAAGTCAGGTCAGCTTTTCATATGATGATAAAGGCAATCCTTGCGGCATTGATGCCGTCGTATTATCAACACAACACGATCCATCGGTTTCTCTCGCCGACCTGCGAGAAGCAGTAATGGAAGAGATTATTAAACCGGTGCTACCAGACAACTGGTTACACGCTGATACCAAATACCACATCAACCCAACAGGCAACTTCGTGATAGGCGGACCTGTTGGCGATTGCGGTTTAACCGGTCGAAAAATTATTGTCGATACCTATGGTGGTATGGCAAGACACGGTGGTGGTGCGTTTTCAGGTAAAGATCCATCAAAAGTCGATAGAAGCGCCGCTTACGCCGGACGCTATGTCGCAAAGAACATTGTTGCTGCCGGTCTCGCAGATCGTTGTGAAATCCAAATTTCTTACGCAATCGGGGTCGCCGAACCCACATCAATTAGTATTGATACCTTTGGTACCGGCAAACTTAGCGACGATGAAATTGAGCAGTTAGTTCGCGAGAACTTTGATTTGCGTCCCAAAGGTCTGATTGCAATGCTAGATCTGAAACGGCCTATTTTTCAGGCCACTGCCGCCTACGGCCACTTCGGCCGAGAAGAGCCCAATTTCACTTGGGAGAATACTGACAAAGCCGCTGATCTCGCCAAAGCCTTGTAATTCGATCTCGGAGATTGACATTGAACGCTATGGAATCTAATCCACAAGGAAAATTCCCACGACAGTTCAGTTTTGAGTTTTCAGCGCCCAAGTCACATGAGGCAATTGCCAAATTGGGTCGGGTACATGACAAGCTCGAAGCCCTGAACCCTGCATTTTATTCTGTCACCTATGGTGCTGGCGGATCAACCAAGGACGGCACCAAACAGGCCGTCCTGGATATCAATGCCAAGGGCTCATTGGTCGCACCACATCTGTCTTTCGGTGGCGATGAGCCTGCGAAAATCGAATCGCTACTGCAGGAATACAAAGATGCCGGCGTGCAGCGTCTCGTCGCACTGCGAGGTGATATACCTTCAGGCATTGGCGCGTCGGTAACGCTGAGTTACGCAAGTGACTTGGTGAAGTTTGTACGGGAAAAAACGGGCGAACATTTTCACATAGAAGTTGCGGCTTACCCCGAGGTCCATCCTGATTCTAAGTCAGTCGAAACGGATCTAGCTTTCTTCAAAGCGAAGGTTGAAGCGGGCGCCGACAGCGCAATTACTCAGTATTTTTACAACGCTGAAGCTTACTTTAGATTTATTGATTCGGTCAGCAAAATAGGCGTCGACATTCCCATTGTGCCGGGGATAATGCCCCTAACCAACTTCCAAAATTTGGTGCGGTTTTCTGATAACTGCGGTGCGGATATACCGCGTTGGATTAGGAAGAACCTCGAACACTATCAGGATGACACGGCTTCGCTAAAGGCATTCGGAGAAGAAGTTGTCACTCGACTATGCGATCAACTTCTCACTGGCGGTGCGCCCGGTCTGCATTTCTATACGCTGAATCAATCGATTCCGACGCTTAACCTTTGGCGCAACCTCGGGTTGCCCGAGCAATAGAGAATAGTCTATGCGTGTGTCGCGACTCTTTGTTGAACAACTCATCAGCATTGGCGAGCCGATCGCGCTTAGTGGACCTAAAGCACATTACATCGGCAACGTATTACGCTCAAACACCGGTGATGAGGTTGTGCTATTCAATGGAGAAGGTGGTGAGTTCACGGCAACGATTACCTCTATAAAAAAATCGCAAGTAAACATCACACCGACCACTTACATAGCGACCGATCGTAGCTCCAAATTAAACATTACGCTTGGCCTGGGGATTACAAAGCGTGATGCGATGGACAATGCGATTCAGAAAGCAACAGAGCTTGGTGTCACCTCTATCCAGCCTATCATCTGCGATTTTACAACCGTTTCTCACAAGTCATTGAGACTGAAGACTCAACACTGGCAGAATATCTGTCATAGCGCTTGCGAACAGTCTGGTCTAAATATGCCGCCAACGGTTCATAAAATTTGCTCCTTCGAGCAATGGATTGGCGCGCAGAAGTCGCTTCATATAATTGCAAACCCCGTGAGTACCTCGACATTTAACTCGATTACGACGACGCCGGAGTCACTCGCCATTACAATTGGTCCCGAAGGTGGTTTTTCAGCTCAGGAGCTCACCTTGATCGCGAATTCAAATGTCACTGAGATAAGTATGGGTCACCGAATACTTAGAGCGGACACAGCGTCAATCGCAATTGTGTCCCTCTGCCAACAAAAATGGGGTGATCTTTAGAACAAACGGCTCAATGTTATCAGCCTAGCTAAATGCAACTCGCTGTATCTCCGCTTCGATATAATCAAAATCAGGCACAGAAATAACCTCATCAAGATACCTTGCTCGAAGTAATTCTGTTCTTTCTGGTGGCTCACCGGTTTCAAACAATTGATCTTCTGATAAGGGCATAAGCGTCGGCAATGACTGCGCGACAATCGCGATATAGTCAAAATCTCCACTTCCACCAATTGCACGTAAAACGACTAAACTGGCAGAGGACACACTCACAAGAGAGAAGCTGGCTTTCTCAATCGTCAACATTTCGAAGGACGCGACGGGCACCTGCACACCTCGCCAATCCAGAAAACCTAGGAACCAGTCGGGCGTATCCTGAACCCTCTGCAATGGTTCATAGGGAATAATTTCCGCAACAGTGGCATTCGGGATGAGAATTTTACTTTTCTGTAAACGCACCAAAAACGTGGGTAGCTCCAAAATCACATCAGCTTCCGACATCCATTACTCCTTTTCGGACTCTGCGATAACCTCGTCGATGGTGCTGATAAGGTTGGCTTCCTGGAAAGGTTTCCCCAGAAATCTATTAACACCAAGCTCAAGCGCTTGTTGCTTATGCTTCTCGCCGGTGCGAGAGGTGATCATAATAATGGGTAAATTCGCTAAGCGCGGGTCGCGCCGGACTGTACGCAATACTTCAAACCCATCCATTTTAGGCATCTCTATATCGAGCAGGACAACATCAGGATAAATATTCTGTAATTGATTAACGGCATCTACACCATCTTTAGCTGTCGTCACTTCCCAACCCTGTCGTTCCATCAAGCGTGTTGTCACTTTTCGGACCGTAACGGAGTCATCAACGATCATGATCTTTCTTGTTCGTGGCCGTGCAATTTCATTTAGCTCGTCAACTTTCTGCACGCCTTCTTCACGAAGGTCTGCTTTGTGTACCAAGGCCATCAGATCCAGTATTACTACAATATTGCCATCGCCCATAATGGTCGCGCCGGCAATACCTCCCACTTGACTAAATTGAGGCCCAAGACTCTTTACGACAACTTCACGGCTACCAATCACTCGGTCGACTTGCAGTGCAACAGCACTCTCTGCATTGCTCGCCAGAATGACGGGTAAAGGTGATACTTGGCCGGTTAAGTCAGGGTCATCCGACTTTTCAAGCATCTTGCCCAAATAAGCCAAGCGATAAGGTTGGCCTGCATACTCATAAAGTGGCGCTTCCGGCTGATAGTAGGCCTCGAGCTCATAAGGACTAACCCGAACCATCCCTTCAATTGAATTGAGTGGGATTGCATAGGTCTCTTCTCGCACAACAACCAACAGCGCGCGGTTGATTGAAACCGTAAACGGTATGCGAATCGCAAACTCAGTGCCAAGCCCCAGGGTTGAATCAATGGACACTGAACCACCCAACTGTTTGATTTCGCTGGCAACCACATCCATACCAACGCCACGTCCTGATATCTGGGTTACCTTTTCTGCTGTACTGAAGCCGGCATGCATAATAAATTGCATGATCTCATGGTCTGAAATCTCGTCATCAGCACTGATAACACCGCGTTCGATCGCTTTTCTCTTAACAGCATCGACATTGATTCCGCCGCCGTCATCACTCACATTCAAAACAAGATATCCGCTTTCACGGGAAAGTCTTAGGCTAATTTTCCCCGTCTCCGGCTTATTAGCCGCTAAGCGTTTGTCACTGGACTCGATGCCGTGGTCTACAGCATTTCTTAGCATATGCTCCAGTGGCGCGACAATTTTCTCCAGCACGTTCCGATCTAATTCGCCTTCCACGTTGAACGCATCGAACTTAACTGATTTTCCTACCTCGGCACTGATCTGCCTAACAATTCTTCTCAAACGCGGGATCAATCGGGCAATCGGCACCATGCGCGTGCGTGTTAAGCCCTCTTGAATCTCAGTGCCAATTCTTGCCTGTTGATGCAGTAAAGATTCCACATCCCGGCTCTTGTTTCTCAGAGTGTCTTTTAAGTCGAGCATATCCGAGGAACCTTCATTAAGCGTTCGGGATATTTCCTGCAACATCGTGTAACGATCCATTTCCAAATCGTCAAAATTCGACTTACCCGTGTGCTCTGTATTATGGAACACTGTTTCTCTCGACTCAGCTTCAATCTCTAGTCGGCGAACGTCCGCACGGATTCGATTAATCGTGTCTTCCATTTCCTGCAGCGATTCACCAAAATCACGAATCTGTTGTTCCACTCGGCCACGGGTAATATTGGATTCGCCGGATAGATCAATAAGCTCTTCGAGCAACTCAGAGGATACACGCACCATCTCCTGATTTTGATTGGTTGCCGTTTTTTCTGAATCAACCTCCGCAGCCAGAGCAGAATCTGAACTGACTTGTGAAGCGAGTCCTTCGCTTGACTGTTCTTGCGAGTCTTCCTCTGAAGTCTGAGTTGCAGGCAACGCAGCGGACGCAATCATCGTTGGAGTAGAATCTAAATCGCGTGTCATCGCCGCAAGCTCTTCAGGTTGCGCGTCCCCTTGAACTAGTTTTCGATATACACCAACACGCCGAGCAATCTCGTCTTGACGCTGATTCACCGTTGCAAAGAAAGCCTCATCCAATGGCACTGGGTTCTGCTGAACGCTAATGAGGAATGTTTCGAAATTATGCGTGTATTCGCCCAGGCTGTTTAGTCCGGCCAGACGCGCACCTCCTTTCATAGTATGCAAGTGGCGCAACAAATTGTCGTAGTATTCTGATGTGTGTGGATTACTTGCCCAGTCTAGAACACACTGGTCAATTGCTTCATTTAGCTCTTCGGCTTCCTCAATGAATATTGAGAGGATCTCTTCGTCAATTTGATCTTTCGGTAGCTCACTAACAGATGGCTCGATAACCGCTGACTCAGTAACAGATTTCTCGGTAACCGATAATTCAGTAACCGATAGTTCAGTAACCGATAGTTCAGCCGCAGGTAATTGCTCATCCGAGCTCGCCACCTGAGTTGAATCGATCATCAACTCCGGCGCGTCGCGCAATCTGAGCGAGGCTAAATCGCCATCACTTACATTGCCATCCGCTATTCGATTATAAATACCGATTCTTCGATTGATCTCGTCCTGCTGAGCATTTACAAGACCAAAGAACTCACCATTCAACTCGATCGGATTTTGTTGAATGTCTATTAAGAATGTTTCGAAGTTGTGCGTATATTCACCAAGAGAATTCAAACCCGCTAAACGTGCGCCGCCTTTCATCGTGTGCAAATGACGCAGCAGATTATCTAAGTACGCGCGAGAGTCTGTGTTGTTGCTCCATTCGAGAATACTCTCATCTATTGCTTCATTAAGCTCTTCAGCTTCTTCCAAGAAAATGCCCAGTACTTCATCGTCTATTTGATCTTTAGGCAGTAATGCTTGGTGATTTGTTTCATCTATCGTTTCATCTATCGTTTCATCAATCGCAGCAAAATCTAACGTATCGAGTTGGCGAATAATTTCCGTCGGTGAGTCGAGCTCTTGGCTTGCCGCAGTATTGTCAAACATGACCAGAAGACTTTCATGAGCATTAATCAGCAAATTCTCGACATCCGCATTCGGTCTCGCGGTAATTTCCGAATAACATCGCAACATACTTGAAGTCAGTGTGATCAACGGTTCCCGTTCAATCGAACGCGCCTGGTCTTCAACATTGCGCAGCTCTTCAACGAGCTGTTCTATTTTTTTGACGTCCCACTCAGAAATAATATCGGAGAATCTGCCGAGTAGGATAATACCGTCGAACTCAAACGGGGGCAGAGAGTCTTCGACATCCACTTTGGCGCTGAGCGCCTCGCACTGACTTTGAAATGCCTCGCTTCCCTCAATCTCAAATCTGTATACAGATAGGTTTGTAATAACAAGATCAATCAACTCTGACGCTCGCGCGACTAAGGCAACGTATTCTTCATCAGCCTGTTTACCACTATTGAAATACTTATTACTCAACGACTCAAGTGGTCCTGCAATATTAGCAATTGCAGCGACGTCGGCCATTGCGCCACTACCCTTCAAGGTATGGAAAGCTGCAATAAGACCGCTAGAAATGACTTGAGAGTTATCGAGAAACGCTCTAACCGTAGCCATATTTTCAATTGCTTCGCGGAGGAAAATTTCGTCTAGCTCCGAATCATGATCTATGACCTCATCGGTTTGTCCTGCAACCTCGGGCTCAATGGGATCGGATGGCGCTTGCACAGCATCGGATTGTTCAATGGAGGTAAACTCAGATGCGTCATCCAACTCGACATCAGCAAGCGTTATTTCTTCTAGGCGCTCTGATTCTAGGAGCTCTGATGCTCGAAGTTCTGATGCTTGAACGTCTGGTTGTTGAAGATCCCCATCTTCAAATGCCTGCTCTAGAAGTTCTTGTTCTAAGCGCTCTTGTTCTAAGCGCTCTGGTTCTATCGACTCCAGATCTAGCGAGTCTAGTTGCAGAGAGTCTCGTTTGATAATAGCCGACGCACCCATCTCTTCTGAGCCGAGACTGGATTCGACTCTGTCGCTTATCTCAATTGCAGCGTCATCTGGCGTTTCTTCGTCAGGTAGTTGCATCTCGAGCTCGTCAAGCTTGAAATCTGTTGTGACATCATCGTCAACCAATGCGTGGTGATCCGTTGTCGACGCTAAATCAGAAGGCGCCTGTTCCTCTGAGAGTTCCGGCTCGGCTGACGCCTCTGAATTCATTTCTGTCGGGATAGTCGCTAAACCGATGGCATCTGCCTGTTCAATAAGATGACTGACAAGGAACGTTTCTTGGTGTTGATTTTTAAATGCGTCTATACCCTCAGGTATCCGTGTAACGACTTCGACAACAAGACGTTGAATTTCAACTGTCGCCGTAACCGAGCTTTCAATAATGCGATTCAATAGGCTTTCGATTGACCAAGCCAGCTCACCCACCACAGTCGCACCGACCATGCGACCACTACCTTTGAGCGTGTGAAATGCCCTGCGTATCTCGGTCAAAGCATCTTCATCTGTCAAATCAGCTTGCCATGTTGGCAGATATTCCGAAATTGTTTCTAACACCTCGTCTACTTCTTCGACAAAGATTTCAACAATCTCATCATCGATCAAATTATCAACGACTTCTTCAGTAGACGCTAGAATCGTCTTGGCAGGGCTTTCGACAATCGATTCTGAAGACGACGCGACCCCTATAGATTTTGCAACGCTGCCGTCCGTTTCTGGGACATCTTCAACTAATCCAACAGGCGCAGTGTCGATGTTCACGGTGGCACTTTCGCTATGCTCGCCGCTATCAATATTGAGTTCTGACACAGCTTCTGGCTCTTGCTCTCGCGCGGACGCTTGCTGAAGTTTTAGGTTCGCCAAGTCAGCGACGTTATAACCCAATTTCGCAATCGCTTCCTCTGCCACGCTTATCATTTGGAGGTAAGGGTCTTTGGCACTCTCAAGGAATCGCTCTAAATAGTAGTCAATGCTGGTAATCGCATCCGCCAAATCGTCCATCTCTGACAGAGCTGGCTGTTGCCGATCTCGGATCAGATTTTGTTCAACATATAGTGAGCAGGCCTCGAGCACGGCCCCTGCACGCTGTTGATTAACAATTAGCAGTCCGCCCGCAAGACTTTTTAACAGGCTTGGCAGACGCTCAAGTTTATCCAAAGAAAAATTATGATTAACAAACTCAATGACGTTATCTTTACATTCCGCTAAACCACTGCGCGTTTCTCTCACAACGGCTGCTTGGGCTTCGTCTAAGTCACCAAAGCTATCAGACTCACCTTCATCGTTAGTATCACCAACGACTCGATTCAAATTAGACTGAATCTCCAACAATGATCCCGCCATCTCAAGCAACTGCTCTTCTGTAGGCTCGGCGCTTTCGTCTTTCAGCAATCTGATCACAGCTAGCTGATGATCAACTCGACTAAGATGCTCCACCAGTCCGACGACTGATAGTGTTCTGGCCACTTGCTCCAGGTCCGGCAGAAGATCGAACAAATCTTGTTGGTTTCTCGCACTCGAGCTCACATAAATATCGAGCTTATCGGTGATGGCGGCAAACTCTTCGATCAAAATTCGTGAGACAGCAGCTAACGTTTCATCATCAGGACCAAAATCGGCTACAGGCGATACACTTGACTCTTGCTTCACGTTAAACAGCTTCAGTACCGTAGTTATACGCGCCGTTTTTTTCGATGCACGACTTAGCGCATGCAACAGGTCATTAGCAAAGTCATCACTCACAGGCGAGGCAATTGCAGCTTCGTCACCCTCAGCAAGTATTTTGAAAGGACCGTCGATTTGTTTGAGTAAGCGGGCAGATTTTTTATCTAACTTAACGCCACCGGTGGCTATGCCTTCAACTAGGGCTAATCCAAGTTGGGCCAGATATCCCGCCGGTGAACCGCGACTAATTTTGTCCAGTTTTGCAAAAACCTTACCCATTAAAGTAAGGTTCTCTCTCGGGTTCGCTTTCTTAAGCAAAGCCATTAATGACTGCTGGTATCTCAATCGCAGTTTTCTGGCGGTTTCCGGTCCGTTTTGATTTTTATAAAATCCGATTGTTTCTGCCGGTGTAGGCGCGGAAAGTAGGTCGAGATTAAACGCTACTGCAGCTGAATTCGATTTGCTACCAGAGGCGCTACGGTTGAGCCTCTCTGCTCCGCGAGAAACCCGAAGGTTATCAACTACCGTTGCTACAAAATCCGGAATATCCTGTTGATCTCTCTGGATACGATCAAGATACCCCGGCATCTGCAGAATAGACTGCATTAAAACTTCCTGTGCTGCACCTTGGTCAGGCACCGTTTCGTTCATCAATGCCTGAGCAACCGCCTCCATCTCAAGTGCCATGTCGGTGGGGCCTTCGATTTGAACCATCTTCAACGTGCCATGCACCTGATGCAAAGACGTCAAGCAGGTTCGGATGCTGCTAGAGTCCTGACCCAATTCGGCATATGACTCGAGCGCGTGCTGAGCTTGCTCCAACGTTTCAGAGATATCAGCTTTGATCCAGTCTAGCGCCACAAAATCTTGATTTGCGCTCATCTAATTAGTCCATTTCATCTATATTACCCAGAGGTTACTCTGGCAATTTAAACCCGGTTACCGACGACCTTAATTCGTTTGTGATATCTGCCAGGTTACCAACCGCGACAACTGTTGACCTCGTGCCTTCGTTAGTCTGGGCCGTAATATCCTCAATACTTTTCATTGTGTTTGATATCTTTCCTGCTGAAGCCGCCTGTTGCCTAGCAGCATCAGAAATATTCTCAATAATTTCAGCGAGTGATTTCGACACCGAATCAATTTCACCCAAGGCGACACCGGCGTCTTGCGCTAATTTGGTTCCCTGCACAACTTCGGAGGTTGTTTGCTCCATAGAAGTGACAGCTTCATGAGTGTCGCTTTGAATCGTTTTGACGAGTGCGGATATCTGTTTCGCTGCAGCACCGGAACGTTCTGCTAATCGCTGTACTTCGTCCGCAACGACCGCAAACCCCTTACCTGCATCGCCAGCCATCGAAGCTTGAATCGCAGCATTCAGAGACAGAATATTTGTTTGATCTGCAATGTCATTAATCAACGATACGATATCGCCAATTTCCTGAGAGCTCTCACCCAGACGCTTAATTCGTTTAGCAGTTTCCTGTATTTGTCCGCGAATATTCTCCATGCCACCAATGGTATTTTGTACAACAGACGCACCTTTGTTAGCGATATTAACTGATCTCTCTGCGACAGAACTCGACTCAGCTGCATTGTAAGAAACCATGTCAATGGATACAGCCATCTCATTTACCGCTTCGGACACGTCCGTAATCTCCTTTGCCTGCCTCTGAGACGCCTCAGAGAGAACGCCCAAAGATGACTGCGTTTGCTCCGTAGCCGTGGAGACCATCCCCGAGGCCTTATTTATCTGAGATACTAACGACCTGAGTTGGTCGATAGAAAAATTGATCGAGTCTGCAATCGCACCCGTGAAACTTTCGGTCACTGTTGCTTGCACCCTGAGATCACCATCTGCCAGGTCAGCAAGCTCATCCAATAGTTGTAAGATGGCGGCCTGGTTCTGTTCGTTTTGACGCGCAGTTTCGCTGACATTACGCGATGCCTCACTAGCAATAATAAGGCTTAGGATGATTAATATGACAATGCCTAACGCACCAAAGCCAACGCCGATTAAAGGCGAGGCTAAACCTGCACCAGCCGCAGATTGATAAATTGACGTTAGTCTATTTGCTTGCGACACGAGGTCATCAGAGGCCAAAGATATAACCTGCGATGCTTGTTTAACTCGATCAACGTCCTGCGATCGCGTGGTTATTTCATTCATGCGGGTTGAAACTGTTCGGAAAAGCTCAGCGACCTTGTTAAGGCTCACAACAACGGCGCCATTCTTGATTGGCGTTAATTGTAAATCGCGGTTGCCCTCAGAAAGCCCCTGCAACACGCGGCTAAAGTTTCCTGCATCTCTGGAAAAGTTATCCTCCAGGCTCTGTGTCGAACCCATTTCAATCACCCTGTCGACAGTCCGCGACATTCTTTCAATGAGCAAGGACTGAGCCTGCGCGCGAGCGATTTGAATTGCCGGTGCCTGCAAACCTACCATAGCCGCAACGATTTTTTCATTCTCCAACTGAATCGCTGACATCGTTATAGCCAAATCGCCGCTTATATCCCTTAGCTGAACCAGCGCGTCACGGTTCGATAAAACAATATCAATTTGAGTACTTGTTTCACCCCACAATTTATCTAGTTTAGCCAATTCGACCTTCGCCACGGTTGGTGAAGCGGGTAATGCATCTACGGGACGACCGTCTTTGAGTTGGCCTAGTTTGCTTTTGAACTGATCTTTTCCTTCTGCCAAGCTCAGAAATACTGCCTGTGAACCATTGGCAGCAATAGCAGCGTTCTTAGCTGTTTGTTGGGCAAGTACTTTTAGATCTGACGTTAGCTGAATATAACTATTTGTCGCTTTTACATTCATTTGCGATAAATAGAAATTTGCGGCGAATCCGAAGACCAACGCAGTCAAGATGGCAGTAAGCGCTGCAATTTTGGGCTTCTTCAGCGTCGAACCGATCACGCTCGTATTTCTCTTTTCAACCATGGCTATTTCCTGTTTTGTCTCTTGTGTAGACGCAATCAACTCAATTCATTTATTCAGCAACAAGGTCGCTAGGTGCTCTGCGAAAGATTCTCAAACTTGGAATCCGCCGCTAACGACGCCAAACTAAGCACGGGCCATACCGCCCCACCCATTTCATAACCACCACTCACAAACGGCTTAAACATATCTTCTACCGACACTTCATCCCTGTAAGCGTCGCGGGGAAAGTGCCTCATGCCCAGTGATTCATCTATAATAAAGCCGATGTATTGCTCATCGCCTTCAACCGCCAACACTCTTCTTTGAGATCGCGCCAAGCTCGTCACATTCTCGGACTCGAAAAATGCAGCTAAATCCAATAGCGCCATCAGTTTTCCGCGCACATTCGCAATGCCTAAAACAAAGGGCTTAACACCCGGCAGGCGGGTGGCTGCAGGGACTCGCAAAAGTTCCGCCACCTCGCTCATCGGCGCGACAAACTGCTGTCCCAGCAGGCTAAAACCCAATCCTTGCCAATGCGTTTGGGCATTTTCCTTAGCCGGTAACTCAAGTGCTAACTGTTGACTGCGCTCAGCCAGAGCGACCAGTGCTGAAAATGCAGTTAATTGACTCATGCCTTCAGACAACCAAAAAACTTAACGATGAAATTAAGACTATGTGCTTGAAAACAATTGATCACGATATCACTCGCCTTATAATCTCAATCAACTCATCTTGCTCGACCGGCTTGGTCACATAACCTTGCGCGCCCTGTCGTTCACCCCATACCTTGTCAGTTTCCTGATCTTTACTACTCACAATAATCACAGGAATATGACTCGTCTCAGCACCGTTGCTTATTTGCCTTGTCGCCTGAAATCCGTTCATATCCGGCATCACGATATCCATCAGAACGCAATCGGGCTGTTCTTTAGCCGCCAATGCAACGCCATCACGACCGTTTTCAGCGGTGATCACTTCAAACCCGAGACTCTCAAGCATGTCTTTGAACTGGAAGATCTCCGTCGGAGAATCATCTACTACCAATACTTTTGTCATAGTTTTACTCCGAGGGTTAGCCAACCGCCTTCACGTGATCACGAATGGCACTCAGTAATTCATCCTTACTGAACGGCTTTGTCAGATACTGATCTGACCCCACAATCCTTCCCTTTGCTCGGTCGAAAAGTCCATCTTTGCTTGAAAGCATAATCACCGGAGTACTTTTAAAGGCGTTGTTGTTTTTAATAAGCGCACAGGTTTGATAACCATCTAAGCGAGGCATCATAATGTCGACAAATATAATTGCCGGTTGGGTATCGGCAATTTTCGCCAAAGCATCGAATCCATCCGTTGCCGTAACGACCTCACAACCAACCTTCGACAGCAGGGTCTCGGCTGTTCGACGGATGGTTTTGCTGTCATCGATGACCATCACCTTGACGCCCTCAAAATTGTCGTCCATATATCTTCCCTAGCCTCTTCAATCGCGCTGGTATGCTCAAAAGTTACCTAACGATAAGGGGCAAAATTGTATTCCCTGCCGGTACTTTAGAGGGGTTTTTTAACACAGTTTATCAACTCAATCCATAACCGAACACGAAGGTTGGGATAGCCGTCACATATCCGGTCCAACTGGTTTACAATATGGGTAGATTTTGACTAAACACAAACAAAAGAAGTTGCCCATGAAACTTGGTGTTGTTCTCGACCCGCTCGCTCAAATCAATTACAAAAAAGACAGTACGCTCGCCATGATGGCGTCTGCACAGAAGCTAGGCTGGGAGATATTCGCCCTGCAACAGGGCGATCTGTATATTCTGGATGGCACGGTTAGAGGAAAGTTCACCCAGCTAACCATTAAGGAAGGTTCTGCGGATTGGTACAACGTTCTAGGTCATACCGATATCGCGCTTACTGAGATGAATGCTGTATTGATGCGTAAAGAGCCACCGTTTGATATGGAGTTCATCTACACCACTTACCTACTAGAAATGGCCGAGAAAGAGGGGCTTGTGGTCCTTAATCGACCTGGTAGCATCAGAGACTGCAACGAAAAACTCTTCGCATTACAGTTTCCACAGTGCTGCCCGCCTCATTTGGTTTCCAGAGACATTGAAACCCTTAAACAATTTCACCAAACCAACTCAGATGTGATTTTTAAGCCTCTTGATGGCATGGGGGGCTCTTCAATCTTTAGAGTGAAGCCGGGTGATCCCAATTTGTCGGTCATTCTGGAAACCCTAACGGATCATGGCCAACAACAGATTATGGCGCAGCGTTTTATTCCAGAGATTGCTGAAGGAGATACACGCATATTGCTTATCAACGGCGAACCCGTTCCCTACGGATTGGCAAGAATCCCTGCCAAGGGAGAAACCCGCGGTAATTTGGCCGCAGGCGGCTCAGGCGTTGCTCGTCCCCTCACGGACAGTGACTACCGAATATGTGACGCGGTTGGACCTGCGCTAAAGGAAAAGGGACTGTATTTTGTCGGAATCGATGTCATCGGCGACTTCTTAACCGAGATTAACGTCACATGTCCCACCTGTATTCGCGAGATAGACGCTGCCTATGATTTGGACATCGCGACCGACTATATGCACTTTATTGAGACTCTGGTTAACTAGCGCGCGTGCGGAACATTACCTTCCTAGTACCGAAGGCGTAACGGCATGGCGACCGTGAGCACGCCTATTACGCCTTCTGATCGCCTTGGCTTCACTATCTTTCTGGCACTATCTGTACATGCGGTCATCATCCTAGGTGTGACCTTCACCTACCTTGATCGCAAACCGTCAAGCCACACAATGGAAGTAACGTTGGCACAGCACCGCTCGCAGAATGCGCCTGAAAAAGCAGACTTTCTCGCCCAGCTCAATCAGCTTGGCAGCGGCACATTAACGGAAAAGGCGCTGACGACCACGCCAAACAATGCAGAGTTTCACGATACGGTCATTCGCGAAACCTCACCGACAGAACAACCGGCTTCCGCACCCAAGGTCGTCGCAAAACAAAAACCGGTGGTGTCTTCCGCGGCCAAATTAGATCGAAAGACAGCAACAGAAAACAAGTCGATCGATAGCATTAGTTTCGAAACCCCTGTTGACGGACAAAAATCTCTCCTTCAGCGGAGCTTAGAGATCGCGAGCCTCGAAGCTCGGCTTGATAAGCAAAGACAAATTTATGCGCAAAGACCGCGCATTAAGCGACTCACCAGCCTGTCCACGGCCTCAAGCACCGATGCCTATTACTTAAACTCATGGCGCCGAAAAATCGAAAAGATCGGCAATCTTAACTATCCTGCAGAGGCGAGAAAAAACAAGTTATATGGCAGTTTACGTGTCATGGTCGCAATCCTTCCTGATGGCAGTTTGAAAGAAGTGAAACTGTTGGAGTCGTCAGGCGAACCGGTGCTAGACGAGGCCGCTATTCGGATAGTGAGACTCGCTTCACCCTTTGCCCCCTTCCCCGATGATCTGCGTCAATCTACCGACGTACTGGAGATCATTCGGACTTGGCAGTTTCGCAGAAATAGTTCTCTGCGAAGTTATTAAGGCAATGACACTTTCGAATGTATGAGCAACTTATCGATGGGAACGGACGATCAAACACTACTTCAGACATTTCAGAACCAATTTCTCATAGGCTTGCCCTCACTAAGAGGAGGTTATTTTGGCGATAGCATTTCAATTATCGTCGAACATGATCTACAAGGCGCCTTCGGACTCGTCATTAATCAGCCCGCAGAACAGTCACTATTGGATCTATTTCCCGACCTTCCGATCGACTTTAATTGCCCGCTGCTTCTCGGCGGGCCGGTCGAACAGAACCGCCTTTTCTTCTTGCACTCGCCTGCACCCGAACAATATCGATCATCAATTGAGATCGCGGAGGATATTTCGATGACAGCCTCTAGTGATGTCATCGAGGCGCTTAAAGCAGGCCAAGCACCCGAGCAGATGATTGCTTTATTGGGTTACGCAGGATGGGGAGCGGAACAACTCGAGCTAGAAATTCAGGAAGATGTGTGGCTGCTAACACCAACGTCGAGTGATGTTGTATTCAACGAACCCTACGCGACGCGTCCCCAAGCTGCCGCAAAACTACTGGGCATAGACTTAACACTAGTCGCACCAAAGGCAGGTCATGACTAGGAACATCAGGAGTATAACGAGATGAGCGAAATCTGCATGGGCTTTGACTTCGGCATGAAGAAAATAGGCATTGCGATCGGACAGTCTATAACCGGCACAGCAAACCCGTTAGTCATCATCACCGCAAAAGATGGTCAACCTGATTGGGTAGCCCTTGAGAAGATAGTAAAGCAGTGGCAACCCAACAAGTTCATCGTTGGTCTACCCATCAACATGGATGGCACAGCAAGCGAAATGTCATCAAAGGCTGAGAAATTCGCCCGCAGGCTAACGGGTCGATACGACATTCCACATCAAACTTGGGATGAAAGATTAACGAGCTTTGAAGCAAAAGAGTTCGCCAACCCGGATGAACTTGTCGACGCGATCGCTGCTAAACTGATACTCGAGTCTTATTTCAGAGAGTGGCAGCAGAACTAAATAGCAGCTCTGGATATCGCCCTCAGCCTTGACCTTAGTATAGATCGGGCTTGTCGACCTTGCTACAGCGCCCAAAATTGAACGTTAGCGACGACGCCCATCACTATCGTTAGATTCCAACGATAAGCCAGCAATAGAACTAGCGGCCTCGGGTGATTCGCCAGCCAACTTGATCATTAATCTTAAATCGTTTGCTGAGTCAGCAGATGCCAAAGCACTCTCGTACGTAATCTCTCCAGCCGAATACAACTGATACAGAGCCTGATCAAAAGTCTGCATGCCCTGCTCTGTTGACTTGGACATGATCTCTTTGATGACGTGGACATCTCCTTTACGAATAGTATCGGAGACCAATGGCGTATTAATCAATACCTCGATTGCTGCGCGTCGGCCCTTCCCATCGACGGCCGGTATCAACTGCTGGGCGACCATACCCCTCAAATTTAGCGATAGATCCATCCAGACTTGCTGCTGCCTATCGGCAGGGAAAAAATTAATGATTCTATCCAGCGCCTGATTTGCATTGTTAGCATGGAGCGTTGCGAGACAAAGGTGACCGGTTTCAGCAAAAGCAACAGCGTAATCCATCGTTTCTCTGGTTCGAATTTCTCCTATCATTATGACATCAGGCGCCTGTCTCAGAGTATTCTTTAAAGCGACGTCAAAACTGGGCGTATCGACCCCAACCTCTCTCTGCGTCACCATGCAGCCGCGATGCTCGTGAATAAACTCAATCGGATCCTCAATCGTGATAATGTGACCCTTACTGTTTTCGTTTCGATGACCAATCATGGCCGCCAGCGACGTTGATTTTCCCGTTCCGGTTGCACCAACGAAAATGATCAGTCCACGTTTTGTCATAGCGAGCTGTTTAACCACTTCAGGTAACTTCAAATCATCGCAGGACGGTATATGTGTTTCGATTCTCCGCAGCACCATGCCCGCAAAATTTCGTTGGTAGAACGAACTTACGCGAAATCGACCCGCAGTCGCACTATGTATCGCAAAGTTGCATTCACGTTCAGACTCGAACTCTTGCACTTGCGCTTCTGTCATTGTCGAGTGAACCATCTCCCTAGATTGCTCTGCCGTTAAAGGGGTCTTGGACATGGGCATCATTTTGCCATTCACCTTAATCGAGGGCGGCAAGCCGGCAGTAATAAACAGGTCTGACGCACCTTGTTCGACCACAACTTTTAGTAACTTGTCGAAATCAATCATGATTTTCTGCCGCCCTCTTAAGTCTGTTTACATCAACACTTGCAAGTCTTATCTGAAATCATCGGGCAGCTTAGCCTTCTCACGAGCCGCTTCGGCACTAATGAGATTTTTTTCGACTAGCCCTTTTAAACACTGATCGAGGGTTTGCATGCCTAGCTTTCCTCCGGTTTGAATCGCAGAGTACATCTGTGCAATCTTCGATTCGCGAATCAAGTTACGAATCGCTGCTGTGCAGATCATAATTTCATGAGCAGCTATTCGACCGCCGCCGATCTTCTTCAAAAGTGTTTGCGAGATAACCGTTTGCAAAGACTCTGACAACATTGACCGAACCATGTCCTTTTCTGCTGCTGGAAACACATCAATAATTCGGTCAATTGTTTTCGCCGCTGAAGACGTATGCAGGGTACCAAAGACCATATGCCCCGTCTCCGCCGCTTCGAGCGCCAGCCGAATCGTTTCAAGGTCACGCATCTCACCGACAAGAATAATGTCGGGATCTTCTCGCAAAGCGGATCTCAAGGCTTCGTTAAAACCCAACGTGTCTCTATGCACCTCACGCTGATTAACAAGACACTTCTTACTCTCGTGCACAAACTCAATCGGATCTTCGACCGTCAGGATATGCTGATAACGATTGTCGTTAACGTAGTCCATCATTGCCGCGAGCGTTGTACTCTTGCCGGAACCTGTGGGACCCGTAACGGTAATAAGCCCACGAGGTGTTTCAGCAATACCATGAAATACCTGGCCCATCCCCAGATCTTCCATCGACAATACTTTCGAGGGTATCGTTCGAAAAACGCCACCAGCACCTCTGTTATGGTTAAACGCATTGACGCGAAAGCGCGCAACACCCGGCACTTCAAATGAGAAATCACATTCAAGGAATTCCTCATAGTCCTTTCTCTGTTTGTCATTCATAATCTCATAAATGAGTGAATGAACCTCTTTATGATCCAAAGCAGGCAAGTTAATGCGTCTAATATCACCATCAACCCGTATCATTGGAGGTAGACCCGCTGATAAGTGTAAATCTGAAGCGCCTTGCTTCTCACTAAACGCAAGTAGTTCTGTAATATCCATTGCTTAACCCTTAACTAGATAATCGATGCTGACATATCGACAATTCTGAAGAAATCGCTACAGTGCCCGTTTGCACTAATAGTATTATTGAATACATGAAGAAACCACCGTTTCCTCATTACTGCCGACCGACGACCCATGCAGACAAGTCAACAAAGGAAGTTCATCATCAATCTATGAAGGAAAACGATTCTTATTCTTCCGTTTTTGCGGATAATCTCGAGCAGATTCAACATCGAATTCAATCAGCCTGCGACCTTGCTGATCGCAGTCACGATGAGGTCTCGTTACTTGCCGTCAGTAAAACTAAGCCGATCGAGTATATTGAGCAATTCTATGCGCTGGGTCAGCAGCAGTTCGGCGAGAACTATTTACAAGAGGCGTTGCTGAAAATCGCAGAGTTCTCTGAGCCCGCCCTACAGTGGCATTATATTGGCGCCATCCAATCAAATAAAACGCGACCGATTGCCGAACACTTCGACTGGGTGCACACGGTATCGAGTCTTAAGGTTGCAAAGCGACTTAACAGCCAACGACCGGATAAAGCGTCGCCATTAAACGTGCTCATTCAGGTCAACATTGATCGGGAAGAATCGAAATCAGGTGTGCTCGAAGAAGATACTGCCGCCTTGGTCGAAGCGGCGCGAGAAATGAGCCAACTCAATCTTCGTGGTCTAATGGTGATTCCTAAGAAACAAACTAACCTTGATTCCACTAGAGATTCATTTGCACGAACTCGACAGTTGCAACAATCCCTTGCTGATCAGTATTCCCTAGCGCATTTTAATCAGTTATCAATGGGCATGTCCGAGGATTTGGAGCTTGCGATTACTGAAGGCGCTACAATTATACGCATTGGTAGTGCACTATTCGGTCCTCGAGACTCGTAGTCACGACAAACCCTTAAGGACTTGATTGCTAACAGGAGCCATCATGACATCGACAACATTTATTGGTGCAGGTAATATCGCCCAGGCGCTGATGGGCGGCTATCTCGCATCAGACCCAGCGGCGAAGATCATTGCTTCGGATCCCTTCCCCGCCCAACTTGAAAAACTACCGTCAGTCATTCAGCGCTGCGATAATAATCACGATGCCGTTGAAGCCTCTGATGTCGTCGTTCTCTGCGTCAAACCCAATATGATGCAACAGATTTGCGAGGAACTCGGCAGTTCGGTAGCGTCCAAGCTCACCATCAGCGTCGCCGCTGGCACCACCGCAAGCGCAATTTCTAGCTGGATTGGTGAAAAATCAGCAATTATCCGATGTATGCCAAACACGCCTGCGCTGGTGAACCAGGGCATGACGGGTTTGTATGCAAACGAACACGCTACAGAAGAGCAAAAACATAAAGCAGCCGATATTCTCGGCTCTGTAGGTCGAATTCAATGGTTCGAGACAGAATCTGAACTTGATGCCGTCACAGCTGTTTCTGGAAGTGGTCCGGCGTATTTCTTCCTTGTTATGGAAGCAATGCAAAAAGCCGCTATCGGGCTTGGCTTGGATGCCACCACCAGCCGAGACCTCGTATTACAAACGGCGCTTGGCGCAGCCCAGATGGCCCAAGAATCAGAGCTCTCTACCGAGCAACTAAGAATCAACGTCACGTCGCCAGGCGGTACGACGGAAGCTGCGCTTAACGAACTCCTCAAAGGTGGACTTGAACAAAATTTTGAAAAAGCGATTGAGGCTGCCTTTAAGCGTTCCGTAGAATTGTCGCAGCCTTAAATATTGACCCTAGACATTTATGTGACAGGTATTTGTCCACTAAACAATTGATGAAAAGGCGCATCAAAACAAATTCCTTTCAAACGGGTCTTATAGGAAATTTAAACATGAAGGGATTAAGCATAAAGGCTGGGAACTTCGCTATAATCACTACTGAACTTACATTCATTCGTTGCAAGGTTAAATCGCTATGACCCAGAATTTCGCAAGTGCGGGTGTCTATCTTATCCAAACATTTTTCGGGCTCTACACGTTCCTAGTGATGCTTCGGTTTCTCATGCAGGTTGCTCGCGCTGATTACTACAATCCGATTAGCCAAGGCATCGTAAAACTCACCGATCCTGCCATTCGACCTTTAAGGAAATTATTCCCAACGGTCTACGGTGTTGATTTGGCGACGCTTTGCCTCGCCTTTTTAGTTCAGCTCGCCGCAATAATGATCATCATGGCCTTATACGGCTATGCATTTTTCGCCCTAAACTATGTCGCCTGGGTTTTATTAGGGCTGTTTGCGATTATCTTTAAGATCTATTTCTTTGCCTTACTGGTATCCGTTGTTGCCAGCTGGATTGCGCCGGCGTCCAACCATCCGGCGTTATCATTGGTCTATCAGTTGATAGAACCAATTTGTGCACCCGCCAGAAAGCTTCTACCGCCGATGGGCGGTATCGATTTCTCAATTATTCTTGTATTCGTTTTTATCAACCTGATCGACAGTTACTTGGTTATACAGCCGTTAAGCGTATTTTTGGGCGTGCCTCGCGGCTTGATCCTTGGCCTTTAATCTTGTCAGCTATGCAAACTGAGCGGGCCTCTGCCGATCTTTATCATTGCTTAAATGACGATTTAATTTTGAGCGTTGAGGCCAGTCCGGGTGCATCACGAACAAAGATCGATCCCCAGCCAGTTTGTCTAAATGTCAGGCTCACCGAGCAGCCAACAACTGGCCGAGCTAATGGACAGCTAAACAAGTTGCTATCAAAAAACTTCGCAGTCGGACCATCTTCAATCACGATTGAAATGGATGCGAACACTCGAGACAAAATTTGTCGCATTCACAAACCCAAAAAGCTACCCGATTTTATCTCACAATGAAGCCTTACAAACAGTTCAAGCGGTTAAGCATCCCAAGTCTTTTTTTGATTGGGTTAAGCTTCTTTACGGTAGATGTTTTTGCGGAAATTAACCGATGGCAGAACTACGAGATACATTATACGACTCTGAACAGCATGCTTATTCCCAGCGAAGTTGCCAAGGCACACAACATTACGCGTTCGAAATCACGCATTGTTACAAATATTACGGTTCGAAAAGATGACACGGCTGTTGCAGCGAAAATCGAGGGTACGTCAACGAATTTGTTAAACCAGCTGTTCACACTCGATTTTCAAGAAGTCAAAGAACCCGGCGCAATTTACTACTTGTCGAACCAGATCATCGATGAGAGGGATATGATTCGTTTCCAAATTACTATTGCCCCTAACGATCACGATGATGTTTACATACTCAAATTTAATCGGAATTATTTTCAGGCAGTTCGATGAAGTCAAAGAAGATCGTTTTAGCCAGTAACAATCTTAAAAAACTCAAAGAATTGACGGCGGCCCTGCCGGATTCTTTTATGTTATACCCCGCTAGCGAGTTTGATATTGATAGCCCACCCGAAACGGGCACAACCTTTGTCGAAAACGCCATTATCAAGGCGCGACATTCTTCGGCAATATCAGGTCTCTCCGCAATAGCCGATGACTCCGGCCTGGAAGTTGATTTTCTTGATTGCGCACCCGGCATTTTTTCGTCTCGTTTTGCGGGTGAAAGTGCCTCTGATGAACAAAATAGTGCGAAGCTCTTAGCTGATTTGGAAGGTGTACCGACTGATCAACGCACGGCTCGATTCCGCTGCGTACTCGTATATTTGCGTCATGAGTTAGATCCGATGCCAATAATTGCAGCGGGCACCTGGGAGGGAAGTATCGTACAAACGCCGACGGGCGATAAAGGATTTGGATATGATCCTATATTTTTTGTCCCGACACACGGGGTTACTGCAGCAAGTCTTGATTCAAAAACCAAAAACCGCATAAGTCATCGCGGTCAAGCTGTTGCGAAACTGATTCTCAAGCTTTCCTCACCCCAATCGCTCGGTAGTATTGAATAATATGATGCCCCTTGCTTTGTACATCCACTTTCCCTGGTGCGCTAAAAAGTGCCCTTATTGCGATTTTAATTCCCATGAGGCAAAGGGCGAAATACCTGAAAACCAATACATCGACGCGCTGCTAAACGATCTCGATCATGACTTAGACGCAATTGCGAATCAGCCTCTTGTGTCGATATTCATGGGTGGCGGTACTCCCAGTTTATTCTCACCTGCGTCGATCGACAGATTGTTACGGGGCGTTCGGTCTCGGCTTGATTTTGCCGATAACATCGAGATCACGATGGAGGTCAATCCGGCTACGGTTCAAAAAGGCTTGGTCGGCGATAGGGAAAGATTTGCCGGGTACTATGCCGCGGGCATCTCGCGCTTGAGTATCGGCGTTCAAAGCTTGAACGATTCGCACCTCAACTTACTGGGCAGAGTTCACTCAGGGTCAGATGCAATAAATGCTATTACGGCGGCAAAAGAGGCTGGCTTTGACAACTTTAATATAGACCTGATGCATGGACTATCCGAGCAGAATCTACAAAATGCGATCGCGGACCTGACAGCGGCCATTGCTTTAGAGCCAACCCACGTCTCTTGGTACCAACTTACGATCGAGCCAAATACAGTCTTCTACAATCAGCCTCCGGTGCTCCCAGACGATGATACATTATGGGAGATTTATGAAGCGGGACTAAACCAACTCGCAAATCAGGGTTTCCATCGTTACGAGATTTCGGCTTTCAGCAAACCTGGAAAGGAATCGGTTCACAATCAAAACTATTGGCAGTTCGGCGATTACATTGGTATCGGCGCCGGCGCGCACGGCAAGTTGACCCGCAATGGCGTCGTGACAAGACGCGCGAAGACCCGACAACCGGATCACTACCTCGCCAGCTCTCGCTTAGGCGGTGCCAACTTTAAGGACACGATTGTTGATCAAAGTGAACTGCCGCTTGAATTTTTGATGAATGCATTGAGATTAACAGATGGGTTCAATCAGGCTTTATACGAAACGAGGACGGGCTTGCCCCTATCAACGCTAGAAAATTTTCTGAACCGGACCCAATCACTTGAGCTAATAGAAAAGCAAAATGGTTGGATAAAGCCTACCAACAAAGGCGCGCAGTTTTTGAACAGCCTACTAGAGATGGTGTAATATTATTTTTTGCGTGTATCAATTTGCACCCAATCACCTGAGGCTGTCAGGCAGAGGTTAATCATTCGATCATAAGTTGTCTTACCACTGCGCTCAGCATGAATAGATAAACTCCGACAATCTTTCCCGTCGATGATCAATGACTCCACGAGGGTCACACTGCCTTGGGTGTCAGTATATCTGTTGTTGAACGTAACGAATCCATCTAAGTCTTCATCATTGATAATCTTCATCGCAGCTTCGGTAACATAAGGTGCATCGGCGCTATGCTTTTTGGGAAGAACACTGGTAAACACCGATAAAGGTGCCTTGAAAACACCGGAAAACACACCCGCAACAGCCCCTTCGCTGGCTCGTTTGCCGGCATCACTGGCATCAGCAATCATATTATCGACTCGATCTAGCATTGGCGGTATCATTTCTCGCGTCGCCTCAACCTCTTGTAAAATTTCAGGTATGGTCAACCGATATGCTGCAAGTTCGATTTGTAGCGAATCAACTTGTTTTCGAACTTCTGCGGTTTCAGCCATAATTTTCGGCAGCATATCTCGATAGGCTTCCATTTCCTGCTCGACCACTAGAATATCTTTACGGACGCTTGCGCTCTCATCCAGGATTGAAGGCAATACGAGCCGATAAGCCTGCATCTCTTTTTGCACCAAAAGTGTGTCGGCTCTTATCATCGCTGATTCTTTCAACACATCCGGTACAAGCGTTCGCACCTGCTCAACCTCTTGTATGATATTGGGCACTTGCTCGATGATCATTGCGATCTCATCTTCAAGCAGAGCAATCGATTTAGCTGTATTTTCGATTTTATCTAATGATGCCGGGAGCGCTAAAGTAAATGTCAGCAGGGCGTATCCAAGATAGGCAATGGCGACGGCAAGACCCAGAATACTTCCGGGAAGGGCATAATTCTTCATATTAGTTCTCGTTACCCTTTTCTAGGTCATTCATTTGAATTAGGAAACTTTCTTGGGCAACTCGCAGAACGTCTAATGCCTCAGCGCGATCACCAAAACCAACAAATTCCATTTGTTCAGGTCCTTTATAGTGACTAAACCACACGCGCAATATTTCATCGACACCCACATAAAGAGTTCGCAGCTCAGACATCGACCTAACATCAGCAAGAGGCGATTTATCCATCACCGCGATGAGCTTATCATCTTGCTCGCCATTATCCTTTAATTTGAGGATGCCGATAATGTCAATTTTTATATGAGAACCTCTCTCCACCGCCGGCCCTAAAATAATCACATCGAGTGGATCGCCATCACCTCCTTTGTCCTTCGGCAGTAACGTGTTTTCAATCATCCCATAGTTGCCCGGATAAGGTAGATAGCTCACCACTCTGCGGGTGCCATTTCGTTTTTCCCATTCAAGCTGGCCACTATCCTTGTTTTGCTCCCACTTTTGATTCGTACCCGCCGGTATTTCAATCAGTGCGACGACCTCTTGCGGGGCATTCGGTTGGGCTTGAATACGGTTCGCGAGATGCGCTGAAGCAGACGCTGGCGCAAGTGTCACCAAATTGATCAGTACAATGGCGAGGGTGATAGCTCGTCCAACACGAGATCGAGATGCAGGAGCAGTGATCGATTCGGTTGAAATAGGACTAGCTTGGTTTCGCATAAGCAAGGTCGGTCACTTCATGATTTAGGCGAAGTCCGCGTCTTTCGTATTTCGTAATAGGTCGAGTCGGTATGGGGACTTCTCGCCAGTGCGTCATGACTTCTCGAATATGCTCAGCGTAAGGCATCCAATCTGTCGCTATATGAAGCACACCATCGTCTTTGAGTTTGGACTTGAGTAATTCTACGAACTCATCTGAAATCAAACGGCGCTTATGATGCTTCTTTTTGTGCCAAGGGTCAGGGAAAAATATCTGTATTTTCGACAGGCTTTTGTCGTTTATACATTGTTTTAAGACATCGATAGAATCATCTCTGAAAATCCGAAGATTCTGCAATCCGGCCTTATCCGATAGTTGCAGAAGATGACCCACGCCAGGCCTATGAACCTCCACACCAATGTAATTAGTCGCTAAGTCGCTCTGACTCATTTCAAACAAGCTATCACCCATGCCAAACCCAATTTCGAGAACGGTAGGGTTTTGTTCAGCAAACACTGCATCAAGGTCGAGCAGACCGTCATGAACATCAAGTCCGTAAGTGTCCCAACACTCGTCTAGCGCTCGCAGCTGACCGGGCGTAATTCTTCCATCGCGAATAACGTAGCTTCGGATCTCGCGCTTGCGCTGCTTTGACTCAGAGTGACTCTCTGAATCGTCATTTGAGCTAGGCTGAGTCTTATCAATCATGATTGTCTCTTTACAGTTGGTACTTCACAGTTCGTATTTCTGCCAAATACCTAAGCTTAACAAGACCCAACCCGCTAATAAGAATATGCCACCCAGGGGCGTGATAGGTCCAAATATCTTCAGACCAAACACCGTCAGCAGATAGAGGCTACCGCTAAAAAGCAAAATTCCGATAGAGAAAGCAAAGCTTGCATAGGTAAAAGCCCAGTACTTACCCAACTGGGTCATCAGTATTAGGCAGGCAAGCAGGGCTAAGGTATGAATAAGTTGATAAGAGACTGCCGTCTCATAGGCATGCATACCGCTTTCATCGAGCTTGCCACGCAGACCGTGGGCACCAAAGGCTCCCAGAGCAACTCCGATAAAGCCGCTGAAGCCAGCAAATAGAAATATATATTTTGTGATCATTTCAGATCAGGGCACGATGTGTTTACGGAGTTTCTTTATCGCGTTCTGTTCAAGCTGACGAATTCGTTCCGCGGAAACACCAAACTCTTCCGCCAGTTCATGTAGCGTCGACTTTTGGTCACCCAGCCAACGGCGCTGTAATATCATCTGCGCTCGATCATCAAGTTGCTGGAATGCTGCTTGAAGTTGTTTTTGCTGCCCAAGCGCTTGACGTTGGAATTCGGTGATATCCGCAGGATTACTGTCGGTATCTTCGAGGTATCGAGCAGGACTCGCAAAGTCCTCGTCGTCATCATTGTATCCATCGAAAGCTTCATCCTGCGAAGCCAATCGACCTTCCATTAGCCTCACTTGATGCGGTTCGACACCGAGTTCGCCCGCGACATACTTCACTTCATTTTCGTTCATCCAGCCAAGACGTTTCTTCGACCCACGCAGATTGAAAAATAATTTGCGTTGCGCCTTCGTCGTAGCGACCTTAACAATGCGCCAATTCTTCAGGATGAATTCATGCATCTCCGCCTTGATCCAATGAACAGCGAAGGAAACAAGACGAACACCAAATTCAGGGTTGAATCGTTTCACAGCTTTCATCAGACCGACGTTACCTTCCTGAATGAGGTCAGCTTCTGATAAGCCATAGCCGGAGTATGATCGTGCCACGTAGACGACAAATCGTAGATGCGCCATAACCAGTTGTCGAGCCGCATCAAGGTCCTCTTCATAGAAGAGTCGTTCTGCGAGCTCTTTTTCCTGCTCAACAGAGAGCAATGCGATCCCACTCACAGCCTGAATGTAAGCTTCCAGGTTAGCACCTGGAGACAAGACATCGACTGATGGGATGATACTGGAACTCATAGCCTACTCGGATTAGGTAAACGAAATAATTGGGGTTGCGAAGTCTATCACCCACATGATGGAAGTGCTAATGCACTATTTTATGTAGCTTAACGCACGGCATATCGAAAATAAAGTTATAAGCAGGCGTCGAGATATAACGTTCCAGCATGTCATCACTTTAGACATCTAATCTAAAAATTGGACCCTGATGCACTAGGTAGGTTCAATTTCGTGCAGATGCCGCCCCACTGCGAGCCCAGCCCCTACAATACCCAGACCTGCACCTGTTAAGAACAGCAAAGCAGAATCCTCTAAACCCATGCCCTTAACGGTAAACTCGCCTCGATAAGAATAAATGAGATCTTCTATCGGCGCTGACAGGAATAACAAACTGCCTTGCACCATCAGCCAAGCAAATAGTGCTCCGCCTACCCCATACCAGAAACCCAAATAGAGAAAAGGTCGGCGCACAAAACGATCGGTTGCGCCTACGAGCTTTATGATCTCAATCTCGGCCCGCCGGTTTTCAATCGCTAAGCGAATCGTGTTTCCGATCGATAGCAACACACCTAAGCCAAGAAAAATTGCCAGCGCCAGAACAAACCTCTCTCCAAGAGTAACCAACGCTATAAGACGCTCAATCCACGCCAAGTCTATTGATACAGATTCTACCGCAGCTTTCTCTTCAAGCCTTTGCACGCTCATTTTCAGTTCAATCGTGCTGACATCGTCAGGTTCGATATCGATCACGGCAGGCAAAGGATTGCCTGGCAGGGAGTTTAAAACCTCGTCAAACCCAGAGTGTTGTTTAAACTCCTCAAGCGCTTGCGCCGCTGAGATATAGCGGGCAGCGATGAACTCCGGCTCAGAACCTAGAGTCTTTGCTAGCAAGCGACCTTCACGCTCCGAAACATCCGCTTGCAGATAGACACTAATACCCGGCTTACCCTGCCAATCACCGCCCAACCCCTCAAGATTATCGAGCAATATAAATAGCATTGCGGGTAGTCCAAGCGCGACCCCGATCACCATCCAAGTCATGGTACTGGTCACAAAACTACGGACGAGGTTTTGAATCGTTTGCTTTGCAACTAGGCGATGATTAGCAAAGTAGCTTCTTAAATAATCGACTCCTTGTAGTGAGTGAGTGCTTGCTCCGGCTGTTTTGGTGCCTCCGCTCTTAGCACCAATGGACCCTCTTGTGTCGGCTTTCGAGGCTGCTTTACCCTTATCCTGACTCATGTTTCGAGCCTTCCACCGGAAAGGATTATTTGTCGGTGACCCATAGCCTTGACGAGCACCAAGTCATGACTCGCAATCATCACAGCAACACCCACCTGATTGAATTGCTGAAACAGATTCATAATCTCTTCAGATAACCCCGGATCAAGATTTCCCGTTGGCTCATCAGCCAAAAGTAGCGGAGGTTTGTTCACCACCGCTCGCGCAATCCCGACCCGCTGCTGTTCTCCGCCCGATAAAGTTACAGGGTAGTGTTTCTCTTTATCTGCCAGCCCAACTTTGGAAAGAGCGGCTCGAACTCGACGGCCTATTTCTCTCGGCTGATAACCTGAAATAGTCAGCGGTAGCGCAACATTGTCAAAGACCGAACGATCAAATAGTAACTGATGATTCTGAAACACAACCCCGACATTGCGCCTGATATCCGGTATGTGACGACGCCCTAAACGATTTAGGTTTACACCCTGAACAAACACCTGTCCCTGGCTAGGTCGCTCCATCATGATGATGAGCTTCATCAGTGTACTTTTCCCAGCGCCGGAATGACCGGTCAAAAATACCATTTCGGACTGGTCTAACTCAAAATTCACATTCGTTAGCGCTTCCTTTCCACCAGGATAACGTTTGCTTACATGATCAAATCGAATCAACTGAGCTCTCCCCTGCGGCTACCCATAAACCGAAGAATCATTAATTTTCAACCGCCAAGCCAAAGCAACGTGTCCATTAAACCCGCCGCATTGGCCCTACGGAAAAAGGTCTCGCTCGCTATTACGTAGGCTAATCAAATAGCGCTGCAACATACTCTTTTGCGTCAAACGGCCTGAGATCATCTATTTGCTCGCCAACGCCGATAAACCGGATCGGTATTTCAAGCTGCTTAGCAATCGCGAATATCACGCCGCCTTTAGCGGTACCATCGAGTTTCGAAATGGTTAAACCAGAAACCTCTACTGCCTCTTGAAACTGCGTCGCCTGCGATATCGCATTTTGACCCGTTCCAGCATCGAGCACCAACATCACTTCATGTGGGGCCGACTCATCGAAACGATTGAGCACACGTCGAATCTTTGTCAGCTCATCCATCAAATTCTTTTTGCTTTGCAAACGGCCGGCCGTATCTGCGATTAGCACATCCATATTTCGCGCTTTCGCTGCTTCCAATGCATCATAAATAACGGATGCGCTATCGGCTCCTGTACCCTGCGCGATCACGGGTACGTCGTTACGCTCGCCCCAAACTTTCAATTGCTCAACCGCAGCTGCACGATATGTGTCGCCAGCCGCAAGCAACACGGATTTTCCTTCCTGCTGAAGTTTTTTCGCGAGTTTGCCGATCGTCGTCGTTTTACCCGCACCATTCACACCCACCATCAGGATGACAAAAGGCGCATCAGACTTCGGGATCACCAACGGCCGCTCAACACTTCGCAGTAATTCGCTCAATTGCTCCTTAAGATGAGCGTAGAGAGATTCTGCATTTGCCAGTTCATTTCGAGCGACTTTTTTAGCAAGACCCTCCATGATTTCAGTCGTTGCCGCAACGCCGACATCTGAGCTCAATAAAACCGCCTCTATTTCCTCAAACAAATCATCATCAATGACCTTTTCGCCGAGAAAAACTCTGCCAACTCCATCCGATAGCTTTGATCGGGTCTTTGATAGACCCGATTTGATCCTTGAGAAAAACCCAACTTTGCCTTCCTTTTCGCCGCTTTCATCAGCAACTATATCTGTTTCCTTTTCTTCCACTTTTCACAACCTAGCGTACATCTACATTAATTATAGCCTGAAGTGCATTATTCACATCGAGCTTTCAAACTTGCTGACCTTACATTGCCACACACTTTAGCGAGTTATAGGCTATTTCCATAGCTTCAACCGATAATAGATCGCTATCGATGCTCCACACATCATCTAACGAAAAAATAAAGTCTTCGAAAATGGAGCGACATTTGATTATTCGGCGATTCAACCGTGGGCGCAAAGCAGAATTATAGCCTTTCAACCCGTCTGATCTGTATCATAAGCTATGAAAATTCACCTCATTACGAATAATCGGGAATCCAGCGACATCAAGCTGGCGATCTGTTGCCTGGCGGTCGTACTCACAGCTTGGGTGTTCATTGGCTATATTCCGGGTTTCAGCTTCATGGGAGCCGACGCTCTCAACAGTTTACTGCCGATGCTTTACCAGCTTGATTCTGCAGAGGGTGATTGGCATTCACTTGCCTATAAATTCGAAGCGCTCGGCGGCACAAACTTACTCGCTGTCTACGGCGTTCTCCCCTTAAGCATTTTGTTGGCAGAAATGGGGGCTTCACCGCTTCTCAGCCTGAACGTTTCCTTCATTGTGATTCAATGGTTTTTTTGCTTCCTTGCGGTGCAGTCAGTCAATGCTTTTGCAGGTCTTGGTGCATTCGAATGGAAGTACAAACAAATTACCGGAACAATTACCTGTTGCCTGTTATTGGGTTTCGCCCCACTGATGGCCTACCGGGTTGATGAAGGGCACCTCAACCTGATACTCGGTATGCTTTTCGTTCAGGCTCTGATTGCGTTCTGGCAGTGCCATAAAAATCAGCGATTATCTTTCACGACTTTTTCGGTAATCATGCTTGCGCTAGTACATGCGCTATGTAGCCCAAGCTTCCAGATTCTTATATACAGCCTCTTTTTCTCGCTACCAATACTGATTTGTTTCTTTGCTAGTAAAGAATCAATGCCCGACTGGCGAAATCATTTCTCAACAATGCTGACAATGATTGCAATGGTGATTCTAGCTTGCCTTCTTGCTGCGCCGGTATTATTGGAGATGATTGCCTTCGCAATGAGTGACGATTCCACGCGAAGTATCGGTCAGAACCCCGCCATCTACAGCTATCTTATCTCAACACTGGATGATTGGTTTACGTCACTGTTCTGGTTTTACGACCCAATAGCCACTCGACCCGCAAGCTATCTCCATGAGATACGCTACGGACTCGGTCCATTAATAATCTCGAGCATGTACTTGTTGCTGACCCGTCGATTTCTCGTTGTTTTGGGGTTAGCAGGGTCAATATTTCTGTGTTTCGTATTAAGCAGTCGGCTG